>NZ_OY782186.1:2400000-3000000 GCF_963677685.1 uncultured Bacteroides sp.
TTTATCCTAGTTTAGCTCCTAATACCACTTAACGCAAGCCAATGATTTCCCACTCTCACAATTTTCTTCTTCCACCTTGAAGAATTCAAGGATTACTTCCTCATCAATTCTTTTTATTTAAAAATTGCTCAAATATAATACTATTTTAAAAATTTGCATTATAAGAGCCTGTTTAAAAACGGTTGTTTTTAAAGAAACTACCTAAATAGGTTGATTTTATCTGAGTTCTTGCCACAATAGCTTCTACAAACCTTCAATCAATAAGTATTGAAGGTTATTAATAGTGTTTTTTCTTATTCTGAGAGCCTGTTTAAATTTTGTATTTTGAAATAAAAAGCGTGTTTCCTCTTTCCGTCCAAATGATTATTTTTAGTTACCAAGCTTCAAATAATTATATATTGTATGGATTATTTCTTAAACTCTATTAGTTCTATTGGAGCTCCATTATGTTCAATCATAGCGACCCTAACTCCTTCTGAAGGAGGATTAGGTGGCGTTAATAAATTAAATGCATGCTTTTTCAATTCCGAATCTAAATCATTTACTTGAAAAGCAATATGTGCTATTTTTTGTACTAATGGATGGATAGGACTATCTTTTTCAAATCTCATCCATTCGATGCCATAAGGACTCGTCGAAAACCCCGAAACATAAAATTTTAAATGAGAAATATAGATCTCTCCGGTTTTCTGTTCAGTTGTTGGAATTCCAATATGATGGTATTTCCAATTCCATTTTTCTATACATTCTGCCAATTCATGATCTAATCTAATATTTTCCATAAAAATTATTTAATTTATTTATTGTATTTACACAACATTAATTTTTTACAAAAATAAAATATACTGTTATATATTGAAAATTATTCAAAATAGACTATATGTATAGTACCTAATCTATATTATTATTACTATTTAACAAAACATTGTATTTCTGAATCCATTTTTACTCTCGCGAATCTAGCAGCAATGATTTGATTAACTTTAACTTCCAGCAGTTCATAATTTATTTCTATCTGATTATTTTTTGATCTAGGTGCTCATCGAATATTATTACAGAAATAGCTGATATTTTACTTTATAACAATCCATGTCATTATGGAAAAAATGGTTCCATATTTATTTGTTAAAGATTACTCATGTCCATTCAGAAACAACAAAAAGGCAAAGTAGGTCGTTATTTGAAAAAGAAAAAAGATTTTAAAGCAAAACAGGGTGTTGGCTTTAAAGATTTTATATACATTTGCAGTCACTGTAGGGGTGTTCGTATAGTTTACGAGCTGAGATTATACCCTTTGAACCTGATATGCGTAATTGCAGCGTAGGAATTCGGTAAGATTGAAAAAACAAAATATAGAAAACCGTTTCGTTGTTGTATTAACGCGAAACGGTTTTTTTATTTATAAAAAATAATAGAATAATGGATATTAAAAATTTGCAAAGGGACTTTGAGCTTGTGCGACAGAAGTCTCCATTGGTTCACAATATCACTAATTTTGTGGTGATGAATAATACGGCTAACGCTCTACTCGCGATTGGTGCTTCGCCTGTGATGGCGCATGCAGCGGAAGAGGTAGCAGACATGGTTCAGATTGCTTCGGCACTGGTAATCAATATTGGTACACTCAGTGCGGATTGGGTGGATGCTATGATGATTGCGGGTATGGCGGCGAAAAAGAAAGGAATTCCTGTAGTGCTCGATCCGGTTGGTGCTGGAGCTACTCCTTATCGTACAGAGGTATGCAAGCTGTTGATTGAAACAGTAGAACCTTCGATCATCAGAGGTAATGCATCGGAGATCATGGCGCTGGTGAATGATGGCATTAGCACAAAGGGGGTGGATAGTAGTGACTCTTCGGACAATGCGTTGCAATCGGCCAAACAGTTGGCACTGAAAACAGGAGCAATCGTGGTGATTAGTGGCCCTACGGATTATATAACGAATGGGGTACTGACAGAAACTGTTGTCAATGGGCATCCGCTCATGGCACGTGTCACGGGAATGGGCTGCACAGCTACTGCTATAACGGCAACTTTTGCTGCGATCAATAGCAATTATATGGAAGCGGCTACGCATGCCATGGCGATGATGAGTATCTGCGGAGAGTTGGCTGCTGCAAAGGCTCAGGGCAATGGCAGTATGCAGGTGTTGTTCTTGGATGAGATGTATAATCTCACTGCCGAAGTACTATCGACTAACCTAAAACAATCAGCTGATGCCAATCTTTGATTTAAGTTTGTATCTGGTCACTGACAGGCGTCTCTCTCTTGGCCGATCTCTGGAAGAGGTTGTGGTAGAAGGGGTTAAAGGAGGCGTTACTATGGTACAACTGCGTGAGAAGGAGTGTTCCACGCTCGCTTTTTATGAACTGGCTATGCGATTGAAAGAGTTACTTTCTCCTTATAAGGTACCGCTGATTATTAACGACCGACTGGATATTGCTTTGGCATGTGATGCCGACGGGGTACATATCGGGCAGAGTGATATGCCTTATGCTGTGGCTCGCCGGATGCTTGGGTATGACAAAATCATCGGACTGTCTGTGGAAACATTGGAGCAAGCTAAACTGGCTAATGAGCTTGATGTGGATTATATTGGTATATCGCCGGTATTCAGTACACCGACAAAAACTGATACTCTCCTCCCCTTTGGACTTGATGGCATACAGCAAGTAAAACAGATATGCAAACACCAGGCGGTAGCTATCGGAGGAATCCATGCCGAGAATGCCAAGCAGGTGTATCAGGCAGGAGCGGATGGCATAGCGGTGGTTTCTGAAATTATGTCGGCAACGGATCCATGTAAAGCCGCACGTATTTTAAAAGAAACATTGAAGAGATAAGATAGAAGAAAAGTATAATTAAAAAATAGAAATGTATGAAATGGAGTGAACAGGTTTGGACTGAAATACTGCCTATTTATCATAAGATATTGGAATTGCCTTTTATTGCGGAGTTGATGGATGGCACTTTACCTAGGGAGAAGTTTATTTTTTATATTAATCAAGATCGTTTGTACTTAGCTGAATATGGTAAGATATTAGCGGGAATCATGAGCCGAGTGAAGAAAAGCGAACATGCAAAAGCTTTTTTGAAATTCTCTACGGATACTGTTTATGTGGAAGGTTCGCTACATGAAACTTATTTGAGCCAATCGGAACAAGCGAAGATAGTGGAGCCATCTCCAAGCTGCTTGCTCTACACAGGGCATCTGCATCAAGTGCTTGCAACGGCTCCTGTGGAAACAGCCATCGCAGCGGTATTACCTTGTTTCAAAATCTACAAAAAGGTTGGAGAATATATTTTGGAGAATTGCACAACAACCAATAACCCTTATAAGCAATGGATTGACACTTATGGCGGAACGGAATTTGAAGAGGCGGTGACTCAGGCAATGGCAATCTGTGACGAATTGGCTGAGGCATGTTCCAAGGAGCAGCAGCAGAGCATGACGGATGCTTTTGTCCGCTCAGCAAAATTGGAATGGATGTTTTGGGATAGTGCATGGCGCATGGAGCAATGGGCTGTATAAAATGAATGTAACGAATAACTTAAAATAGAAATGAAACAATACAAACGTGTGCTTACCATTGCCGGAAGTGACCCTAGCGGTGGGGCCGGCGTACAAGCTGATTTAAAAACAATGTCGGCATGTGGCTGTTACGGAATGTCTGCCATAACGGCTGTGGTCGACGAGAACACTGTGGGGGTGTATGGTGTACATCCCATCCCGGTCTCTTTTGTGCGGGGACAAATTTCTTCGGTGCTTGATGATGTGGGTGCGGATGCGATCAAGATAGGCATGTTGCACTCTTCGGAACTAATACGAGGGGTACGGGAAGTATTAGGCAAGTATGACATACGAAATATCGTATTAGATCCGGTGATGGTGGCAACTTCGGGCGATAGTCTGCTACAGGATGAGGCTATTGAGACGTTGAAAAAGGAACTAATTCCTTTTGTAAGGGTGATTACTCCTAATATTCCTGAAGCGGAAATCTTATTAGGAAAGAAAATTAGTTCTCAGAAAGAATTGCCTCAGGTAGCCAGAAGTTTGTCGTGCGAGGGACAGGTATCGGTCTTGCTCAAAGCGGGACATTTATCGGATGAGGAGTTAATTGATGTGTTCTACAATGCGGAGGAAGATGAAGTGATAGAGCTTTCTTCAAAGAGAATAGCCACAAAAAACACACATGGTACCGGTTGCACGTTATCGTCGGCTGTGGCTTCGTTTCTGGCTCATCAGCTCTCGTTGAACGATGCTGTAAGAGCGGGAAAAGAGTACATCACTCACGCCATTGAAGCGGGTGCGGCTTACGAGATAGGTAAAGGACACGGCCCTGTGCACCATTTCCATGCTTTTTGGGAATAAAAAAACTCCCTTATTTTACATCTCTTTCTGATCTATTGAAAGACTGTAAAATAAGGGAATCTATTTCTTAACTTACAAATAACTACTATACTACTCCTGAGAAGCCCATAAATGCCATAGCCAATAAACCGGCTGTAATCAAGGCTATCGGGGTTCCTTCCATTCCTTTTGGCAATTTCACCAAACTCATTTGTTCACGTAAACCGGCAAAAAGTACTAATGCCAAACCAAAACCTATGGCAGTAGAGAATGCATAAACAACTCCGGTTAGCAGATTAAAGTCTTTCTGAATAACCAAGATGGCTACACCCAAAATACAACAGTTAGTTGTGATCAAAGGTAAGAACACTCCGAGTGCCTGATAAAGGGCAGGAGAAACTTTCTTCAAGATGATTTCTACCATCTGTACCAGAGCGGCAATAACGAGTATGAAGGTGATGGTTTGAAGATATTGTAAACCAAAGGCATCGAGAACAAATTTCTGTATCAAAAAGGTCACAATGGTAGCGATGGTAAGCACAAAAGCTACGGCAGCACTCATACCCATAGCTGTTTCTACTTTCTTAGATACTCCCAAGAACGGGCAGATACCCAGGAACTGCGACAACACGATGTTGTTGACGAAAACAGCTGAAATGAATATCAATATATATTCCATACTATATTTCTTTTTATAAGATTATGCTTTCTTAAAACGATTAATTAGTGCGATAAGGTATCCTAATGCGATGAAGGCTCCGGGTGCGAGTACAAAGACAAGCATACCATAACTTTCAGGGAAAACAGTCAGGTTGAACACTTTACCGGTACCCAATATTTCACGAACTGCTCCCAAAAGAGTTAAGGCAATAGTGAAACCTAGTCCCATTCCCAAACCGTCGAACATGGAAACCAACGGATTGTTTTTAGCTGCAAAAGCTTCTGCACGCCCTAACACAATACAGTTTACCACGATTAGGGGAATAAACAATCCCAAAGTAGCATACAACGCAGGCACATAAGCTTGCATCACCATTTGCAGTAAAGTTACGAAAGAGGCAATAACCACAATAAAGGAAGGTATGCGCACCATGTCGGGGATCAGGTTCTTAATACTAGATATTACCACATTAGAGCATACAAGTACAAACATTGTTGCCAACCCCATGCCCATGCCGTTAATAGCCGACGAAGTAGTTCCAAGTGTGGGACACATACCGAGCAGGAGCACAAAAATAGGATTCTCTTTTACAATCCCATTCATCAAAACTTTAAAGTTATTCATATTCTAAACTCCTTTTATTTTTTAGCACTGACTGAATCAGTATATTCTACATGTTGAGTTGCACCGGAAGTCGCATCACTAACCGAGGCTTTAGCTGTATAAGCAGTATATGCTGCATTGACAGCTTTCAAAAACGCACGAGAGGTAATGGTTGAAGCAGTAATCGCATCTACTTCTCCCCCATCTTTGCTCACAGTCAACGGTTTCTTTCCGGGATCCATCCCCTTGATATTCCCTTTATGACCTTCTTTGAACCAGTCTACAGCTTTAGAGCCCAGACCGGGAGTTTCAGCATGTGCCAATAGAGAATAGTTATAAATCTTTCCTTCGGCATCAAAACCTACAAGTACTTTCAGTTCACCACCAAAGCCTAATGATTTTGATTCAACGGCAGTTCCAACCAACTGTTCGCCATTCTTAGCCGGATAAATGATAAAGTCGACAATCTTCTTGCCCTCTTTTTCACTAAAGATCGTATCACATTCTGCTACCGGATTATTAGTAAAGGCAGGCACTACGCTTTTCAAAGCCTCATTCAGGGTCTTTGCATTAGCATCGGCTATAGGCCCTTTGGTTAGTTCATTCACATATGCCAATAGAGCTACTGATAGAGCTGTTACTCCGGTTAGTACCAGCAACATATTCCTTAAAGATGATTCTAGTTTCTTCATTTCTTTTTTGCCACCTCCCCAAAGCGTTTAGGTTTGCAATAAGTATTAATTAACGGAGTAAAAGCATTCATAATCAGAATGGCAAATGACATTCCTTCGGGATAAGCTCCAAAAAGACGAATTACAACTGTCAGGATACCGATAGATACTCCATAAATAAGCATACCTTTATTGGTCATCGGTGAAGTAACATAGTCTGTTGCCATGAAGACAGCTCCCAACATTAATCCTCCGGAAAGTAACTGTGTAATAGGTGATACGTAAATGGCAGGATTTACCAAATGCATGATACCTGAGAAAACGGCTACTGTAACAAAGATAGATACGGGTATATGCCAGGTGATGATTTTCTTCATCAACATATAGATCAAACCAATGAGCAACGCTGCCGCACTGACTTCTCCCAGACATCCGCCATTATGACCGATGAAAAGACTGAAAGAATCGGGCAACTGATCAAGTGAAAAACCGGGTGCTCCTTTAATAACTCCTTTCATAATAGAAAGAGGAGTAGCGGCTGTTTCAGCATCGATATAAGAGGCTAGCTGTCCAAGTTTTGGCCAAGTGGTCATCTGCACCGGAAAAGAGAGCAAAAGGAATACTCGTCCCGCCAAAGCAGGGTTAAAAGGGTTGTTTCCTAATCCTCCAAAAGACATTTTACCTACACCGATAGCAAACAAAGCACCTATAATGATGATCCATATAGGCAAGTTGGATGGCAGGTTGAAAGCCAATAAAACGCCTGTGATAGCTGCTGACCCATCAGCAATGCTAGAAGGACTTTTCATAAGATACTTGCTGATGCCCCATTCAAAGAACAGGCAGGCAAGTACAGAGGTAGCTGTTACAATAAGAGCTCCCAACCCGAAATAGATTAGGGAGACAATAAAAGCAGGTAGAAGAGCTAAAAGCACTCCGTACATGTTTTTTTCAACACTATCTCCATTATGGATGTGAGGAGAAAGCGATACTATTAATTTTTTATCCATTCTTCGTTATTATTTAGCTTGTCGTGCGCGAATCATTCCACCTACTTTAGATTTACCTAAACGGCAATAATCGAGTAGCGGACGGTTAGTGGGACAGGTAAATTGGCAGGAACCGCATTCGATGCAGTCCATGATTTTTTCCTTTTCCATTCTCTCAAAATCTACATGTTCGGCCAAAGCACCTAACAAATAAGGTTCTAAGCCCATAGGACATACACTGACACATTTAGAACAACGTATGCAGTTGCGTACTTCTCCTCGTTTAGCTTCTTTTTGAGGCATAATAAGAATTCCCGAGCTACCTTTGGCAGTTGGTACATCGGTATTAACCAATGCTTTTCCCATCATAGGACCACCACCGATAATCTTACCGGTATCTTCGGGTAAACCGCCACAAGCCTCAATGAGCTGTTTCATCGGAGTACCGATACGGGCCATGAAATTAGAAGGTTTTGCAACAGATTTCCCGGTCACTGTGATGACACGTTCTATCAGAGGTTTGTTTTTCTGCACAGCTTCGTAAACAGCAAATGCAGTACCCACATTCTGCACAACCGCTCCGGCTGAAATAGGAAGTGCTCCACTAGCTACTTGGCGTGCTATGATAGCATCAATTAGCTGCTTTTCACCTCCTTGAGGATATTTCACTTTCAGAGGAACAATACTGACACCTGCATAGCTGGCGCCAACTTTTGTCATTAATTTAATAGCATCAGGTTTGTTGTTCTCAATACCGATGAAGGCCTTGTTTACTTTAATCGCTTTCATCAAAAGAGAAACACCTACCATGATCTCTTCTGCACGTTCCAGCATTAACTGATGGTCGGCAGTAAGGTAAGGTTCACACTCTACAGCATTAATGATTAAGCATTCAGCTTTAAAAGAAGGAGGCGGACATAACTTTACCTGAGTTGGGAAACAAGCTCCTCCAAGTCCCACAATACCAGCATCTGCAATCTTTTTTACGATCTCTTCTGAGCTTAGATTGCACTCGCGTGCCAGAGTAACACTACGATCAATAGATTCTTCCCACTCATCTCCTTCTACATCAATGAGAATGGCAGGTTTAGCATATCCGCTCGCATCAACGATTGAATCTATCTTTACTACTTTTCCACTCACAGAAGAGTGTACCGCAGCAGAAACGAATCCATTAGCTTCGGCTATTTTAGTACCAACTTTTACGACATCCCCTTTGGCTACAATCGGTTTGGCAGGAGCACCAATGTGTTGCCCCAACAAAATGACTGCTTTCTCGGGAACATTGGCTGTTATAATAGCCTGATGCGCTGAAAGTTTATTTTCTTGTGGATGAATTCCACCAATTGAAAATGTCTTCAACATACATTTATGTATTTTAATCTGTTTATTATTTCGCGTTATTAAACGGTAGCAACCGGCTTTTTCTCCACGGTTTCTTCTTTAGGCTTACGAGGAGGGAAATTGAGCTCAATAATGGTATGTTGGGGACAAACCTCAACACATTTACGGCATGACTTACATTGATTATAATCAATGTAGGCAAGATTGTTCTCTACTTTAATAGCGTCAAAAGGACAAGCCTTGACACATTTGCCACAACCAATACAACCTACATCGCAAGATTTGCGGGTAAGCGCTCCTTTGTCTTTATTCATGCAAGATACATAGACCCTGCGCGACTTCTTTCCTTTAGCACGAAGTTCGATAAGATTTTTAGGACAAGCCTTAACGCAAGCGTTACATGCGGTACACTTCTCTTCGTCTACCTCAGGCAATCCCGTTTCCGGATTCATGTGTATAGCATCAAACTGACATACTTCAACGCAGTCACCGCAACCAAGACATCCATAACTACATCCGGTCTCTCCACCATAAAGAGAGGCAGCTATAGCACAGCTCTTAGCACCATCATATTGATTAAGACGGGGGCGGTGTTCACACGTTCCGTTACATCTTACAACTGCGATCATTGGGTCGGCAGCTTCAGCGTTCAATCCTAAGATAGACGCAACTTCCGCCATCATTGGTTGTCCACCTACCGGACAAAATTTTCCCTCTAGTGAGCCTGCTTTAACACATGCGTCAGCAAAGCCACTACATCCGGGATAACCACAACCTCCGCAATTAGCCTGAGGTAAAATCTCAGAAACTTTAGCAATACGGGGATCTTCATACACAGCAAACTTCTTAGAAGCTACATATAATATTGCAGCCAAAATAAGCGCAATAGCTCCTAGTGAAATCACCGCTATCAGAATTAAGTTCATAAATAAGTTATTTTATTGGTTTTATGGTAAATGAGAAATTCTTTTTCATCCGTTCCTTATTGATCCACAAGATGAGATAATAAGGTATAAGCAAACCTAAAGAAACAGAAGCGGACAACAGTTCATTGCCGTCTGTTACAGACATTATAATAAATAAAGAGATTATTAATACAAAGAACGGAACTATAAAGGCCCATAGAACGGCCATCATTCCCATAGAGGTTTCACCAATTACGTCTACCTGATCCCCAATATGAAAATCAGTAGATAAAGGGACAGTAATTTCAATGGTCTTTTCTTTGCTCTCCGAAGAAGAGCAATAACCTTTGGCACTACATGCAGCACAAGCTGTCGTCTGGATAATATTCACAAATATCCGAGTACCAATTATGTTTTTCACAATACCTTGATGTTTAATCGTATCTGCCATTTTTGCAAACTCAACATTACAAATTGCGGCAAATTTAAGCATATTTCGGATATTATAAAGCGTTCTACTATTTTTTATACTATATAAATTGGCTTTTTTACTCTAAAAAAGAAGCCAATTTCATGCAAAAGAATATATTAAAGATATAATAAGCGGAAGTTAGATTTCAATTTGAAATTGAACACAAGAAAGCAAAGTTAATATGAAACAAAACAAGCGATTAGTATAACAAATCACTTTATCTCCTCCAATAGTTAAAAGAGCTTTAACAATACAAGAAGATGCCTCTTGAATCAATAAAATCCAAAAGGCATCTTTCTGTATTCTAGTTCTGACGAACCTTGTTTATGATTTACCAGGTATAATTAATACCAAAGCTTAACAATTCTTTTAATTGGAAATAGCTTTTTCCTTCACCTCGTTTGGACCCATCATCATAACGAGCATGTACAAACAGTTTAGTCGAAAGATACCTATTAAGCACAAAATTAAAAGTATTTTCCCATTCAGCTTCAACCTTTTCATAATTCGTAAAGTAATATAAGCGTGAATTGAGTTTGACGGAAGGAATGATAGTCCATACCAAAGTACTTTCAAGCTTTGAACCGACTGTATGTAATACTTTCTTCCCTTCATCTAAACCAAAATGTGTTTCATCAACCTTGCTATTGCCCACATAACGTAAATTATAGGATGCTGGTGACATTAATACAGAGAGGTTTATTTTCTTATTCTTCAACTTATAATCCATACCAATACTGAACATGAAATTAGCTGGAGCCAGGAACGAGGAAACAACGGTATTCGTATTAGTTTTATAGTTATTAAAAAACTGCGTATTCAACTCACTAGAAATAGTATAATACCATTTTGAAGCTGCCTGCACACCTAATTTACTATAAACACGAAACACATCCGTATTAATACGATATTGACGAACAGTGTCCGAAGCTACTGTATTGAACCCCATTTTTACTTCTAACAGGTTTTCAAACTGAATCTTCTCCTTATCATTATAATTAGCATATAATTGAAGGTTCCCTAAAACCGAATTGGTACTCTCCCCTCCTTTATACCAGTTGCCGGAAATGTAATTCTGAGTCATCTGCAAAGACCCACTTCCGCCTGTAACCCACCAATTAGGCTTATGAATAATCACTCTGGCTTCACCTACATCCTCATTCACTTTTTCAGGCTGGAAAAGTTTCATGACTTTAGCCTCGGAAGACATCTTAACCCGTACATCTTCACGAAAAGCATTGCGACTCATGATCCGCCCTTCAGTAGTGACTATACAAGTAGGATTAGCAAGGTATAAACTCAACAACGCACGATTAACAAAGCTTTTTGCGTTAGCAGTTTTAGTAAAAGGTATTGTATCATAATGCAGCAGCGTTTTACCTAACTCGGGCAATGTATCGGGCATTTGAAAAGCCCACTTCATATTCGAAACTTCCTCAATAGGAGAATAATAGAAAGCAATAGGAATAAACAAACGGTAATAGTCGGGATCTGATTCAATATAACGCATCGGAACCGTATCATTGTTTAAAGAATCTAAACTTCCGAAGTAGTACTGATATAGTGCGGAAGGCATTGTATCAAGAGTTATTACATCTACTTTTAAAGAGGGTTTTAGATGTTCTTTAATCGAACGTTGGTTCTGTGCTGAAACAGATAAAACAGAAATAAACAATATTAATAAAAAAAAAGATACATTCTTCATATATTATCAACTTTAGGGGCAAAAATAAGCCAAAATCTTCAGAACACAAAAGTAAATATGTGCAGGATTCTTAATAAAGCTATTATAATTGTCTTTTTTAATAAATTGTTTAGCTAAAGCTTATGGACTTCCTCTTTTTTTTATAATTTTGCGCTTTTTAAGTCATAGCTGACGACAATAAAAACAACATAATTAAAACAGTATAGCTGTGGGAGAAACAAAGTATATTTTCGTCACCGGTGGTGTAGCTTCCTCTCTTGGGAAAGGTATTATTTCATCATCTATCGGTAAATTGTTACAAGCAAGAGGTTACAATGTAACCATCCAAAAGTTTGACCCTTATATCAACATTGATCCGGGTACACTAAATCCTTACGAACATGGAGAATGTTATGTAACAGTTGATGGGCACGAAGCTGATTTGGACTTAGGACACTACGAACGTTTCTTAGGCATTCAGACGACAAAAGCAAACAACATTACAACTGGACGTATTTACAAAAGTGTTATTGATAAAGAACGCCGGGGTGATTATTTAGGTAAAACGATTCAGGTGATACCACACATCACTGACGAAATTAAACGCAATGTAAAACTACTGGGAAACAAATACAAATTTGATTTTGTAATTACAGAAATAGGTGGAACAGTAGGTGATATCGAGTCTTTACCTTATTTAGAAAGTATTCGTCAGCTAAAATGGGAATTAGGACAGAATGCACTCTGTGTGCACCTGACATATGTTCCGTTTTTGGCAGCCGCAAAAGAGCTAAAAACCAAACCTACCCAACATTCGGTAAAAGAGTTGCAATCTCTTGGTGTTCAGCCTGATGTACTTGTTTTGCGTACGGAGCATAATCTTAGTACCAATTTACGTAAAAAGGTTGCCCTATTTTGTAATGTGGAAGAAAATGCTGTAGTGCAGTCTATTGATGCACCAACAATTTACCAAGTACCATTATTAATGCAAGAACAAGGCTTGGATGAAACCATTCTGAGAAAAATGGGCTTGCCGGTAGGTGAAAGACCTGATTTGGATTCATGGAAGCAATTCCTTAACAGACGTACCAATGCGACAGAGATCGTTACTATTGCTTTAGTTGGTAAATACGTTGAACTACAAGATGCTTACAAGTCTATCTTGGAATCACTTTCACAAGCTGCAATTTACAACGATAGAAAGCTTAAAATAGAATATGTACAATCGGAACAACTGACTGATGCCAATGTTAAAGAGCAACTAGGACATGTTGACGGAATCGTTATCTGTCCGGGATTTGGATCAAGAGGAATAGAAGGTAAGTTTGTCGCTGCCAAATTCGCGCGTGAAAATGACTATCCTACATTTGGTATCTGTCTGGGTATGCAATGTATGGCAATTGAGTTCGCTAGAGATGTTTTAGAATATTCAGGTGCTAACTCAATAGAATTTAACGAAAAGGCAAAATACAATATCATTGACATCATGGAAGAACAAAAGGCAATAACCAATATGGGTGGAACCATGCGTTTAGGAGCTTTTGAGTGTGTTGTCAACAAAGATTCTAAAGTTTATCAAGCCTATAAAAAAGAGCATATTCAGGAACGCCACCGTCATCGTTATGAATTTAATAATGATTATCGCAAGGAATTTGAAGAGAATGGCATGAAATGTGTAGGTATCAATCCGGAGTCTGACTTGGTAGAGATCGTTGAGATACCAACATTGAAGTGGTACATAGGTACACAGTTCCATCCGGAATATAGTAGCACCGTATTGCATCCGCATCCATTATTTGTATCATTTATCAAGGCCGCAATCGATAAATAAAAACAATATAAATATATACATTATTTTTTATGGACAAAAACACCATAACTGGTTTAGTTTTAATAGGGGTTTTATTAATAGGATTCAGCTATTTCAGCCGACCAAGTTCCGAAGAGCAGGCTGCACTGAAGCAATACAATGACTCTATTGCACTTGTTAGAAAGCATGAGGAGGCGGTAAAAGCTAAGGCTACCGCTGCTCTGGCAAACGAAAAAGAGGAAGTTCATATTGATTCAGCTTCTACTTTTTATGATGCTACTAAAGGAGAAAAAAAGAACATCACCATTGGAAATGATTTGCTTACGATTACAATCGCGAACAAGGGTGCATACATTAATTCTGCCATACTAAAAAAGTATGATGGCCAAGATAAAAAGCCATTGATTCTTTTTGCCGGTGATGATGCCAGTATGAATTTCTATTTTTATAATAGGAAAGAGACTATACAAACCAAAGATTATTTCTTTAAAGCAGTAAACCGTACGGATAGCAGTGTCACAATGCGTTTAGCAGCCGACAGCACAAGTTATATAGACTTTGTATATGCTTTACATCCCGGTAATTACATGCTGGATTTCTCTATCAAAGCAACAGGAATGAGTCAGAAACTCTCTGCTACAACTCATTATGTTGATATGGAATGGGCACAGAAGGCTCGCCAGTTAGAGCGTGGGTTTACTTATGAAAACCGTTTGTCAGAATTGATGTATAAGTATGCTGGTGACAACACTGATAATCTTTCGGCAGCGAAAGATGAAGAGAAGTCAATCCCGGAACGCCTTACATGGATTGGATATAAAAATCAGTTCTTCTCTTCTGTACTTATTGCGGACAAGGCATTTAGTAAAAGTACTCTCGAAACAAAGACTGAGAAAGAAGGCTCTGGATATCTAAAAAGTTACTCTTCGCAGATGAGTACATTTTTTGATCCTAAAGGCGAATCTCCTACTCAATTCCAGATTTACTTGGGACCGAACCATTACAAAACGCTAAAAGCTTTTGATAAAGGTCGGACTGACAAATTGGAATTAGACAATTTAGTTTATTTGGGATGGCCTGTGGTACGTTCTATCAATAAATGGTTCACGGTTAACATATTTGACTGGCTATCTAGCTGGGGACTAAATATGGGAATCGTATTGTTACTGATGACTATCATTGTTAAGCTAGTCGTTTTCCCCGCAACATGGAAAACTTATATTTCATCTGCTAAAATGCGCGTTCTGAAACCGCAGATAAATGAAATAAATCAGAAGTATCCTAAGCAGGAAGATGCTATGAAGAAGCAACAAGAGGTTATGGCACTTTATAGTCAATATGGAGTAAGCCCGATGGGAGGATGTTTGCCAATGTTACTTCAATTCCCTATCCTCATGGCTCTGTTCATGTTTGTACCAAGTGCTATCGAGTTACGTCAACAAAGCTTCTTATGGGCTGATGACTTATCAACCTATGATGCAATCATAAACTTCCCATTCCATGTTCCGTTCTTAGGGAATCACCTTAGTTTGTTCTGTTTGTTAATGACAGCCACGAACATACTAAATACGAAATTCACTATGACTCAACAAGATACAGGACAGCAACAAATGGCTGCAATGAAATGGATGATGTATCTGATGCCATTGATGTTCCTTTTTGTATTGAATGACTATCCTGCCGGATTGAACTACTACTATTTCATCTCAACACTGATCAGTGTGATTACGATGATCGTTCTTCGCAAGGTGACGGATGAAGACAAACTGCTTGCTCAATTGGAGGCTAAGAAAGCTAAAGCTAAACCTAAAAAGAAAACAGGTTTTGCAGCTCGCTTGGAAGCGATGCAAAAACAGCAACAACAAGCTGCAGAGCAACGTTCTAAAAACAAAAAATAAGTATATTTCGATATTTTATAGAAATACTTGAGTGAAAGGGTTACCTAAAAGGTGACCCTTTTATTTTTTTACGTAAATTCTAAAAAAGTATTCCTTATTCCATTACTAAGACAATTTTGCCTATAGAGAAAAACTCTTTCCTATGGTATAGATCGTTAATGAAAAAAAATAAATTGTATCTTTGTCACACTAGCATGAAGAATATATTTCAACGATTAAATAATAGAATATGAAATCTGTAAACCTAATGATGATGTCAGCAGCAATGACGTTATCTGTTTGTAGCAGCCAAATAGCCGCGCAAACAGAACAAACAGCGCTTATCGGCAAATCTGAGATAAAGATTGAAGGAAAGCGAATGACAGCCGAGGCGCTTTGGGCTATGGGGCGTATAGGCGGAGTATCCGTCTCTCCTGATGGAAAAAAAATAGTGTATACCGTGGGCTATTATAGCGTTCCTGAAAACAAGAGTAACCGCGAAGTTTTTGTGATGAACATTGATGGTAGTGACAATAAGCAGATTACTGCTACCAAAACATCAGAGAGCGAAGCTGCCTGGATAAAAGGAGGAACTAAGATAGCCTTTTTGAGTAGTGAAAGCGGAAGCAGTCAGATATGGGAGATGAATGCAGACGGGAGTGAACGCAAGCAATTGTCTAACTATAATGGAGACGTTGAAGGATTTTCTTTTTCTCCGGATGGCAAGAAGGTTCTCTTTATCTCACAAGTAAAAACGGTAAAAAGCACGACGGATAAATATCCTGATCTTCCGAAAGCCAGCGGAATTATCGTAAACGATCTGATGTACAAACATTGGGATGAATGGGTAACTAGTGCCCCACACCCGTTTGTGGCTGATTTTGACGGTTCTGCTCTGTCGAATATAAAAGATGTCCTTGAAGGAGAACCTTACGAAAGCCCTATGAAACCTTTCGGTGGCATGGAGCAATTAACATGGAACAAGACATCGGACAAAGTGGCATATACTTGTCGTAAAAAAACAGGTAAAGAGTATGCTTTATCGACCAACTCAGATATCTATATTTATGATCTGAAAAGTGGAAATACAGAAAATATCACTGCGGGAATGATGGGCTATGACACAAACCCTCAATATTCTCCCGATGGAAAAAGCATTGCATGGCTCAGCATGGAACATGACGGATATGAATCGGATCAAAACCGCTTGTTTGTGATGAATCTGGAGACAGGAGAAAAGCAGTTCGTAAGCAAAGCTTTTGAATCGAACGTAGATGCTTTTCAATGGAGTAACGATGCTAAGAAAATCTATTTCACTGGTGTATGGCATGCTACCTCTCAGATATACACACTTAATTTGAAAGATAGTAGCATTAAGCCTCTTACTGAAGGAGTACACGACTATGCTTCGATCACCCTTTGCGGGAAAAAACTTATCGCCACAAGACACTCTATGAGCATGGGCGACGAAATATATGCCGTTAATATGAAAGGTGAAGCCACTCAATTATCATTTGAAAACAAACATATCTACGATCAAGTAGAAATGGGAAGAGTGGAAGAACGCTGGATGACTACCACGGATGGCAAACAGATGCTTACTTGGGTTATCTATCCTCCTCAATTTGATCCGAACAAAAAATACCCTACTCTACTTTATTGTGAAGGAGGACCTCAAAGCCCTGTCAGCCAATTTTGGTCATACCGCTGGAACTTCCAGATGATGGCTGCTCATGATTACATTATCGTAGCGCCTAATCGCCGCGGGTTACCCGGCTTCGGTAATGAATGGAACCAAGAGATTAGTGGAGACTACAGTGGTCAATGTATGAAAGATTACCTCACTGCCATAGATGATATGTCCAAAGAACCTTTTGTAGACAAAAATCACTTAGGATGCGTAGGTGCCAGCTTCGGAGGATATTCCGTATATTGGTTAGCCGGACACCACAACAAACGCTTCAAAGCCTTTATTGCACATGATGGTATTTTCAATATGGAAATGCAATATTTGGAAACAGAAGAGATGTGGTTTGCCAACTGGGATATGGGTGGCGCTTATTGGGATAAAAAGAATGCTGTGGCGCAACATACATATGCTAACTCTCCTCATAAGTTTGTTGACAAATGGGATACTCCTATACTATGTATCCACGGAGAAAAAGATTATCGTATCCTAGCTTCTCAAGGAATGTCGGCCTTTAATGCTGCAGTATTGAGAGGCATACCTGCCGAATTGTTGATCTACCCTGATGAAAATCACTGGGTATTGAAACCTCAAAATGGTATTTTATGGCAACGTACTTTCTTTGCTTGGCTAGACAAGTGGCTCAAATAAACAAAAACCAATAAGGATATAAAAAGAAGAGGCCGACTCAAATAATAAGTGAGTAGGCCTCTTCTTTTTATGATTTAGGTAACCATTATTAGCTCAAGCATGAACCTTTAATAATTTTATTTATCTTTGAATATCTCAGCAAGCTTATCAGCTAATTCATTTTTAGAGAGCCCCCTACTTAGGATTTTGCCATCTGGGTCTATGATCACCGTCAGAGGGATTAGTGACACAGCATATAATTTAGCCACCTTGCCTGTATGATCGCAAACCTGCGGCCACTTACAATTCTCTTCTTGAAGCGCCTGATGCCACTTATCTACACTCCGATCAATAGAGAAACCCACTAGTTCAAAGTTCTCACCTTTATACTTATCATACAAACGCGCCACTTCTGGCAAAGCATTCCGACAAGGAGCACACCACGAAGCCCAAAAGTCTATCAACACATACTTACCTCTCTGATCAGATAATTTAAAAGACTTACCTTTAGCTGTTACCAGAGAAAAATCAGCAGCCATCGTTCCTTCTTTTGAGAGCAATAGATCTGCGGCATATTCCTTCATCTTTAACGCTTCAGGAGCATTCTGTAGAGATGAATCTAACAAAGATATTGCCGATTTTAAACTATTACCATCCATGTGCCCAGACTTATAGGTTAATATTCTTAAAGAGACAACAGAAGCCGGATAGGTTTTAATATAATTCATCTCCACACTATCGATATGACTTTTCAATTTCTTGATCTCTACATTCATACTATCCGTGTAGGCTACTCCCTTTTTAGAAGAATGAATAGCCAAATCACCATAAAGATTGCTCTGCTTGGTATATAAAGAAAGGATATCCTGCTTGTATTCATTGTATTCATCGTTGGTGCGGGTACCTTTTGCCTTAGAATTATAAAGTTCACCAGCTACAAAGATATTCCCTTTTTCAAGGTATAAATCGCAAAGTGGAACAAACTTATTTTTAAAAGATAGCGTAACCCATATTGGCGAATTTTCCGCTTCTCCCTTAAAAAGAAACTCTCCATTTTTAACAACAACACTATCTATATCTTGAGAAGGCGGCCCCACTAAACGAAGATACAAAAGCGTTCCATCCTGAATATCAGAGACTTTACCATGAATATAATATTCATTAGCAGCATTACATTCACTTAACAAGAAAGTACATATAAATAAAAATAGTAGTCTCATAATATTACATTATCTTACGCCAAAGACTAGTAATAGTCCCTTTCATATTTTCATATCTCTTTAAAATTTCCCCCATGGCAGTTAGAGAAGGATTAATAAGCAATAAAGTACTAGAAGTGGCACTCTCCTGAATAGCGATACCAAACTCATTTACGCCTTTGTTGGCATTATAAGCATAATGCATAGCCGTTATCGGAGCCTCATAAGTATGAACATCATTTATGGCAGCGACTCCCGAAGAAAGAGCTTCCAAGTTCAGTGCCATCAGTTTATTGCCTGTAGCAATCATCAAATAAGGATTCACCTTGTGAGATGTAAAACAAGTCGTCGCATTAATCACTCCATCTGGGATGTCATACTTAGCCAGTAAAGTCCACGAGCCATCCCAAATACAAGAAAGAACATGCAACACATACTTGCCTGCATCTGTTTTTACAATGCTAAGAGCATTGCCATTATAGGCCTGCCCCATCCATACGGAAGTTCCGTCTACATGATCGGGGTCAATAACAGCAGAACTATTCTCATCCACAGTCAATGAAGATACTTTTGTAGAGAGAGAAGAGCGTTGAAAATCTACATAGCGATGATTGAGTTCATCCAAACAAAGGTAAAAGTCACCATTGCTATATCCTTTTGTATAATTAGCAGCAACGCTATATCCTTGGCTATCTCCAGACAACGGATATTGATAATAAGCCTCATCCGGAGTACCCATGCTACCTGGGGTTTTAGCATAAATATTGCCCTTACTAATGATAAACAGACTATTATCAATTGAATAGTGTTCTGAACTAATAGCATCAACGCTAAGAGATGTTCCTTTGAATTCATCTTCATAATATTTGCGTTTTAAAAAGCTACTTCCATCAAGTTCCACACTCTTCCCACCTTTGCAAATCACACTTACTCTATCCATATAAGCCCCTGTAGAAGGATCCTGATAATTCAGTTGTTTCACAATTTTGGCCGTTCCCGAAAGATCTTCTCCGTTAACTTCCTTATAGATGTCTGTAAAATATTTCTTTTCATCTTCGTAAGACTGAAAATCTAGTTGAGCCTTTCCCTGCACATCCCCAAAGATGAGCCATCCTGTTTCGAAAGGAGAGACAACAGCCAAATTCATTCTCTTTACAAAGCGAATATTTGTTAGCTTGTCAATCACCTCAAAAGTCAAAGGCTCAGACGATGCCAAAACCTTAGTAAAGGTGTGGGTAAACGCTTTATCAGTAGACAAAGTATCCCCCCCCACACGCCAGCAGTAGCTAAGATCATCGGGAGCTATCTCAGTCGTTATTTCAGGAGCTATCGTTTGAGTCTTTTGCAAAACAAAACGATAAGAATTTACCAAGCCGCCTATCTGCACTTCCTTGAGCGTTGTATAATCATAATTTCCTTCATCTTTTATGCAAGAAGTAAAAGATAAGATAGAAAGCAATATCAATAAATATTTTTTCATCATTTTCATTATTACTAGGTGAATTAATAAGAGCCTAGACTTTCAGCTACAGGCATTTTTAAATCTTCATCATAAGGATTTTCTTTGTCCACATACAGCCAATTTTTAAAGGCCAACACCGTCGACTTAACCTCGCCGTCTTTGTACAATTTATAGATAAAATTACCAGTTCCGTAATCAGCCCACATCACATATTGCTCAGATTCAAATGGATTGCTGCCATCCTCTACCCCCATAAACTCTAGCCATAAGCGGAGCTTCATTAGAGAATAGGTACCCAAAAAACGTTCATAAGGAGTATATACCCACCAATCTGGTCGTACTAGTTGATCCGTAATAGTTATTTTTATCTCATCAACTGGCCCAACCTGGAAGTTATCGTTAGCGACAAGCTGCAAAACTAAATCATAAGATTTATTTTGCATGTCAGCAGTACGAAGCAACTTAATCTTCAGAACACCTTCACTCTTATCAGCCTGAATAGTTTGCTCTTCAGGTGCTATCTTTTCATAGTGTGCCCCAGCTATAGCCGTAGTCAATGAATCAACGACCTTCCACTCAAACATGGCATCTTTATCTAAATAACGTCCCGCAAACTTGACAGGGATTTCATATACGTCACTTTTCACAGATGCATCCATGAAAGTGAAAGTCCATGAAAGAGAGGGATACGCTTCATCATCTTTAGCATCTACATTAAAATAAATATAATTGTTTGAGTCAAAGACTTCCACCTCATCCTTCGAACAAGCTGTTTGCAACACAGCTGTTATTAACAGTAGTAAATATATGCTCTTTTTCATTTTTCTCATTTTTTTGATCATTATCAAGATTTTGGAATATTACCATATTCTTTTTCATCTTCAGGAAGCGGAAATGTATAATACGAAGGCTGCATGCTAAAAGTAGCATTTGACGACCACGGACTGAAATCAGGAATAGCAGCCAGTTGCAAACGTTTATACATAAAGAAAGTCTGTCCCTCGGCATACGTTTCTTTTCTCATCTCTTTTTGTACATATCCTTGTAGCTGAGCTACTGTTGCATTGTCATTTATTCCTCTGTCCGATGAAAGATATCCCCTATGAAGCTTTAATTCGCGCAACAGGCTGATAGCTTCTGTAGGGTTGGACTCAGCATCGCATTCAGCAGCAATCAAATACATCTCTCCTAACCTGATTAAAGGAACAGTCTCTTTTTTCAAAGTAGCACCATCTGCAGGACTTTGATCATATTTAGACGAGATAACCTTATTCTTATCTTTATCATTCGTCAACAAATACAAATAACGATAGTCATTTCCATCCTCAAATACATTCAAGCTATATATTCCCCATCCATCACTCAAAGAGTATTTTTCCGAAGTGAAATAGGTATCGTAATACGTACTCAACTTAGGAACATTCAACGCACAAATGATCTCGGACATGAATACCTTATCGGCATGTTCGCCGCTCAAGACAGATGGATTAATCCATTTAAAAGGTCCTTCATTAATCACTTTCATAGCATACTCCTTGGCCGCTTCTTTATTGTTTGCATATAAGTAAACACGCGCTTTCAGAGCCAACACCGCCCAATAATTGAAACGATACTGTCTGTTGGCTAAGAAATCACCTTTACCCGAAGCAGTGACAATCAACTCACTCATGATAGGATCAGCAGCATCTTTGAAAAGTTCTTCCGCCTTGTCTAAGTCAGCCAGAATCTTCTCCACCACCTTCGATTCACTGATATGCGGATAGCGTGCTCTCTCGTAAGATTCGACATAAGGGATGGCGATGGTCGATTCATTGCCTTGGTAGGCAGGAGCAAACATGCGCAATAAGTCAAAATGCACAAAAGCTCTCATCGTCAAAGCTTCTCCTTCAAGGATATCTCCTTCACCGTTGTAGAATAAGTCCTTTTTATTCTCTATATCATTGAGGATACTATTTATATTCGCTACATTATTATACATTTTACTCCAGATGTCATCAATGGTAGGGCGCACAGCCGTATCAGTAAATTTATAGTTACTAGAGAGTGACTTCACGTAATTTTTAGCAAAACCTTCGAGTGCTCCATATGTCAATTCGTGTCCATAGAGAGAAACGTTCGCCATATTGATATAACATCCGTAAAGCATCTCTTTAAAGCCATTTTCTGTTTCAATCAAATCTGCTCGATCTTTTTCTGTTGAAGGGCTAACATCCAGCCATCCGCTACAAGCAGAGAAAGAAAAGGAGACAGATAAAATAAAAAGGTATATTATTTTTTTCATATATTTCATCTTTTAAAAATTTGTACGTAAGCCAAAACTAAAGGATCGTGCATAAGGATAATCCGTTCCTCTCTCACGCTTCACGGTAGAAAGATAGAATATATCGGACATATTAAAGGAAAGTCTTACACTCTTCATGCGCAAGGGGCGAATCATCTTTTTGGGCAACTCATATTGCAAAGAAAGAGCAGCAAGTTGCAGATAATCTTGATCTTGCACAAATCGCGAACTAGCATACGTATAGTATTGCGAATATCTTTTTGTAAGATTAGCTTTATATTTCACCACATCTCCCGGCTTCTGCCAAGTCTCTGTCAGCACACGCTTATCCATGTTCTTAAATTTATTGGAGTTCTCTACCTTATTTACTAGCGTAGAGTTATATATTTGACCTCCCAATGAGTAAGAGAACGTTGCATTCAAGAACAAGCCATTCCACCCCACATTCGTACCAAAAGTACCTCTCATCGTAGGTTCAGTATCGCCAACCACCATTTTATCACTGGCATTCCACTTCAGAGTCGTCTTCCCTTCTTTGGTAAGGAACAACTCTTCACCAGTCATCGGGTCAATGCCCAAAGAGCGTACTGCATAGATAGCGGTAGAGGATTGTCCTTCTTCGTATTTAGTCAGGAACGTATGAGAAACTTGCTTGTATTCGTTATCCGAATATCCATCCGATGAGTCTGCCGCTTTATTGTAAGATTCCAAAGCGGACGAAATAGATAAGATCTTATTGGTATTATGTGTAGCCGAAGCAAACACTGACACGTTTAATCCTGCTTTTTTAAGGAGGAACGCACGCATAGAGATTTCATAACCTTTATTTCTCATCCGACCCAAGTTTTCAATGTAGCTATTGAAACCAACAGAGGGAGGCGTGGTGACAGGCAAAACCATGTCCGAAGTCAGCTTATTGTAAATGCTGGCAGAAAAATCAAAGCGATTAAAGATGCCAACCTTTGCGCCAAGTTCATAAGAACGAGTGCTTTGCCAACGCAAGTTCTCATTGCCTAGTCCTCGTAATATAACCCCAATGTTGCCATCATAACGGTCACTTTTGGTGTATTGATACATATCTTTGGCCTGATAAGGGCTGAAATTCACTGAACCTACTTCTCCATACGTAGCTCTCAACTTAAGCATATTAACAAACTTCAGTTTCTTAATGAACAGCTCATTGTGCATGTTCCAACCTACACCTAGACTATAGAATGGGGCAACTTTTTTCTCTGTACCAAATTGAGAGGAACCATCTAAGCGATAGGAAAAATCGAACAGGTATCGACTATCATAAGCATAATTAGCAGAGGCAAAAAGACTGGCCATACGAGTATGACCTTCGGAGTTACTGGGTGTTCCTCCTTTTTCATAACCTTGTGCGTAAGCAGGTTCTGCAGCATCTTCCTCGCCAAATCCCTGAGCAGTAAAACCGTAGAGGGTACTTTTTGTATCAGCCATAGAACCTCCAACAGATGCCGTAGCAAAATGCACACCCATATTTTTAGACCATGTGGCTACCAAGTTACTTTCCAAACGTTCCTGAAAAGTTTCGGCATAAGTATATTTTCCTTTTAGCAATTCCTTTTCTTCAGTAGAAGTGGAAGAAGAAGCACTATACTCGGTATAAGTGGCCGAATTTGGTGAAAGAAAAGAAGTAGCCTTGTCGGTAGACTTGGTATAACTTATCATTCCGTTAATACGGAAAGATGGAAGCAATCTCCACTCCATCGCAAAGTTATTATTGATATTCTGGCTTTCATCCTTATTATCATTTCCTACAGATGCTTCATACAGGGGGTTGATAGGCGTATTGTTACTATTGCCCCATACATTCTGCTCTCCATACTGATCTTCGTAATAATAGTATTTATACAACTTCCCGTTGGCATCCTTTATGGGATAAAAGGAATTAATCGTTGTGTAATCTTGAAAACTGCCATAAGGAGATTCCTTGGAGTTGGTTTGTCCTACGGATAAATGGTTCGTAAACCGAAGTTTATCGTTATAATTATAAGATAACTTAATACCAATTCCATAGTTTGTTCTGAAGGATTTTTTCATCACTCCGGGAGCATTAGAATAATTCAAATCAACGCCATAACGCATGCGGTGATCACCTCCGGATAAGTTCAATGAGTGCTTATAACCTACGGCATTGCGAACCGGTTGTGCCATCCAATCTGTATCGACCCCTTGGGCTATCCAACGAGTGATTTGATTATAAGCAGGGGTTAACGTACCATCATTATTGCGATACATCCCAAAGCGGTCATACAAGGCTAAATTTTCCTTAGCATTCAAAAGATTATAGCTAGATAAATCAGGCAAATTAACGTTCATATCCAATCCGTAACTAATCCGCAACTCTCCTTCTTTGGGTTGAAGGGTTTTCACCACAATCACCCCATTCGCTGCTCTAGAACCATAGATGGCACCTGCTGCAGCGTCTTTCAAGATGGTAACAGATTCAATCAAATTCATATCCAGGTCGACTATTGTAGACATGGTCGTTTGATATCCATCCAAAATAAATAACGGTTCATTGGGGTCACTCATCAAACCAGACTTATCGATATTCTCAAACCCTTGAAAAGAGCTCTCGCCTCTAAAACGAATTTTAGGCATAGTATTCGGGTTGGAACCTGCAGAGGTATTCTCTACAATCGCAATGGTAGGATCAAGAATACTTAAGCTCTTGATCAAATTCTGCCGTCCGACCATCTTCAGATCTTCTCCTTTAAAAACCGATGCATTTCCGGTAAAACTATTACTATTGTGGGTAACCAAGCCAGTCACCACCACTTCATCTATAGCCTGAGCATCATCCTCCATCACCACTCTTAGCCTATCTCCCTTAAAAGGGAAAGAACTTTTCTTCAAGCCAATAAATGAAAAAGAAAGCACGTTTACCGTCTCCCCGTCAGGAATTCTAATATCAAAATTTCCATCGACATTACTAATTCCACCAATCGTTTTATTATCGGTGGTAATGTTCACTCCCGGCAAAGCTTCTCCATTTTTATCAACCACCTTGCCAACAATTCGCTTACGTTCAGCAGTCGTCTTCAAGGAATAGATAGAAATATAAATATTCTTTATCTTATAGGCCAGTGGATAAGAGCCTATAACTTCTTTAACTGCCTCATTGAGAGGCTTATCTTTAAAAGATACAGTAACTTTATAACTCTGAATTTCATCATAAGTAAACAGAACTTTATATTTTGAAGCCTGCTCTATCTTCTTCAGAACAGACGACATCGGTTCGTTTTTACAATCCAATGAAATAAGAGGATTTTTCACTTTCTGTGTTTGTGCCTCTGCATAGGTGGAACAAATTCCAACCATGAAAACAAAAAACAACACCATTCTCCAAAGAGGGCTTCTTCCAAAGCCAATCAACCATTTAGTTTTTCTCATATAAGCCAATCATTAATAATACATAATCATAGCTTTAATACGAGAAAAGAATGTTTTTAGTCCCTTTTTAAATCTTTTTTCTCACTAATAGCTATCGTATTTTTATTTTTTAGAGCAGACAGATAGCTAAAGTTATTCAAATTTTCAACTACTTCATCAATTCCTGAATTTCTGTTAACGATGAAATGCAGACGATAGCTCATCAATGAAGCCTTTTCAATCTCGATATTAACATTGTACCAACGTCCCAAATCAGTCAACACCTCTACCAAAGGAACATTATCAAAATAGAAAAAGCCATCTTTCCATTGATTATAGTACTCAGCATCTACATTCTTAACATTGACTTTATTATTCGAATAGGTGATTTCCTCTCCTGGAGATAACCTTACTTCTCTATTGATATCAGCAACACTCACTATCACTACTCCTTCAATAAGCGTAACTTGAGGATTAAACCCCTTATACGCTTTCACATTAAACTCAGTGCCCAATGCCCTTGTGTCCATCTTATCAGTGTTAACAACGAAGGGCATTTTTTTATTTTTTGCCACTTTAAAATAGGCTTCTCCTTCCAAATACACCAAACGCTCCTTACCCCGAAATTGAGTAGGAAAAGTAAGTTTACTATCGGCATTCATCAGCACTTCTGTCCCATCATTTAATACGATACGATAATCTTTTCCACAAGGAGTAGTAACAGTTCTCATCTTGATAACCTCTCCCTTCACTTTGGAGAAATCAGCCTCCTTATTAGTCACCAATACTCCTTTTAACGGATCTTGCACCACCTGTTTAGTATCTGAGAGAATACGTTCTTGATTCTTCCCTATGCTCATCGTAACCTCCTGAATTCCCTGCTGAGCCACAAAAATGCTAACAGGATGATCTTGCATCTGCTTATCCTGCCAACGAAAAACCAGCAGTATCAACACCGTTGCTGCAATACCGGCAAGAGTCCCCAAAACAAAAGAACGTGTTTTAAGAGAATGATTTTTCTTTGCAACAGGAACTTCTGAAGGCTGAGTGGTTTCAATGCTCTGCTTTAATTTGTTCCATTCGGCTTTAACCGAAGGATTTGGATATTTTGTTCTAAGCAAAGCCTGCTCGCATTCAAATGCCAAACGATCATCCGAGTAGAAATCCTTATTGTTTAAATATTTATCGTCTTTCTTGTTACACATAATAGAATATGTTCTAAATATATTATACGTAATAATTTATTTTTGATTACCACCTTTTTTATATTTAACAGAAAAATAACTTCGAATGGTATCCAAACCTTTCATTATATGTTTGCGCACGCCACTTTCAGTCATTCCAACTATCTCAGCTATTTCTTTATATTTCTTTTTATGCAAATAATTTTGTTCCATAATAAACTTAGTTTGTGATGGAAGTGTGTCAAGCACTTGCATTATCTGTTCTATTCTTATCTCAGTCTCTTTCCAATTCTCATCATCCATTTCTGAAACAAAATTGAGTTGAGAATTTAAATACGAATTCTCAACTTCTGCATGACGGATCTGGTCAATACACAAATTACGTACATGAGTGAACATATACGTAAGCATAGTATCCACCCTGACAGCATCTAATTTTTCCCACAAATACCGGAAAGATTCACTAACGATATCTTTACATATCTCTGAATCAGAAATATAGTGAAGCGCATAATAGTAAAGTCGGGAATAATTTTCGGCGAAAAACCGTTCAAATTCTTTTTCTTTCGTTGCTTGTATACTCTTACTATCCTTTCCCATACTCATCATTCACGAAAAAAAATCTGATTGGTAATATATGAATAATTAAAATGCAAAGATCACCCATATCATCAGAAAGATTTAATTTTATTAATTCTATTCTATCAACACACAAAGAAGAACACGTCTTTTACAGAGATTACCCGACAAATAATTGCAGATAGACAACTTTTTAATAAAAGTCGTTTTATTGTTTAGAAAGGGCAAATATAGAAAATATCAACTCATAATAAGATAAAATGTAAAAAAAGACAAGAATAAAAGATTTATAGGCCTATTTTGTCATTAAAAAATTATTTTTGCAAGATATAGAATAAATTAGTATCGATTCTAATAAAAAATATCACTATGAAAATAAATATCTTAGTATGCGACTGGTTTGAAGATATTTTGCCGGATTTTCTTCCTACTTTTCCCACTCTGTTTTACAATCTCTTCAATGCGGTAGAGCCCCAGACAGAGTATCAATTATTCGACGTTCAGAAAGGAGAATTTCCAACTGAATTACAAAAAGACGAACTATATCTTATCACCGGTAGCCGCGCGGGAGCTTATGAAAATGAATCATGGATAAAGGATTTACTCGATTTTATTCGTAAAGCACATCATAACCAAGTGAGAATAGCAGGAATCTGTTTCGGGCATCAAGCCATAGCAGAAGCTCTAGGGGGTAAGGTAGAACCTTCTCCTAAAGGATGGGGAACCGGAATCAGAGTTTCAAAAGTCATCCATCCAAAAGCTTTCGAATATTTCCCTGATAAAGAAATGCGCCTTTGCTATAACCACAACGATCAGGTAGTAACCCTGCCACCTGAAGCTGAACTGATAGCTACCAGTGATTTCTGTGAAAATGAAGCTTTTATTATCGGAGACCACATTCTTTCCTTTCAGGGACATCCAGAATATAATATCAAATACGCCCAATATCTTTTAAACACTGCTGACGAAAAAGAAAAGCGTACGATTCAGAAAGCAGAAAAGTCTTTGATACAATATACCGCCCAAGGATTGGAAGTTGCCAGATGGATGATGACACGGGATAAAACAGTGTAATCATTGAAAAAAAATAGCCTTCTAACTATTGAAATTATAAATTCAACGATTAGAAGGCTAAAGAGATATTTATGAAATACTTAGCAAGTGTTAGTTGCTACATGGGTGCCCTAAAGAATATAGCCGTATCATTCAGAAAAGGTATTTGCCAATGCATTTGAGAAAAACAAAGAACGAATACACCTAGACTAACAAGCCACAAAACCAACAGAGTGATCTTTAATCCGGAAGCCATAGGATTCCAGGAAAAGATAAGTTGAAAAAGTGCATGAAGGATGGAAGCTAAAGGAATACCCACCACCAACACGCCTGCAATACAAGCTACAATAATGGCAAGCGGAGAAGTGGAGACAAGAGACCAGTCTATGGAAGGCAGCATGTGATATAATACACTTCCACCTCCTATCATTGCAGCAATAGCACCGATCACCAATGCCATGAAGGCAATAGCCAATACAAATAACACAGGACTAAAAACGAGTGCCAAGATTATCAAGCAAGCTTTCAAGATAATCCCCACAATAGACACAAGAGCATCCCCTACTTTTTGTAGATTAGAGCGTGAGCTTTCAGAATGCATATAGGTGCTTACTTTCTCAAAACCATCTGTTACTGTTTTACCAATATTCTCCATCGTAACTGCCTCACCGCGCATATTCAACTTATCCGTTGCACTAACAGCCTCAGGGATAACAATCCAGCCAATAATATACAACGGTATTAAAGAACCAAATCCGAAGAAAGGAAAGCCTATTAACGGCAAGCTAATACCAAAGCCCCCGAAAAAGAGCAATACCAATAAGATGATGCGAAGTAACGTCACATCCCAGCCCATATAAGCAGCCAAACCACCTAGAACACCGCCTAGAACTTTATTGTCAGGATTCCTAAATAAACGCTTCCGAGTAGTATTATATATATTCGATGAAGAAGCTTTTGTTTCCGAGTTGAAAGAAGAAGATTCCCCCTCTTCAGAGTCCTCACCCATTAAATCTTCTGGTTTTCCTACCCGGGCAATCACCTCTTCCACACAAGCAATGGTAATGACCTGAGTAGCCCCTGTAATTTTTTCTGTGAAAAGTTCAGAGACTCTATTTTCAATATCCGCCACAATTTCTTCCGCACTCTCTTTTTTAGAAAAGTGAAGTTTCAGGTTCCGTAAATAGTCGTCTAACAACCGATAGGCATCTTCGTCTATATGAAACACTATTCCGCCTAAATTTACAGTCAATGTTTTTTTCATTTTATTTTTCTTTTAGTTTTGTTCAATACCTGCAATATGATTTACCGTTTCATTCAACTCTTCCCAAGAAAGCCGTAACTCTTTAAGAAAAATCTCACCCTTCTCCGTTATACGGTAATATTTACGGGGAGGCCCCTGAGTAGATTCTATCCATTCATAGCCTAACAATTCATCATTTTTCAAACGGGTCAATAATGGGTATAATGTACCTTCTACCACAATAAGCTTCGCCTCTTTCAATTTTTGAATAATATCCGAAGCATAAGCTTGCTCTTTGTGCAGCAATAACATGATGCAATATTCAAGCATTCCTTTGCGCATCTGCGACTTTACATTATCTACATTCATAGCTCAATTGTTTTACAACACAAACATAGGTATTATTTAGTACTATGCAAAACATAGTACCTTATTTTTTAATTAATTAACTTTTAGCTTATTCAAAAAAAGGAACAGAAATAAAAAAATAACTATATTCGCAACATAAAAAAGCAATATAAATGTTTACTCTAAGAAAAGCAGCCATAGCCGATTGTGAGCTGATCAACGAATTGGCCAAAGAGATATTTCCCAAAACCTATGAAGAGATTTTGTCCAAAGAACAACTGGAATATATGTTTGAGTGGATGTACTCTATTGACAATTTGCATAAACAGATGAATGAAGGACACCAATATTTTATTGCTTATAAAGAGGATAAGGCCTGTGGATATATATCCATTCAACAAGAAGAGAATGACCTTTTTCATCTGCAAAAAATCTATGTACTCCCTTCCTTTCAAAATATGCATGTGGGTAGCTTCCTATTCCGTAAAGCCATAGAATATATTAGAAGCATACACCCGCAAAAATGCACGATAGAGCTAAACGTAAACAGAGAAAATAAAGCTGTAGAGTTTTATGAGCGCATGGGAATGCAGAAAATCCGTCAAGGAGATTTTCACATCGGCAACGGATATTATATGAATGATTACATCATGGGGCTAACACTGGAATCAGCAACTTCCTGAGCCATACAGAAAGCTTGCTTGATACGATCTGCAAGTCCGATACCATCACGAATGCTTCCACCTAAAATTAAACCCGGATAAGTCCGCTGCAAATGAGAAATTGCTTCCAATCGACTTTCACTATCCGCTTCATATTGAGGTATTGCCCATTTATGACGGAAAACATGCAGTTTATCAGGTTCCGTACCAACAGGATAGCCCAACATACGATGAAGAGAATCCACCACCAGATCTTTTAGCTCATCATCACGAAGATCAAGCAACTCGGGATGCTTCATCCCTCCCACAAAGAAAGAGAGTGAAGCCCCATTTTCAGGAGCTCTCCCTGCATAGCAAGAGGAATTAAACAAGATACCTAGAACACGCTCTTTTTCTACTCCCGGTATTAATCCTCCAAAAGCTTGGGGGACATTTTTTCCGTCTTTCATCCCTACCCCTACCTGAATAACAGGAGCATACCTCAAAGAAACAATAGGTGCTAACTGTTCCGCAGCAAGAAACGGGAACAGAGAAGGCATAGCATAAGCAGGCACAGTAGAGATTACATGTTTAGCATGAATTAGCTCATTAGTAGTACCAAGATTGATCAACCATTCTTTGCCTGCAGGAGTTATCTGAAGTTGTTCTCCAAGAGAAAGGCGCATATTGTCAGACGTTACTTTTGCAGAGAGCGCAACTACCAGCGAGGCAAACCCTCCCTTTACAGAAAAGACCTCTTTCGATATACCTTGCTGCTTTTCTGCAAGTAAAATAGGCCGCCGCTTAATGGCTCCACGTACAAAGCTTCCATATTCAGCATCCAAACGATAGAGCTTAGGCATGGCAAAACGAGTTATCAGTTTCTCCGGATCTCCAGCATAAATACCGGAAATGAAAGGATCTACAGCATAATCAAGATAAGATTTTCCAAGACGACGACGAGTCAGTGAAGCAATACTTTCTAAAGGATCACGCCCTTTGCAACGGAAAGGTTCGAACAAGATCCTTATCTTATCAGACCAAGTAAACAGTGGTGTTGCAATGGCGGCTTTATGTCCCGCAGGCAAAGGATGAAAAGCTCCTTTTTTCCAGATAAGGCGTACTTTAGATTCTTTTCGAGCAATCTCCAACGTGCACTCATCCTCCAAGGCTTTAAATAATTGAACAACTTCCATGTTAGAAACCACTCCGGTGTTAGGTCCCGATTCAAAAACAAAACCTTCATCGTATATCGTATGAAGTTGTCCTCCCACCTGATCTTTCTTTTCAAGCAAAAGAACTTTCAATCCTTTTTGCATCAATGTAAAGGTAGTGACCAATCCCGTAATTCCGGCACCAATAACAACTACATCTACCTCTTTTTCTATCTTTTCCATTTTTATCAATTATCTCTTAGCCAATATTTAAACAGGCTTAGAATATCTTTTAGCTCCTTCTTCCCTCATCAACGGATCGAATACAGCAGCCACATTTCTGACGTAAAGTTTTCCCTCTTCCGTCATCTTAATCTCTTCCGCACTATACGTTATGATACCATCAGCAGCCATTTCTTTCAACTTATCATTATCATAAGAAATGCCATCTTTGAGAGTTTCAAGAGATATACCCATCTGTTGTGCAAGCTTTGCCCAATTTAGTTTGTAATTGCACATCAATGCAGTGATAACCTCACGAGCCAACTGCTGTTCAGTAGTCAGCTGATATCCTCTCATTACAGGTAGATGTCCCTCGCCCACCAACTGGATATATTCATTTATACCTCGAATATTCTGACTGTAAGCATTCGCCAACTGACTGATAGCCGTCACGCCAAAAGCATAGACCTGCCCCGTAGTAGCTCGTGTGCAATATCCTTGAAAATTACGATGAAGTATTCCATTTTGTAGAGCAACATTCAACGAGTCTTCCGGTAGCACAAAGTGATCAAGCCCCACAGGAGTGTAACCCGAAGCAGTAAGAATATCACCTGCTCTAAGGTACATATCACGTTTAGACTCAGCTTCAGGAAGACCCAATCTCTCCAATTTAAGCTGATTCTTGTTAACCCAAGGCACATGTGCATACGAGAAAGTGACCAAGCGATCAGGTTTTAGAGCCACAGCACGACTGATAGTCTTTGCAAATCCTTCCACTGTCTGTCGGGGAAGTCCATAAATAAAATCAAAGTTGACCGATAAATGATGAGCGTGTAAAAGAGCAATGACTTCTTCTATAGGTAAAAGAGAAGGCACTCGATTAACCCCTTTCAAAACCTCTTCATCAAAATCCTGTATTCCGATACTGCAACGGTTGAAACCAGCTTCAATAAGCTGCAACCACTTCTTTTCATTCAGATAACCCGGATGGCACTCTATCGCAATCTCCGGATGCTCAATGCAAGCAAAAGAAGATAGAAACATCTCATTTATTTCTTTCAGATAGTGCAGCGGAATAGCCGTAGGAGTACCTCCACCATAATGAATTTGTGAAATCTTCCTGTTCTTATCAATCAATGGCAATAAAGCACTAATTTCTTTTTTTACCGCTTCCATATATGCAGAAACAACATCTGCCTTACCCATCGGATAAGAGTTACAACCACAATAGTGACACATGCGGGGACAAAAAGGAACATGTATGTAAAAGGAGATATTCTGAGGGTTGCTTTGATTAGAGGCAATCACCGACTCATAATACTTATCCGCCGTAAATCCTTCATGAAAATAATTAGCCGGAGGATAACTGGTATAGCGAGGAGTCGGTATATTATATTTTGAAAGTAAATCTAAATCCATCGTAAAATCTTTTTAAAATGAGTCGAGACATAAAGCAAAGAGAGCAATGCCAGAGATATTTCAAAAAGGAATAGCGTGCTATAGCCCATCTTATCGGCTAATTTACCACTGCCTATAGCGATAATCATGCTGCCAACATGCATCAACACTATTTGCAGGGTGAAATCAGTCCCCTCTCTGCCAACACGTACATAATCCATTGCAATAGTATAAACCAATACGGTAGAAAGCCCGTAGCAAAACCACAAGCAAAAAATAGCAACATACAACCATGAACCTACAAGCATCCCCATACTGGAAAGACTAAAAAACAAAGCTGTTGTAAACAAGATAGAGCAAGCATAAAGTATTGCCGCACTCTCTCTTCCTATTCGCCGAATAGTATAACCACTAAGAAAAGATCCCAAGCAACCGGAAAGGGATCCAAAAATGCTAAAGATAAGTCCAATCTCTCCTATGGGATAACCTAGATCGACCATCCAGGGTTTCATCATTGCTAACGTCCCTATCAATCCTCCGTTAAAGAGAAAAAGGAAAACTAACTGCGAGAAAATGTTAGGCTGTTTGAAGAACAAAAGAATATCTTTCATACTAATGGGTATGCAATCCATGCGACCAGCAAAACGCCGATCACGATAAGATGCCAAAGGAAGTAACATTAAAATTAAGAACACAGACAAACCTACTAGCATTAGCGTCCAGCCGATATATTTGTAGAGAACGAGCAATAATCCTCCTCCAACTAACGAACCAGCAAAACTACCCATACTCTGCATGCTGTTTCCCCAACTCCGGTCTTTTCTTTTAAAGGAAATAGCTGTCAAAGCATCCGTTGCAATGTCTTGCGTAGCAGAAGCAACAAATGATAAAATAATAAGGCACATTATCAATATAAAATTGACCTTCAAATCGAGAAAGGCAATCATCAATATAAGGAGAGCATAGATTATTTCAGAATAAAAAATCCATCGTTTATAAGAAAACAATCCAAATGTCTGCTTGTCAACAAGCGGCGCCCACAAAAATTTGGCTATCCAAGGAAGTTTTATCAGCTGTAATAAACCAATGGATGTTAGTGAAAAATTGTCCTGCCGCATCAGTACAGGCAAAAGAGTACTAAAAAGACTCATTGGCACAGATTGTGCTATGTATAGAGAGAAAAAAGTAAAATGTTTCTTAAGCTGCCCTTCCTGCATAAAAGTATTCCATTTTTATAAAACAACCGAAAATGATGTTCCAAAGGTAAGAGGTTTTCCTTTTTGTGCAAAGCTATTTCCTAAAGAGTGTAGATAAAATGCCTGATATTTACGTGAAGTAGCATTTTTTATCCACAAATCAACTGTAAAATTTTTCTTTCGAGCAGAAATCTTACCATTCAGTAATCCGAAAAATCCTTGTTTAGCTGTATTTGCTTCATTCCAGTAATGCTCACCCGTACCTACATATTGGGTAGAGAAAACCATGTTATCCACATATCTACTATGTAACCTCAGAGTATAATCCACCCCCAAAGCTAATGTCTGGTTAGGAACGAAAGGAATCCTATTTCCTGAATAATCATCATCACCATAAAGATAGGTACGGAATTTAGCCTCCGTATATCCATAACTAAATTGCAAGTTAAGTACATCGTTCAAACGGCTGTTTAGCGACAGCTCTACTCCCTTACTATAAGATGAGCCGGCATTAGTAAGCATACTACCCTTAACTAACGGGTGAGATATTTGCTGATGTTTCCAGTCAATATAGAACAGTGCAAAATCTCCATAAAGCTTATCATTCCAGAAAGAGAAGTGACTCCCTACTTCATAATTCCAGCTACTCTCAGGATTAAATATCCTTTCCTCATCTGTAGAGAAACTTGTGTTAAATCCTCCTGTTTTATAGCCTTTTGTTGTAGTGGCATACACCATATTATGAGGGTTAAACTGATATTGGAAGGATATTTTAGGAGTTAACTGTCTGAACGACTGATGATCATTTAGATGGGTTAATTCCTTCGTTTCGGTATCAGTAACTTTAGAAACATGATAGTCCTGCTTATCTCTCTCTACATCAAAACGAATACCCAGAGTTGCTGAAAGCTTATCGAAGAAAAGTTTTTTTAGAGTCGACTGATGGTACACAGCAATCCCAGAATTAGGCTCACTATAATCCTTTTGAACCGTCGCTACTTTTACCTGACGGTCGCTCAATTCATAAAAACCAAAAACACCATTCAACCATGAATAACGACTATCACCTTTAGATTTCATCTCTATATTTTGTGAAAAAAGATGCTGTTTCTGTGTCTGAGTAACAAAATACAACGGTTTAACAGTAAAGTCCTGATCAATCGCTTGCCTGTCATCCATATTTTGATACCCGCTGACTGATTTTATTAAAAAATGATCAAAATTAAAATGAAGAGCCAAGCCGCTTGTCAATACTCCCTGACGATAAGCTCCCCGATCATTATAATTCACATTCTCGGTTTTGCCGTTTTCAGGATTAATCAATCCATAAGCATAACCATTCTGATCAGTATATTGATAATTGGCAAACAAATCGGCTTCCAAAACAGAAGAAACCTTCCACTGCAATTTAGCTCTTCCTGATATTTCATTAGAGCGATCAGCCTTACTTCCATCATAGTCATTCACAAAGAATCCGTCAGAGTGCTTGTATTGGCTAGAAAATGAATAGCCCAACTTATCATTAGCTTTGCCATAATAACTACCCGAGAAGCGAGTCTGTCCGTAATTACCCACTGATTGCTTATAAGTTAGCCCTTGATAATCTAGCGGGTTCTTTGTATATACATTAATAATACCTCCCATCGTATTACGCCCGTAGAGTGTGCCTTGCGGACCACGAAGTACTTCTATCCTATTCACCTCACTCAAATTTACATCAAAGACAGATTTTTCGAAATAAGGTAAATCATCAACATAAAGCCCCACTGAAGGAGCATTTATCTTAGAACCGATACCGCGTATATAGAGTGGAGAAGTAAGTTTGGAACCATAATCAGGAAAATAAAGATTGGGGATAAATGCGCTGATCTCTTTAAAATCAACAATATTTTTCGTGTTAATATCTCGTGTGGAGAGAACAGAAACAGAAGCAGGAGCTTCGCTCAACTTCTTACTCTGCTTGAAGGATGTAACGGTAACTTCATGAAGTGTAACCTGATGACGAGTGATTGAATCTGTAGGGACAACAGTTGCTCCGGAAGTAGCTGATACGAACATCAACGCAATTAAAGAAATCATTTTCATCTTAACTATAATTTTGCGCAAAATTACTGTTTTACTGAAGAGAAAACAATCCTCATTAATAAGGATTTCAACTCTTAACAAATGAAAAAATTGTGATTCACATCATGAGTGTTTTTAGCGATTTTGATCTCACTACTTTTCTTCTGAACAACAAATTGTTATTGCATAGGAACGACAAGGAATATTAAGAGGCTTTATGAAACTGTTCGAAAGAATGACATTCCTTCTTTTTCTGCAAATTCTTTAAAAAGATGACAGGTATAACGCCTTTAACTTATCAACGAGAGAAATAGCAAGAAGCCTCCAAACTCGCTAGTTCGGAGGCCTACAAACAAAACAAACAAATAAAAAAACCGTGATTCACATCATGAGTATCTTTTCTCTATTCTTCCTGAACACAACGTATCGGAGTGCCACCTGAGCGAATACCATCAACATTCATTGGCTGAACAAGATTCTTCCTAAAGGAAAGAATATCTCCTTGCAGATTGTTAGCACCATATGAGGAGGATGTCCAATAATAACCTACTCCACCCATTTCTCCTAGGTAGCCGCCGCCATAAGCACGATATCCCATGGCAGGCCAATAAAATGCTGTTCCTGAAGTTGTTCCATCATTATAAAAGTTCCATCCATAGCTATATGAACCCGAAACCACAAAATCAGTTGCAGTAGTGGAATTGACACCTGTGGAAGTAAATCCGGTATAACTATCTGCTCTGGCAACCATCCATCCCGGAGGACAAGGATCATAAATAGATTTGCTACCCCTTTCCGAATTAGGTATCTTGTTCGATAAATTTGGATTTCCCCACAGATTATCTCGTTGTTCTGAACGATTAACAGCATGAAGCCAGTCACGATTTGTTGCATCTGCTTTTATAAAATGTGTTGGGTGTTTTATTGCATAGGAAATACTTCCGGAAGCATCAGAAGCAACATCTGAAGCCAGCTTTGCTTTTGCATCAGCATAACTCCCATCAAACCATTCATAACCCAAAGTATTCGTTGTTGTTATACGAATACTACCATAACCACTCGTAGTAGTAGTCCAATCTGTGGCTCCTACAAAGGGATCTTTACGTCCCCATTGATAGTACAATCCCAATTCCCCGGGTACTCCCGAGCTAGTATAATTGGCAGCAGTTGCAGTAGTACCCAGATTATATTTCATTATTTTATATGAACGTGAAGGTATAGAATTATAGTCCGGATAAGTTGATGGATCGATGGTACGTGTTGTGTAAGTATCATAGGTACTTGCATCATACACATTCGGAGCATAGTTTGTTTTCCAAATATGCCAACTCCACAAAAGCGTACCGCTAGCATTCTTTACCCCGATTAAAGCATTACCATTGGTAGTATTATTAGCTGTTCTAAAGAGTAGAGAAGTGTTGTTTATTAATTTTAAACTTCCATCTTGAATGACATCGCCTTTATTACCTGTTTCCCAAATAACAAAAGCAGAAGCCGGAGACAGAGTAGTCGGTGTAATAGCCGGAGCTACTTGCGTAAAAGCTGTTCCATTATCTGTTCCTGATATAGTAGCAGCCGGCGTAGTTTTGCCGTTCCCCATTACAGTTGCATTAAATTGATATAGCTCATTTGGATCATTGACTATATAGCAATTAGCTGTAACTTGCGTTCCTACGTCATTGATACTCAAATTTTCAGGTATTAACACCCTTCTATCTGCTTCATTGATTCCTCTTATTGTTGTTGTAATGTTATAATAAGTATTTCGTTGCATATCAAAGTTTGTAGTCATATTGCCTCCCGGATAAATTCGATAAACAACATATTCTGCTCCCCCACCACTAAATGTATAAATTCCCTCTATTTCAATATAAGTACTATAGGCAGGTGCATTCTCTTTACTTTTATCTAACTCACTTGTGATAGCAGGGACTGTTCCTTTTAAATTCTCAGGTATATACCAAGTCAGAGTCGCTCCTGATGTTGTGTAATCTTCTATATCATAATCTATATATTTAGCAGCATCACTTGTTGTATTAGCCGGATAAATGCCTGATGATCCTATCGTTTGTGATAAATTGGGTACTTGACATATATGTGCTGTCATCATCTCAAACGCATCATTACTGTTCGTTAGATTTATATTACAAGTCAGATTTATTTTAGCTACGATTCGGTTTAGTGACAAGGAATATAAACCGGGCATGGTAGCTCCAGTATATGTCCCTACCATCGGTAAGTCACCCCCTGACGTAATAGAAGTTTCTGTAGCAAAGCTATAAGTAAAAGTTTGAAAATCAGAGAGTGTAGTTGTTCCAATGGTGTAATTAGAAGTAATATCTCCCATATTAGCTATTACATACACTGTTTGATCACTACTGCTTTCAATAAGTGTTGTTTCTAAATTTGCCGGATTGAGAGAGTTATAATATGTTTGTGCAATCAAAGAAGATGTAGCTGCCGTACCATTAAATTGAAAAACACAGACTTCATTGATAGCTGTTTCATCTATGCCTGAAGAGCTCCTGTTTATTGAATTATTTATTTTATTGTCATTTCCCAAAGTAACATTCAAAGCGTTCTGCTGATTTTCCAACGCACGGGTATCAGTACCATGTATAGAAGACATTGTTGTTGCTTCTAAGGCAAATTGCATGGTAATAAAATCTTTTTTATCACTACCTATCACGTTAAGAATCTTGCCATCGCAGGATAATAACAGCATTATTGTTGCCATTAGTAAAATGCTATATTTAAGTTCTTTATATTTCACCATTATTTCCATATTTCTCTTATTATTCTTCTTGAGCGCAACGTACTGAAAGTGCGTGTGCTCGGTCACCATAAACAAGAGGATCTATAAAATCAGCTCCAAAGGCCAAAAATCCAGCGTAAGAACGAGTCTCTTGATGATAAGAAGAAGCGTTCCAAAAATATCCATTAGTAGAGACATACATTAAATTACCGGAACCTGATAAACGACCACCAGAAGTTGGTAAATAGCTATAGGAACCGGATAAATCCGCCGCATAATATGCATACCAACCACGGTCTGTGCCATAGGTACTAGTAGAATTGTATACGTTAAGTTTACTGTTATTAGTTGTATAGATACCTGTTAAGGTGAATCGGGTAAAACTATCTTGACGAGGAACACGCCATCCTGGTGGACAAGGATCATAAATCGACTTACTTCCTGCTTCTGTGTTGGGAATAACAGAAGTGGTATTAGGGTTACCCCAAAGATTATCTCTCTGCTCAGTAACAGTTGTAACATTTAACCAATCACCTATACTTGCTAAAGAAGTAACGATATAATGAGTAGGGTGATAAATGGCATATTTTATACTGGCATCTGCACCACTATACCCCTCTACTGTGGTTGAATTACTAGGAATAGCAGCATTTATATAACTGTCATACCATTCATAACCATTTGCATTCGTACTACTAATAGGGGCTGCAGTTGTCCACCCGGATGCACCTAAAAACGGATCTTTACGTCCCCATTGATAGAGAAGACCTAGATCTCCGGCATTACTAGCTGTATTATCGTTTGCTGTCGCGCCCAAATTGTATTTCATCATCTTAAACGATCGTGAAGAAATGACACTATATCCCGATTGTGATATTGTTCGTGTCACGTATGTATCATAAGTGCTAGCATCATTAAGATTAGGCGCATAACTTGTTTTCCATATATGCCAACTCCACAATAATTTTCCATTGACATCTGTAACTCCAATAACCGCATTACCATTGATGGAGTTATTAGCCGTTTTAAAAGCAACATAGTCTTTACTAATAAGCTTTACGCTCCCATCCTGTATGACATCTCCTTTGCTCCCTGTCTCCCAAAGTACAAAAGCAAAAACTGGCGATAAAGAGCTTGGAACAATTGCCGGAGCGATTTGATCTCCATAGATTGAAGAGGGAGTTATTGCCCCATTTCCCATGACGTTAGCCTTAAACTTATAACCTTGATTGGCAGTGTTTACAATATAACAATTAGCTGTTTCTATCACTCCGGATGAATTCATACTAAGGTTCTTCAATGTGCCGTCACCTATCCCATCTGCCGTTAGATTAGTCGGAATATTCCAACTGTCTGAAGATACAGAAGTTAGATTTAAAACTATTTTATCACCGTAGAGTTGCAAGGCATATGTATATTGAGTGCCTTTTTCAAAAGCAATTGCAGGCATCGTTACAGTCATAGCTCTAGGAGTGCTACTTCCGTTGAATCGAGCTGTAAGATTTAAAGTGTACGTGGCGCTGCTTTTAGGCAATACAACAACAGATCCACTTGCCTTCCATGCATTGGTAGCATCTGCTGTGAAGGCAGAACTTCCTAATGATATACTTCCTAAATGATCTGTTGTCGGTAAGTTATCTCCTAAGTTTCCTATAGTCGGAGAAGTAGCTAATCCGGTGAGGCTAAGTTCATCTATAGCCACGCTTGTAACGACCTCAGCCCCTCTATCGATATTAAATACCAATTGTGCGCATTTTCTATCTAAGGTAGTGAGTGCCACTGTCTGTGTACTCTCACTACCATTAATAACTACATTTTCTGTTAGTGAAGTTGCATAATCTCGTCCGTTCGACACACTTATTGTAGCTCCTCCTGCCCTTGTGACTTTCAAAGCCGGAGTTATAGCATAAAAATCGTATGTTCCCGAACGAAGAGATATATCTATTCCCGTATCGGAAGTTTTATTCCCATTGTCATTCGTTGTGCAAACTTGTAGAGAGCCATCAGCTTTCACTACATACGTACCTTCTCCCATGTAAGTATCAGTGCTAAGATCCGCACTTGATCCCGCTCGTTGATATACCAACACACGGACAGTAGAATCTTTTGCAATGTTCTCAGCGGAGCGGCTTTGAACGGGCAAGAGTACATTTACATTCTTAAAGGAGAATTTTAACGCTACTTGCCTACTATTTACCGCTTCTTCCGATGGAGTGCAAGAGAAGAGTGTGGATACAAATACGATGATTAACAATATATATTTATTCACCTTCCAATTAATACAAATGATTCAACAATGAGATTTTGATTCTATGGTTTCAGGCTATCAGCCTATATGATTACTGAACAGGCACATCTACCGAAGTACCGGTGTTCCAGGTTGAAACAGTAGCAGTAGGAGTAATTCCAGCCTGACTAAAGGTTAGAGTTATAGCGTAAGCTGTTCCGGCGTCTAATGTTTGTGGAATCTCTACTGTTCTTGTTCCACCTACAGATGTCACAACCTCTAGCTTTACTCCGGTACCAGCAGTACTATATGTCTGTGGTGCAAACAAAGCATATCCACATGGCTGAGAGCTGGTACTCAAACTTACTGTCGAAATAGCCAAATCTGTTGACCAATTCTTGCTTACAAGAGGAAGATTTGCTGTTGAGGTTCCCCCAAAGGCCACCGTAGCACTCTGCGGTGCAGTAAGCGTAGTTCCAGGAAGGGTTAACACACAATCCTGTTTTTTATTCAAAACTGTGATGGAAGAAATATCTCCCCATCCTGAAACTGATGTAGCATTGTCTGCTATAGCAGATACTCTGATCTGAGTAAGCAAATGGCTGAAGTTAAAAGCTGAGAATGTTGACTCTTTATCACCTTCTTGCTGAGGAGTCATCATGAGATCTGTTTCTCCGTCCATAATATCAGCATCAAAAGTCACCGCTGCATTAGCGGCATTAAATGTTCCGGTATTAGGATACCATCCTATTAGTTTAGTACTTGATCCATTTGCTTGATAGTAGATAGAGGGCGTAAAAGTAATGGCATGGCCGGAAGCTCCTGCTACTGTAGCCGATAAAGCTGTTAATCCAGTATAGTCTGCAGGATAAGAGCTAGTTCCTTTAGGAAGCGCAATAAAATTTGTAGAAAAGTCTGCCGAGAAATCATTATTTATAGGTGCACGACTTATTACATTCACACTTTGAATCCCTGCATTCAGTTTAATTTCCACCGGATCGGTTGTATTTGTCCCGCTTTGCGGTTCATTGTCCGAGGAGCAAGCTGCCAAGAGCAATAAGGACAATGAGAATAAAGTCACTTTTTTCATGTTATCGTTCTTTTAAATTTATTGTTTCTATATACTTTCTGTTCTTTTACATTTGCGTATCCTGATCAACCTGATCCCAATCGGATATTTTAACCGAGACTTTGACGCCCGCATGACTGAAATCGATGTCCACATCAATCCGTTTTCCTGCCGGAGCCTGCAAGGCATCCCCCTGATCATCAGTGGAAGTGGTGAAAACCTTCTCTTCTCCCTTGTACAAATCGATAGACAGAGCCGCGTTAGATCCGGCGGGAAAGACCCTGAAAGCAGGAGCATAAAGGTCTCCCAGAGAAGAGGTTTGAATATCCGGTTCATAACCTGCATCTCCTCCAATGGGGTTACCTAGAAAATTAAGGGCATTGCCCGCTCCGCGAACCACAATCCGATAAGCTTCTCCCTGCTGAGCCTGACCCAAATAGTCGGTTAAAGAGTGTGTCTGGATACTCATAGCTGCCGACATACGCTCCAGCATCAAGGTAGCTGCAGCCTCGTTCATACCACGAGTAGTAGCATTTTCGTTCCCCGAAAACTCTACACGACTGTAGAACAGATCCGTGGAGGGTAGATTATTGCCATTCACCCGTTGAAGCAACTGTACCCGTGCATCTTTAAGAGAGGTACCCACAGTGAGTCCGGAGAGCTGCAAACTGTCCATTTTGAGATTCCCCCAAGCCACTAGTGTTACGCTCTTGCCATACTTCTCTCCCAAAAGAAAATCAGTGGACGTGCCCTGCGGAATGGCCCGTACAAACCCATCTTTATCAAACAAGTAGAGGTTAACCGAAGTTACTGTTCCCGAAGCGGTAATATCATTCCCGTCCTTATCCACCACCTTGACCGAAAGGCTGTATTGCACACAACCGTTTACATCTTCTCTCACACACCCGCTTGGAAGCAGAGCGATGCAGATAAGACAGGCAAAAAGCACAATCCCTTCTGGCAAAATAGAGTTTATATGTATTGGTTTGGTTTTCACTTTCTTTATTCAGATTCTATCACTGTTTCATTTAGCAATGCGCCATTGATTTTCAATTCTTGTTTTTTGTCATCAGATTATTCTTCCTGATCAATAGATTATCACATCCTGCAGGAAGGTGAGTTGCCACTCATCCACGCTCACAGAAAGCTGCATGCTTACCGGCTCAATATCCTCATCGGGAGAATCAGCACCGATACCTTTAATAGTAGCGGTGATGGCATAATCCCTGTTGCGGGCAATGGTGGAGGTACCTCCTCCTGTTCCTTCGATATTCGTACCCGCCTGTGCCTTATTCACTACAATAGGGTAATAAACCCGCTTTTCACTGTAAGTCGTCCCGCTACCGTCCGTATCAAAAAGTCCCGAGATTATCAGTTTTGTAGGGTTGGTAGTGCTGTTGTTGGCAAAGGTATAGAACCAGTGAGGAGTAGTGACTGAAGCCTCAGGTGTGGAAAGCTCATCAAGCAGATAATCTGTGCCAGCCGTCCATGTTCCTGCGTTCATTGTTCCGCCATTAAGCCATGAAGGAGAAGTGGGCATAGTTGTAGTAGCATCTCCTGTAGCCACTTTAGAAACACCGGAAACATCATACAAGAATATCTTGTCGGTCTTGAAAGTGGCATTGTTATATTGACCACCTGCATCGAAAGCGGTTTTGATGCTTGATACTGAGACCCGCGCTACCAAGCGGCTAAGAGTGACTGAAGCGTTGGTGGTGATTCCCGGTTGTAAAACCACTCCAGTGGTTTGTCCCGACATGGGCAGGTTATCCGAGCTCTGTACTCCGCCCAGGGCTGTTACTCCCAAAGATACCGTTCGGGCAAGAAAAGCCTCTTTGGTGGCTGCTCCGGCAAAAGTACCTGAGGGAGCATTGGCTACCACAACAACATCACACGTGCCTTCAGTACAATTAATAGCTGAGATCGTGCTGCCGGAAATGCTAGGTTCAGCAATGATATTCACGCTACCGTCAGCATTGAAAACCCCTACGGCAAGTGTCTTTATATTATCTTCCGCCGTAGGTAAAGTGCTACCCGAAGCTCTTGTCTGTGCAGACACACCTGCAGTTTTTGCCTCTGAACTGCCTTCGAGGGTTAATTTCAAAGAGGCTGTCTTATCAGTTACAGTGCCAAGTTCGCTTTTATCTGACGAACAAGACCAAAGTAATGAACTAATTCCCATTATAAAAAGGAACGACAAACCGTGAAAATACATTTTTCTTCTTTCCCGAATAAAGAATGGACTCTTTAATGTTTGCTTCTTTTTCATGTCTTGCATACCTCCTCCTATCCTGTTTGTTATATCATTTGTTTTCATAAGATTCTTTTTTGTCTATTTGCTCTTCTTTTTATTCTTTTTTCAGTTATTTCTTTTTCAATTCATCCAATGCCTGTTGTGCTTCTTTCACTCCTGCAGCTGCCGCCATCAGTAAATAAATCTCTGCTTTGTCACGGTTACCTTCGAGCAGGTAAAGAATACCTAAGTTATTGTAAGCTGCAGGAAGTGTAGCATATTTATCCAGATAAGCATGAGCTTTCTTTGTATCCCGTTTGCTAAGAGCTACTGCCGCGGCATTAATCGCTGCTTGTGGGCTGTCGGGGAAGAGACGAGCTGTCAGATCCATCGCATCGTTGTACTCCGTAGAACCTTTAGGATAGCTCATGGCAACAGCAAAGAACTCCGAGAGACTCAAAGAGTGGGAACCGGTCTCGAAGAGACGGCGCCCCTGAGCTGTGTCCACTCCTTTACGGGTGTAGCTGATCGCATAACTCAGGCGTTTAACTTTGGGGAATATATTGGATTGCAAATAACGATATGGTAACCCATCGCCAAGCTCCATCAACATTCTCTCTCTGCCTTTGGTCAGCTCAACACTGTTGATGATGTCGCTTACCGCTTCACGCAAGTTCATGTCAGAGGATTGCACCAATGAACGGATCGAATCCCAATCTTCAGCAGTCCAACTTACCTCGATAGGCGTTCTGCCTGCCACACGATTCTCACGCAAGTAATCCTTGAGTGAGAGTGCGCGCAGAGAAGCCTGCTTCTCATTCTTGTGCAAATGCCCTATTGGAGCACCATAACCTCTCAAACTTAGTTTGGTCACGCTCACCCCGTTTTGTTGCTGCAAGCCACGAACCGCTTCACGCAAGCGATAATAAATCTCATAATTCTGTTTCTCGGTAGAAAGTCGGTCCAGTTGGTTATCCCCATCAAAAGAGATCACTCCTTTAAGCATAGAGAGGGTATCATCTTCAGCGGCAGGGGCAACTATATTCACTAGGCTTAGGTAGCGAGTATCAATATTTTCTTTGATTTGGGAAGTTCGAGTTTTAGGCAGGATGATCGCATCGGCAATTTTATCTTCAAACTCACGAGCAGGCTTACCGTTGCAGCCGCACTCACGACTGCTCATAAGCAATACCGCATCCTTCATCCATTCCCGATAAGGAATCTGAACTTTGTAAGAGAATTGTCTGCTACTTCTGGGATCATTCTTGACCACCACAGCAGGAGCATTCACACGGGAATTATTCTTGGAATATTTCTTTCCGGCCAAAACCTCTTGTCGGTGATACACTTTTTGCTTCTGGATGCCGTTGACAAGAATGGAAGGAAGTTCCAAAGAGTGTTCAGGGCTTTTTAACAGGGGGGTCAGGGTTAATGACTCATTGGAGGCAAGCTTCAGACCTTCGTAGTTCACCTTCATGCGCACATGAAGGTTGCCTTCTGAAACATAAACCTCTTTACCTGTAAGAGATATTTCTCCTTTGTACACCTCTTGAGCAAAAGCCGGAACAACCATCTGTTGCGCCAACAAAAACAATATTATAAGACTCTTTTTCATTATAGATTGACTATCGTTATTTCTATCTTGTTTTCTTTGTTTTTTTTCTCTTTTACCAAAGCATATAAACCAGTGAAACGGCTGCTTTGGTAGGACCTAAATAATTCTTATGACCGCTGCTAAGCTTTTCTCCGCAATGGGCGCAACGGTAACGGTCATAACTTGCCCGAACGTATCCCAATCCAAAAGTGGCTTCCAATCCCCAACGGGGAGAGAGTATCCACTGGTAACCGTAAGAGAGACCTGCACCCATCACTGAACCTTCATAACGCCAACTCTTCGTGCCTTTATATAATCCGGCGGGAAGATCCGTATCGGCTATATTAAACTCTCCCGCCAATAAATGTATCCCCCAAAAATGTCCGCTAAAAGGACGACAAGCCCATAAACGCAACTCGGGTTGCACCAGCCAATGCTTCCAACGTTTCAGACTCTCTTTGGAACCGAAAGGATTGTAGTGCAACGAAACATCCACACTAAAACGACCACCCAAGGATTGCTCCAGACTCACATTGGGAGAAAAGAACGCATTCGAAAGAAGATCGCTCTTCACAGCCAAAGACTGACTCCAAACAGTAGAAGTCAAGCCCAAAATTGAGCATAGCAGTATGAGTGTTGTTATTCGTTTGGTCATAACGTATTAGCGTTGTTCACTTAAAAAGACATCAGTCAGATGAATATCAGCCAGATAACGACAGGCCATTTGGTTTAATACCCCCAGACGACGACCGGCAAGACCGTAGCTCTTATAAATCTCCTCACTATCTTCTATTGACGAAAGTTCGATACCTCCACCCGTGGCAACAGCAATATCACAAAGAGAAATCTGATTAAGAGGATAGCAAAGTTCATAAGAACTTAGCTTTAGACCACATTTGCATCCCGACTTAAGACGTATAAGCCCAAAAGAGAGGAACTTGTCCAATAACATGCGTACCTCTGTTGAAGAAAGTCCATGCTCACGCCTACTCTCTGATACAGAGAGACCATAATGAATGTCTTTAAGCAAAGACACAGCTTTGACTACTTTTAAGCTTAACATAATCCTATTTTTATACTTGTTTTCTGTTTGTTTTAATCCTTTTTCTGTTACTTCATAGGTAACAGAAATAAAATAAGAAACAGAGGATGAAAAAGAGATTAAAAAGATGGGTGATAGTCAAAATATTTTTAATATTAATATTTTGCAGGATTCTGCTCTTTATAACCAAAAGAACAGATGGGACAAGTGCGCACATTTCCTATCCTGTTTAATATATAAACAGGAAGTACATATAACGGAAAGAAATCAATGATAGATAAGACTTTCTCTACTCTGATTTTATGCTAAATGCAGACGAAAAAGCTAAAACTGAACTATTCAAATGTTTTATTTTCTTAATAATAGTGAATTTGCCTTATGAATTATTCATTGAAATGTATAAATAAATTCATTAACAAACTTATTAATGTTGTGATATAAGATAATGAACTACTTAACAGCTCCAAAAGTCTCTGAAGAATAAAAAACAATCAAATGAATAGAATTCTTTTGCAAAAACATGAAATAATCTCTTAATTTATTTGTTTGTTATATAAAATATTTCAATATTTGCCGAATAATATGATTTCTGTTACCTATGAAGTAACAGAAAAAATAAAAACAGCTAGATCCCCTTACCACAAGTGTTTGTTGTTTGTCTTTTCTATCTTTATTAGACCGATTTTCAAATATAAAATGCTCTTTTTCATCTAATAAAAAGCCATTCTATTTTCCTCATATCAATCTCTTTGTCCATTTACCATTCCCCCGCCGAATAGGAATGTCTGAGGCTGAAAAATCACCCTCTCTGCTTGTTGGTAGAACCAGAGCAATCACTTTTTTATTAGCTCGCTTGAGTGTACGGTTGTCAAAAGAAGCGAGATAGTTATAAGTTACTTTCTCAGAGCTATGACCTAAAGATTCACTGATAACGGCAACAGGGATTCCTTCCCGATAAGCAGCTGTGGCCCAAGAATGGCGGGCAACGTAAGAAGTAAGATGTTCTTTTAGCCTCAACTTATTAGAAAGCTGATGCAGATGATAGTTGTAGAGCCGTAAGGCGCTTTGGTACTGCCCGTACTCATTTTCTCCAATCTGGGTGATAATGGGTAGCAGGTAAGGAGAGTTCTTAACTAAAGGAGCATATTTGCGAAAAAGACTCATCGCACAAGGCTCCAGGCTTACGGTTAGTTCGTGTCCCGTTTTACTACGCCGATAAGTGAGCGTATTCTTTTGAAGATCGCTCTTGCGAAGATGAGCCAGGTCCACAAAAGGGATACCGCGAAGATAAAACGAAAGAAGGAACATGTCGCGTGAGAAAGCAAGCGAAGCCGAGGACGAAGCTAAATCCAACGCGCAAAGCTTACGAATAACTTCCGGATTTACGGCACGCTTTTGACAGCTCTCGGTGCCGGTAAAAACCTCTTCAAAAAGTCCCCCAGGCAGATTGGTTATCCCTCTGCGAGAAGCCTGATTACAGATAGAACGCAGCATCCTCATGTACAAGGAAACAGTGTTGCGCCTGCAGCCCTGGGAATAAAGATGTTCTTCATACTGCTTCAGTAGGAACGGCGTTAGTTCGGTAAAAGTTGTTTTCTGGTTCCCGGTAAATGAAACCAAGCGCTTCAATGCGCTCTCATAAGAACGAGCAGTGGCATGACGCCCTGAATCGAGTAATTCGTTCTTCAGGCATTCAACAAAAATGCTTAATACTTCCATTTGTTTTTTTTGCTTGCACCAATAGTATTCATTTTCTTTCATAGGTCATAAATGTTTATATCTCAATAAGAGGCATAAATTAGACATTTATATTTAGAAGAAAAAATACAATTAAAGTGTGTATTAACGTAATATTTTTTGATATATAAGAGAATGAAATTGTTTTTATTTGTTTACTTGTTTACTTGCTTTATACTATTATCACCAATCGCTAATCCCAGAGAAAGTGTAATAAGACTCCAAAAATAAGAAAAAGCTAAAAAAAATCAATAAATATGCATCAAAAAATAGAAGCATCATTTAAAGATTCGTACATTTTTCCTATTATTCAATATTAATATCCTAAAAGAACATATCATACAAAGCCCTCTCAGTCAAGACGCTACCTGATAACGGTTATTAATTGCATTCTTCATAAAAAGCAACTAGCTTTATCAAAAAACAGACTCCATCATAGAAATGAAGTCTTTCCGTCACACAACTGGATGACGAATATCACTCAACTATATGATCAACAGTTCCCAACTGAATGACCAACTATTTCTTAGAGAACAAATGCTTAGGATATCTGCGAAATAGAGATAAGCTAAGCATCGAAAAAGAGTACGATAGGGTTACAAAATGCTTAGTCTTCGAAGAGCAAAAAAGAAACTTTCTTTCATGATATAAAAAAAGCTGCCCAACTCAGTTGGACAGCCCTTATAGTAATAAGCTATGATCTATTATTATTTAGCTACAGCATCAAGCTTTTTCATGATAGAGAAAATAAAGATGCCGGATACTGCACAGCAAAGTACCAATATACCCCATAGTAACCAAAGTTCAATACCCCAAAGGTGACCGATAATCGCTACGCAATAGTTACCTACAGCTGTTGCAGCTAGCCAGCCTCCTTGCATCAAACCTTTGTATTTAGGAGGTGCTACTCGAGACACAAAGCTAAGCCCCATTGGACTAAGGAAGAGTTCTGCAATAGTCAGAGTAAAATAAGTACTGATTAGTAAATTAGGAGAAACCAACATATCACTCACTCCACCCGAAGCCTGAATAGCATGGGGAGTAGGCAATCCTAAAGAACCCACAGACATCACCAAGAAAGCAATAGCTGCTACAAACATACCAATACCAATCTTACGAGGAGCAGAAGGCTCGCTATTTCTCTTAGCAAGCATAGCAAAAAATCCTACTGCAACAGGAGTCAGGATAATAATGAAAAAAGGATTGAACTGTTGGAAAACCTCAGGAGTAATTTTTATTTCAGCAGGCATATCACTATAGAAAGCATACGTACCGATAGCACCTACTATAAACGCTATTCCACTTAGCATTTTGCCCATCATTTTCTTAAACTGAACAACTCCCAACAAACCGTAGAAAGCAATAATCAGCATCACCATAGAAGGCAGACCGAAGCTAATACGTCCTATACCGGTCAGACTGCTTGCAGTGTAATCACGAGCAAACCATGTAAGGGTTAAACCATTTTGGTGAAAAGCCATCCAAAAGAAAATAACCACTGCAAAAACCAATGAAAGACAGATAATACGTTCTTTAGTTTCTGCCGGTGAAAGTTCTATCGCTTGTGATTTCGCACCGGATGCTTTATCTTTCTTAGCCTGCTCCTTAACGGTCACATCAGCATTCTTATAGTATTTTTTGAATCCCAAGAAGATCAACAAAGAAACAACCAGCGAGATACATGCTAGAGCAAAACCATAGTTATAGCCTTCAGAAAGTTTCTCGATATAAGTATGAGAGAAATTTACCAAATCACTACTAGCTCCTGCAGTTTGTAAATCAGCCAATTGCTTTAAGCTAGCAGTACCATCAGCCGAGATCGTACCGTTAAACAGTTGGTGTGCCAAAGCAGGTATTTTAGGTTCATAGAAGAGACCCGCCTTAGCCATAAAATGATTATAAACAGCTCCTGCCGCAGACGGAGCAAAGAACGCCCCGATATTAATACACATATAAAAGATACTAAATGCGAGGTCACGTTTAGAATTATACTTCGGATCATCATACAAGTTACCTACTAACGCTTGCAAATTACCTTTAAAAAATCCGGTACCAAGAGCGATTAAACCCAATGCCGAGAACATCATAATCTTAGCAGCTTCACTCACTCCGGTAGGTATTGCAAGCAATGAATAGCCTATAAACATCACGACGATACCCAAAATGATTGTTTTGCCATAACCTAGTAAACGGTCAGCTACTATACCCCCAAAAAGAGGAAGGAAGTATACAAGAGCCAAGAAGGTTGAGAAAACCAAACTTGAAGTGTCTTTATCAAAACCAAATTTAGCCTGTATAAACAATACAAAAATAGCCAACATGGTGTAATAGCCAAATCGCTCTCCCATATTGGCTAATGCCAATACAAATAATCCTTTAGGATGTCCTTTAAGCATAAAATCTATTTTTAAAATTAATAATACAAATCATATTTTATGCAAATATATACTTTTTGCTATATTTATTCTTCAAAAAGAATACAAACTTCTGCACGAACAAGCCTTATTAGTTCTTTTGGATCAATTTTTATCTGTAAACCGCGTTGTCCTGCACTTACATAAATATACGGATAAGTCGAACAAGTTTGATGAATATAGGTCGGAAAGTGTTTTTTCATGCCTATGGGCGAACAAGCTCCGCGAATATAACCAGTAGTGGGCAAAAGCTCTTTCATTGGTATAAGATCGCTCTTTTTATTACCAGAAACCTTGGCAGCTAATTTCAAATCAACCTCTTTATCACCTGGAATAACACAGACAAAATAGCCTGTTTTATCTCCATGTAGAACCAAAGTTTTAAATACCTGATTAATATCCTCTCCCAAATCAGCAGCCACATGAACAGCACTCAGATCATTCTCATCAACTTCATAAGGTATCAGTTCATAAGAGATCTTCTCCTTATCTAACAATCGGGCAGCATTCGTTTTACTAACTTTCATTGTATCACAAACTTTATTATAATCCCAACTCTTCTTTCAAAAAGCGAGGAGTATATCCTTTGTCACTAAGGGCTACTTCTTCTGGAGTACCGGCAGTTAACAATTCTCCGCCTCCTTTTCCTCCGTCGGGGCCCATATCTATAATATAATCGGCTGTTTTAATCACATCCAAATTATGTTCTATCACAATAACCGTGTTCCCTTTGTCAACCAGTTTATTAAGTACCCCCATTAATACACGGATATCTTCAAAATGAAGTCCGGTAGTAGGTTCATCGAGTATATAAAGTGTTTTCCCTGTGTCACGTTTAGAAAGCTCCGTAGCCAGTTTCACACGTTGACTTTCACCGCCTGAAAGAGTCGTAGAAGATTGTCCTAACTTAATATATCCCAACCCTACATCCTGAATCGTTTTTATCTTATTCAGTATTTGAGGAACATTCTCAAAGAACTCCACAGCCTGATTGATTGTCATATCTAGCACATCGGCAATCGATTTTCCTTTAAAGCGCACTTCCAATGTCTCACGATTATAACGTTTACCATGACAGATCTCACAAGGCACATACACGTCCGGTAAGAAATTCATCTCAATAGTTTTATAGCCATTACCCGAGCAAGCTTCACAGCGACCACTAGAAACATTAAAAGAAAAACGTCCGGGTTTATACCCACGTATTTTCGCCTCAGGAAGTCCAACAAACAAATTACGTATATCAGAGAAAACACCCGTATAAGTGGCGGGATTGGAACGGGGAGTACGTCCTAATGGAGATTGATCAACATTAACTACTTTATCTATATTATCCAGTCCCTCTATTGCATCAAATTCTAAAGGATCTTGTAAAGAGCGATAAAACTTTTGCGAAAGGATAGGTTGTAAAGTATCATTTATCAACGTAGATTTTCCACTTCCTGATACACCTGTCACACAGATTAGCTGTCCTAAAGGAAATTCCACACTTACATTCTTAAGATTATTTCCTTTCGCCCCTTTCAGGTATAGAGATTTACCTTTACCCGGACGTCGTTGGGCAGGAATTTGTATTTCAGTCTTACCATTGAGATATTTTGAAGTAAGCGTTTCAGTCTTCAGCATCTCTTTTGGTGTGCCGGAGAAAACGACTTCTCCTCCTAAACGTCCGGCTCTAGGTCCCATATCAATCACATAGTCAGCAGCAAGCATCATATCTTTATCATGTTCCACCACAATCACAGAGTTGCCCATGTCTCTTAACTCTTTAAGAGAATTTATCAAACGTAAGTTATCCCTTTGATGGAGTCCAATACTCGGTTCATCAAGAATATAAAGCACATTTACCAATTGAGATCCTATTTGGGTAGCTAGGCGGATACGTTGACTCTCCCCTCCTGAAAGACTTACCGAGCTACGATTCAGTGAGAGATAATCCAAACCTACATCTAAAAGAAATTTCAAACGAGTACGAATCTCTTTTAATATTTCTACAGCTATCTTTTTTTGTTGTTCGGACAAGAAATCCTCCACATGCTGCAACCATTCATAAAGTTCAGAGATATCCATATCTGCCAACTCTATAATGTTCTTATCATGTATCCTAAAATGTAGCGCTTCTTTGTTAAGTCTGGCTCCTTTACATTCCGAACAAACAGCCGTACGGGCAAACTGTTCTGCCCATTTCTGCGCAGTAGCGGAAGCATCTTTCTCTTGAAGCATCTGGATATATTTCACCACTCCTTCGTAAGTCACAAAATAATCTGATGAAGTACCTATCAGTGAGCTTTTAATCTTAATCCTATCATCGGAGCCATAAAGAATTTCATCAATAGCGTCATCGGGTAATTCGGAAATCGGAGTTTGCAAAGTGGCATCATGCTTATTCATTAGAGCTTCTATCTGCCAAAAGATCATTGCATTTTTATACTTTCCCAACGGTGCAATAGCCCCATCACGAACAGACAATGATCTGTTTGGAATCACCTTATCAACATCTATTTGATTAACGAGACCAAGTCCTTTACATTTAGGACAAGCCCCTTGAGGCGAGTTAAAAGAGAAATTATGCGGGGCTGGCTCTTTATAAGATAATCCGGTAATAGGGCACATTAATCGTTTACTGTAGTGCCTGATATTTTCTGTTTGCGCATCAAGAATCATCAATAAGCCATCTCCCTGTTTCATCGCGGTAGCTACACTCTGTTTCAAGCGTTTATCACTTTTTTCCTCAACAGCCAGTTTATCTATGACGACTTCTATATCATGATTTTTATATCGATCCAACTTCATGCCGTGAATAATTTCACGGATCACCCCGTCTACCCGTACATGCAGATATCCCTTTTTGCGTATCTGTTCAAAAAGATCTTTATAATGTCCCTTACGGGCACGCACTAAAGGAGAAAGGATAAAAATTCTCTTCCCTTTATAATCGTTCAATATCAGGTTTAGAATTTGTTCTTCGGTATACTTTACCATCTTCTCCCCCGAAAGGTAAGAATACGCTTCTCCGGCACGAGCATAAAGCAAACGCAAATAGTCATATATTTCAGTAGTAGTTCCAACTGTAGAACGGGGATTTTTGTTCGTCGTTTTCTGTTCTATGGAAATAACCGGACTTAAGCCCGTTATTTTATCCACATCTGGACGCTCCAAATTACCTAAAAAGTTACGTGCATAAGCCGAAAATGTTTCAATATAACGTCGCTGACCTTCTGCAAAAATAGTATCAAAAGCCAAAGAAGATTTACCACTCCCACTCAATCCGGTTATCACAGTTAAACTATTACGAGGTATTTCAGCATCAATATCTTTTAGATTATGTACACGCGCACCATATACATTTATATATTCTGTTTCCTGCATATTATTGTTAAATCTTTTATATCCTTTTAATCATACCTATTCTTGTATTTAGATGGGGTATGCGACCGATAATCTAAACAAATAGAACTCCAAATGGCAAAATTAATGTTTCCAAGTGAAAAAACAGATTATAAAACAGATTATTATTTTCTTAACTGAATATATCGTGCCAATATATTACATTATTTGTACCTTTGCCTACAAGTATTAGTTTAACGTAAAATAATAATTTAATGAAGCTCATAAGCAAAATAGCCATTTTACTCTTCATCTTAAATTTTTGTTGCTTTACTCTTTCAGCACAAGAAAACAAATCTTACTTCTTACATACCATTGAAAAAGGACAAAGTTTGTATTCCATATCCAGTATGTACGGAGTTAGCCAGACATCTATTATTAATTTAAATCCTGAATGCAAAGATAAAATATACGCAGGGCAAAAAATTAGAATTCCTCAAAATAAAGCACAGCATAATCAGGGCGTTTTCCATACGATAAAAAGTGGAGAAACACTCTATCGCCTGACTGTGATGTATGGTATTTCCGCTAAGCTGATTTGTGATGCTAACCCCGGACTAAGCGCTCAAAACTTTCAAATAGGAACTGTTATACGCATACCTACCAATGAAAAAGCTACAAATAACCCTGATCTTGCTTCAACCCCATCCAAATCATCTGCTATTCCGGCTGCCGTAAAGCCCAATTGTAGAGATATGCACAAGGTTAAACGCAAAGAAACGATTTATAGCATCAGCCGCGATTACGGCATTACAGAGGAAGAATTAATTGATGCCAATCCAGAACTAAAGAAGAAAAAGCTTAAAAAAGGGCGTTTCTTGTGCATTCCTTATGCTAACCCCCAAACGGATCCTTCACCGGATGTCAAAGAACCTGTTCCAAGCGACAGTGAACTGTTCACTGCCAATAAATTAAAATCAAAAAAGAAAATCGAAACTATTAAAGCTGCTGTTATTCTTCCTTTCATGCTAAACGAGAGTAAAAAAGGAGAGTCTATTCGTATGGTCGAATATTATGAAGGTTTCCTTCTAGCCGTAGATAGTCTGAAACGTACAGGAGTATCAATCGATCTCTACACTTATGATTCCGGTAGCAATGATTCATCTATTAAGTCTATCTTAACAAAAAGCGAGATGAAAGATATGGATGTGATATTCGGCCCCCTGTATCAAGATCAAATCCCCGCTTTAGCCTCATTTACCCAAAAACATCATATAAGACTTGTCATTCCTTTCACTTCAAAAGATACGGAGGTTTTTAAAAACCCTTCCATTTATCAGATAAACACTCCTCAATCCTATCTATATTCTGAAGTCTATGAACACTTTACTCGCCAATTTACTAATGCGAATGTAATTTTCTTGGAGAGTGGAAGTAACGAAGAAAACAAAGCTGATTTTATCAAAGGTCTTAAACAAGAATTGGAGAGTAAAGCAATACCTTTCCGTACGCTACATGACATAACAGCTGCTACTATTACACCTGCAATCCTGCCTGGAAAACAGAACATATTTATCCCAACATCAGGAAGCAGTATTACGTTACTTAAAATTATACCTCAGCTAAAAATAGCGATGCAGGAAAAACCTGAAGAAGAAATACATCTATTTGGCTATCCGGAATGGCAAACTTATACCAAAGATCATTTAGAAGATTTCTTTGAACTCGATACTTATTTCTATTCTTCCTTCTATACTAACAATTTACTTCCTGCTGCTATAAACTTCACAAACAATTATCACAGGTGGTATAGTAAAGCCATGGCAAATACTTACCCTAAATACGGAATGCTTGGTTTTGACACCGCCTTCTTTTTCTTAAAGGGATTGAGCGAATATGGCTCTGATCTGGAGAACAATCTCTCAATGATAAAACCTGTCCCTATACAAACAGGCTTCAAATTTGAGCGAGTAAATACCTGGGGAGGTTTTGTTAACAGAAAAGTTTTCTTCGTGAGATTTACCAAAAACTATGAATTAATAAAACTTGATTTTGAATAAAGACAATCACAAACACCTCACTGCTATGATAAGAAGTAAGAAAATATACATCATGATCATCTTTGCAATGATCATATCGATGCCATTATTGGCACAAGTAGGTGAATTGCGCAACAATTTCTCTATTGGTATAAGTGGAGGGCAGAATTTTAACAGTGTATCGTTCAGCCCTAGCATTAAGCAAAAAACGCTGAACGGATTTACCGGAGGAATCACAGCACGCTACATTTCAGAGAAATACTTTGCGATGATCTGTGGTATCCAACTAGAGTTAAACTATTCGCAGCGTGGTTGGAGTGAATTAATAGAGGAAAACACAGATACTTACAGCCGCACCATGAACTATCTGGAAGTCCCATTTTTAGCTCATCTTGCATTCGGAAAAGATAATGGTACCCAGTTTTTCTTAAACCTAGGACCTCAAATAGCTTTTCTCTTAAATGAAAAAGAAAAAAAGAGTACCCCCTTCTCTCCAATTAGCCGTACAAGTAAGCAGTATGGAAAAATGGCCGAGAATAAATTTGATTACGGTATTTTAGGTGGAGCGGGATTAGAAATAAAGACCAAGGCAGGAAACTTCTTAGTCGAAGGACGCTACTACTTTGCATTGTCTGATTTCTATAAAACGACAAAGAAAGATTATTTCTCAAGAGCAGCACACTCTACTCTATCTGCCAGAATCACATACCTGTTTGATCTTACAAAATAAAAAAAATCCGGATGAGGAGTCACTCTCATCCGGATCATATTCTTTTCAGGAGAACCTCTCCTATTCTATTTTCTATCTCAGCCTATCCGCAGCTTTTACCATCACTTCATCACGCCCAATAGCACGAATAGCCAAATAATTAAGAATTATGGCTATCAAAGGAAAAGAAAGTGCCCATGAAATTCGGAAAGAAAATCCCAAATCATGTTTAAGCATCAACATGAAAGCTAGAAAAGCCAAGTAATAACCGATAAGTAACACACTCGAAAACACAGTCATTCTTATCTGAAGAATTCGATTTTTAAACATAAATATAGTAACAAGAGACAAAAGTGTGCTCAACACAAGAATAACTAAAATCCCCCATGTAGAATGAAATATTTCGTTAATAGTAACACCAGCAGGCATAAAACTATATGCAGAAGAATCCGCAGCAACAAAATATCCCATTGGCAAAAAGATAGTAACCGCAAGCAATATAGTAACTATCAATAAATAAACAGTTTGAATACGTTGAATCATAATAACTTTCCTATTAATCAAATTAAAAACTAAGAATAGCGCCCATTAGCAAATAAAAAAGTAGTCAAGTTGTAAAATACACACAGGAGAAAAACTCCTTTTTATATCTCACGACCTGACTACTTCCAGTTACTCGAGTAACACAAATACAAGGTTACTGCAATTTTTCTTTTTCTTTTGCCGGGTTTCTATAATAAACCTTTCCTTCCAAATATTCCTGAGCAGCAATAAGAGTCGGTTTAGGTAATTTCTCGTAATAACGCGAAATCTCAATTTGCTCTCTATTTTCAAAGACCTCTTCTAGGTTATCACTGTAAGAAGCAAATTCTTGCAATTTCTTTGATAAATCATTCTTTATTTCAACATTAATTTGATTAGAACGTTTACCGATGATCGCTACAGTTTCATAGACATTACCAGTATCAGCACATAATTCCATCATGTCACGAGTAATAGTACTCGACGGAGCATTCGATTTTTTGTAATCCATAAATATATTTACTAATTCAATTTTTAACCATTTCACTTGATGCCTTAAATATCTTCTCAGCATCTTTCAAATACTTACTTTCGGGAAATTCATTTACGAACGCATAATATTCGTCAATAGCCTCACGATAGCGTTCTTGTTTTTTATCCTCCACACTATAAATAGCCATTTCATATTTAGCCTTTAATATAAGGATAGACAGATCTTCACGATAGTGGGTATAAGGATAATCTTTCAAAGCATTTTGTGCAGTCACAACACATGACAAATAGTTGTTGCCTAAATAATTACCTAAGTTATAATATAATTTTGCAGAAAGATACTCTTTCAATACCAGTTTATCTTGCAATTCAAAGATCATCTTTTGAGCTTCCTGCTTTTTAGAGCTCTTAGGGAAATACTCTACGAACAGCTGCAATTGCTGGATGGCACTATATGTTCCGGATTGATCTAAACGAGCTTCAGGAGTATCAAGATAGAGTGCTTTACCGGCATGGAAACGCGCCAATTCGGTGAAAGTTCCTCTCGGATACGTGTTATAATAAGTGATAAATGTTTGAGCAGCAGTCTGATAATCACCTTGATTGTAATAACTCATCCCCAGCATATAGAGAGATTCTTCAGCTTTATCAGTACCTTTCAGAATGGTAATTAGCTCATTTAATAATGTTGCCGATTTGTTATACTGACCTTTAGCAAAGTAGTTTTTGGCCGCTTCATATTTGTACTCATAATCAGTGCTCTTCAGCAGTTTGTTATACTCGCCACACGAGGAGAACATGATAACCGCAAGCAAATATACAATGGTCTTTTTCTTCATTCTTATATTTAAAATAATTGTGCAAAGTTACTTATTAACATTCAATAAATCAATAAATCAATGTTTTTTTATACTAAAAAGCACTTAAACAAATAAAAAGAGTGTACATAAGAACACTACTCTTCATCAATTGATTCATTTAGAGTTTATATAAATCACTTGCAGCTAACAAGTCTACTTTTTTCTCCATTAATACACGAATACAATTAGGCATGTCATTAGGGCGTATAATCACATTTGCCGATCCGTTATTAGCAAAGGAGTACATGTACTCAATAAAAACTCCCGCCTGAGAAAGGTAATCAAGAACCTTAGCCAAAGCCCCCGGCACGTTAGGACAATTAATACCCACCACATCAGTAATGCTCACCGCAAAATGTTTTTCTTTAAGAACACGATACGCTCTATCCGGATCAGACACAACACTGCGTAAAATACCAAAGTCAGCCGTTTCTGCTATGCACAAAGCAGAGAGATTAATGCCTTCTTCTGCCAATACCTTAGTCACTTCTGTAAGACGTCCTTGTTTATTCTCCAAGAAAACAGATAATTGTTTTGCTATCATAACTCTATTCCTGTTTTATAGTTTTCTATTATCTATAACTCGCTTAGCCTTTCCCACACTCCGCTCGATACTTCTGGGCTCAACAAGTTTCACATCCACCCCAAGGCCCAAAATACTATGAAGACGGGCTGTCAGTTTCTTTTTCAACGCTAGCATCTTGTTTATCTCATCAGAGTAAAAATCAGGTCGTACCTCTACTTTTAACTCCATCATATCCGTATTGTTAACTCTATCGACCAATAACAAATAATGTGGTTCAAATTCAGGCATTTCGAGAATAACCGATTCTATCTGAGTAGGAAATACATTCACTCCACGAATAATCAGCATATCATCACTCCTACCCAATATCCTGTCCATACGCACCAATGTACGTCCGCATGAACATTTTTCATAATGTAAAGAGGTTAGGTCTTTGGTGCGATAACGAAGCAAAGGCATTCCTTCTTTAGTCAAATGAGTGAAGACCAACTCACCTGTTTCGCCCGGTTCAACGGGTTGCAAGGTTTTCGGATTGATTATTTCAGGGAAAAAGTGATCTTCATTCAGATGCGTTCCATTTTGGCATTCACACTCATACCCTACTCCAGGTCCGGCAATCTCGCTCAAACCGTAAATATCATACGCTTTAATAGCCAATTTATCTTCAATCTCCTTACGCATACTCTCTGTCCAAGGTTCTGCACCGAAAACCCCAACTTTCAGTTTAAAATCAGTTCGGGGGAATCCCGCATCTTTAATTGAATCTGCCATAAAAAGAGCATAAGAAGGGGTACAACACAAAACCGTCGTACCAAAATCATGCATCAGCGTAATCTGTTTCTCCGTATTTCCACTCGACATGGGTATCACCGATGCACCAATATTTTCAGCGCCATAGTGAGCACCTAATCCACCGGTAAAGAGACCGTATCCGTAAGCTATCTGAAAGACATCCGAACGTCCAGCACCATAAGCAGTAAAACAACGAGACAAACATTCTGTCCAAGCCGTTAGATCTTTACGAGTATATCCCACCACAGTAGGTTTTCCCGTTGTTCCTGATGATGCGTGAATACGCACAATCTCGCTCATAGGCACAGCACACAAGCCAAACGGATAGTTATCTCTCAAATCTAATTTTGTGGTAAAAGGTAATTTAGTGATATCGGAAAGGTCGTTTATATCATCTGGGGAAATTCCCAGTTCCTGCATTTTCTTTCTATAAAAAGGTGTGTTGTGATAAACGTGTTCTACTATCTTTTTCAACCTGATGCTTTGGACTTTACGAAGGTTTTCTCGGTCCATGCATTCGATACTTTCATTCCAAATCATGTTTTTCGTTTTTTATTTTATCTGTGGTATTAGTTTTTCAGCTTCGATTTTATCGCAAAGTAAAGCCTTTTTTTGAAAAAACAATTTGTTTATCTCAACTATTTTATCGAATATTGCCGACTGTTTTGCGTGCAACACGCATTTCCTATTTTTATTAACAAAATATTCAAAAGAAACTACTCAAAATGAAATTTTTGCAACTAGTAGGCTACCACGGCCAAACCAGCATCCGCACCGAGTGTGTTGCGGGACTTACCACCTTCCTAACAATGTCGTATATCTTAGCCGTTAACCCGGATATATTGTCTCAGGCAGGAATGAGTAAGGAATCTGTTTTTACAGCGACCGCATTAGCTTCAGCATTTGCAACCATCTGCATGGCTTTTTTAGCCAAATTACCGGTAGCTCTAGCTCCCGCGATGGGCGTCAACGCATTTTTTGCCTTCACCCTTGTTCAGGGAATGCACCTCAGTTGGCAAACAGCCCTTGCCGCCGTTCTAATAGAAGGAGTAATCTTTATCCTCATCACTCTATTTAATATTCGAGAAGCGATAGTTAACAGTATCCCGATGAGTTTGAGATATGCCATTTCAGCCGGTATCGGAATGTTTATTTCATTCATCGGATTAAAAAATGCCGGAATTATAGTCTCTAACGAAGCAACCTTTGTTATGCTTGGCAAGTTCACCCCTGCTGCATTACTTGCTGTTATCGGTATTATAATCAGCGGAATATTAATGAAAAAAAAGGTAAAAGGAGCTTTATTTTACAGCATCATGATCTGTACCGTTATCGGTATACCTATGGGAGTGACCCAAATGCCCGACCATTTTTCGCCCATCTCTATGCCTCATTCCATCGAACCGACTTTTATGAAATTCGATTTTAGTCAAATATTCTCCATTGATATGCTGATTATTGTCTTTGTTCTTATCTTCATGGACTTATTTGACACTATAGGCACATTAATCGGAGTAACCTCCAAAGCAGGACTGATGGATAAAGACGGTAAGATTCCTCATATTAAAGAAGCCCTTCTTGCCGATGCTATCGGAACAACTTTCGGCGCATGTTGCGGAACGTCTACCATTGGTTCTTACGTAGAAAGTGCGTCAGGTATCAGTGAAGGTGGACGCACCGGACTCACTTCGCTCACCGTAGCAGGATTCTTTTTATTGTCGCTCTTCTTCGCTCCTCTTTTCTTGCTGATCCCGAGTGCAGCAACTACAGGAGCGCTATTTATTGTAGGTGTGTTGATGATCAGTAACATCCCCAATATCGATCTTAGTGATATTTCCGAAGCACTTCCCGCATTTGTCACTATGCTCATGATGGTGCTGACCTACTCCATCGCCGACGGTATTATTTTAGGTATGCTCAGCTACGTAATTATCAAAGTCTTTACCGGAGAGTATAAAAAGATATCCGCAACTTTATACATCTTATCTGTGTTGTTTATCATAAAATTAATCATCGGATAAATGAATTTTGAATTAACATCTGCCTATAAGCCTACTGGTGACCAACCGGAAGCTATAGCCCAACTCACCGAGGGGCTCCGTCAAGGAGTCCCTGCTCAAACATTGTTGGGTGTCACAGGTTCCGGAAAAACATTCACCATTGCCAATGTTGTGGCCAATATTAATAAACCGACTTTAATATTGAGTCACAACAAAACGTTGGCAGCCCAGCTTTATGGAGAGTTTAAAAGTTTTTTCCCTAATAACGCTGTTGAATATTATGTGTCTTACTATGATTATTATCAACCTGAAGCTTACCTTCCGGGCAGTGACACTTATATAGAAAAAGATCTCGCAATCAACGATGAGATTGACAAGTTGCGGTTGGCAGCTACCTCTGCTCTGCTCTCAGGGCGACAAGATGTGTTAGTAGTCTCCTCCGTATCGTGTATCTATGGTATGGGTAACCCCGCTGATTTTTACAGCAACGTAATAGAAGTTGAAAAAGGCAGAAGCATAAGCCGCAATGTCTTTCTACGAAGACTTGTGGACAGTTTATACGTACGTAACGATATTGACCTTGATCGAGGTAATTTTCGGGTCAAAGGAGATACGGTCGACATCGCTTTAGCTTATTCGGACAACATTCTTAGAATTATTTTCTGGGGTGATGAAGTAGACGGCATAGAAGAAGTAGATCCACTATCAGGTTGCACCACTTCGACTTTCGAATCTTACAAAATTTATCCGGCAAATCTCTTCATGACAACCAAAGAAGCGACTTTAAGAGCGATTCATATGATAGAGGATGACCTGACTAAACAGGTAGCCTACTTTGAATCTATCGGAAAGCCTTACGAAGCTAAAAGATTGTATGAACGAGTGACGTATGATATGGAGATGATTCGTGAACTAGGTCACTGCTCAGGGATTGAGAACTATTCACGCTATTTTGACGGTAGAGAAGCTGGTACCCGTCCCTACTGTCTACTTGATTTCTTTCCAGAAGATTATTTGATTGTTATTGATGAAAGTCACGTCAGCATACCGCAAGTGCGTGCAATGTATGGAGGAGACCGCGCCCGCAAAACAAACCTTGTAGAATATGGCTTCCGTCTACCCGCAGCTATGGATAACCGCCCTCTGAAATTTGAAGAGTTTGAGCAACTTACAAAAGAAGTTATCTATGTTAGCGCCACTCCGGCCGATTATGAGCTTGTGAAATCAGAAGGAATTGTGGTCGAACAGGTTATTCGCCCAACTGGTTTATTAGACCCCATCATAGAAGTACGTCCAAGCTTGAATCAGATTGACGATTTAATGGAAGAGATACAACTACGTATCGAACAAGAAGAACGTGTTCTCATCACCACCCTCACCAAGCGCATGGCAGAGGAGTTAACAGAATACTTACTCAATAATAATATTCGTTGTAACTATATCCATAGTGATGTTGACACTCTGGAAAGAGTGAAAATCATGGATGATCTGCGTCAGGGCATCTATGATGTACTTATCGGAGTCAATCTTTTGCGTGAAGGGTTAGACCTTCCCGAAGTTTCTCTCGTCGCAATATTAGATGCCGACAAAGAAGGTTTTCTGCGCTCTCACCGTTCACTAACACAAACCGCAGGTCGTGCCGCCCGAAACGTAAACGGAAAAGTTATCATGTATGCCGACAGGATTACTGAAAGTATGAAGCTTACCATTGATGAAACAAACAGAAGGCGTGAAAAACAGTTAGCTTATAATGAAGCGAACAATATCACCCCTCAGCAAATCATTAAAGCTCGTAATCTCTCTGTATTCGGAAATAATCAAGAAAGCGAAAAAGTATCAAAAGCTTATATAGAGCCTGAAACAAACAGCATAGCTGCCGATCCGATTGTGCAATATATGACCAAAGAACAGATGCAGAAAAGCATTGATCGCACTCGCAAACAGATGCAGGAAGCAGCTAAAAAGCTAGAATTTATTGAAGCAGCCCAGTATCGTGACGAGCTACTTAAGCTAGAAAATCTGATGAAAGAGAAGTGGAATGCATAGCCAAATCCATTACAAAATTAAACAATTAACACTTTAAATCATAAAACATGTTATAAAACATGCAATATTAATTGGATTATTTGGAGGAAATCAAAAAGTCCGTATCTTTGTACTGTGTTTTTCATAGTATTAGATTTAAGGTTAACAAAGGTTGGAGTCAGGCGTGACTCCTTTTTTTTTGCCCAGCCTAAAATTGTTCAAGTCTAACTCAAACATGTATATTTTAGAATAATGGAAGAACCAATATTAAACCCGCACAATAAAGAGGAATACCCTCCTATGCATACTCTTGAGCACTTGTTGAACCAAACAATGGTAAGAATGTATGGTTGTCCCCGCTCACGCAATGCACATATTGAAAGAAAAAAGAGCAAATGCGATTATCTGCTCACCTCCTGCCCCACAGATGGAGAGATACAAGCCATCGAAGATAAAGTAAATGAAGTAATCCGCCAAAACCTGCCCGTAAGCATTGAATTTATGCCTCGTGAAGAAGCCGGAAAAATTGTAGACCTTGGAAAGTTACCCGAAGAAGCCGGAAGCACTCTTAGGATAGTACGCATAGGTGATTATGATGCCTGCGCCTGCATTGGAAATCATGTGGCAAACACTTCAGAAATAGGAGCATTCAAAATAATCAGTCACGATTATAACAACGGAGTTCTACGGCTGAGGTTTAAATGCAAAATGCAGACTTCAGCACATTGAAATCTGCATTTATAGCTAGACCTCAACTCTAATTTAAAAAATTAGATATTCTTTTTTTAGTATTTGCTGGCAAATCAGAACGGTATACTTCACAACGAGAGACATTCATTTCTTTAAACCACTTTTTCAATACAAACGATAAAATATCTTCATCTATTTTAGTTTTGTATTTTCTGCTTTTATTTCTATACACTCTAATGAAGTATAAGAAATAGAACCTAACTAATGTAAACTCAATTAATAATAAAAAAGTCTGGTTTAATGTATTATTTAATCAACTTTTCATATTTTTGCTTACACGAAAATACAGAACATTTATTCTATAAACGAAATGAGCTATAACATTACGCAAATAGCAACAGATAAAAAACAGTATTTAGAGTTGCTTTTACTCGCTGATGAGCAAGAGTCGATGATAGATCGCTATTTAGAACGAGGAGAAATGTTCGCCCTTGAAGATAACGGAATAAAGGCTATTTGTGTTGTTACTGACGAAGGAAACGGAGTTTGCGAACTTAAAAATATAGCAGTCACCCCTGATTCACAACGAAAAGGGTATGGAAAGAGACTGATAAATTATTTAATAAGCCACTACTCAGACAGATACACCCAAATGATCGTTGGAACAGGAGAAGTTCCAAGTGCAATCAAATTCTATCAAAGTTGTAATTTTGAATACTCTCACCGTATTAAGAACTTCTTCATCGACAACTATAACCATCTCATGATTGAAGAGGGCATTGTGCTTAAAGATATGTTTTATTTGAAACGAATGATTCCTAAAGCCTGATATAACACAGGGATTATAATCGTAAATACGCCAACTTGATTGAACTGACTAATACCAATAATATATGAAAACCACTCATCTTTTTATAATTCCGATTGCAATGCTTGCATTAATATCTTGCAACTCAAATCAAGTAAAAGAAGCGAACGAACCGACTGCTTCTATTCGTAAAGCGCTTAATTCACCCGGCATTTTGCCAATTGCTGATGAAATTAAATCGGCAGAATATATTCCTTTGGAAGTGACTCATGATGATGCTTCATTGATAGACGGTGTTGTAGATTATGCCATCACAAGCAAATACATTTATGTTTTGGTAGGCAAAGAAGCTCGTATTGTATTGTTTGATCGCCAAGGACATTTTTTACGCACTTTTCTCCAACAAGGTCAAGGTGCCAATGAGTTCCGTGGAATGATCGGTTTTATACAAGCGGACGAGGCTAATAATCGTTTCTATGCTATTGGCAATAAAATTGGCGTATATACTTTAGAAGGGGAATTTGTAGAAGATCTTCCCATAAACAAACCTATCATCTACGCCCATTATCTTGGTAAAGATCGCATCGGAGCAATTTCTGTACCGTTGATGCCTTTTAAGGAAGGTAGCTTTGGCATTGGCCTATTTGATGAAGATGGTACACCGATAATAACTAAAAACAATTTCTACTCATCATTGGTACCTAAAGAGAAATCCGGTTTTACATTTGGGGTAATGAGTTCGCCTTCGGATGATGAACATTCTATTTTATTTAAGATGGCAAGCAACGACACTATTTTTCGTTTATCAACCGACACAATACAACCAGCATTGGTAGCCGACTTAAAAAATTCTGATGCAGAGGTGATTCGTGGCCTTGATATTCATGACATAAAGAAGTTTCCTGCCGCCGGCGATATATTTGTTACTGATCTTTTTGAAACTTCTCGCCGCTATTATTTGCGCATGATGCTAAATGAAAATTATTATGTGGCTTCGGTAGCTAAAAAAACAAGTGAAACGGTTATAGAAAAGTGTGATACTCCTGAAAAAAAAGCTTATAACTTAGCTGATATCAATATGCAATTAGGTATGGTGGGTAGTAAGGGCTATAAACAGTTTCCGATATGGGGACGCGTCTTGGGAAACAATCTGGTGCAAGTTGTTACGCCTTATGAAGTAGAGGTATTTAAGGGAGGGACAGAAATCACTGTACCTCAAGAATTACAAATAAAGGATGGGAATGAAAATCCTATTTTTATTATCTATAAGCTAAAGTAATCAGCTGGCAAAACGCATTATTTTTTAAAGTTTGAGAGCTTTAAACGTATTCTTTCATTAAACAGCTATATAAAATACGGCGGACTCTGGTTTCATCCAAAGTCCGCCGTAAATATAAAGGTAAGATCCTTACGAACCGTTTATTGTGTATCGCTTATTAAATGATTAACAGCTAATACATAAAAAATATAATTGGCAGCAATGTCTATGACATATTCATTTTCACTCCAAATAAAGGGATAGTCGCTACGGTTCTCGGGCAAATCGGGATTGAGTATCCGAATGCCGGGAACAACTCCACCCGGAATAAAAGAGAAGTCCGCGCGGTTATTTCCATAAGCCACTTTCTTATTATACGCTCCTATACCCGAAACGAACGAAATATTGGTGTCAGGATGGGTACCGTACAGATAGCTCAATCCTGCAAAAATATATTTCGTGTCAACCAATTTGGGATAGAACTTGTGCAAAAGGTAAGCAACGATGGACTGCCCGATAATCTGACTATTCCCCGCCCAGGCGTATCTACTGACGTTGACACCAAAAGGCGTGGATTGATAACTTTTCTTCAGCACAGTCTCTACATAATCTGCCACCTTAGGTTCAAGACTCTTCTTGAAATCATCTCCCATATAGGGTAACATAGCCATTAACATAGGTACATTGAAAGTAAATTTATTCAACATTTCAGGCAATTTATCATCCACTATGGCCTTATAAGCAGGATCATTCGTAGTACGCCATAACTCAAAGGCAGCATACGTTTCCCCTGTTCCTGAAAACCGCGTGAATCCACTTCCACGCTCATTCTCCGGAGAAGTCGGTTTTTTTTGCTGATCGCTGAAAAGCTTCTTCGCCGCATCCAGGCATTCTTTCGCTAAAGCATCGTTATAGCCTTTCAGCGCACGTGCAGCTCCGGCAAGTGCCGTAGCAGAACCATAGTCAAGAAATGAGGCGCGAGTAGTAAAGGCGAAACGATCGTCAAATGCTTCGCTATTGTCATTGTAGGGACGTTCTTTGGCGCGCGCATGATACATCTGCATTTCAGGCTTCCCCGTATAAACCTGATTGTTGGTCTTGTTCACCGCATCGCCCAAATGCCGGTATTGCCAGAGGTGCGATTCGTTGATACCTTGCAAGGCATAACCCACAGCTTTCACCTGCGCTACCAATTGCAGTGCTCCGTGTTCAATCTGCTGCAACACGTCAGGCTTACTGTCGGATAGATGGATTTCCACATAACGTTTTTTCTGATCAATGAGTGTCGCATCACGCTTTTCGCCGAACTGTTCCCATACTTGCACCAACGCATTGACTACCGCATGCTGTGATGGCGTTTGGATGTCAAAGTCACCTGCATCAAACCATCCACCAACATTCAGACCCGGAATATGTTCCAGAGGTCGGTATTTGTTCCCGGTAACAGGACCTTGCCGCCATCCATCCCAATGTGAGTAGTTGAGAGGAGCTTGCAGTGCATCATCTAGATGAGGTGCTCCGTGCCAAACCCGATAGGCTTCACGAACAAACATGTGATCCATCTGTACCGGCAAGAAGACGTCAAGTGTATTGTGCCATGCACGTTGATAAACATCGGTCGCGATAGGAAATGCCCTAGTCGTTTGGTCGCCATAAGACAATTTGTAGACTCCCGGTTCAGTGACGGAGGAAAAATCAAATCTCACATAGTTGTAGCGTTCCCACCGCCCCCATTCTACGGGCTTGTCTTTCAACACAACATCGGTTGAGCCATCCTCATTTACTTTCAGCAGTGATACATCGTGTCGCGCCTTATCATTTTTATCCAACTCAATGACGGCTATCTTTGGCTGCGTAGGACAATAGCCCACCTGTGAATGCCCTATGTTAGGCTTACGAATCCACCCCGGTATCGTTTCCGCAGTAATGTGCCACTCCAGTATCTTACCGGATTTTCCTACCGGAAGTAAGCTGCGCAGCACGAACCATCCATTCTGAGCCTTGTTCCGACCATCGTAGAACATCAACTCCTGTTCGGCACTGCTCACCGTTATATGCCTTTCGGCATCATCAGGAGCAAGATCAAATTTCTTCCCTATGGCAATAGGAAGCGGTTCTGTCTCGCCTGTCTTCTGAGTAATCAGTCTGCCGTCAGGATAGTGAGGGATCTCTCCCACCTTGCTGTCCATGATGTAAGTATGACCAAAGTAAGGCATAGGTGTAAATTCAATATTCAAACCTGCTATTCCCGCCAGACACTCAGGAATCGGTTGATCTACCCAGACGCTGACATCAATGCCGTCATCCCTTAACTGTCCATGTATCTGATAAGTGAAGTGCGGATCATCATATTTCAGTTGCGCAATGATGAGATTATTGTTTCTGTCCACTTTTCTTTCGATCAGTGTGGGGTGCAAATCCCATTGTCCGGGTGTCGGATTCAGGCGCACATCACCGTTCGTGAAGGTACGCAAACCATGATGTACGATCTCCACACCAGCCATTTTAGAATCGTCAAACATCCCGTCGTACGAATTACTGAACACCATAACATTCAGTCCGGGTGCCTCAAAGTAATTGGAATCATTTAACACCAGTTGTGCCGAACCTAATTTTGAGGTTTTACTTGAACAAGCTGACAGGAATAAGCAAATTGCCATTCCCGCCAGACTTGCAACAACACCTAACCTATAATCTTTCATCATATGCTTTCCATTTATTTAATTAGTGATTATCCGCACACTGTCCGTAAGTTTATCTTTATCTGGAGCAAATAGATAAAAAAGTACCTACAAATAATAGCGATAAAGATAATCATTTTAAATTAATCAGGCTTCTGACTTTAGAAATCAATTGCCTGGAAGGAACAAGCTCATTGTCTGCAGGCATAAGATACCAGCGGACAGTATAAGAGAGTGATTCCCCGGGTTTCAGTTTCGTATAAGCTCCCTGGCTTTCTAATTCTATGTAGGTTTTACCTCTATTGACATAGACTTGTATCTCAGCTTCGGCAGGTGCCGGCTGTGAAACATCCAGATCCGGGAATTTTTTGACTAACAACAAACCGTTGCCAATATATGCAAGCCAGCCTTTACCATCAGCGTTTATTTTGCGATTTTCATCCCGAGCATCTGTCTGATACCATGAGGCATGGTATTCACGCGTAAACGGAATAAGATCGGCAGGAGTAACGACAGGGGCATCAAAAAAGAGTAAACCTTCATTGGGGACTCGGGTTATTTCCCAAGGAGCCACGCTGCGCGTTTCGTCCGATTCGTTGATGATGAAATAGGTTACCACAATAGCATTATCTTCTGCATCAGCTTTAAATTCCTTGCGAATACGATACTTGTACTTCGGAGACATTTGACCAGTCATGACTAGCGATGTGGAGGTCTGTTCTACCGTATAAGGTAATTTATCATATTCAGTTACCGGCGGCCAGTTCCATTCCTTTTGCGGACTTGTCCAGAAAGTGCTTCCGAATGATTCCCGCATGGGCAACTGTGAAATGATCTCAGCGTCCTTGTACTTAAAAGAACGAATTTTAGCTCCTCCGGCGGCATCAATGATCATGGAGAGGTCTCCTGTCTTTATACAGTATTTTGATTCTCCCATATTCTTTATTACAGGCTCTGTAGCTTGCATGGAGATACTCCCAAGCACAGAGACCAGTAATAATGATATCAATTGTCTTTTCATTCGCAACTAACTTCTTATTATCTTACTTAAAAATTAGCTGCGCCATGTGATACAGACTTCTACGCCAAGTAAGGAATTCATGTGCCGTACCGGGAGAAACGAAACCTGTTACATTGAAACCGGCAGCTTTAAGCTCATCCACAGCCTTATTCACACCAGCAGGATTCTCTCTGCTTCCACAACTGATAAAGATGGATTTCACCTGATTCTTATCTTTGATGTCACTAGGTGTATACAAACCACCACTCAACAATCCGTAGTAATTGAATATCTCCGGACGACGCAAGGTAATCAGTTTCGTCTCAAAACCTCCCATAGAAAGTCCCGCCATCGCACGATGCTTCTTGTCTGCCAGCGTGCGGAAGTTACCATCAACATATGGTATCAGTTCATCTACCAACACCGTTTCGAATTCCTTAGCCGTAAACTGATTCAGACCTCCGAATTTGACATCGTTTGTCATACCATACGTCATTACAATAATAAACGGCTTAATTTTACCTTCGGCAATCAGATTATCCATAATCAAATTTGCGTGTCCTTGATTAGACCATGCAGTCTCATCCTCTCCCCAACCATGTTGCAGATAAAGAACCGGATATTTCTTTTTATTCTTGTCATAAGCAGGTGGTGTATAGACAAATGCACGACGATTCACGCCCGTACTCTTGGAATAGAAATAAACTTGTTGAACATTTCCGTGAGGCACCTGCTTCATGGCATAGAAATCTGCGTCGTGAGCAGGAATCTCAATACCGCTTTCCCATCGGCAAGAACCGTAATAATTATTGGTACCCGGATCGTTAAACACTCCACCGTCGATAGTAAGGTGGTAATAATGGAATCCTTCGTCCATCGGACCATCTGTAGTTCCTACCCATAAACCTTCTTTATTCTTGCGAAGAACGGTACCGCCACGACCGCCTAGTCCGAGACTAACGATAACGGATTTAGCATCAGGAGCAGTTACACGGAAACGAGCATATCCTTGTGAATTAACCATGGGATATTTTTGTCCGGGTTGATTGAGTTCTGAGGGACGGAAATCTTCTTTCACTAGAGCATTGTCAAGCGCCGGATTGAAGTTTTTTATGAGGGTATACACCCGTTTTGGTTTATAGTTTTCGTCGTAAGGGAGCGGATAGTTGCGAGCTCCAAGCCATGAGTCACGGTCGGATAAATTCCAAAAAGTAACATTATCCACCACATCTTTATGTTTACGAAGGAGTCTGAACAGGCGCGTGTATTGATCTTCCTGAAGTGTTTTCACCACCGGACTGATATTTCCGCCATCACGACTGAAGTTGAGCTGACCTCCCATTTCCTCATTGGCGCGAATGTCCAATTCGGTAATTTGGATATGTTTCACTATCGTAGAATATTTTGTCAAGGCAGCATCCACATCTTCCATACTCGGCCCATAGATATTGTAATGTCCCTGCATGCCGATACCGTCAATGGGCACACCCTCTTCTTTCATAGCTTTCACCATGTTATAAATACGATCACGTTTAGCCGGATCAGCAGCGTTATAGTCATTATAGAAAAGTAATACGTTGGGGTCAGCCTCACGAGCATAGATAAAGGCCTTCTTGATGAACTCGTCACCAGCTATCTGATAAAGAGGCGAATTGCGATATGGACCGGATTGATGCCTCATACCCGGCCAGCCACCTTGTCGGTTACCATCGGAAATAGCCTCGTTCACTACATCCCATGCGTATACCACGTCTTTGTAGCGTTCCATGATAGCTGTGATATGATGCTTCATGTTCTCAAACAATTTCTCTTTCGATACAAGATTTCCTTTTTCGTCCTGATACATCCATTTTCCGATCTGAGAATGCCACATCAGGCAATGTCCACGGAGTTTGATTCCGTTGCTGCGGCAGAAGTTCGCAATCTTATCCGCATTCTCCCAGTTAAACTGCCCATAAGCAGGTTCAGTCGGTTGCGGCTTCATATCATTTTCCGCCGTAATACTGTTAAAGTCTTTTTTAATGATCGCAATTTGTTCGGGATTCGAAATATTACGCATATTCACGCCTACACCGATAGAGAAGTAATCCTTATAGGCATCCTTCAATCCCGTTGCGCTGTTTTGCGCAAGCCCGATATTCACGCTCATGGCAAGCGCCAAGCCGCAAATAGAAAACTTGAATAAATGTTTCATGTTGTTATTTTTAAAAGTTTTTTTTATCACATACCTGCCTCTTTAAGGAAGAATGCCGTCATTTTACCAAATGTTTCTTCATTGAATGTCACCGGACCGTGTTGACCGCCAGAGACTGTTATAAAATCATCGAGCAAACCATCCTTTTTCAATGCTGCCGCAAAGAATTCACTTTGGCAGTGAGGCACCACATTGTCGGCATCACCGTGAATCACTAAAAATTTTGGATCTGTCTTATCTATATAAGTCATCGGATTGAGCAAAGCCAACATGTCAAGATTATCGGCGGGTGCACCACCAATTAGTATGGCTTCCGGTGACTTCTCATCATTCACGCCTTTACAATCTTTCATGGTCGTCATATCAATAGGGCCAAACCAATCTACAACGGCGTCTACCCGACTACTGTTATCGGTATAGGATCCCAAGTTACCCTCAATATCAAGGGTAATATCCCCTACTGTAAACTTTTTAACATTATTGGTCGTTCCTGCCAATGCAGAAAGGTGACCACCTGAAGAGAAACCGGTAATACCGATAAAAGAATCATCGATATGATACTTGTCTGCATTACCTCTAAGAAAGCGTATAGCTGCTTTCACGTCATTTATCTGTGCAGGATAATGTGCTTCCATGCTTCCACGATGGTTAATGGAGATAACAGCAAAACCAGCATCTATGAGCGATTTCCCCATTGACTGAAAAGCCATCTGTTTCATATTATTAGCAAACCAGGCACTTCCATAAATCAGTACCACTGCCTTATAATTGCTTTGTCCCGTAGGCGGCAAATGAATATCCAGCTTATGTCCTTCGATACCATCGCCCACGTAGTCGAGGTCTAGCCATTCAGTTTCCTGCCCGAAAGAACATATAGCAGGAATCAGCATCAAAATAAATAATATTTTTCTCATAATAGAAAGTTAGTTTAAATCGTTTTTTTTAGCCTTAAGCATATTACATCTCAAATCATTATGAATAAAATTTCTTTATGAATATTTTTTATTCAAACTTAAGCCAATCCAGTTCTACACTCCCTTTGCTGCCCATAGCGACAGTCAGATTATGTACACCATTCGGAATATCATGAACAGGAACCGTAATCAGTTCATCTTTTCCGGTAGTAATCTTAGCTACGATTTTACCGTCAATTTTCACCAACAGCTTGCCTTTTCCATCAAGAACTTGTGCCGTAACAGATTTCAGTCCGGTGGTTCCAAAGTCGACGTCGTTATATTGCACATAGGCTTTTTTCGCACTTAATATGGTCTTCCAACCTGCAAAATAATTAGTTGTATCAACGTATGCTATAGCCGCACCCTCTTTGCTTAATTTTGAATAACGGTCAAGCTGAATTTCATCGGTCGCATTCGTTATTCCCACACCACGCAGAGTTGGTATTACCTTTTGGATAGTACCGTCTTCATTGAAATGAATCTTATCTATACGAACGGAGCGATTTTTGTCAAACTTCGGAGAGAAATCGTTATGGTGATAGAACAGATACCATTCGCCTTTATATTCAACGATTGAATGGTGATTTGTCCAACATTTCGTAGGCGACTGATCCATAATCAAGCCTTTATACTCGAAGGGACCTAGCGGACTATCTCCCATGGCATACGAGAGATTTTCTGTTTCGCCCTCTTTAGGCACCCACGGGAAAGTGAAATAATACTTACCATTACGTTTGAAAACAAAAGGGCCTTCTTTCATTCCTTTAGGCAACTTCTCAATAGCAACGGGCTTAGAGTCTAATTGAAGCATATTGGGTTTAAGACGTGCCCCATGCATGCCCCGACCCGACCAGTAGATATAGGCCTGTCCGTCGTCATCAATCAACGTGCAAGGATCTATGCCGTAAACGCCTTTAATAGGTTCTGTCATAGGTACAAATCCTCCATCCGGACGGTCGGATACAGCTACCCCTATCATCATTCCGAATCGTTTAGTTATCGAATCAGGTTTAACCATTGCAGGAAAATAAAAGTAGTACATACCATCTTTGTACGCACAATCGGGCGCCCACATGGAGTAAGTATCAGCATTCACCCAGTTGACCTGTTTCTGTGTCAGAATAACCCCATGGTCAGTCCACTTGGTCAAATTATCGGATGAAAACACGTGATAGTCTTCCATGCAAAACCAGTCCTTACGAAGTTTAGGTTTGTCAGCGGGCGCAGGTATATCATGCGAAGGATAGAGATAGATTTTTCCGTTGAATACTCTCGCCGTTGGATCGGCAGTAAACTGTCCCTGAATAACGGGATTTTGTGCCTTTACAATGCCGGCAAGCAGCATTGTAAAGATCAATAATAAATGTTTAGCGGTCATGGAAGTTCCATTTAGAGTTATCACTATTCATATCGAATTCTCCAAGTGTAGGCGTACTGTCGCCCACTGATATCAGTGCTAATTTTCGATCGGTATTAGGCACTTTCTTAGGCATAATACGATAGGTACCGTCCGTCAGTTGATCCAAACGCCATAATTGTTCAGGCGCTCCGGTAAACTCGGGAACAGTCACTACCTCAGCATCTGCCGTAGCAGCTAATGCTCGATTAGTTCCTTCAATCACAATCTTGTAATAAGGTCCGCCCAAGTATCCACCGGCTTCAGGTACAGCGGTAATAGTCCATCTCTGATGAGGACGGAACATATAGTCGCCTATCCGTAGGTCAATATTTCCTGTTGGCCAAGTATTTTTCACATCTGCCAACGTCTGATTCTTCAAAGGTTTGAGAGGTTTGTCATTCTTCTCCCAGAAACGAGACATCTTGTGCTGCATGCGTACGAAGTCTACAGCCAATTCGAGAGCGTAGCCCCTACGTTCAGATTCTATCTCATACGTTCCTTCCTTAAAGGCTTCTCCCGCTACAGGCCATCCATTTTTCCACAAAAGCGGACGGATAGCCAGCACGCTACGGCCACCTTGATCGAAATCTGATTCATAATGAAACGACATCTTTTCCACGCCTTTTTCCATGATGAAACGTCCGAAGTGTCCAGGGCCGGTTTTACGTTCACCCGCTGCGATCAGCATTTTACCACCGCCTTCTATCATATCTCGACCTACATTGTCAATATAAGGTCCGGTCACTTTACGAGAACGACCTACCACAATGTTATAAGTAGAGTTCGGACCATCACAACAAGTGCCGTGCGTACCCAGTAAATAATACCATCCGTCACGATACATCAGCGTAGTAGCTTCGCAGTCGATGGCAACGTTGGCCGGCTTGTTGCCTTCCACACGCTTGCCGGTCTTGGGATCAAGTTCTACAATTCGGATGAATCCGAAATAAGTGCCGTATGATAACCACAGGCGACCATCCGTAGGATCGAGTAACAATCCGGCATCAATGGCATCGCAATCTTCATCATCAAGCGAATGAGCTACTTCGACAGGTTCAGTATAAGCAAAATCAGGAGATTTAGGATCTAATGTTTTGTTCCACATGGTCAATACCCGACCCGCATGTCCACCACCCAGTCCACCACCAGTGGCACTATAAGCAATAAGATATCGATCGCCTATTTTCAAAGCGTCAGGAGCAGCACCTCTGCCGGGGCGTACTGCACCACCTTCCCACGTCCAGCCATCAGCGGAAATCAGTCCGCCTCCGCCTGTACCAAAAGTGTAATATTTACCATCACACTCTACGATAGTGGATGGATCATGAATAAAAGGAGCGCCAACTTGTGCAGATGCTTTTTGGAATATAGGTGCAGACATCAGGAGCGCTCCCAGTAGCAATATATTTTTTGTGTTCATAATCATGGTTGCATAATTGTAATGTTCTTAACCGGCGTGCCATCCTCATGGAGGAAGCGAACGCAGAAATCGCTCATTCCTGGACCGTTAATAACTGCTCCACGCAGAATGTTACGGCCTTTTTTCAAAGTAATGCGGCGTGACAGACAGTCGTCCACCACCATACGGCGGTCTCCTGAGAGTAACAAGACTTCTTTACCATTAAGCCACCAACCCGATGCAGAATTGGAACCCGCTGAAAGACGAATATCCGTTAGATCTTCAGGAGCGTCGATGATTGTAACCGCCCAGAATATGATGCCGTACACCGGCTTCTTCAGTGCGGCTGCAAAACGATATAGCTTCACGTTATATAACTTACTATCTAGTGCATGCCAAGCCAATTTTTGCTTACCCACTTTCACTTTGTCGCCGTCTTTGGGCAGAATGGAGAACTGCCCCTTGAAATAGAGCGTGTCGAAGGCCTGGCGTAAATAGCTGTCGGTAAAGACTGTATTCGTGCGGTTGGGTTTGCTGATGGGTTCCAGCAACATCCAACGGCGAATAAAGCCCTTATCGTCCGGTACGGCGGCATCCTTTGTGGATGGCGCGAAGTAATCGGCCAGGTAGGTAGGTGTTTGTATTGGCTTTGATTGTCTCGGACCAGGAAATCCTCCCGGTGTACGATTTGGAGCGGGATGTGTAACCGCACCAGTTTGCTGTGCTTCAGCGTACAACCCTGTAAGCAGGGCGAGACCGAGAACCAGCCATAATTTGTGATGAAAAATACTCATATTTATTACTTTTAGATATGTATGCAAACGGTGCATTTAGTGAATAGAGGTATCTCATATAGGAGTTTTGCCAAAGTACGACTTAAACAAAACTCCTAAAGAAATTTGAAAACAAATTCGTATATTTTACTTTTTAACAAACAACAAAGGAACAAACTCCTTCAAACAGCGACGCCAAGTAAGAAATTCATGAGCAGTCCCCGGCGATTCGTAGTAAATGGTATTAATTCCGGCAGCCTTCAATCCGTCAGACAACGACTTTGTACGTGCAGGATTTTCTTTTGAACCGATACCAAAGAAAAATGCGTGAACTTTGTTGTTGAATGCCTTACGATCTTTGAACACACCGTTATAAACGGTATCAAGATTTTTAAGGTCGATGTTCCCTGCTCCACTGAACCCACCGATATAAGCGAACTTATCGAGGTGGTTAAGTGTAGTGTTAAACGTAAGCAATCCTCCCCACGAAAGACCTGCCATAGCACGGTTTTCCCGATCTGTCAATGTACGGAAAGTCTTTTCGATATGAGGTATAATCTCATTCAGCAAGATATCTGGAAATTGACCACCAAAACGTTTCATCGCATCCTGGCGTGATTCACCCGGTCTAGGATTGAACGACTCAATATTACCGTTGTCCATCACCACAATCATCGGACGTGCTTTGCCCGCAGAAATAAGATTGTCCATGATAAAGTTCATCTTGCCCTGCATAGACCAGCTAGTTTCATTTTCGCCCATACCATGTTGCAGGTAGAGCACAGGATATTTTTTCTTAGGATTCTTATCGTATTCAGCAGGAATATAAACTACACACTTGCGCCATTCCTTACGAATATTGGAGTAGTACCAACTATCGCTTACCAAACCATGAGGTACATTCTTGATAGAATAGTAATCTACGCCCTTTTCAGGGATCTCAATACCACTAACCCATTTACCCATTCCGAAAAATGGCTTACCATTGGGATCAGCAGTACTTACTCCATCTGTAATAATCTGATAATAGTGAAAACCCACTACTTCAGGCTCTTTGGACACGAGCGACCACCAGCCATCGGCCTCTTTGGTCATCTCACCACGAAAACTTATTTCCATTTTAGTGGCATTGGGTGCATGAATACGAAAATAAACTCTGTTGTCGGAGCCGATACGAGGATACTCCGCACCGGCAATGTTGTGTTCGTTTGGCACGCTTCCTTCAGGAAAAGCCCCTTGTGCTGAGGCAACCACCGGGAAACCTATTAAAGCTATAAGAATAGCGTTTGCTAATTTATTTTTCATGATATTTTTTTTAATGGGTAATTATTTGAAAAGAAGTGGTATAAATTCATGGAGCGAACGGCGCCAAGTGAGCCATTCATGGGCAGTTCCCGGTGATTCATAATAGACCACATTTTTGAGGCCTTTAGCTTTCATGGCTTCAGCAAACGTTTTTACTCTATCTGGGTTCTCTTCCGAGCCGGTACTCATGAAGAATAATTTGAACTCCTTGTTAAACTTTTGAGGATTCGCAAAGATGCCATCATACAAAGTATCTATTTGATCAACCGGACCTGCCCCGCCACCACTGAAAGCGCCTAGGCTGGCAAATTTATCCTGATTGTTCATCACCACAATATAAGTATGCATAGCACCCATCGAAAGTCCTGCCATAGCTCGGTTTTCACGTGTAGGTTTGGTGCGGAACGAGGCATCAATCATCGGAACAATTTCTTTTACGAGTAATTTAGGAAACAGACCCAACATACGTTGCATATTCATAGCGGGACGAGGAGTTTGCCTCGGAGCAGAAGGGGGAACGACTGCTGCACCAGCAAGGAAAGCATTTGTTTTAGGATTGTCAAATCTGACTGTAGACTGTCCGGGAGGCATAGCATAACCGCGATCCATCACAACAATCATCGGCACAGCCTTTTTCTCGGCAATTAAATTATCTATAATATTACTCATGCGTCCCTGAAATACCCATCCGGTTTCGTTTTCACCACCACCATGTTGCAGATAGAGAACGGGATAAGTTTCATTGGAATTTTTATCATATTGAGGAGGCGTATAAACATAGCACATTCTCCATGCCTGGGTCATTTCCGACCAATATTTTTTCATGCGAATATCGCCGTGAGGCACATTTTGTACCTTATCATAAGGTAAACCCTCCGGAATTTCGATAGCACTTACCCATTTGCTCATGCCGTAGTATGATTTGGTACCGGGATCGGCAGCAGAAACGCTATCAACAATAATCTGGTAGTAGTGAAATCCTACCGTTTCAGGCTTAGGCGACACATATGTCCAATACCCATCCGCTTCGCGAGTCATCGGACCACGAAAACTGATTTGCACTTTCTTTGCATACGGAGCATGTATTTTAAAATAAGTATTTCCTTTGGCATCCACACGAGGCCATTGAACTCCCTCAAGGTTATGTTCGTTCGGAACACTCCCCTCGGGAAAAGTCTCTTGCTGAGCATTCGCCGTCAATGGCAATGCCAATAGAGAAGAGAAAGCAAGCTTTAATAAAGTTTTCATGATTCTATTATTTGTTTAATTGGATTTTATGTGAAAATGTCCGCGCCACGGGTATGTTTGCAGCGCGGACATTCTGCATTCGACTGGTTACAATGCAATTAATTAAAACATCTGTTTATTCAGCACTTGCTTCACCACTCGGGTTCTGTACAATATTAGGATTGATTGATGTTTCATCAAATGGGTATGGGAAATACTCATGTTTACCCTTCACAAAACCTGTCTTCCCCTTGTTAGGATTTGTTAGCTCCACATAAAGACGATGAATAGGTTCATCCTTACTGAAGTAAGCATCCTTGGTAACTGGAATATCCTTACCATTGTTTACAATACCATCTGTATCGCCCCAACGTACCATATCAGGGAAACGAACTGCTTCAAGCCACATTTCATAACTCTTCTCGTTCTTCACTTCCTGTAATGTAAGTTCAGTTGAGACATGAGCAGAACCTGCACGATTCTGAATATCTTGAAGACATTTCAAACCAAGACCAGTAGGATCAGTAGTCTGTGCACAAGCCTCAGCATACATCAATAGAACTTCAGCATAGCGGAAGATGGTGAGGTTTTTAAATCCATACCAACCTTTTTCATTATCTTCAGGCCACGCAACAAACTTGTTAGCGAAATAACCTGCGAAACCATAAAGTCCTGTTGGATCCTCAATACCAATATCACGAGATTTTTCAAGTTCTGCGCGACTCAAGTTTTTATCCTTGGTACCGTTCCACTCCATTTCATAGAGGAATTCGTCACCAGTAAGGAATGTTGCTTTACGACGAACTGAATTACCATCATTTGCCAACATACGTTCTGCAAAGTCAGCACGAATAGAATGACCACCCCAACCATCAGGGCCGATAAATGAAGGCTTAGAAGCCAATTTATCAGTACGCCAATTCCAGAACTGAATCCACATCCAGGATGTACGCTGAATTTTATTACTCCAGTCACCAATACCTGCATTTTCAAGTACATTCGCTTGGAAAATCATCTCCTCACAAAGGTCGCCCGATTCGTGGAACAAATGTGCCCAACGATCAGTAGGAACGAGTTCATATTTTTTTGATGCAATAACCTGCTCCAAGTCAGCTTTCGCTCCGGCATAATCACCTTTGAACAAGCGAGCTTTACCAGCTACAGTAAGAGCTAAGCCTTTTGTAACCTTTGATGCACCAACTTTATCAGACGGGCTTTCGCGTTCATCAAGATCAGCCACTACAGCCTCTGCTTCTTTAGCACACCATTCCAACAATCCGTTGTGTCCGCCTTCAACAGCGTTATTAGCCGGTTTCTCACTAGGACTAAGAATATGATCAACCAATGGTGGGCAATCCCAGCCAATAGCAAGCATCATATGCGACCAAGCTCGCAATACACGAGCTTCACCACAAACTCTTTTCTTAACAGGAGTATTTGCCTCTATATTGTCCAAAATAAGGTTACAATCATAAATTACGCCATAAAGTCCCCAATATGTATTCTTGATTACTTCATTTTGTGAATCATAACGGAATTCGTTAATCTGCGCACCAAAGTCGTTGTCACCATACATGTTACCGGCTGCCAACATATCATCACCAGCTTCGTCAAAAAGTACAGGAAGAGCCACATAAACGCCCTCATTACCAGCTATATTCAAACAGAATGACTGATAGAGGTTGTTGAGTGCATTCTGTGCATCATCATCAGTCTTATAGAAACTATCAAACGATATGACACCTTTCTGTTCAATGTTGAGGCGATCCTCACAAGCACTGAAAAGGAATGCAACACCTAAAAGGGAATATATTATTTTTTTCATAATGAATTTCTTTTATTTAGTTTTTCAAGGATTACTTTCTCTTTAGAATGCAAAGCTTGCACCGAATGTACACTTCTTCATAGTTGGGTATGTACCAATATCATATCCACCACCGCCATTTCTCGAAGTTGTTGCAGTCTCCGGATCCATACCGGGATAGCTAGAGAAAGTAAAGAAGTCATCCAAAGAAACAAAGAAACGAAGCTCTTTAATAGCAGCTTTCTTAGTGATTATTTTAGGCAATGTGTAACCTAATTGGATCTGTTTAATCTTGAAATAAGAACCACTGAACATAGAAGCACTAGAACCCCAGAAGTAACGGTCATGAGCTACGTTAGCAACAGCCGGCATAGAAGCATTCTGGTTGGTTGGGCTCCAAGCATGATCCATGTAATACTTCAATGAATTACGCATTGGGGTATCTGCACGATAAAGGATATTAAAGATCTTGTTACCTCCTACACCTGTACCAAATACAGAAAAGTCAAAGCCTTTATATTCCATATTAAGAGTCAAACCGTAAGTATACTTTGGAATAGCACTACCAAGATCAGCCATATCCTGCTCACTCAACTCTGAAGAAGAAACGATTTCACCTCCATGATTACGGAACTGAGCATCACCAGTCTTCTTATCTACCCCTACATAATCGTATGCTCGGAAATACCATATAGAATGACCTTCCTCAAATGCACTACGTACAAAGTTGTTAGTACCATCTACACCCCCTGTATTACTAGTAATACGAGTGATATCATCATATAGATAAGTAACCCTGTTTCTCAAGGTAGAGAAGTTAGCAGAGATATTATACTTAAAGTCACCAATATGATCCTTCCAAGTAGCTTCAAGCTCAAAACCTCTATTGTTAATCTTACCAGCATTAACGATCGTTGAGTTTACAAAAACTTCAGGAACCGGATTGGTAGATATAAGAAGGTCTTTTGTATCCTTGTTAAAGTAGTCAAGGGCAACTGCCAAGCGATCGCTAAAGAAACGCATGTCAAGACCAAAATCCAACTGTTCAGATGTTTCCCACTTGAGGTTTGGATTAGCAAGACCGGAAGGATAAGAACCATAGTTTTGAGCAGGGTTATCACCATACTGATACCAAGCATCATTATAACTAATTGGCGAAATATATGGGTAGTTACTAAGCACATTAACATTACCGTTACGCCCCCAAGAAGCACGGAATTTCAAAAATGAAAGAAGATCGCTGCTGATGTTGTCTGCAATAAACTTCTCATTAGTGATGTTCCAACCTACGGCAACTGAAGGGAATTTTCCCCAACGTTTGTCAGAAGGAAGTTTGGAAGTGTCAAATGCGTCGGCACGGTAGTTAAACTGCAAACTATAACGATTGTCATAAGTATAAAGGAAACGACCGAAGTAAGAGAGACTGGTAGAAAGTCCCGGAAGGTTGCCGATACTCTTTGTAGTAGTTTCAGCTGCATTTACATAGTTGAGATACTTAAAGTTGTCAGCATCCCCGGAAAGAATCTTATTACCGCCTGTACCGGTGGCCGAAGCTGAGACATCGTCCGAGCGGAATTCAGTATATGACATACCGACCATACCGCCAACATTGTGTTTTTCAAATATTGTCTTGTTGTAGTTAACAAAGTTTTCCCACTGATAATAGTGATTATTGTTAGCCGAAGCAGAGATAGAATAATCTGTAGCCTTAGCCTGACCATTCATGTAATATGGTTCAGCATAATCGTGATTATTGGTTTGTGAAATACGATAAGAAAAACGAGAAGTCATCACAAGACCATCAATAGGAGTTAAATCAGCGAAAGCTGTTCCCCGAATACTGAAACCGGAGCTCTTTGCATTACGGCGGTCACGTTGAAGAAGAGGGTTACCATTGTCATCCATCTGGAATTTAGAAGTAGCATAGTACTTACCATTCGGAGCAATGAGGATGGTTTCAGGATTTGTTGCATATTGTTCCTTCATATCCGTAGTAAAGTCATCAACACTATTCCAATATACAGGAGTCAGAGGGTCAAGCAAAAGAGCTGGTGCTAACATAGAACCATAAGCGCTCTGATGAGCAATGCTGCGAGTAGCCCACTTCTCAATAGAAGTATTGGTACCAACCTTAATCCATTTGTAAAGTTGATAATCTGCGTTTAGTTGACCGGTAAGACGGGTATAAGTATCTTTCTTTCCGCGTACAATACCATCATTATTAATATAGTTTATCGAAGTAAAGAAATGGCCTTTGTCATTACCATCCTGGAATGTAACAGAATGTTGAGTAGCCCAGCTATCACCAAAAACTTCCTTAACCCAGTCTGTCTCTTTAGGATTGTCATAATTAACGCCATTAGCCTCACAAAGAGTCTTCATATCGTAACCGGACAATTCCTTGTATTTGATCCAGTCTTTTGCACCAAAAATTTCAGGCGTCTTACCAAGACTCTGATTGATAGCCTTGAAAGAGTACGTTATTTTCGGACGACCATTTGCACCATTACCAGTCTTTGTTGTAATAAGAACAACCCCATTACCAGCCTGAGCACCATAGATTGCAGCCGAAGCAGCATCCTTAAGAACCTCCATAGACTCAATCATAGAAGGGTCAAGGTATTGGATGTTATCCACCTTTAAACCATCTACAATCAATAGAGGGCCAAGTTTATCTGAGTTTGATGAATAACCGCGAATACGGATTGCAGCACCTTGACCGGGAGCACCGGATGTGTTCAAAACCTGAATACCGGCAGCCTTACCTTGAAGAGCAGCACCAGCATCTACTGTCGAAAGGTTCTTGATGTCATCTGCACTCACCGATGCAATAGCACCTGTAATGTCACTTTTCTTTTGAACACCATAACCTACAACGACCACTTCGTCAAGAACTTTTGCATCCTCTTCCATATGGATATTAATCACCTTGCGACCATTAACCTGAATAGTCTGAGATTTAAAACCCACAAAAGAGACAGTAATTTTTGAATTACTGCTTCGCACTTGAATTGAATAATTACCTGTAAGATCAGTAATAGTACCATTGTTTGTTCCATTTTCAAAAACAGCTACACCAATCATTGGCTCAGAATCCTTAGCTGAGACAATTGTACCTTTGACTTGAAATTGTGCCGATGCTGACATAGATGTCAAAAGCATAAGCATCAATAAGTAAGGAACCTTCTGAAATTTCTCAATTACATTTTTCATACAATTAGTTTAAGAATTAATAATCGCATTTTTCTCTCTAAAAAAGATACTTAAATAAATAATAGATTTCGATTAACCGTCGGTGTGAACTTCCCGTGGAGGTTAGTGAGCACACCATTTGATATCCCTTGTTCTAAGAAACTGAAGCCCATCACTGGCTTTTTATTTGTATCAGTCACCGTACCGGAGATGGTACATTGCTTGACCGACACCCGGATGCGTATGAGAAGCATCCTCAGGATACAAATTACTTTCTTCATTCTTTAATTAGTTTAAGAGTTAACAATCTCGCTGGTAAATGTAACGGCAAAGAAGAATGGTGGAGTTAAAAAATGAATATTTGTTTTTCATTATTAGATACAAAGAGAAATATATCTAAAATTAGAAAACAAATATCTAAAATTTTAAAAGTCCTGATGAATGGAGGTTGTGGAGAGTTGAGCAAGCAAAAAAAATAGCATCCCTAATTGGTAGTAAAGTTGAATTATTTTCCTTATTTTTGAAAGCTCTCTGAATTTATTTATTGAAAAACACAATATATGAAGTCACTTTTTTTGCTCTTCGCCTTTCTGCTCATACCGTTCACGGGGTATTGCGTTGGCGACTTAAACTTCTATAACATCAATGATACCTATGGAATAGCTAACCGTGAGACCACCTCAATATGCAAAGATGCTGACGGGTTCATTTGGATTGCCTCCAAAACGGGCATCATGAGGCTAACGGACAGTGATTGCCGAGTATATCAGCTACCATATGAATCAATGGCCGTGGTTTCCGTCGAAGTAATCTGGCAGGAAAACCACTTAATGGCTTTCACCAACCAAGGTGAGATATTTTGGTACAACCCACGACAAGATAGTTTCGAACGCTTCTTCAACTTCTCCAAACAAGTAAAGAGCGCTAACCTTTGGCTCTTCAATTTGGAAGTGGATGCCGACGGAGGTTTGTGGATAGCCTCTTCTTTGGGACTATATTATTATAAAGATAATCGTTGTACTCTAATAGCCCAACTCCCCAGCGGTGCATACCATACAACTCGCTATGATGCTGACCACCTAATAGCCACTGCTCCCGAAGGTATTTTCATAGTTGACACAAAAAAACACCATGTGCAGCGCTGGAGTGGAAAAATGGATATACAGCCATCATCACTCCTGCTAGACCGGGCTATGAACCGACTGTGGATAGGTACCTATTCCAGTGGGCTTTACTATTTTGACTGCACCTCACAAAAACTTCATGTAGCCACTGTACCAAACTTTCCGCAACAATGCATCAAAAGCATAGAGCTAGTACGCGATTCCACCCTTTGGTGCGGTATTGACGGACGCGGCGTATGGGTAGTCTCACATGACGGTAGCCGAAAGCTCTCAACCTATCAAGAGGATGTGGACAATCAGTTCTCTATATGCGGAAATGGCGTATACGACGTTTATTATGAATCCCCGGGACGAATCTGGGTATGTTCAGTTACCGGTGGCACATCAGTGGCAGACCTCTCATCACCCACAGTAGTTCAGTTACGTCATAGCATCAACAACCACAACTCCCTGATTAACAATCACATTCATGCCCTGATTGAAGACAGTCGCGGGCAACTATGGACAGGAACTAACAGCGGTCTGAGTTGTTGGAAACCACACAGCGACAAGTGGGTCAATTATTTTGAGGAAAGAGATGGAGAAACATACATCGTTCTGTCACTATGCGAAGACACCGACGGAAACATCTGGGCAGGAACCTATGCCCACGGCGTATACGTAATCGATAGTAAAAGCTTACGAATTATTGCTCACCATACACAACCCACGGGCATTCTCTCTAAGGCAGGCTTTGTTTTCGATATTTTGAAAGATAACGAGGGGGACATGTGGCTTGGAGGAATAAGCGGAGAAATCATTAGATATAACCATCTCAGCCGAAAGTTCGAAACCTTCCCTAAAGAGCCTGTATATGCTATGGCCGAATGGGGCGATCGCATGATAATACTAGGCTGCAACTACGGATTAGTCATGCTTGATAAAGAGACAAAGAAGCTAACCAAGATACTGACTGACAACATGATACAGGACGTAGTTGTAGTACAAGATAAGATATGGGCAGGTAGTAGTGGCGGAGGACTATTCAGCTACAACATCCGCACGCATACCGTAAAGAGATATGATACAAGCAACGGGCTTACATCTAACTATGTGAACAGCCTTATCTATGCAGACGGGTATCTTTGGTTAGGAACTGAAAACGGGCTTTGTCGTTTCAATACCATTGACAAGACGATTACCACTTACCCTTCTCCGATGAACATATCCACGATCTCTTATAACTCAGATGCCTGTTTCCAGCTGCAAAACGGCATGTTTGCGTGGGGGACATCCGACGGCGTAATCATGCAAGATCCGAAGTACCTATACCGACATAAATCCACAAGTCACATTTATATACAAGATATACTTCTGTCAGGACGATCCATCCGTCAGTATCCCGACCTCTTACCCGAAATTCCGCTAGACAGCGTCAGCGAAATCACTCTTGACCATCAGCAGAACAATGTGACGCTAAACATCTTACCTCTAGGAGATGATTCACGCACAGCACGCTTCTCGTGGAAAATGGAGGGAGTTGACAATGACTGGAATACTTTGACCGACCAGAGATTCATTAATTATACCAACCTTAATCCAGGCACTTACCGACTGGTTATCCGATTATACAATCACGAACTGATTGCCCAGCGCTTGCTGACTATTCGTGTTACTCCGGCATTTTGGGATACATGGTGGTTCAGGCTAATTAGTGTACTGTTTATCGGCGTTTTGGCTTACTTCCTGTTCCAGTTCTATATCAATCGCCTCAACCAACAGCATTCCGAAGATAAACTGCGCTTCTTTACCAATATCGCTCACGATTTGCGCACAGCGCTTACTCTCATAAAGGCACCCATTGAAGAATTAAATCAAGTCAACAGCCTCTCCAAACATGACAAAGAATATCTACATTTAGCAACAGAACAGATGCGACGCTTAACATCAGTAGCTACTCAACTACTCGACTTCCAAAAAATAGATATAGCCAAAGAACCATTTCATCCAGCTATGACTGATGCCGTAGCTCTTGCAGGCTGCCGCGTCAGCATGTTCGAATCGATAGCAGCAGCAAAACAGATACAGATCAATTATCATTATAATATAGATACCTGCCTCATATCCATCGATATTGATATGATGGAGCGAGTGATAGATAACCTACTCTCCAATGCTGTTAAGTATTCACATGAACACTCCACCATAGAAGTATACTTCCAGGCAGACGAACACGAATGGAAGCTAAGTGTAACAGACTATGGCATTGGCATTAGCCATAAGGCACAAAGCAATCTGTTCCACGAGTTCTATCGCAGTGAAAATGCCATTAACGCAAAAATCGCAGGCTCCGGCATCGGACTATCCATGGCAAAAGCACTGGTAGAACTGCACAATGGCAAAATTAGTGTAGAAAGTGAAGAAGGAAAAGGCTCTACATTCCAAATCGTCATCCCCATCTGCAAAAGCGAAATACAGCAAGATACCGATAAAGCTACAGATGACTCATCAGAGAATAATCCATCCGGCAACTACTCAACCGGAGATATGCGTATATTAATTGTAGAAGATAATGATGACTTACGCCATTTCATGATCCGACCGTTGGGCAAACACTTCCAAGTAGCCACCGCCTCCGACGGAGTTGAAGCATGGGAATACATCCAAAAAGAAATTCCTGACCTCATTGTTTCAGATATCATGATGCCTCGAATGGACGGTTTCGAGCTATGCCATCAGGTAAAATCAAATTTTGATACCTCGCATATCCCTATTATCCTGCTTACTGCCCTCTCCGAGAAGACAACCGAATTACAAGGTTTAGGACTAGGAGCAGACGATTATGTGACCAAACCGTTTGATATGAAGATGCTCACGCAACGTATCATTTCCATCATACGCAACCGTCGCGTCATTGGAGCAAAATACATTGCATCCGACTCCATAACCAACGCTAAAGACGAAACCGAAAATCCGCTCAACACACTGAACGATGCTTTCGTAAAACAAGCATTAGAAGTGGTCGAACTGCATTTAGACGATGCGAATTTTGGCAAAGATCATTTTGCAAAGGAGATGGGCGTCAGCACATCACTCCTATTCAAAAAGATGAAAGCACTCACCGGCATGTCCATAGTAGATTTCATACGTAGCATACGCATGAAACACGCCATGAGACTCATTAAAGAAAACCAATATACTATTGGCGAAATAGCTTACAAATGCGGATTCTCCAGCATCGGTTATTTCAGTACCAGCTTTAAAAAACATTTTGGTAAATCACCTACTGATTTCATGCCCTGATTATTAAATAATAGTCTATTAACGGAAAAAAACACGCATTTTATCTAAAAGCGTAAATCTATTATCTATTCGTGAAAATGAATGGCTATGCTATGCTGTATCTTCGTCAGCGTTATTTTTTATTGATAACCCAATTATATTAAAATAAATAATACTTATGAAAGCAAGACATTTCCTTTCCATGCTCGCAGTAAGTGCGCTCGTAGCCACACTTAACGCTCAACCTCAGGCAGGCGCTCGTCCACAAATGCCAAAATATGTCGCACCAGTCTATCCAGACGGAACAACAGCGACCGAAAACAATATCCCCGGCAATGGCTATCCACGCCTCGACGCACAACGTCGGGCATACTTCCGCATCGAAGCTCCGCAAGCCAAAAAAATGGTGGTAGACATCTGTAATAAGAAATACGAAATGAAACGCGACAACAATGGGGTATGGACAGTAACAACCGATCCATTGGTGGTAGGTTTTCACTATTACTTCCTCGAAGTAGACGGATTTCGCGTAAGCGATCCTGCCGTATATACCTACTTTGGGTGCAGCCGTGACGCTAGCGGAATAGATGTTCCAGAAGGCCCCGAAGGCGACTATTATCGCCTGCAAAACGTAGCACACGGACAAGTACGCGAATGTGTTTACTACTCAGAGATAAGCAAGAAATTCAGACGAATCTACGTATATACGCCAGCAGAGTATGAGACTCACCCCAACAAGAAATATCCTGTACTTTATCTACAACACGGCATGGGTGAAGATCAAACCGGATGGTCAAAACAAGGTTACATGCAATACATCATGGATAACCTGACGGCTCAAAAGAAAGCAAAACCAATGGTTGTGGTCATGGAAAGCGGTGATATTGAAGCCTCTTTCGGAGCTGGTTCCGGCTCTATGGCAGAATACGGAGCGGCACTAACTAAAATAATGATAAACGATCTGATTCCGTACATTGACAAAACATTCCGCACCCTGAGCGATCGCGATCACCGTGCCATGGCAGGACTTTCGTGGGGCGGACGCCAGACCTTCCAAACAGTACTACCCCATATGGACAAATTCTCCTATCTTGGTACATTCAGTGGCGCCCTCTTCGGAACAGACGTAAAAACCGTATGCAACGGTATCTTTACCAAACCCGACGAATTTAACAAGAAGATGCACTACTTCTTTATGGGTATGGGTTCAGAAGAAGGTTTCGGAGCTGACACCATGAGCAAACAGTTAAATGACATGGGTATTAAGGTCGTTTACTACGAATCACCCGGAACAGCACACGAATGGCTAACTTGGAGAAGATGCCTGAAAGAATTTGTTCCCCACTTATTCAATAACTGACCCTTATAATAACTTATTCCATGAAAAATAAGATTCAAAAGATATCCATGCTCGAAAAGATAGGCTATAGTTTGGGCGACGGATCCGCCAATCTGGTCTTTCAGATGATGATGATGTTTCAGCTTATGTTCTACACCGATGTGTTCGGAATAAAAGCTAGCATTGCCGGAGGTATTCTGCTTTTAGCCAGACTCTTCGACGCCTTTATCGATCCGATCGTGGGTATATGGTCGGACAGAACAAACACCCGATGGGGTAAATACCGACCTTGGATATTATGGACTGCTATTCCGTTTGCAGTGTTCTTTGTGCTCTCTTTCAGCACCCCCGACCTTGGCGAACGAGGAAAGATTATCTATGCAGGCGTCACTTACACCCTGTTGATGGCCGTTTATTCATTCAACAACACCCCCTACTCCTCACTTGGAGGGGTAATGACAAGCGATATCAAAGAGCGTACAAGCATCTCTAGCGTTCGCTTCGTAACAGCCACTATCGCTACTTTTGTAGTGCAAGGACTCACCCTTCCACTCGTAGCAAAATTTGGTAATGGCAACGACAGCAAGGGATGGTTTATAACGATTCTCATATTCGCCCTCGTCGGAGTCATACTGATGTTGATTACTTTCATCTCTACACGAGAACGCATTACTCCGCCCCCGGCACAGAAAACACCCATCGTACAGGATATAAAGGACATCTTCTCCAATACCCCCTGGAAAGCCATGTTCGTGCTGACACTATTCCTATTCACAACATTGGCAATGTGGGGTAGCTCCATGTCCTACTACTTCAATTATGTGCTAGACAAACACGCACTGTTCTCTTTCCTGCAAAATCTCGGGCTTGTAGAAGTAGAAGGAGGAAATTGGTGGCATGCCGTATTACAAGCCTTCGGTCTGATAGCAAAAACAGATCTGAGCAATGTGTTCGCCGTAGGGTTCAGCTTCTTTAATATACTTGGAAGCATCATTCAGCTAATAGGTGTAATACTCCTATCTAGCTTTCTTTCCGGTATTTATGGCAAACGCAACGTATTTATCGTCTGCCTCGCCCTGACCGCCTTGTTCATGGGTTTATTCTTCCTGCCTGCTCCAACCAGTATAGGTACGGTATTTATACTAAACACATTAAAGAGCCTCGCTTATGCTCCCACCGTTCCATTACTTTGGGCGATGATGGGCGATGTAGCCGACCATTCAGAATGGCGTAACCATCGACGTGCCACGGGCTTTGTGTTTGCAGGTATCGTATTCGCGCTCAAAGCAGGTCTAGGAGTTGGAGGAGCCATCTGCGGAGTCATCATTGACCATTTCGGTTTCGTTGCCAATCAGACTCAAACTCCAACTGCCATTGACGGCATACGACTAAGTTCGAGCATCATTCCTGCCATAACGTTGGCAATAAGTTTCGTTGCGCTGTGCTTCTACCCCATCACGAAGAAACTGAACGAAAACATTCAGGCAGAATTGTCTATCAGGAGAAAAGAAACCTCTAATGAATAACAGGATTGACGGATAATCCATAAAAAAATTATTATCATGACTAAAAAAGCAAGATACCTATTTCCCGATGACTACATGGCAGATCCTGCCGTACATATCTTCAACGGGAAACTCTACATCTACCCTTCACATGATCGCGAAAGTGGGATTCCTGAGAATGACAACGGAGATCACTTCGATATGAACGACTACCACGTATTTTCCATGACATCACCCGAAAGCAAGGTAACCGATCACGGCGTTGCGCTGAGAGTTTCCGACATCCCTTGGGCAGGCCGTCAGCTTTGGGACTGCGACGTGGCAGAAAAGGACGGTAAATATTACATGTACTTCCCATTGAAAGACCAAACGGACATCTTCCGCATCGGAGTAGCTATCTCCGATCGTCCCGAAGGACCATTCGTTCCACAGCCAGACCCTATCAGAGGCAGTTATAGCATAGATCCCGCCATATTGAAAGATGATGACGGTTGCTACTATATGTACTTCGGCGGACTGTGGGGTGGACAGCTGCAACGATACCGAAACAATAAAGCACTAGAAAGCGCCATTATTCCCGAAGGGGACGAACCTGCACTCGGTCCGCTCGTAGTGAAACTATCAGACGATATGCTTCAATTCGGTGAAATTCCCCGTGAAATAAACATCCTCGACGAGAACGGTAAACCACTTACCGGTGGCGATAACGAACGTCGCTTCTTCGAAGCTAGCTGGATGCATAAATACAATGGCAAATACTATTTTTCGTACAGTACCGGCGACACACATAATATTTGTTATGCCATCGGCGACAATCCGTACGGACCCTTCACCTATCAGGGAGTAATACTTCCTCCGGTAATAGGTTGGACCACCCATCATGCAATAGCAGAGTTTGACGGTCGATGGTGGCTTTTCCATCACGACTGCGTTCCGTCTGGTGGAAAAACATGGCTACGCAGCCTCAAAATAGTAGAATTAGAATATGAGGCCGATGGAAAGATAAAAAAAATATCAAATGATGTATAACCATTAAATAAAAACGAATATGAAAAAGATTGCATTTCTCACGATACTGTTGAGCGCAATAATGATGAGTTGCGCTCAGAAATCGAAACTTCCGACGTTCAAGAACACCGGCAACCCACTCGTTAAAAACAAATTCACTGCTGACCCTGCCCCTTTGGTATATGACGGTACACTCTATCTCTACGTAGGGCATGACGAATACTATGCAGGGCAAGACACCGCCAAAGGAGGAAAAGAGTTCAACATCACAGAATGGCTCTGCTATTCCACCAAAGATATGCAGACATGGACAGATCACGGTGCTGTACTGAAACCGACAGACTTCAAATGGGGCGTTGGTGAAGCATGGGCAGCCCAAGTAGTAGAAAGAAATGGCAAATTTTACTACTATGTCACAGCCTTGGCAGGCGAACCTTACAACAGTCGCGTAGTAGGCGTAGCAGTAAGCGACAGTCCTACCGGCCCATTTGTCGATCCACTTGGTAAACCTCTGGTATCAGACGACATGACCGATAACGGTGCACGCGGATGGTGGAATGATATCGACCCCACTGCCTTAATAGACGATAACGGTCAGGCATGGTTATGCTGGGGAAACGGTACCTGTTTCCTTGCCAAGTTGAAACCCAACATGATAGAGCTAGATGGCGATATACAGGTGATCAAATTGCCTCGCTACGTAGAAGGTCCATGGCTATCTAAACGCAACGGCACTTATTATCTTACCTATGCTTCATTCGGAAAAGGCAAAGAGAACATCGCTTACGCCACAGCTCCTTCCGTAGAAGGTCCTTGGACCCCACAAGGTGAACTCACAGGCACAGCCGAGAACAGTTTCACTATTCATCCGGGAATCATCGACTTCAAGGGGAAATCATATTTGTTCTATCACAACGCCACGCTAACTATTGATGGTCACAAAGGAGCCATCGGTCGCCGCAGTGTCTGCGTGGATGAACTTCATTACAATCCTGACGGGACTATGCAACATGTGGAACAGACGAAACAAGGGGTATCGACATCCAAATAGTATCGTTGTTCTAGTGAAAATTGAGTTAGATTTAGTCTCGAAATTTTGCGAGATTATTGGGAATGGTTAAAATGAGAAAGCTCGGGGAGAATTTGTGTAAGTTCTTTCCGAGCTTTTGTTTTGCTTGAGTAGTCCTTTTATATCATTATATTTGTAGAGTCGTAAAAGAAAAGCGTACAACAAAAAAAATACATACAATAAAAAGATGAAGGCAAGAGTAATTGTTGAACAAGGAGCTGATGGCACATATAGTGCTTACATTTCAAGCGAAAATATTCCTTATGGAATTATAGGAGAAGGAAACTCAGTTTCCGAAACGATTGAAGATTTCAAAACAGGATACGAAGAAATGAAAGAATCTTACGCACTAGAAGATAAAGAATTTCCTGAGTGTGAATTTGAATATGTATATGACGTAGCTTCATTTCTCTAAATTTGCATTTATATTAGCCAGCTTATCAAAAATAATGGATATTGCGCAAGGACAATCAAGCCATTATGCTATAGGGTATCGTAAACCTTCAATCAGTGCAGTTAAAAAGACAGAAAAATCAATGCATATATTTGCAAATGAAATAGAAAAGCCCCTGATAACTAAAAATCAAAGGCTTTTCTAATTATATAATAAACTATTATAGATTAATAGACAAAAGCTCTTTCCCTAATTTATGGAGGGCTGCTTCGAGCTTAAGAGCTTGTTCCGGACGAGGTTTTCTTTTTCCAGATGAATAATGCCATAACTGTTTTTGATTAATACCTGTAATGCGTTCTAAACCTGCCTTAGAAAATATACCCGTATAAAAATCTAATAATGATTTTACATCCATTTGAAATACAAGTTCAAAATCTCCTTGTAATTCTTCGGGCACATCGCATCCTAATTCAGCGCATTCTTCTACCAACACATTGATGGCTTCGTACATGTTGTTTTTAATTTCATCTACAGTTTGACCAGTCGCTATAATACCATCAATACCATCTAAGTAAGCAGAATAATTTTGATCTGCTTTTTCGATAACTACTTTAACTGTTCTCATTTTTCTGTCTTTTTACGATTTTTCGTTTCTACTTTCAATTGATGTGCTCTTTATTTGAGTATTTTGAGAGAAAAAAAAGACTATTTCTTTAGACCTGCTTCTCTCAAAATGGAACCCAACGTCCCATCTTTTAAGTCATCATTTAATTTCCCTGGTATTGGAATTGGTCTTCTTGCACCAGGTTTATAATAAATTCGATGATCACCTCTTGTCCTCTTATATTCCCATCCATCTCCTTCTAATAAAGCAATCACCTCTTTAACTTTCATTTGCATTTTGCCTTCTTTCTTTTCATTAAAGAGTTAAATATGACACAAAGATAACTATTTTTCTACTACCATCAAATATAATGATAACTATTTTTCTACTAAAAAGGCCCTATAGGGATGATTATTAGGAATGTGTTTGGTTAAATATTCATTAGATTTATTTTTAATGACAGATTCAGCGATTTAAATAATGTGTGCCGAATGGCTTCGCTTCAATAAATTCGCCGATAAGATCAGAAATCTTTCATCAAATATACAATGTAAAAATATATCTTCCATTAAAATAAAGTGCAGAGATGAATAATAAAAAAAGCAAATACAAACATTTTTATACAACAAAATAAATAAAAATAAAGCTTTCGATCTCTACCAACAAAAGTCTCGTTTTCAACAACTATAGAAGCAGATTTCAACGCGCTGAAGTCTGCTTCTATTCTTGTATTCTAGCAGTTAAATAGCCGAATCAAAAACGACTCACTATAAAACACTAATAATCAGCAGCTTACCATAAGTAGATTATTTCACATAGAAACGTTTAAAAGAGAAACAGAAAAAGAAATTAGGAACTCAAAAAACGATACAACGCAACATCATTAAAGACAATATCAGCAGTAAAGGTGCAAGAAGTAGTATAAAGATTATTCTATCTTAACATGCTAAGAAAATCGTAAGAAAAAATGCTTTAAAAACAAAGGTATTATCTACTTCCCTTTTATTCAGACTGTTTATAATACTAACTGCTGTTAGGGAGATGAGCAAGAAGTGGATTAAAGGCTATAACAACCGCTACTTACACCATCCATTAGGTGAAATGTCACCCAATAAATACAGAAATAAGGATGAAATAAATAATAATATTATTAACTTAGCAGTCTAATTTATTACCATCCTAAAAAAGGAAACTGAGACTCTGAGTTATTGATTTATGGAAAGTTGTTTTAAAAATAGTATTATGAAGCAATACTTCTTAATACAATTAAAAAGAAGTACAAGATTCTTTTCGGATAATGGATTAAATCCAATCTTAGGAACTATATTCGCACCTTTACTTTTTATCCTCATTTCTTTAGCAGTAATCTCTTTGAACTATGGCGTATATTTTTATTCAGGCATTACCCTCTTTATTACAACCGAATTGAGTGAGATTAACAGAAATGAATTTTTAAAGAATTGCTTTTCAAGGTCTAGCTATATAAAAATAAGAATACTAGAAAACATTCTTATTATTTTACCTTTTTGCTTTGTTCTAACATACAAGGGTTATTATCTAATAGCTTCAATTCTCACTATTGCAAGCATTTTAATGAGCAATATCAACTTTAATAAAATAAATGGATTCGTTTTACCAACTCCATTTTATAAAGAACCTTTTGAATTCGCAGTTGGGTTTAGAAAAACATTTATCTTCTTTTTATTTCCCTATTTCCTCGCATATAAAGCATATGAGGTCGATAATTTTAATTTGATATATGCCTCGTATATTTCCATCCTCATTATTGTGATAACATATTATAACGATATTGAAGATGCATTCTTTGTTTGGATATTTAATATGAGTGCAAGAAAATTCCTATTGATGAAATTATTGACCGCATCAAAATATACAATCATGCTTTGCATGCCAATATTACTTTTTTCAGTATTTGGCTTTCCTAATAAAATACTCATCCAATGTGGTTTGATTTTAGTACTTATTCTATGCATAACATTTACCATTTTACTAAAATACTCCGCTTACCCAAATAGAATAGGACCATCTATGGCTAAAATACTAATATTGGGATTTTTCTTCCCTCCTCTTCTTTTAATATCTTTACCTATATTATACCACAATTCTGTCAACAAATTAAAAATTCACTTGGAATGATAAAAATAGAAAAACTTTCGAAATCATTTGGAGCAAAACAAGTCCTATTTGATATAAATTTAAATATTGAGAAAGGTAAAGTTTATGGTTTTGTTGGAGATAATGGAGCAGGTAAAAGTACTTTATTTAAATGTATAACTGGTTTAGAAAAATACAAGGGCAGAATTTTATCCGACTACAGTTTATTGAAAAACCATATTGGTTATTTACCTACTCAACCTTACTTTTTCACAAGAATTACAGGGAAAGAATACTTGCGGCTCTTCTGTAATGCCCGCAAAATTAATCAAATAAATGTAGATGCATACAATATATTTAATTTGCCTTTACAGGAGTACGCTATGTCATATTCAATTGGTATGCAGAAAAAACTAGCTCTTACTGCTGTTTTATTACAAAAAAATGACATATACATACTCGATGAACCTTTCAATGGAATTGATTTCGAGGGAAGTTTTATAATATTGAAGATTATTAATAAATTAAGAGAAAGAGACAAAACTGTATTTATATCATCTCATATTTTTTCTACTTTAAATGATACTTGTGATGAGATATTTATAATGAATCGTGGTGTTATTACTGAAAAGATATTTAAGGAAAACTTTACTGCTTTTGAAAGTAAAATAAAAAATAGGGTGTATAGCAATGAACATAAAATAGATAATATTGATTTCTAAATTATTATTTCGATAGAATACTCATTTAAGGCACTGTCCATAATATTGTGTAAATGTAGAACTTCAGGCTATATAACTTGCAGTAGAATTTTTAAGTAAAGAATCCCCTAGTTAGTTCAAGAACGCTGACGATGTTGATGGTTTCCTTCGTGACCTTCATCCCACTTGTACGAACAAATGCTTGAAGGTGAATTTGATGCTCATTTGGACTATGAGAAGCATTCTGCTTCTGGTAATAATAGTGGCAACTCCCATAACGGTAAATACAGACCGAACACGGTGAGTCTGTGATTGATATTCCCTATGATTATACCTGATAGCTATAGCAGAGATTGAAAAAATGGCATCAACCAATTTGGAACTGGGGAAGGATATTTAATCAGTTTTGACTATCTTTGAAAATCGAACTAAGGTATAAACCTTAATCCGATTGCCTGTAAATTTTAACGTTTACACAAAATATGGGATACTCCCTTTTAAAATAATAACTGTCCTACTGTTAGGCAACACAAAACACATAAACTAACTTCTCTTATCCTATCCTTCATTGCGTATTACATCCATAATTTCAGCGCTATAAAGACGTTTAATATTGTCCTTTTCTTCTTGTTTAAGTAATTTTTGCGCAACGCTTTCAATCAACTTTTGGTGATTAGTATTAGACGAAAGCAGACGAAGCATAAATCCTATAGCAACTTGCGCTAATGAATCAATAATAGAAACATCTCTACTTTCCCAACCAATAAAATTTTTATAGTGTAGTAAATTTAAATCATCAAAAATAGCCATATCATATTTGAGTACTTCTTGATCAATTTCCGTATCTTTACAAATAATAAGTTCAGCACAGCAACCTCCAATTTGAAAGCACATATACTTAAACCAAAATGTAAATCCATCTAGTGTTGAAAAATCAGGTAACTCAGAGAAATAAAGACTCTGCCTATCCTTAATTAATTCACACAGCCCACGAATAGGAGAATCATCTGTATGGATTTCAATATAATCGATATCATCTAAATCCCCATACAAAATATAATGACAAATTACATGACCGGATTCATGTATTGCAGAGCGTTCTATATCATTCATTTCTGTTAGATCTTACCATTGTAGTAAATTTTAGTAAGAACAAAGACAATAATTTAAAGCACTTGTTTTTTTTCATTGTTATATTATTCTCTTTATACTTTTGCAGCGCTTCCTTTGTTTCAGGATATAAATCTAATAATTTTTCATCCATATTATTTACGATAGTATATACTTCAAAAAAGTATTTTAACGCATTTCTTTTAGCAAATTCTTTCTGCGCTGCCAAATAAAGAAATGGCACTGTTGAAATATTTGCAGTTTCTTCTGTTATTTCTACGGGATTACTTATATTTGCAGAATATAAAACTGCAGAAGCATTTTTAAATAGTTTAGAATAAGAAGCATGAGAAAAAGAGTTCCTGTAGTTATTTTTTAATTCTATTAATTTCTTTGCCTCGATTTCTGTTAAAAGTCCCTTTCTATTGCATTTTTCAATAACAGCTGATAGGCATTTACCATCGTATTCCTTAACTTCATCTCTTAATGTTTCATCTATTCTTTGAGTCTCATTAAATCGTTTTCCATTTGAATCCCATCTTATTAGCACTTGCTTTAGAGCATTTTCAAAAAGATGATTTGTTAAAGTAATAGCTGCTTGATTATTTCCAATAATGAGACAGTCACAAATTTCTGCTATTATAGATTTAAGCCCGTTTAGTATATTCAATTTGCCATATTTAATATATATAAGTCGTTTTGTCAATTCATTTAATACTATTTTGCTCTTAACCTCTTCCAAATATCCAATAACCTTTTTATCTGAAAAAGAGTCCACAGAATATCCAATCTTATTTTGCATACTCATATTTTCTATCTGTTGCATCTTAAATTGATCTGCCTCCCCTGTAGTCTGTGTTTTTTTCATAATATTCTATTAAAATTATTCTAAAGAAATAATAATGAGAACCAAGCATTGATCTTGCAAACATATTGACAATAATCGGAAAAGGCAAAAAAAATCAAAAGAATAGACGAGATAAAGATATTGCAAAAAAGAATAGCTTTAAAGGTAAAGAGAATCTAGAAAGCTATGCCAGCTGCAATCAGTATAATCCGCCCTCACTTTCGTTCCACGCAAAAACAAAAAGCTCCGAAAGAACTTATAACAAGTTCTTTCGGAGCTTTTTGTTTAAGGTTCCTGACGGGTTTTAAACCACCAAAATAATCCTTTTATTTCTAATTGATTAGAATATTTATAGCTTCGTTACTGTAAAACAAACATTCCGTTTAAAGCCTCTATTAATAGTTATAAAAATGTGGGAGTAAACTCAATACCCAAAGCACGAGCAATACGAAAGAAGCTCGAAATCTGTATATCTGTCTCTCCTTTTTCCACACGGGCAATATAACTCCTTGCCGTGCCAACCTTTTCTGCTAACTCTTGCTGAGTTATCTTAAGTTGCTTCCGACGATCACGCAAAATCTCACCATAATACCACGCTATTGACCTTTCATGAAAAGCAGTACGGGAGTCAGTACCAGCCTCTCCATATTTATCATTCAGTAGCTCGCCCGCTGTATGCAACTTGGCTAGCTTATTTTCATCTAACTTTCTCATAACTTGCACATTTACTAGCTTACGCTATTACTACATCTCATTATTCTCTATAATACTAATCCTGCCTTTCAATTCTTCTATATCCTTCTTGATAAAATCCGTAACAGGAATATTGGGCTTATCCAATTCTAGTCAATCCGAAAATTCTTCTTTCAATCCTTCCCCACAGAGGAGGTAAATCGCTTAAAAGCAAGAAAGGATTAGAAATTTTCTTTCTAATCCTTTCTTGCTTTTTTGAGGTTCCTGGCGGATTCGAACCGCCGTACACGGTTTTGCAGACCGCTACCTAGCCACTCGGTCAAGGAACCATTTCCTGAACGCGGTTGCAAAGGTAGTACATATTTTGAAACTACCAAACTATCCGCAACAATTTTTCTTAGGTTTTACGGGCTTATCACGGCATTTTTTCTTCTTCTCATCAAGCAAATCTTTTAATTCACAGCCACTTGCACAATTTGCACAGGGGTCATCATTTTCTTTAGAACGAAGAAAAAAAAGATAGATGCGACGTAATATTTCGCCAAAACAGAGAATTACGAGGATGATTACAATCCATTCTTGCCAGTTCATAATAGTAAACTTCCTATTTGATATACAATGAATGATACTACCCACGCTAAGGTGGTGGTGTATAGGGCGGCAAAGACTGCCCATTTCCAACTGCCGGATTCTTGCTTAATGGCTACCAAGGTGGCTATGCAAGGGAAATAGAGCAGCACGAAGAGCATGTAGCAAAAGGCTACCAAGGGGGTGATGGGGATGCGCTGCGCCAAACTAACGGTGTCGGCATCGGCATTGTTGGTATAGAGCACGCCTAAGGTGCTGACCACAAGTTCTTTGGCTCCCATACCTCCAAAGAGTCCGATACTAAGTTTCCAGTCAAAACCTAAGGGGGCTAGCACGGGCTCTACTACTTTTCCGATCTCACCGATATAGGAGTTTTCTTGTTGCTCGGCTACGGTTTTGTATTCTTCATGACGGGGATAATAGCCTAAAAACCAAATAACAATGGAAGCTATCATGATGATGCCGCCCATCTTTTTGATGTATTGCGCGCCTTTTTCCCATGTATGGCGAATGATGGATTTCATAGTAGGCATACGGTATGGCGGAAGTTCCATAACAAAAGGTGCATCGTTGCCTTTTACCAGAAAACGACTAAAGAGACGGGCCATGATTACTGCTAACAGGATGCCTATGCCATAGATGGTGAAGAGCACCAGACCGGCATGATGGGGGAAGAATGCACCGACAAGTACGAGATAGATAGGCAGGCGGGCACTGCATGACATCAGGGGATTGATCAGCATGGTGATCAGGCGACTTTTATGGTTCTCTATCGTGCGGGAGGCCATGATAGCGGGCACATTGCAACCGAAGCCCATAATGAGGGGAATGAACGATTTACCGTGCAACCCCATCTTATGCATAATCTTATCCATGATGAAGGCGGCACGAGACATGTAACCGGAGTCTTCCATCAGTGAAATGCAAAAGTAGAGAATGAGGATGTTAGGCAGAAAGACAATGACTCCTCCTACTCCACCGATAATCCCGTCGACAAGCATATCTTTAAGCGGACCGGCTGCCATGTTGTTACGAATAAGGGAGCCTAAGGAGTCGACAAGCCACTCAATGCCTTGCATCGGATAATCTCCCAGCACAAAAGTGCCTTCAAACATCAGATAGATGAAGAGAAAAAAGAGCGGAAAGCCCCAAAAGCGATGGGTCACAATGGAGTCCAGAACTTTGGTTACTTGCTGCTGTTCCAGATGGTTGTCCGTGAAAGTTTCTTTCAGCGCTCCACTGATGAAGCCATATTTGGCATCGGTGATAGCAGCTTCGCAATCTTCGTTGAGGGTTTCGGATATGCGGCGACTCATCTTATCACGCTTACGCATAATCTCTTCCCCATTGGGCAACGAACGGATTACAGCTTCTAGCTCTGCATCATTCTCTAACAGTTTAATGGAAAGGAAACGGGTAGAATATTTATGACGAATATTCTCATTCTTGGAAATTTCTTCTTTCACGTAGTCGATCGCTTTTTCTAAATCGGCTCCGTGATTAATATGAATGTGCCTAAAGTAACTAACGTATTCTTTTTCATCTTTATCTAAGAAATCGGCACCTTCATAAATATTGATGACCATCTGGAAGAGTTCGTCAATCCCTTTTTGTTTTTTACACACCGTAGGGATCATAGGCACACCAAACAGCTTGCCTAGCAAGTGATGATTCAGCGTGTTGCCACTGGCTTCGAGCTCATCGTACATGTTCAGGGCAACCACCATGCGAACATTCATATCAATGAGCTGGGTGGTAAGGTATAGATTGCGCTCCAGATTAGATGAATCGACTACATTTATAACAATGTCCGGCGTTTCATCTGTGATATGCCGCCTCACATAGAGTTCTTCGGGCGTATAAGCCGATAAAGAATATGTACCTGGAAGATCTACTATCTTGAAATGATAGTCTCCAAAATCGAAAAAACCTTCTTTGGCATCTACCGTCACTCCGCTATAATTACCCACATGCTCGTGTGCACCGGAAGCAAGATTAAACAAAGATGTTTTACCACAATTAGGATTACCGACTAACGCTACGTTGATAATTTTTCGTTTGCCAAGGGCGAGTTTCTTGAGATTTCCTTCGCTACGACAACATTCATCATCTAGCACAAGAGCATCTTTCTTTGTAGAAGGAGGTTCGGCAGTTGCCTCAACACTGTCGGCACGAAAGCATCTGCGACGACATTTCAACTCTTCTCCAAGTTCACCTTCATGAAAATGTCTTCGGTTTTTGTAGTGATGAATCCTAGTTCTCTCGTCGGCAGATTCTTCAAGAAGACGATAATGTTGACGGGGGCTAGCATGATGACGATGCCTGCAATGAATTTCGGCCTCTTCCTCGCTAATAATCTCCACCAAATCAGCTTCTTGTCGGCGAAGAGAGACTTCATATCCTAATACTTTATATTTTATCGGGTCGTTAAGCGGAGCATTGAGCATGACTTCCACCGTTTCGCCTTTGATAAATCCCATTTCTACTATACGGCGGCGGAATCCTCCATGGCCCATGACCTTTACAATGACCCCTTTTTCACCTGTTCTGAGTTCAGATAAACGCATATCTCGTTTAAAACTTTAGTTGTTGCAAAGATAGCTGATAACTTTGTGCAAGCCAAAGTATTTAGATTGTTTTTAAATTGAAATAAAGTGCTATCTTTGTCGCATGACACAGGAGCAAGTAGCACATTATATTGAACAAGAAAAGCTTTTTTCAGTAAACGAAAAGATACTAGTCGCACTAAGTGGCGGTGCTGATTCTGTGGCGTTACTACGCATCTTGTTGTCTGAAGGATACCATTGTGAAGCGGCTCATTGTAATTTCAGTTTGCGCAATGAAGAGTCCGACGGCGACGAAACTTTTGTTCGCCAACTTTGTCAATCGCTAAAGATAAAACTTCATACAATTCGTTTTGACACTCAGAAATATGCCGCTGAAAAACATTTATCTATAGAGATGGCTGCACGCGAACTTCGTTATGAGTGGTTTGCGAAAATTAAAGAGGAGAATCATTGCTCTGTCATTGCTGTGGCTCATCATCAGGACGATAGTGTAGAAACAATGCTCCTTAATCTTATCAGAGGGACAGGCATCAACGGGTTATTGGGAATCCGCCCTAAGAATGGCGACATCGTACGTCCACTGTTATGCGTGGGGCGCAACGAGGTGATTGCTTACCTTAAAGAAATAGGGCAAAGTTACGTAACAGACAGTACCAATCTGCAAGACGAATACAAACGTAACAAGATACGACTCAATGTTCTGCCTTTGCTGCAAGAGATAAACCCTTCGGTTAAAGAGTCTATGATCCTGACCGGTAATCACCTGAACGAAGCTGCCAAAGTATATGCTCACGGCATTGAAGAGGGAAAGAGGCGCGTGTTGTCTAATGAAGGTATTCATATAGAAGATTTACTGAAAGAGCCTTCACCTCAATCTTTGTTACACGAAATTTTATCTCCAATGGGCTTTAACTCCGCACAGGTTGAAGACGTGCTTCATTCGCTCAACGGACAGGCGGGAAAGGAATTCACAAGTAAAGAGTGGCGAATCATAAAAGATAGAGAGCTGTTGCTGATACAGCCACTCAACGAAAAGCAAGAAGACACACCGCCTACTCTGACAATGGAAGAAAGAGCTTATACCCCCGACTTTATCATACCTCGTGAGAAAGAATGGGCCTGTTTTGATGCAGATAAACTGCAACAACCGCTAAGCATCAGAAAATGGAAAACAGGAGATGTTTTTGTTCCTTTCGGGATGAAAGGTAAAAAGCTTGTCAGTGATTATCTGACGGACAGGAAATTTTCACGTCTTAAAAAAGAGCAACAATGGATACTTTGCAGCGGCAAAGAAATAGCATGGCTCATTGGCGAAAGAACAGACAATCGCTTTAGGGTTGAAAAGAATACTCAGCATATAATACTTATCAATAGTAAAGAATAATCGAATTTACAATCATTAAAATACTTCTTTTTAACCTTCAATATAGTCTAAAAGGAGGATTGTTATGTCAAAATGGTGATTTTTTAAAATAAAAAAGGTTTTTTATATCTTTGTATATAAAATAAATTATTACCTTTGTCGCGTCTAATAAAAAGAATTAGCGAATTCCTCGCTAAAGAAAAGAACGACAAAATCCATTAATTTCAAGAATATCCCAAACCCATAACAACGTTTATGCTTGCATCACCTTGACTAATTTAAGTAGTAATAGCGTAATGTGCACTCCAGCAAAAAAATAAAATTATAATAATTTACCTATACGTATGTATAATATCATCCAATTAAACGACAAAAACTTGTCGGATTTACAAACTATTGCCCAAGAACTGGGTATAAAAAAAGCAGAATCTTTAAAGAAAGAAGAACTTGTATATAAGATTCTGGATGAACAAGCTATCATGGGAGCAACTAAGAAAGTGGCCGCTGATAAGATTAAAGAAGAACGCAAAGACGACAAGAAAAAACGCTCACGGGTTAACGTCAAAAAAGAAGGCGCTGACAAAGTTTTCTCTGCCTCTAAGAATGGTGAAATAGTCCGCCCGGAAGCAAAGACGACTGCTAAAGCACAGCCTAACACAACTAAAACTGCTCCGGCAGCTCCTAAAAGTGAAAAGGCCGAAACAACTAAAAAAACTGTAGCTAAAAAAGAAACAACAGCAACCCCAAAGGATAAAGCTGAAACAACAGGTACAGAAGAAAAGAAACAGCGTAAAACTACTCGCGCAAAAAAAGTAAAAACAGAAAAGAAAGAAGATACTGATGCTGTAGCAGCTGTTGCAAAAGAGACTGCTCCGGTTAAAGCGGATACTCCACAAGCATCTCCTGCAATAAAGAAAGAAGCTGCTCCTGCGAGTAGTGCTGCAGTTGCCGCAAAAGTGGCAGAGCCTGAAAAAGTTTCAGAGCCCGTTGCTCCTCAAGCAGCAAAAGAAAAAGAGGCTCCTGTTAAGCAGCCGGTTAAACCGACCAATGTAGCAGCGAAACCTTCCAAAGAAGTAGCAAAAGAAGAAAAGCCTGTATTATCAAATGCAGAAAATGATTTTATTCCTATCGAAGAGTTGCCTTCTGAAAAGATAGAGCTACCTACAGAATTGCTAGGTAAGTTTGAAGCTACTAAAGCTGAACAGCCCGCTCCTATTCATGAGCAACAAAAACCACGTCGCATCATTCGCCCTCGCGAAAACAATAATAATCAAAACGGCCCTCAACGTCCTATTCCACAAAAAGACGGATCACAGGAACGCCCGGAAAGAAAAATCATCGAACGTGAAAAAACGTATGAGTTCGAAGATATCCTAACAGGTACCGGTGTACTTGACACCATGCAAGATGGATATGGTTTCTTACGTTCATCTGATTATAACTACTTATCTTCTCCTGATGATATTTATGTTTCTCAATCTCAAATTAAACTTTTCGGACTAAAAACCGGAGACGTGGTCGAAGGAGTTATCCGTCCGCCTAAAGAAGGTGAGAAATACTTCCCATTGGTGAAGGTTTCAAAGATCAACGGACGTGATGCTAATTTCGTACGTGATCGTGTTCCTTTTGAACACCTTACTCCTCTTTTCCCTGATGAAAAGTTCAAGCTTTGCAGAGGCGGATATTCTGATTCCATGTCTGCACGTGTAGTAGACTTGTTTGCTCCTATCGGAAAAGGACAACGTGGACTGATTGTAGCTCAGCCTAAAACAGGTAAAACGATCTTGATGAAAGATATTGCCAACGCTATTGCTGCCAATCATCCTGAAGTGTACATGATCATGTTGTTGATCGACGAGCGTCCTGAGGAGGTTACAGATATGGCTCGCAGTGTAAATGCGGAAGTTATCGCATCTACTTTTGACGAACCGGCTGAACGCCACGTGAAGATAGCAGGTATTGTATTGGAAAAAGCAAAGAGAATGGTAGAGTGCGGACATGATGTAGTTATCTTCCTTGATTCCATCACTCGTCTGGCTCGTGCTTACAACACTGTTTCTCCTGCTTCCGGCAAGGTACTTTCAGGAGGTGTGGATGCAAATGCTCTTCACAAACCCAAACGTTTCTTCGGTGCTGCCCGTAATATTGAAAACGGAGGTTCGCTTACCATCTTAGCGACAGCTCTTATTGATACAGGTTCTAAGATGGACGAAGTGATCTTTGAAGAGTTTAAGGGAACAGGAAACATGGAGTTACAGCTAGACAGAAACTTGTCTAACAAACGTATCTTCCCTGCTGTAAACATTGTAGCTTCCAGCACTCGTCGTGACGACTTGCTGCTTGATAAGCAAACATTGGATCGCATGTGGATTCTTCGCAAGTATCTATCGGATATGAACCCCATTGAGGCAATGAATTTCGTTAAAGACCGCTTAGAAAAAACGAAAGACAATGATGAGTTTCTAATGAGCATGAATAGCTAATAAGAATACTTAATAAGATATAAAAGGAGCGGAGAACTTGATCTTCGCTCTTTTTTTGTATGATTTGCTCTAAATAAAGGTCTATTTTTGTTTATACTAAAAGAAGTATTCATTTTATGTACACCAACAAACAAATTTGGAACGTAAGTTTCCCTATTTTACTCAGTCTGCTGGCACAAAACATCATCAACGTTACTGACACAGCTTTTCTGGGAAGGGTCAGTGAAGTGGCATTGGGAGCATCCGCTATGGGCGGACTTTTCTATATCTGTATCTTCACCGTTGCTTTTGGTTTTAGCACGGGGTCTCAGATAATGATAGCCCGACGAAACGGCGAAAAGCAGTATGCCGAAGTGGGTCCTGTAATGATACAAGGCATCCTCTTTTTAACGGCGATAGCCTTTATAGTCTTCGGGTTCACCCGTCTTTTCGGAGGTAACATCATGAAGGTAATCGTCTCCTCGGACAATATATACAATGCTACAATGGAATACATCCATTGGCGTGTATTCGGCTTCTTCTTTGCATTCATCAACGTAATGTTTCGTGCCTTCTATATCGGTACTACTCGCACTAAAGTTCTGACCATTAATGCCGTTGTCATGGCTTTGACGAATGTGATCCTGGACTATGCCTTGATATTCGGCGAATTTGGGTTACCCGCTATGGGCATCAAAGGTGCCGCAATAGCCTCCGTCATAGCAGAAGCATCTTCTATCGTATTCTTCCTTATCTATACATACGCTACAGTAAATATGAAGAAATATGGATTAACGAGTTTCCATTCTTTCAATGCTAAACTTCTAATGCGTATCTTAAACATATCCTGCTTCACCATGTTGCAGTATTTTTTATCTATAGCTACCTGGTTTGCCTTTTTTGCAGCCATTGAGCGATTAGGAGAACGAGAGTTGGCTGTAGCAAATATTGTACGAAGTATTTATGTCGTTTTAATGATTCCTGTCAGTTCACTATCCACAGCCACAAACAGTTTAGTCAGTAACGCCATTGGTTCCGGAGGAGTAGACCATGTTATGCCATTGATAAAAAAAATAATGAAAATGTCTTTTCTTATCATGTTATCATGCGTAACGATAGTAGGCATTTTTCCAAAAGCCATTGTCTCTATATACACCAATGAAGCTATTCTTATAAATCATTCGGTAAGCGCCGTTTATGTAGTAATTATAGCCATGTTGGTCGCATCAGTAGCTAACATCATCTTCAGTGGCATATCCGGAACAGGCAACACCCGTTCGGCATTAATGATAGAAAGTATCACACTCATCATCTATATGCTGTATGTATTTATCATCGGAATATGGCTTCGTTCACCGGTAGATATTTGTTTCACCATTGAAATTTTATACTATAGTTTAATACTCATAGCTAGCTATATCTACTTTAAAAAGGGAAAATGGCAGAACAAAAGGATATAAATAAATGGATTTTTTGTACATTTGCGCCTTTAAGAAGCATAATTTAGATAACTTGTAATTAGTAATTAGTATATGTTCGATAATTTAAGCGAGAGACTCGAGAGGTCGTTTAAGATTCTGAAAGGTGAAGGAAAGATCACCGAAATCAATGTAGCAGAAACGTTGAAAGATGTGCGCAAGGCGCTACTTGATGCCGATGTTAACTACAAAGTAGCTAAAGGTTTCACAGATACGGTTAAAGAAAAAGCATTAGGACAAAACGTGCTTACTGCATTAAAACCTAATCAGTTAATGGTGAAGATCGTACACGACGAGCTCACTCAACTGATGGGAGGTGAAACAGTAGATATCAATCTGGAAGGCAAACCGTCAATTATTTTAATGTCCGGTCTGCAAGGTTCCGGTAAGACTACTTTTTCGGGTAAGCTGGCTCAAATGCTTAAAACCAAAAAGAACAAAAAACCTCTCCTTGTTGCCTGCGACGTTTATCGCCCTGCTGCTATCGAACAGTTACGTGTTCTTGGCGAACAAATCGGAGTGCCTGTGTTCTCCGAACCGGAAAATAAGAATCCGGTGTCTATTGCTGAAAATGCGATCAAAGAAGCAAAAGCAAATGGTCATGATTTGGTGATTATCGATACTGCCGGACGTCTGGCTATTGATGAGGAGATGATGAACGAAATCACAGCCATCAAGAATGCCATCAATCCAAATGAAATTTTGTTTGTGGTCGACTCTATGACCGGACAGGATGCGGTAAACACTGCTAAAGAGTTTAACGAACGCCTGAACTTTGACGGAGTAGTATTGACCAAATTGGATGGTGATACCCGTGGTGGTGCGGCACTTTCTATCCGCTCGGTAGTCAACAAGCCTATCAAGTTTGTAGGAACAGGCGAAAAGCTTGAAGCGTTAGATCAGTTCCACCCCTCTCGTATGGCCGACCGTATCTTGGGTATGGGTGATATCGTATCATTGGTAGAGCGTGCACAAGAGCAATATGACGAAGAGGAAGCACGCCGTCTGCAAAAGAAAATTGCTAAGAACCAATTCGACTTCAACGACTTTTTGAGTCAGATTGCACAGATCAAAAAGATGGGTAACCTGAAAGATCTTGCTTCCATGATCCCCGGATTAGGCAAAGCTATCAAAGATATTGATTTAGACGATAATGCATTTAAGAGTATAGAGGCTATTATCCATTCCATGACTCCCGAAGAACGCTCTAACCCTGCTTTATTGAATGGTCAGAGACGTACCCGCATCGCTAAAGGAAGCGGTACTACTATTCAGGAAGTCAACCGTTTGCTAAAGCAGTTTGAAGAGACTCGTAAGATGATGAAGATGGCTACGGGAGGCAAAATGGGGAAAATGATGATGCCAAGAAAAAGATAATATAAACGATTATGGCAGATTATAAATTAATAGACGGAAAAGCGATCTCTGAAATCGTAAAGCAAGAGATTGCTGCTGAAGTCGCCGAAATGATCAGTAATGGTCAGAAGCGCCCTCACCTGGCTGCAATCCTTGTAGGACACGACGGCGGTAGCGAAACGTATGTAGCTGCAAAGGTAAAAGCTTGCGAAGTATGCGGTTTTAAATCTTCGCTCATCCGCTACGAAAATGAAGTTACCGAGGAAGAGTTACTTGCCAAGGTCAGAGAACTGAATGCCGATGATGATATTGACGGATTCATTGTTCAGCTACCTCTCCCTAAACATATATCGGAGCAGAAAGTGATTGAAACGATTGATTACCGTAAAGATGTCGACGGATTTCATCCTATCAACGTAGGGCGCATGTCTATCGGGCTTCCCTGTTATGTTTCTGCTACTCCTAACGGAATTATAGAATTGCTGAAACGCTACCAAATAGAGACTTCCGGCAAAAAATGTGTTGTACTGGGTCGTAGTAATATCGTAGGTAAGCCGATGGCTGCTCTGATGATGCAGAAAGGTTATCCGGGCGATGCTACCGTTACCGTATGCCACAGTCGCTCACGTGATTTGGTTAAAGAATGTCAGGAAGCCGACATCATCATTGCTGCTTTGGGGCAACCCAACTTTGTGACAGCTGATATGGTGAAAGAGGGTGCTACCATTATCGACGTAGGTACTACCCGTGTTCCTTCTGACAAAACCAAATCAGGCTTCAAGCTGACCGGTGATGTGAAGTTCGACGAAGTAGCACCTAAATGCTCTTTCATCACTCCTGTACCAGGCGGCGTAGGTCCCATGACCATCGTGTCACTAATGAAAAATACGTTGCTTGCCGGTAAAAAAGCAATCTACAAATAATTATAAAGTAACGGATAACATGAAGCAGAAGTAAAAACCGCTTGTATGTTGTCCGTTATTTGTTATCACTCCTCCCTCCCTTATCAATTTATTCCCCTTATCTAAATCACTCACTTAACTTCCGGTTTCCTGATGAAAACATTCTTCTATTCTACTCTGTTTTTCATGCTCTCATTCTCCTGCAGCTCTTCTTCACAAGAGAAACCTCGGGAGACTGCTAACAATGACAGTATTGCGCCTCAAACCATCACTTTGCTCTTCGCAGGCGACCTCATGCAACATCAAACGCAGATAAATGCCGCACGTACCTCTTCAGGATATGACTACTCCGATTGTTTCAAGTTTGTGAAAGAGGAGATTAGCAAAGCAGATATCGCCATAGGCAATCTGGAAGTCACCTTAGGCGGAAAGCCTTACAGAGGCTATCCACAGTTCAGTGCGCCCGATGAATATCTCTTCGCCATCAAAGATGCGGGATTCGATGTACTGCTCACTGCCAACAATCACTGCCTCGACCGCAGACAAAAAGGATTGGAACGTACCCTCCTCATGCTCGACTCTTTGCAGATGCAACATTTGGGCACCTATCGCGACTCTGTAAGCAGAAAACAGCAAACACCCTTAATCATTGAAGCTAAAGGCATTCGTATCGCATTGCTCAACTACACCTACGGTACTAACGGGATTGCTGTCACTCAACCTAATGTGGTGAACTACATTGACAAAGAAAGCATGAGCAGCGACATAAAAGCCGCTCAGACAGTCCATCCCGATGTCATCATTGCCTGCATGCACTGGGGCATAGAATACAAACAACATCCTTCTAACGCACAAAAAGAGCTTGCTGAGTGGTTACTTGCTCAGGGGGTGACTCACGTCATCGGCTCCCATCCGCACGTGGTGCAACCCATGGAATTGCGCACCGACAGCCTCAACGGAAGCAAACACGCCGTAGTCTACTCTTTAGGTAATTTCCTCTCAAACATGTCGGCTGTCAACACAGACGGAGGGTTACTTTTCAAGCTAGAGCTCACCAAAGATAGCACCACTTATGTAAGTAATTGTAGTTATAGCATGGTATGGGTTGGCCGTCCGTTACTCACCGGAAAAAAAAATCACATTTTATATCCCGTAAATATTCCCAATGATTCATTGCCTTACTCCGCACGTAACCGACTGAAAATCTTCACAAAACAGAGTCGTGCTCTTTTCAAAAAGTACAACTTTGGAATAAATGAAGCATTTTTTTAGATAAAAAAATCAGATGATATATTTGCATAATAAAAGATTATATCTATCTTTGCACCGCATTAGAGAAATGCAACATGGTGGACGTAGCTCAGCTGGTTAGAGTGTTGGATTGTGGTTCCGAAGGTCGCGGGTTCGAGCCCCGTCTTCCACCCATGTAAAAAGAGAAAGCTTCAGATAAAATCTGAGGCTTTTTTATTTTATCAAACGAAAGTTAGGCTACAAAAGATCACAATTATTCTGTAATAATCCCTAGAAATACTCCTACAATCTTATATTATTCTTGTACATTTGCAAGGATAAGTCTATCTCATACTCATTTTTGACACAACGAATCATGGAACTTCTCGTTTACAAAGCATCGGCCGGATCGGGCAAGACCTTTACGCTGGCAGTGGAATATATCAAGCAACTCATTCTCAACCCGCGGGCATACCGTCAGATACTAGCCGTAACCTTTACCAACAAGGCTACAGCAGAGATGAAAGAGCGTATACTCAGCCAGCTATACGGAATATGGAGCAAGGATGGCGGTTCTGAGCCCTACCTCAAAAGAATATGTGCGGAGACAGGTAAGAATGAAGAAGAAGTGATCAAAGCTGCTGGAACGGCTCTTAACTACATGCTCCACGATTATAGTCGTTTCAGGGTAGAAACCATCGACTCTTTTTTCCAGTCGGTAATGCGCAATCTGGCACGAGAACTGGAACTAAGCCCTAACCTCAATATAGAGCTCAACAATACCGAAGTACTGAGTGATGCCGTAGACTCCATGATAGAGAAGCTAGGTCCCACCTCTCCCATACTCGCATGGTTACTCAACTACATTCATGAGAAGATAGCTGATGATAAGCGATGGAATGTAGCAGATGAAGTGAAAAACTTCGGCCGGAATATCTTCGATGAAGGATATATTGAGAAAGGAGAAGGGTTACGTGAAAGGTTAAAGAATCCCGATACAATCAAAGAGTATCGCCGCAAATTAGATGAGATGCTGCAAGAGGCTCTGGAGCATATGAAAGGATTCTACGACCAGTTTGAAGGAGAGCTAGACGGACATGCACTTGATGCGGATGATCTGAAAGGAGGATCACGAGGAATAGGAAGTTATTTTCGTAAGCTCAACAATGGTATATTGGGCAACGACATACGCAATGCAACCGTTGAGAAGTGTTTGGCTGATGAGAAAAACTGGGCTGCTAAAACCTCCCCTCGCTATGCTGACATCCTCGCACTTGCCTCTTCAAGCCTGATACCTCTACTTAAAGATGCGGAAGAGCTCAGAGTACGTAACAACGTGGTAGTCAACAGTTGTAAGCTATCCATGCAACACCTCAACAAAGTGCAATTGCTGGCAGGTATTGACGAAGAGGTGCGCGAGCTAAACAAAGAGAACAACCGTTTTCTACTTTCCGATACGAACGCCCTGCTCCACCGTCTGGTTAAAGATGGCGATTCCTCCTTCGTGTTTGAGAAGATAGGCGCCAACATCCGTAACGTGATGATCGACGAGTTTCAGGATACCAGTCGCATGCAATGGGACAATTTCAAACTATTACTCCTCGAAGGTCTTTCGCAAGGATCGGACAGCCTTATCGTGGGCGATGTGAAGCAATCCATCTACCGCTGGCGAAGTGGCGACTGGAGCATTCTCAACGGACTCAACAAGAACATCGGTCATTTCCCCATACGTGAAGAGACCTTGAAAACCAACCGACGAAGCGAAATCAATATTATTCATTTCAACAATCGCATTTTCAAAGCCGCGGTAAACTATCTTAATGGACTCTACAAATCACAATTGAATACCGACTGTGAAGACCTGCTCAAAGCTTATGCCGACGTGGAGCAAGAGTCCCCCGCCAAAGAGGAAAAAGGCTATATAAAAGTCTCCTTTCTGGAGCCCGATGAAGAGCACAACTATACTGAACAAACCCTTATCAGCCTGGGCGAAGAGGTAGAACGCCTGCTAGAGAGTGGTGTCCGGATGAACGACATTGCCATCCTCGTGCGTAAGAACAAAAACATCCCTCAGATAGCCGACTATTTCGATAAAGAAGTACATTGCAAAGTAGTGTCCGACGAAGCTTTCCGCCTCGACGCCTCTCTGCCGATCAACATGATGATCAATGCCCTACGCTATCTCTCCGATCCGGAAAACAAGATTGCTGCCGCCCAGTTGGCTGTGACCTACCGTAGAGAGATTGAGAAAGAGGAGACCGACCTCAACACCCTACTCCTGCATCCCGCTAAAGAGTTTCTGCCCACTGCCTTTACAGAACAAAGAGACACTTTGCGTCTCATGCCCCTATATGAGCTACTCGAAGAACTTTTCAGCGTTTTCAGGATGAGCGCCATTAAGCAACAAGAAGCCTATCTTTTTGCCTTCTTTGATGCCGTGAGCGACTATTTGCAAAATCATTCATCGGATATGGACACCTTTATCACCTTTTGGGAAGAAACTTTGTGTAGCAAGACCATTCCCAGTGGAGAGATAGAAGGCATACGCATCTTCTCCATACACAAATCCAAAGGACTTGAGTTTCACACCGTGCTGCTTCCTTTCTGCGACTGGAAATTGGAGAACGAAACCAACAATCAACTGGTGTGGTGCGCTCCCGTAGCTTCTCCCTTCAACGAACTTGACATTGTTCCTATCAACTACTCCACACAGATGGCAGATTCCATTTATAAAGAAGACTATCTGCATGAGCGTTTACAGCTTTGGGTAGATAACCTCAACCTGCTCTATGTGGCTTTCACCCGAGCCGGGAAAAACCTGATATTATGGTCAAAGAAGGGGCAGAGAAATACCATCTCCGACCTGCTGCTGAACACTCTGCCGCAAGTTGCCCTCCAAAGTGACGTAGAGTGGGATCAAGAGACTCCGTATGAATATGGTGAGCTCTGCCCTTCCGAAGAGGAAGAAAAGCAAAGCACCACCAACAAGATACTGCAAAAGCCCATCAAGCGCCCCGTAAATATGGAGTCGATGCGCCACGAGATAGAGTTCAAACAGTCCAACCGCTCCGCCGATTTCATCAAAGGCGTAGACGAAGAAGAATCCTCCAGCCGCTTTATCAATCGTGGTACCCTGCTTCACACCCTCTTCTCCGCCCTTGAAACCGAAGCCGACATTGATCCGGCTGTCGACCGACTGGTTTTTGAAGGTATCATAGGCAGTAAGGAGGTAGAAGAAGAGATTCGCACATTCACCCATGCAGCATTTACGCAACCAGAGATACAAGACTGGTATTCAGGTAATTGGAAACTCTTTAACGAATGTGCTATCCTCTACAAAGAAGACGATATGCTACAAACCCGCCGCCCCGACCGTGTGATGATGAAGGACGATCAGGTTGTTGTGGTCGACTTTAAATTCGGTAAACCAAGTAAGAAACATAACGCTCAGGTGCAAGAGTACATGAGGCTCCTTGCCCGCATGGGTTATCATAACATCACCGGATATCTGTGGTACGTAAGCGAAGCCCGGATACAAGCGGTAGATAATAAATAAAAATAGACTGACATTACAATAAAGCATCCCATCATGGAAACATTTTTGCAATTAGTTGCCCAAGACCTTTATCAGAAATTAGGAAACGATCTCTCCCGTGTGGCCATCGTATTCCCTAACAAACGTGCCGGACTCTTCTTCAGCGATTATCTGGCAAGCCAATCAGTCAACCCGATATGGTCTCCCGCATACCTCAGCATCAGCGAACTCTTTCAGCAACTCTCCACCTTGCAGTCCGGCGATCCCATTCGCTTGGTGTGCGAGCTTTACAAAGTTTTTCGTGAAGAGACTAAGAGCGAAGAGAGCCTCGACGAATTCTATTTCTGGGGCGAACTCCTTATCAGCGATTTCGATGATGCCGACAAGAACATGGTCGATACCCATAAGCTCTTTAGCAACCTGCAAGATCTCAAGAATATTCTCTCCGGATACGATTTTCTCGACGAAGAACAAGAAGAAGCCATCAAGCAATTCTTTCAAAACTTCTCTATCGACAAACGTACCCAGCTTAAAGAGAAGTTCATCTCCTTATGGGACAAGCTCGATGCCATCTATACCCGCTATCGGGCAAACCTGCAAAAGTTGGGCATCGCCTACGAAGGCATGCTCTACCGTACCGTCATCGAGCAACTGCAAACCGATACGCTGAAATATGATCAATACGTCTTTGTGGGCTTCAACGTCCTCAATCAAGTAGAGACGACCCTGTTCAGCACCTTGCAAGAAGCAAAGAAAGCCCTTTTCTATTGGGATTACGATCACTTCTATACCCGTTTGTCCGAACATAAACACGAAGCAGGAGAATTCATCAATCGCAACCTCAAACGCTTTCCTTCACAACTATCGGACGAACTATTCGACACGCTCAGAAAGCCCAAAAAGGTGCGCTTCATCTCCTCGCCAACAGAAAATGGGCAGGCACGCTATCTGCCCGAATGGATACGTAACACCGTCACCGCTAACGAGAAAGAGAATGCCGTGGTACTGTGCAACGAAGCCCTGCTGCTTCCCGTGCTTCACTCCATCCCTTCAGAGGTAAAGAACGTCAATATAACAATGGGATTCCCTCTGGCGCAGACTCCCGCTTACAGCTTCATCACCGCCCTGCTTGAGCTGCAAACCTCCGGTTATCGCCAAGATACAGGTCGCTACATCTATGCCTCCGTGCTCTCAGTGCTCAAGCATCCCTATACCCGTCAACTATCCTCAAAGACCGAAGCTTTGGAGAAAGATCTCACCCGCAACAACCGTTTTTATCCCCTCCCTTCGGAGTTGCAACAAGATGAGTTCCTCACCTCCCTCTTCACCCCTTGCAGTAACCTGGCCGATATCTGCCGTTACCTCAACGAAAGACTCAAAGAGGTAGCTACCCTCTATCAGCAAGAGAAGAGCAGCGAAGATATTTTCAATCAACTCTATCGGGAGTCACTCTTTAAGAGCTACACCATGATCAATCGTCTGCTCAACCTCATTGAAAGCGGCGATTTACAGATACAGACAGATACTTATAAAAGGCTATTGAGCAAACTTCTCTCTGCCGCCAACATCCCTTTTCACGGCGAACCCGCCATCGGTATGCAAGTCATGGGAGTGCTCGAAACCCGTAACCTCGACTTTAAGAACCTCATCCTCATGTCGCTCAACGAAGGACAGCTTCCCAAATCGGGTGGCGACTCCTCCTTCATTCCTTATAACTTGCGCAAAGCATTCGGGATGACCACCATCGAACATAAGAACGCCGTATATGCGTACTACTTCTACCGACTCATTCAGCGGGCGGAAAATATCACGCTGATGTACAACACCTCTTCCGACGGACTCAACCGCGGGGAATGGTCGCGCTTCATGCTCCAGTTTCTCATCGAATGGCCACATCCCGTCACCCGTGAATTTCTCGAAGCGGGACAGTCGCCCCAAAGTGGCACAGAGATCACCATCCCCAAGAATGAAGATGTGCTGCAAGTACTCTATCAGAAGTACGACCTCGCCCGTAACCCAAAGGCCTTCTTCTCCCCCTCAGCACTCAACACCTATATGGATTGCCGTCTGAAATTCTACTACCGCTACGTAGCCGGATTAAAGATGCAAGATGAAATCAGTGCAGAGATTGATTCCGCAAAGTTCGGAACCATTTTCCACCGCTCGGCAGAACTGGCATACCAGGAGCTCACACAAGCAGGCAATCAGATCCGCAAAGAAGACCTTGAAAAGGTTCTGCACAACGATGTAAAATTACAAAGCTTCGTCGATCGAGCCTTTAACGAAGAGTTCTTCCACCTGCCCGTTGGTGAAAAACCCGAATATAACGGCATTCAGCTTATCAACTCCAAAGTGATCGTATCCTACCTGCGCCAGTTGCTCCGCAACGACCTGCAATACGCTCCTTTCGAGATGATTGCCATGGAAAAGAAAGTGTACGAAACGATGGAAGCAGACACTCCGCAAGGAAAGATCAAAGTCAATATAGGAGGAACCATAGACCGTATAGACAGCAAAGAAGATACTCTGCGCATCGTCGATTACAAAACCGGAGGAAGCCCCAAGACGCCCGTTGACATATCACAACTCTTTACCCCCGCCGAAGGAAGACCCAACTACATCTTCCAAACCTTCTTGTATGCCGCCATCATGAGCAGACAGCAGTCGCTCAAAGTAGCCCCTGCCCTGCTCTATATTCATCGTGCGGCAGCCGACAGTTACTCACCCGTCATCGAAATGGGTGAACCCCGTAAACCGAAGATTCCCGTCAATAACTTCGCATTGTTTGAAGATGATTTTCGTGAGCGACTTCAAGAGCTTCTCAAAGAGATCTACAATCCTGACGAAGCCTTCACACAGACAGAATTTACCAAAACCTGCGAATATTGCGATTTTAAAGCGATCTGCCGCAGATAAAAAAAAGATTCCCCTTATTTATCCTCTCTTTCCCAATCAAGGAAAAAGCGAATAAATAAGGGGAATCGTCTATATTTATATTCAAACAACCACCCTTTACATTAGGTAGCATCAATTCATTTGTCTATTCCGCCGCAACATCCGGTTGCTTTAAAGGCACCGAGAAGCTAAACATAGAGCCTTCGCCCTTAACCGACGAGAACCAAAGATCTCCGCCATTCTTCTTGGCAAAATCCAAACACAACAGCAGTCCAAGTCCCGAACCCTCTTCATTTTTCGTACCAAAAGTACTATAATGCGTATCCGTATGCAGTAGCTTTTTCTGGCTTTCTTCATCAATGCCACAACCATGATCCTGTACACTAATCACAGCGCAATCCTCCTTTTCCTCAACCTTCAGCAATACTTCAGAACCCTCTTCACTAAATTTAATAGCATTACTTAGTAAATTCCGAATAATAGTTTTAACCATATCCGTATCCCCATAAGCCAATAACTTATCAGGAATTTCCGTGCGAATCGTTATCTTTTTAGTAGCAGCCACCATAGTAAAAATCTCTACTACCCCTTCTGCAAGTTGAGACAAATCAAGATTCTGATAAACCACGTTCACACGTCCTATCTGGCTCTTCGTCCACTTCAATAAGTTATCCAAAAGCGAGAAAACATCCTCCGTTGTCTGGTTTGCAATAGTGAGCAGATCATGCATTTCATCACCTATTTTGTCAGCAGGCAGATTAAGGATAAGCATGTTCAGCACCATTTTGATAGACCCTACCGGAGAGCGAAGATCATGCGCAATCACCGAATACAGTTTATCGCGTCCCATGATTGTTTTCTGCAATTCCTCCGTTTGTGCCAAAATAATTCTGTTAGCAGCAACCAAAGAAATTTGATGAGTGATACGAATAATCAGTTCCTCCTTATTAAAAGGTTTGGATATAAAATCATTTCCCCCCATCTGAAATCCTTTCACGATATCAGAGCTTCCATTAAGAGCAGTCAAGAAAATGATCGGAATTTCCGCAGTTTCCTCTTTTTGTTTTAAACGTTGAGCTACTTCAAAGCCATTTATTTCAGGCATCATCACGTCAAGTAAAATCAAGTCAGGTCTCTCCTTTTCAACCAATTCCAGAGCTTGCATCCCACCACTCGCCGTTACCACATTAAACTTCTCATTAGTAAGAAGCACTTTGAGCAACAACACATTAGATGGCACATCATCTACGATTAATATTTTATATTCTGAAGGAGTTATTTTCATTGTTAATTTTGATTTTAAGCTAATGAACTATGTAGTCGTTCACAAAAGTATAAGATTCTGTTAAAATAGCAAAGATTAAGACTGCTTTATTCAATAATCCTAATGATTTTTTCATGAAACGAGCCCATCTCTTGCCAATTAGACATACGCTTAGCCGAGGCTCGCATTTTTGCGAGTCTTAACTTACATCCTATCAAAGAAATACTGTATTTATAAATTACGGTAATTTAACTCATAAGCCTCTTCAGCCTCCTCAAATATCACATAACAATGTGCAGGATAAAGAGATGAAATATCCTCACCAGCGGATAAATACATTTTAAGATCCACCAATTGTTCCGTTCTTGCAAGAGGAATTATCAAAGAAGCATATCTAGAATAAATATCTTTATGCTGAGCATACACTTGAAAAACCTTATTAATCGTATTCCATGACAGGCTCTCCTTATTCTCCATTCTCATGATAGTTCGAACTGACAAACATGCCTCATCAGCAACATCAGTCTGCGTTATCTTTTCCAACTTTAAATCTTCTTCACGTATATATCTTACTATTTCTGACGCCCTGAGCAGAAATTTATCATACTTCTTATATGAATCTCTTTTCATTTGATATTTAATAATGTAATGATTTATGCAAAGATAGTTAAGATTCAGCTTTTTTTTTGTGACATCAATGTCCTAAAATGAATTTTAGACATGTAATTATTCATTTTGCGACATCAGTGTCACCCGCAAATCAAGATTAAATAGATACGTTTGCAGCCTCATTAAATCAATAAAAACAAATTATGAAAGAGTCAGAGAAAGCTGATAATCGCCTATTAGAGGCAAGAGTATCCACCTTAAGAAGAGAAAGAATCATGACAGTTAAAGAGGCCATTAGTTTGGCACATCGCATTGATGCACTTATTCAGCGAATGTTGCATGGAGAAGCAGAATTTTCTTACATGAGGCAAACAAAACAGATAAAACATACCCGAGGCACCCTCACCAACTACGAAAAAACGTTCAGAAGAGCCTTGAAATTGAATCCCGAAAACAGTTTCATGCTCTACTATGATCTCAACGAGCAAAGATGGTACACTTTTCATGTGGCATTTCTCCTTTAACTCCTTCAGGCATACCACACAACATGCAGTGTAAAAAATAACGAGGCTTCATTTAAGAGTAAAAAAACAACATTTGTAGAGAACAAGACTTCAACGTGATGAGATCTTGTTCTCTAGCTACTGACAACGAGATCTCATCACGTTGAAATCAAGAGCAAAAACAAAGGAACTATTTATTATTACAAAAAATATATAATTATGGCAAGACCTCAAAAAAAAGGACTAGACTATTTTCCCCTCGATGTAGACTTCATGCAAGATCGCAAGGTACGTCGTATCAAGCGTGAGCATGGACTGATAGGTGTACTAGTCGTCATCGAACTGTATACCAAGATTTATCATGAAAACGGCTATTACCTGCTTTGGGAAGAGAATATCCGCTACGATATCAGCGAAGAACTGAATAATGAAAATCCCGAACAGATAGAAGCCATTGTAGAAAGCTGCCTGAATGTCGGTCTTTTTCATGATGAAATCTTCAAAAAGACTCATGTGCTAACCTCCGCTGCCGTGCAACGACGCTTCAAAGCTTGTGCCATTCACCGCTCTTCATCGCGCATTGCTCCTGAGCTTAACCTTCTCGAAGAAACGGAGCAAGAACCCACCCCTGCGAAGAAGAAAACGAGAGAAAAAGAGATGCCTGAATTATTTCATCAGGAAACAGAGACAAGCACTCCTTCAACTGAATTATCGCATGCAGAAACGCCACAAACAAAAGAAAAGGAAATAAAAGCAGAGAAAAGAGAAATAAACTCCCCCCATACCCCCTCGCAAAGCGAAGAGGGAGCCGGAACGATGAGCATAGAGAGATTGAAGAGCTATTGCCCTCCTCCCGACTATGCCCTCAACAAGAAGAAACATAACTACGAGGGGTTGTTAGAGAGACTTTTCAGCCTTGGCATACACACTCCCGATGATATTGAAGCCATCATGCGTCTGTCTCGTTACGGCGAGATAGGCCATCCGGTATGGGGCATCATCGTGCAAGGCAAATGGGCAGGAGAAAAGAAAACCATTGCCTCTCCCGGCAAATACCTCATCAAAGTATTACTCAACCTTCAAAAACAAACTCAACCATGAACGAAGAACTTTCCTTGCCCCATTACGGAGCCATGACTCGCAACGAACTTGCCGAACTCTACATGCCGAATGTGCAGCTCGCCACTGCCCGTCGCACCCTTCATCGCTGGATAGCCCGCAACGCTGCCTTGCAATCCGAACTCGCCGCTACCGGATACAGTATCCGTGCCGCCATACTTACTCCCGTACAAGTAGAACTGATTTTTAGATACCTCGGAGTGCCTTGAAAGGGAAAAAAAGAAAGAGAGAGCAAACACTCTGCCGCATAAGTTGCCCAATTAAAAATAGATTTATATTTTTGCGCAGCGATATAATTGCATTTTTGACTATAATAGAAAAAGTAAAATGCTTTCTTTTATAGAGGGGAGAACTACAAAGGATAGAAGCATTACCTTTGAGAGGTAAAAACAACTACTTGATATAATATGCTACGTGCGTACGCGTTGTAAATGCCTTATATTTGAAAGGTGAAAACAACCATATTCTTTCTTTTGCTTGTTAGTTACATGTTGTAAATGCCTTATGTTTGAAAGGTGAGAACAACAGTAAACTTTTCGTTACTAAATCCGATGTTGTTGTAAATGCCTTAGATTTGAAAGGTGGAAACAACAGTTAAAACTTCTTTTTGCATCAACTTAATGTTGTAAATGCCTTAGATTTGAAAGGTGAGAACGACAGATTCAGGGGTTTTGAAATTAGTTTCCATGTTGTAAATGCCTTATATTTGAAAAGTGAAAACAACAATTTTTAGATCGCGAATAAGTTTCATGTCGTTGTAAATGCCTTATATTTGAAAGGTGAAAACAACTTATTATTACTCCGGGATACGATATTTATCGTTGTAAATGCCTTATATTTGAAAGGTGAGAACAACAGTAATATTATTCAAACTAATGAATATATAGTTGTAAATGCCTTATATTTGAAAGGTGAGAACAACTGATAGCTTCTTCTTTACGCTTAGAGCGTGGTTGTAAATGCCTTATATTTGAAAGGTGAAAACAACAAATGTAACAATAAGCTTATTCAGGGAGTGGTTGTAAATGCCTTATATTTGAAAGGTGAAAACAACATGGTTTGCCGAAAGGCTTATAAACAGAGGAATAGGGGCCTTTTATGAAAAGAAAAAATGAAATAAAAGGTCTCTTTTTTGTCTATTCCAACCGCATTTTTTATTTTTGAGAAAAAATAAAACGAATGAATGCTGGGACACCAAAGGAAAGTCAATACATGAGTATTGATAGCAATCCTTATTACTTCAACCATTTTATCAATATGGGCAGGCATAATGCTTACCTGATTATACAGCACATCTATAAAAGCGTTTATAAGGAAGAAGCTGACCTCAATGAAGAGAATGCTTTAGAGGCATTAGCCGCAAAAGTTAGAAATCAGAGTAGAAAAAAGCCTGATGAAATAAGCAAAGTAACTGATCTACTCATTCACCATTTCCCTTTTCTGGCTTACTATGAAAACAAGGAGAGAGAGGGAGATAATCCTGATAATAGCTCAACAGAAAGTCATGGAAGCCTCGCAGTGTTAACTGCTTTTTTAAGCACACTAAAAGAGATAAGAAACGAAACGGCTCACTATAAACACCCTAAAAAAGATATATCTTTATCCGATTACAAAGGTCTATTTCAAGAAAGCATCAAAGAAGCCAAAGGAAGAATGAAGTATGAGGATAAAGACGTGAAACATTTATACATAAAGGATTATTATGAATTAATAAATAATAAGCAATTTACGGAAGCTGGAATATCCTACTTTATATGCTTATTTCTCGACAAAAAGAATGGATACTTGTTCCTTTCAAGAATCAAAGGCTTTAAAGACAGAAACAAAACTTCCGAAAAGTATAAATCGGCTACTTTAGAAGCTTTTACTCAATTTCATTGCCATGTGCCCTATCCCAAGCTGGATAGTAGCGACATCGCTATGGACATGCTCAATGAATTAAGCCGTTGCCCTAAACAGCTATATCATGTGCTAAGCAATGAAGACCAAAAAAGTTTCATTGCCACCACGTCAGCAAGAGATGAAAATAGCGACATACCGGAACCGATAATGAAACGTTCCGAAGATCGCTTTCCCTACTTTGCTTTACGTTATTTTGAGAAGTCAGGCCAACTGGACAAGATTACATTCCAACTCTATTTGGGGCGCAAGTATGCTAAGGAATCACATACAAAGATCATTAACGGAACAAAGCGAACACATCTGCTACTTAAAAACATGCACGAGTTCGGCGAACTTCCTTTTTACAAAACAACAGAAGCCCATGATTTTTATGAAAATCACGAAAAGGTAGAATTTTACGCGCCTGCTTTCAGAATGGTAGGCAATCGTATAGGGTTAATACTAAGAGATAAAGCTCAAGAAGGATATGACATACCTCCTGAAAACAATCATCCCGATGCCATACTCTCAACTCACGAGCTAAGTGCACTTTTCTTTTACAACTATCTCTATAAAAAAGGATGGATAGAAACACCGACACAAAAGTTTATACAGAATCACCTAAATCAGTTCAGCCGATTTATCAGTGATTTGCAAAATAAAAAGATAGAACCGGTCACTACATCTGTTTTCACAGGGAAAAGAAAAAAGCACAAAAAGGAAGACTTAGATATACTCTATAAGAACAACCAAAAACTACAAAACCTATTAAACGATTATGGGTTAGAGATCGACTGGATACCAGATGCTTGCAGAGAATATTTATTAAACTACCGCCCTTCTTCTGATAAATATATAATAGAAAACAAATTTGTAAAAATGAAGAGAGATGCGGAGAGAAAGCTTGCACGCATAAGAGCTTTTGCCGAAGCAGAAAAAGAAGGTACAATAAGGATGGCTCTTAACCGAAAACAGTTACGCATTGGTGAACTGGCCCAGGAGCTAGCCCGAGACATCGTTTTCTTAACTCCTCCTCAAAAAACGCAAGACGACATCAAGAAGAAAATAAACAACATGGAGTTTGATATTCTTCAAAAGATGCTGGCTTATTTCTCTGTTCACAAAGATGAACTGAAGAGATACTTTGGTATACTAAAAGATAAAAATAACAGATGGGAACCTTCTTTTCTGTATCGGGTAATATCCAAAATCGACTCATACTCCTCATTAACAGAAATGTATGAAGCATATTACTATTCTAAGATAAAATGGCTTAAGAAAGAAATACTAAATGAAACCAGAGAGTCGAGAGGATACAAAACTAGTTTGAAAGACCCAAAAGCTATCGCAGAGAAATACGAATACATCTTAAAGCTGGAGCAGAAAACAAAATCGGCTATCGAGAAGAGCTATTCAGATAAAGCAGTTTATTTGCCCGTAGGTTTATTCACAGCCGAGATCGTGAAAGCATTGAGACAGCAGGGATATGATCTGAAAGAAAATAGCAGTGTGGCAGGTTGCCTCATGAAGTACTTCAAGGAAAAGAAACAACCCATGTATGAGTTATCACGCTACTATAGCACCGGAGAATTAGACTCGGATAAAACGATACTCAGTGAAAGAGATGAAATAAAAAAATATATCAGTGACCATTTTCAAGAAGCGAGTGAAGAGGAAGCTAAGGCTATGAAAAAAGTAGCTAAAAGGATCAGAGAGAATGAGGTTGAGATATTGAGACAAGAGGCGAATGACCGCGCACTTTTCCTCATGGTAAATGACCTGATACCCGCATCATCATTCAGAGAAGAAGATATAGAGCGTTTAGGCTTCAATCAACAAAACAATATTCTCGATGCTGAATATGAGATGAGCGAACTGATCTATGGCAGAAGAGTAACAGCCAGACTACCCATAAAGCGTTATGGAGAATTTCGTCGTTTTTTGAAAGACCGTCGTTTAGAAAATCTCATGAAATACTACCCCGAGAGGGAAGATATAAAACTCGGAATCATAGAAAGCGGACAAACACTGCAAAAAGGTGAAAAATATAAGTATAGCAATCTGGCAGAAGAGTTGGAGATATATGACAAGGAGAGAGATAAGTTATTAGCATTGATGTACAATGTAGAGAAGATACTCATTGATAAGCATTCGGATAAAATTAAGAAGACAAAGAACAGCTATTATAACCATTACGATTGCTTAGAAGCTGCTAAAAAGTTAGGAGCCACAAAAGAGGTTGAGTTACTTGCGGAAAAAGATTTTAAAGAGCTGAGAAACAGCATGCTTCACAATCAGATACCTTTCAATACATGGATCAAGGAGAGCATAGATAAGGTAAAAGATCAACCGATGATCACCAAGCGAATAATTGATCTGATCAGTGAAGTCTATTCAAGGTTAGAAGAACATTTAATCTTAAAAACAGAAGAAACGGCATGAATATCTATTTTGAAAGTGGACAAGTGATGAATGATTCTTTATTAGAATGGGCTAAAGTGCTGGCTGATCCTCTGGCTATTATTATTACTGCGTTCATTGCTTTATACTGGGGACATAAGTATTGGAGAAAGCAAAAAAGAGAAGAAGGTACTTATTTGCAACGCCAAATCAACTACGAAGCTAAAATAAATGCAGCAAAAGCCATGTGGGGATTGTTGCGCTATATTTCAGAATCAGACCATGAAGATAATATTTTTCGGCGGGGAGAATTAGACAGCGAAGGAAACAAAATTCATTATTTTCGTTCCGATAGAGCTACTCTTTTTATGAAAGAGCTGACTGAATTATTTTATACTCAGGGACATGGGTTATTTATCGACAAGGAGATAAAAGAGCTCATTTTTGAGCTAAGAAGTCAATTATTTGGTTGGTACCTCATCGCTCTAAAAGAGGGACAGAATGAGTTAAAGATTAAGAACAAAGAGAAGTTTGAAAGAATACAAACTATCAGGGCAGAAATTAATAAAAAACTAAAAAAACAGATTACTATTTATTAAAGAGCACGTCTATTTTTTCAACTCTGCATCCTGCAAATCACGACCAAGAGCATCATCACCGGCAATCAGTCTCAGATCATTCTCCAAATTTAACGCATAAAGTACACGGGCATAAATACCCAAAGCCACGGAAGGATCACCATGCTCAACCTTCGATATTGTCAGACGAGTAACCGTAGCTCTGTCAGCAACCTCTTGCATCGTGAGATGCCGACGCTTGCGTGCCAACCTAATCTGTTCGCCCATCAACTCAAGATTCTGCATGACAGGTCTTGGCATAATCTTTCCAAATGTCTTTCTGCTCATATTCAGAATGTTTATTGTACGGCACAAAAACAGATAATTATGTTCACTACAACAAACATTTATAGTATGACATCAAAAACTTTAACATTAGATACTTTAGAGTTTTTTTCATCTCTTTACATGATAGCATATAAGGATTTATTTGTTTTTTCGTACCTTTACAGCATAGAGTACAGCAAAATGCGCTACGACGAGTATAGATAATTGATAGATAACCAACCACACACATGAGCGCTAAATATGTAAACTTAACAGCAGAGAATATTGCTAACGAGCATTTATGCTGTATCATCCGCACCAGAACACTTCATCCGGGCATCGAGAATAAGCGAAAGTGGCTTATGGAAAGGATCAACGAGGGACATGTATTCAGAAAGCTAGATGAAAAAGCGACCGTATTTATTGAATATGCTCCCCTCGAAACGGCATGGGTTCCCATAGTGGGCAACAATTATTATTACGTTTATTGCCTATGGGTTCTGGGTAACTACAAAGGGCAAGGTCATAGCAGAGCGCTCATGGAATATTGCCTGGCTGATGCTAAAGAAAAAGGCAAGTCGGGCATCTGTATGCTGGGATCGAAAAAGCAGAAAGCATGGCTCTCTGATCAGTCGTTTGCCAAGCGTTTTGGCTTTGAGGTTGTTGACACTACCAGCAACGGATATGAATTGCTAGCCCTCTCTCTCGACGGAACAATGCCTAAGTTTGCACCGAGTGCCCAAAAAGAAGAGATAGAGAACAAAGATCTAACAATTTATTACGACATGCAGTGCCCTTATATTCATCAAAACATTGAGAGCATACAGCAGTTTTGTGAGAAGAATGACATACCCATTTCTCTTATTCAGGTAAACACGCTAGAACAAGCGAAAGAACTGCCTTGCGTTTTCAATAACTACGCCGTGTTCTATAATGGGCATTTTGAAACAGTGAATCTTTTAGACGCCAACTACCTAAAAAGAATACTCAAAAAGTAAAAGCATAATTCTACTTTCCCAATCTCTACTCATATCAGTTCAGGACATATCAATAGACCCTTCATCCGGCTACCATAGGCTCTTTCAGGAGCCTTTTTTATCTCTCAGAACAACTACCATTATCTCACTCACTTTTTAAATGTTTAGGGATTTGTGCTTCTCCATTTCCGAAAGACCAGTTCTCAAATCCATTATTTTCAAGGAGTACAATAATGATATTATTGGCTGTTATATGTGTAGAATGTTCTATTTTATCGGCTATGGCTTTATACAAACGTTTTTTTTGATCGAAAGTGCGTCCCTCACCTGCTATTATTTGTATATACACAATATCAGATGTATGCGAAATGCCTAAGTAACTTTCGGGGAAGTGCATCTGATCAGGGTCTAATTCCTCTATGACATGAAAAAAATCGTTTTGAGGAATATTAAACTCTTCTATCAACGCATGATGAACAGACAATGAAACGTTGTTCTTCACCTCTTTTGACAAACTCTTTGGCAGACTTATTCTTATTAATGGCATAATAATACAGTTCTATTTACTACATAATGTGTTTACGAAACTAGAAAATCAACAAAATGATTAGTATAAAGTTGTGCCTATCTCTGACTTTAACTATAAATTGGAAGTGAAGAAACAGTAATAGACCATCAACGTATGCACAACTTATATGCAATATTCACTAAATATCTTGATATATGCAAGATGTTTTCTGGATGGTTGAACAAAGTATAAAAATCTATCTATGTAGTACATCAGTTTTATCGAACAGCAATAAAAGAAATATCTTTTTATTTCGCAGATTTCATAACTTTATCACCCATAACGTTGTTATGCAATCTATATAAAAAGAAGATATGGAGGAAGAAAGAATCCCGGAAAACCTGATATTACGCGAATACGCACCTATTTTGTTTAAAGATTGTGTCGAATCAATCTGGTTCATTGAAACCCTTGAGCAGGCACATGATATTCTTATCCCTCCCGATCAATTCGTATATATCATCTTCCCTATATCCAATGAAGGCTTTTATCATGATGGCATCTTTATCGACAAACCATCTATTGACGGAATTACATTTAAGAACGTTTTAATCCGCTTCTTACCACACACAAAAATACTAGGAGTAAGAATGTACGCCAGCGGCTTGTATCCGTTTATGCCCATAACAGGCCGAATGCTAACCGATAAAAACATCCCTTTCCCAATATCATACGATCATGAGCTTTTGCAAAAGATACATCGTGCAGAGAATGATGAGCAAGCCATTGACGCTGTTTACGAACTACTGACGACATTGCACAACAAGCAAAGAGAGAAGTCCAGTCAATTAGTAAAAGCGTTATATTTTCATCTAACAGAAACGAACGATGCCACAAACATTCGGCAGTTCTGCGATCAGCACAACACTAATTACACCACGCTAAGCAGACAATTCAGCAAAATTGTGGGAGTTTCGGCAAAGAAGTTTGAGCGCCTGATAAAGTTTAGGAAAGCCGTGAAACACCTACTCGACTCACCCGACCGATTGCTTAACATCGGCATAGATTCAGGCTATTTCGATCAGCCCCACTTCATCAAAGAATTCAGATATTACATGGATATGTCTCCCTCAGAATATCTAGCCCTTCTATCAGAAGAAGATGAGCACACCAACTATCAAAAAATCAAATTATCAATTATCTAGAGTGAAAAGAATAGTGATATGCCCATCTTTTATTAAAATCTATAAACCATAGTAAGTCCACCTCCGGAAGAGTCTATTTCAGGAATAAGTGAAATATTCTTCATCTTCTTACAAGGATTCCAATTCTTGAGAGGCTCAAAATAATAAACCATACGGGTAACCAATATTCCCAGTCCCGCACCCGCCAGAACATCAGAAAGCCAATGCTTATTATTGATTACCCGAAGCGACCCAACCAGTGATGTCAAAAAATAGCCGCTATAAGCAAATACAGGCGAAGAATCGTGAAACTCTTCGTATAAGACCGTTGCATTAGTAAACGAGAACGACGAATGTCCGGAAGGAAAAGAATAAGGAGATCCGTTAGGACGACGCTTGTTAATCAGGAACTTTGTGCCATGCGTTAACGCAGCAGTTATCGCATTTGAGATAAGCATATATTTCGTCTGGTCAAACCAATGATTTTTAGACTTTACCCCCAACGCATCAGCAATATAGATCTCCGCTATGGGTATATATTGAATCAAATCATCCACAGGAATGGAGTAATCTATCACGCCATCGCCATCGCGAAGCTCCTTCTTAATCTGTTTCTCTAAATGACTCCCACTGATAAGCGTTCCGACAGTAATCAGCGAAAGAGGCAGTATGCTTCTCTTCACCACCGTTTTGTTGATCAAAGGTGCACGTTTTATCGAATCTGTTTTTTCTTGCGCCGAGAGTTGTAATTGTAACAATGCTAATAAAAGAACTATTACCCTGAATCTTTTCATTTCCTATTTTTCGATATATCTGATAATGATTATTCTAATCTTCTTCCTCATAGAAGGCGATCACCTCATTTGCCCCAATATTAGATTCAAGCTCAAATGTTGCCTCGTAATTCCCTTGACGAAGAATGATGGTCTCTCCGTCATTAACATAAGCATAACCATGCCCGTTGAAGTACATCGTATCTCTAGCAGCATTAAAAGTAAAATGATTGAGATGCTTTGCTTGTAAAACGCCATTTTGCAAAGCAAGAGTCTGTGTATCGCTGCCCTGATCATCAATAACGTTCGAGATATAAGCTGTATAGCACCACGGAATAGAAAAAACATAATAGTCATCTCTGCTCAGCTTTTCCTCTGTTCCATCCCCGTCAAAATCACCTATTCTCTCTGTAGGATAAAAGATGTCCGGCTTAACATCAAAGCCCTTCTCCGACTTCATTCTCCATGTTTTAGAAGCCAGAGCCACATTATTTTCAGGTTCTAAAGGCGCATTTTTCACCTTATCCTTTTCAATAGTCCGTGTTTGCTTAAATACAAGTTGATGAGTATCAGAGAGCAATTGCAGTGCATCCCCGCTCTGTTTGATCGTATAGTCTTTAAGGAAAACCGAGAGTTTCTCCTCGTTTTGTGTATAAGGTGATGCGGCGGCAGCAAAAAGATAGCCCACACGGCTTTTAAGTGTTATTACATCCGTTCCCTCATCTTTAACCACGATATATGAATAAGCCCTAAACGCCCAGCCATCTTCAAAAACGTAGAAGTCACTCCGTGAAAGAGTTTCCTCCGTTCCATCCTCATCAAAGTCACCCTTAATAGTCAGCGGGTACGTACTTGTTTGTCCGTTTTCCGTACTTTGAGAAAGTTCCCATGTTTTTCCCGTTATCGAGGCTACTTCAGTATTCACCTCATTATTATCCTTGCTACAAGCCATCAGTAAACCCACAGCAAGAAAAGTCCAGCCCATTTTAATTTTCATGTATATACTCCTTTATTATAGAGATTTCTTTCTCTTATTCAGATCAAGGGCGCAAAGATAAGCTTAATGCAAACAATCGTATTGTAAATTTTAAACAGGGGGAGAAAAAAATTCCGCATACAATCATTAGGGCAAAAACAGAAAAGCAAATTAAGATCAGTTTAACATGCTGAATTGTTAAACACAAGTTCTTGAAAAGAAAAAAGAAAAGGAGACGGTTATTATTCATTGATAATTTATAACTTTATCCGCTGTAATCTGCCTACTGTTATATTTAACTTAGAGTATATCAGTAGCAGCCAATATTTTATTGTTGCAAATTGTCGATGGGGAGATAATATCCCTAAGCAGACTTTCATATGCATAATATTCGACCTTTGACTTATTGATAATCAGCTAATTATATACTGTGTCGATCATCAGGGATTTTTATATCATTGGTGATCGACACTTTTTAGAAAGAATATTTATATATTTGTATTGGCTATCTAATTGATATACAGGGATTTCTTGTTTTGCAATTGGTAGCCTTTTAATTGTACCTCATGGAATTGAAACGAGATTTAGAGGCATGCATATACTTATGTGCAGGACTTTTAATTGTACCTCATGGAATTGAAACAAACTTATAGAGGGCAGAATCATAGAAGGCTATGCGCTTTTAATTGTACCTCATGGAATTGAAACTCAGTAAGCGATGTAGCATAAGCCACATCTTCAGCTCTTTTAATTGTACCTCATGGAATTGAAACTTGCACTTTGTGCAATGCCCATTCCCATCATTCCTAACTTTTAATTGTACCTCATGGAATTGAAACTTTCTTCGTTTATACGGGCTTGTCTTTCCTGCATTCTTTTAATTGTACCTCATGGAATTGAAACATCTTGTGTCTGCGAATATGTAGTTATATTTCGCTCTTTTAATTGTACCTCATGGAATTGAAACAAGAAGCGGTGAAAGAATCTATACTAAGATATAAACCTTTTAATTGTACCTCATGGAATTGAAACGTTATTTTCTATATTTCTTAATACGATCTCTTGCGCACTTTTAATTGTACCTCATGGAATTGAAACTCGAGCCAGTAACGGCACCCACAATTGCGTTTTTCCTTTTAATTGTACCTCATGGAATTGAAACGTTTGAGGGGCTATGGTTTGGTAATAGTCAACAACTTTTAATTGTACCTCATGGAATTGAAACTGCTGTTTCCCCTATAGAAGGCGTTGGATATTTAGCTTTTAATTGTACCTCATGGAATTGAAACCTGGTAAATTATCTGCGCTATAACTTCCTTTTAGATCTTTTAATTGTACCTCATGGAATTGAAACGTTGCCGCTTTAGTGAGTAAAGTCTCTAGGACTTCGCCTTTTAATTGTACCTCATGGAATTGAAACTGCGTTGTTATAGTTCGGTTCAATCAGCGTTTGAACCTTTTAATTGTACCTCATGGAATTGAAACGGCTTTGGCAAAAGTGGGAGAAATAAGACCTCCCCTTTTAATTGTACCTCATGGAATTGAAACTGTATTCGGCATCTAAAGCCTGTATCTGCTCTAAGACTTTTAATTGTACCTCATGGAATTGAAACTCGCTTCATCTTTCGATAGCCATAACTTTTTAATGGTCTTTTAATTGTACCTCATGGAATTGAAACTAACATCGGTTATAGTTTGTCATGTAATCTAACCAAGCTTTTAATTGTACCTCATGGAATTGAAACTCGTTTATTTCAAAGTCTGTATAGTCTACTCCTTGCTCTTTTAATTGTACCTCATGGAATTGAAACATATTTCTATGTTATAGTCTGCCCCGGCACCTTTGCTTTTAATTGTACCTCATGGAATTGAAACATTTGTATTCCGCTTATGTACCAATTTGGGTATTTTTCTTTTAATTGTACCTCATGGAATTGAAACAGCGTATTTTTACCTATAGCTTTTTCCATTATTTGCTTTTAATTGTACCTCATGGAATTGAAACTAGAAAAAGAGAAGCTATAATAACAAGAAGAGACCACTTTTAATTGTACCTCATGGAATTGAAACAATTTACGGGAATCGTGCATCAATGATACATAGACTCCTTTTAATTGTACCTCATGGAATTGAAACAAAGCCTCTACCGATTTCGCTTATTACACCATCACTTTTAATTGTACCTCATGGAATTGAAACTCATGAAGGAAAATCTATTCTCACTCAAATTGGTATCTTTTAATTGTACCTCATGGAATTGAAACAAAATTCATTGCGTCTAGGCTCGTATCTGCAAATATCTTTTAATTGTACCTCATGGAATTGAAACAAGGATCACTCGTCGGCGCAACCGGATCTAAGACGGGCTTTTAATTGTACCTCATGGAATTGAAACCTCATAGGAAGTCGAACATCACCACCTCTCTGTGCTTTTAATTGTACCTCATGGAATTGAAACCCACGAGATGGGCGATAATTACGTAATCTGCGAGACTTTTAATTGTACCTCATGGAATTGAAACGAAAAATTACAGTAGGTCAACTCACGACCTAAGCTATACTTTTAATTGTACCTCATGGAATTGAAACTATTATGCCGTGCATGTGTATTCTTTTTGTGTTTGTCTTTTAATTGTACCTCATGGAATTGAAACTTGCTAACATGTCTAACATACTCTTTAATTTTTACTTTTAATTGTACCTCATGGAATTGAAACGTCGGAATATGTTTTATGTCTATGAGTTTATCAAGCTTTTAATTGTACCTCATGGAATTGAAACAAAATTCGGAAAGCTTAATATCTCTATTAATTGCGCTTTTAATTGTACCTCATGGAATTGAAACAAAAAATGTAACAAGCTAAATATCAAACAATTATGACTTTTAATTGTACCTCATGGAATTGAAACGGAGTCATGCTATTGCTATTGTATTTAGTACGGGCTTTTAATTGTACCTCATGGAATTGAAACTGAGTATCGGCTTTACAAAGACAGTATTGAAAATCTTTTAATTGTACCTCATGGAATTGAAACATATTTACCGTTATGATCTATATCTACAAAGTAAACTTTTAATTGTACCTCATGGAATTGAAACATGATATTCTACCAAATGATTTTATTGCTTTCATACTTTTAATTGTACCTCATGGAATTGAAACTATTTGTACAAGGGTGAACAAATATCACATAATCCTTCTTTTAATTGTACCTCATGGAATTGAAACTTTATACCAATCAGGAATAGTTTGTAGTCTAGCGCTCTTTTAATTGTACCTCATGGAATTGAAACTTGGTAAACACGTCACGAGAAGCAGTAGCGCTGATCCTTTTAATTGTACCTCATGGAATTGAAACTCTAGCCACTCCGTGTTGATCCAATTCTGCATTATACTTTTAATTGTACCTCATGGAATTGAAACACTACTAAAATATCACAGAGCAAGAGCAAAAGATACTTTTAATTGTACCTCATGGAATTGAAACACTACGGGAACGCTTTTAGTATCTTATAAGGTGGCCTTTTAATTGTACCTCATGGAATTGAAACAAGCAGGGGGTACATAGAATTACCAGGCCCCTTCTGGCTTTTAATTGTACCTTATGGAATTGAAACATTTATAGACTTTACTAATACGCAAAATGCCAACATCTTTTAATTGTACCTTATGGAATTGAAACAATCTAGGAGACACGCCACGTATAGCAGCCAATTCATCCTTTTAATTGTACCTTATGGAATTGAAACATTACGGACGGTGCACCGATCATATTTACAGACAGACTTTTAATTGTACCTTATGGAATTGAAACACCTGACCCATGATTGGGAACTCAATAACCCGGCGCTTTTAATTGTACCTTATGGAATTGAAACTTCAGCTGTGTGGCGATGCCGATGCTGCCTATGCACTCTTTTAATTGTACCTTATGGAATTGAAACTACGGTCGTATCCCCTTTTGCTTTATCCATTTTAACTTTTAATTGTACCTTATGGAATTGAAACCGGAGCAATCCGAAGATGTAGGGAAACAAATGGATGCTTTTAATTGTACCTCATGGAATTGAAACAACGTTTTGTAATCTTTCGCGATTGGTTCGATGAAACTTTTAATTGTACCTTATGGAATTGAAACACACTATATATATTACTTCCAACAACACGATTAATACTTTTAATTGTACCTTATGGAATTGAAACCTCTGACTTCAAAGCAGCAGAAAGAATCGTTAAAGCCCTTTTAATTGTACCTTATGGAATTGAAACGTGTCTTTCTGTTAATATTTTTGCATTTTCGTTCCACTTTTAATTGTACCTTATGGAATTGAAACAATAAAGTCATCTTTCCTTCTACATACTTAGCGTTCTTTTAATTGTACCTTATGGAATTGAAACATTAGCGCATACAAGGCGTTGTAATAGCTCATTTCCTTTTAATTGCACCTCATGGAATTGAAACAAAGAGATGTGGGACTACACCAACTACGAAAATCAACTTTTAATTGTACCTCATGGAATTAGAATCTTTTGCAGCCTATTTGATTTTTCGCTACACTAATTCTTTGATTAAGACAAAGCACACAACTTCTTTACTGTGCTCACTCTAACACAAGCTAAACTAATCTCTAAATATTTTTAAGAGCCTTAAGTATTAAAAGAAAAAAAGACTAAAAATATTTTTAGTAAAATCACAAAATATCAAAATTTATTTTTTACTTTTATCAAGTAAAAAATAACAAAACAACTATGAGATTCAAAGTCACCTTAAACATTGATAAACAAGCCTTTGGGAACTCTATACCTATTAACTATCAATACGAGCAATCAGCAGTTATATACAAAATATTGTCACAAGCAAGTACAAATTATGCAACGTGGCTACATGATAATGGATTTACAGTTGAAGATAAACAATTTAAGCTCTTTACCTATTCTCGATTCTATATTCCTCGCTATACCATAGACAAAGAAAATTCTTTGCTGATTATCAATAGTGACACTATGGAGTGGAGTGTCTCTTTCTTGCCAGAAGAATCTACCGAAAAGTTTATTCAAGGAGTTTTCATGAATCAAACCTTTCAATTGGGCAATAAGAAAAACAAGATACAATGCGGAGTGAAAAGTATAGAAGTTCTCCCTACCCCTCCTTTTGAAGACGAAATGAGGTTTGAAACCCTCTCTCCTATCTGCATCGCACTACGTCGTGATGAAGGTGGTCGCACCGATTACCTATCGCCAGAAGACCCACGTGCTAAAGAATCTATTCTCCACAGTCTATTAAATAGATATGAGGCGTTTCACGGGAAGCCTTATTCTAACAAAATAGATTTTGATTTCAAAGTCTTAAATAAGCCCAAACCTGTATTGATAACATTCAAAGCCGGAACACTTGAAGAATCAAAAGTAAAAGGCTATATGTGTAGATTCGATATAAGGCTAAACAAAGATTTAATGAAGATAATGTATGAAAGCGGCATTGGCATGAAAGGTTCGCAGGGATGGGGAATGGTAAAGATTAGTAAAAAATAAAATTGAAATAAAAATCTAAGGCCCATTCCCTAAAAAGAAATTTTCAAGGAACGAGCCTTAAGACAAATAACCCAATTGTAATTATTTCAATTCCATAAGGTACAATTACTTTGAGACAAAGATATAATTTATTTTAAACTAAAAAGAAATAAGCAACAACATAATTTCATTAACAGAAATAAAATAACTCAATTATAATTTGGAGATATAAATTTTATATCTACATTTGCATAAAACATTTAGCAAATGGAAACAAATTATAAAACAGAAGATGGGCATTACCTTGATTATGAAGACTTAACAAGCTTCATAAAGATGAAAGTTGGAGAATTAAAAAAAGACAATCTGCAAAGTAATCAAATTTTCGATTACTTTGCAGATGAAGAAGAGCCTTATATAAATACTATTATAGGAAATATTATAAAATCTGATAAATGAAAGAAATTACTGAAGGTATTATTAATCAAGAATGGCTAACAAGGCCAACGGGAGATCCCTTTGCTGATGCAGGAGGGTTTGCTATAAAAGCATTAGCAGCCCACTTTCCTCAAATGAATATTTTAGAACTTATTGATTATGTCACTAAAATATACGTAGAAAAATGGGGAGGAAAATTGAATGCTTTCTTTCTAAATTCAAAAATTACTCAACCAGCATTTAAAGGTCAAAGAAAAATAGATGAGACTTTAAATTATTTTAGTAGATTACTAAATGAAACTGAACCTTTTGAATTAGGCTTCTGCCGTATTACAGGGCAAGAAACTAAGTTGTTTTTTGGAGGAAGAGACAACAGTATAATGACCGGTTCTGGAACACTAATTAATTTCCATCACTTTTTTCAAAAAGGTATTTCAATTTCAAAAGAAGCTTTAATAAGAATTCATTTTGTGCCTTTTGCATGCCAACAGTTACAAGGAAAAATTTGTCTAATACAAAGTAGTAATCAAACATTAAGCGAGTTTTTTGTTAATCGAATAATAGAACAAAATCTGCACGAAATAGCTATCAACATGTCTGATGGAGTTGCTAAGTCAGACATGAATAAACCAGCCAATGCTCTTTTTCAGTTTGTCAATCATTCTCTCTCCCTATCTCAATCTTTTTTCAATAACAATATAGCTCCATCAATAGCCCTATATCATTTTACTAATTTTGGTGCAAGTCCAGAAATACAAATTTATCAACTTCATGCAAAAATGTTTATTTTCTACAGAACCTGTTTGCAACCAAAATTTAAAGATGATTGGCAAAAATTTGTTCGATCGTATTTCTTTGATAGTAAACATAAAGGAGCAAGATACAATTCAATCACAGATGATATTGAAATAATAAAGCCAAAAGAAACAGAAAGAATAAAGTATGAAGAATATCAAAAGTGGTTTAATGTAATCTATAATAAGCTATTAAATGAGGAAAATATACGACCTGAGATTTTACGCTGGTCGCGCAAAAACTCTTTCAATTTTAAAATAGTAGAAATTTATCAACAAAATATTATTGGTATGAAACAAGCTACAATCACTAAAATTAAGGAATTAGCATCATTCCTTGTTGAAGATGAAAATCCTGATAAAATTAAGAAGCGCATCCAAGCTTTAAGCAATGCTAAAAATGCTTCAGCATTGCGACGTTTCCTGCTAAAAGACGTAGTTGTAAAAAATTACGCTAATGGAAATAAAGATACTATAATAAGTGTCGAAGATTACAATGATTATTTATTTCCCGACGGGTCTTATTGGGGAGAAACAAGGGACCTCTTACTTATTGCAATCTATCAAGAACTTCATGAACGAGAACTCATAGCAGAGGTTGTTGACTTAGAACTAGTATCAGATGAAGAATCAGAAATCAATAATTTATAATCATATTATGAAAAATATTAAAACACAAGGGTTTATTTTACTCGATGTAGATGCTGTTGCATTAAACAATGCAGGTAAAGGCACTTCCAACAATAATGACAATGGAGTAATCACAAAATCTATCAGGAAAAATGGTCGAAATTATGTTTATGTATCAGGCCAAGCATGGCGTTATTGGTGGCGAGAAGCACTTCAAAAAAATGCAGGATGGAACTTATCTCCAATAACGAGAGAAGGCAAAATAGCATTTACAAACGCTGACCCATTGAAGTATCCTGATGATGATATTTTCGGCTACATGCGTGCAGCAAAAGATGTAGAATTAGATGAAAATGGAGAAGTAGTAAAAGACAAAAAAGGAAATCCTAAATTAACAAATGTAACTGTTACTCGTGTTTCTCCTTTAAAAAACTCCGCAATTATTTCAGTAGCAAGTGTAACCCCTGCTGAAAATTGGTCGAGCATGTCTCGCCAAGTAGGAGATGCCGTCCCTTATCAAAAACAAGAATATAGCGCTATAATGAAAGGAATGTTTAGCTTAGATATTTCAATGGTTGGAACATTCTCTAATTATGACCGTACTGGATATAAAAATCTTTCAGCACTGTTACAAGAGGAAGCACTTAAAAATGGTGCTACAGAGATTGATGACCCATTTGTTTTAAATGGCAAGGGTAATCCCCAAAAACTACTGAGACTATCCGATGAAGTACGTGAAAAAAGAGCAATAGAAACGATAAAAGCATTAAAGTCTATTTCTGGCGGTGCCATGCAAACAAACAACATGGGAGATGTGACACCTAAATTTATAGTATTAGCCACAACAAACACGGGAAATCATCCTTTTAGCCATATTATAAAAAGCAATGGTGAATGGGATCAAAATATAGTATTTAATGTCGATGGCTTAATTGAAGTGCTGAAAGATTATAAAGAAACATTTATAGGTAAAGTTTTTATTGGCTACCGAACAGGTTTTATGGATGATGTTATTCCTCAACTGAACTCACTAAAAACAATGTCAGACATTCCTACTGTTGAGATTTTACCTGTAAATAAAGCAATAGATGAATATTGTGAAGAATTGAAATCTAAAATTAGAGAATGAAAGCATCGTGTGTGAAAATTGAAACATGGACTTCTAGCTTTAGATATCCTAATTTAATTTCAGGATTTCATCCTACGCTTGAAGTTCCCCCTATCAGCACTGTGATGGGACTATTAAATGCTGCTTCTGGCAAATACATAGAAAGTAAAGAGTTCTATCTTGGCTACTACTTTGATTATAAATGCAAAGCGGTAGACCTAGAAACAATTTATCAAATTGAAGCTCACGAAAAGAAATATCCTAAGAATATTGCAAAATCCAATGTTATTCAACGGGAATTTCTCTATGATTGTCGTCTCTTTATTTATTTGACGGATGAATATCTAATCTCTTGCCTGAAGCAACCTGTATATCCGTTGTTATTAGGAAGAAGTTGTGATCTAGCTAGAGTAGAAAGTATAAAAACTGTTGAATTGAAACAAATTGAAAATGCTACAATAGCAGGGCAGGTTATTCCATTTATGGGTAATTACTTACCCGGGCAAATACAAGCACTACCTCAGTATTTTACAAATACAATACCTCGTAAGAATTTAAACACAGCTCCTTATACTGTGATATCTTTCGAGAATCCAGTAAATTCACAGTTAAAAGGTTTTTCTCATGATACAGATGAATTTGATAGTGACATATTTCTTCATGAAATAAAAGTATGAAATTAAATGAACAGGAGGTCTTAGCCAAGTCAAGACCTCCTATCCCATTAAAACAACATATTGACGAATGTTTAGATGTATACGAATCGCTCAAAATAGCATTCGATAGGTTACCCATAAATAATGCTAATCATTTATGGGAAATAGTCCGTTTAGGCATTATATTTCACGACTTAGGGAAAGCACATTCCGAATTTCAAAAAATACTTTATGGAAAAAAGTCTAATTGGTGTCATCAAAGACATGAGCTATTTTCAACATCATTCATTAACCAGTTAAAATTGGCTGATGAAGACAAATGGATTTTACAATTAATAGTTATTGGACATCACAAAGATTTCAATTATCTATTCGATTTTATTCAAAACACTTATAAAAATGGTCAGGATATATTCTCTTTTACCGAAGAAGGCAAATTGGAGTGGTCAGAAGAAACAAGTCATTTCAATATTGATTTCATTAACTCCTTTTTAAACAATTACCGTGTATCATTAGAATCCAAAGTCCTAACTCCTCCTTTTATAGAAATAAAAGAATACTTACACAAGCCTGTAAACAGTAAAAATATTAGATTCAAAGAGCTTTTACTTGCGGCAGGTGCTCTAAAACAGTGTGATCATTCTGCATCAGCTGGAATATTCAAAATTAATGTTATAGAAAACAAACATTTTGAATTCTTATACAATACCTCATGGGCCCCATATCATCATCAAAAGAAAGCATCCAAGACTATTGGCAATATAGTTCTCACTGCACCTACTGGCTCTGGTAAAACAGAAGCTTCACTAATGTGGCTACATAGACAAATCAAAGAGAGTGGTCAAGGTAGAACCTTTTACATCCTTCCTTTCACAGCTTCCATCAATGCTATGTTTGAACGCTTAGATGAACAAATGCAAGGAAACAATGAAATTGTAGGGCTCATTCATGGAAAACTAGCTGAATACATTGAAAGCCATTTTGAAGAAGAAAAGTATAGCACAGAAAATGAACTACTTAAAAAAGAGCTTAAAGAGAATTATAAAGCATTAGTTCACCCTTTAAAAGTCGTTACACCATTTCAACTATTAAAATCAATATTTGGATTAAAAGGTTTTGAAAAAGGAATTTTCGAGATGAGCGGTGGCTATTTCATTTTCGATGAAATCCATGCTTATGATCCAGAAGTGAGTGCGCAAATAAAAGTATTAATTGAATTTGCCGTAAACATCTTAAATGCAAACATTTGTCTAATGACAGCTACTTTACCTACTTTTCTGAAAGAAGAATTAACAAAATCTATAGGTGATTTTTGTGAAATAAAAGCCGATGAAAGTCTATACAAAACATTTATACGCCATCGCATTAAAATCAATGAAGGATTACTTGATGATCATATTTTAAATATTCAGTCAAGATTAGATAAAGGTGATAAAGTTTTGGTAGTATGCAACACAGTAAAACAGGCACAAACGGTTTACAAGAAATTGAATGCAAAGAAAAAAGTGCTGCTACATAGTGCTTTTAATGGTATTGACAGAAACAAGAAGGAGTCAGAACTAAAATCGGACAAAATAAATCTATTAGTAGGAACACAAGCTATTGAAGTCAGTCTAGATATTGACTACGATGTTATTTTCACAGAACTAGCCCCTCTTGATGCTTTATTGCAACGATTTGGGCGAATAAACAGACATCGCACCAATGGGAAATATCGCTCGCCTTGCGATTGTATAGTTTTCTCTGATCGCAATGAAGTAGATAAATATATATATGAAAACGAAGAGATAATAAACCGCACATTAGAAGCTCTTCGAGAAATAGAATCGATAAACTCAGGAATCGTTTCAGAAGTAGACTTGCAAAAATGGATTGATTATGTTTATCCTAATTGGTCAAAGAAAGATAAAAAAAACTTTGATCTCGTTTATAACCAACTAAAGATAGATGTTATGATTAATTTAGCTCCATTTATTTATGACTCGCACCGTGAAGAAGAATTTGAAAAACAATTTGATGGAATAAAGGTGCTACCTTCTATTCTCACATCTCAGTACTGTGATTTGTTACAAGAAAATAGATTTATAAAAGCTGAAACTCTAAAAGTGTCCATAACAAAACGTAGATTTGCTTCTTTAATAACAAGCGAAGTAATCCATCGCAATATATCAGCATTTGAAATGCTTGCAAAAAACAAGATTAAAGAACAACCATATTATGTTATCGATAGAAAATATGATAATGATCTAGGATTACAACTAGATATTGAAGAGAGATCGTCTGATTGCAACTTAGAAATAATATAGGTATGCGTACAACAGGCACTCACTTCAACTATTATCAAGTATGCAAACGAAAGCTTTGGCTCTTTGCAAACGAGATAAGCATGGAACATACTTCGGATCTGGTCTATGAGGGAAAGCTTATTCACGAAGAATCTTATCCACAACGCTCTTCTAAATATGAAGAAGTGGAACTGGATGGAATAAAAGTGGACTTTTATGACACAAGAAACAAGGTGATTCATGAAATAAAGAAATCCAATAAAGTGGAGAAGGCACATGAATGGCAACTGAAGTATTATCTATATGTGTTTGAAAAAAATGGAATTGTAGGTGTAACGGGAATATTGGAATATCCTGTTTTGAGGAAAACAGATAAGATCATTTTATCAGATATCGACAGAGAAACAATCCAGACTATGGAGACGGAAATACGAAAGATTATCGACAGTGAGGAATGCCCTCCCCTAGTGAGTAAACGTATTTGCAAGAACTGTAGTTATTATGATTTTTGTTATAGCACGGAGGAAGAAGAATGAAAAAGACATACTATTTATTTAATCCAGGATCGTTAGAAAGAAAGGATAATACTCTAAAATTTACTCCCATATCTGATGCAGAATCGGAGCATCCTATTAAAGGAGCTCCTCGTTATCTGCCTGTAGAGGATATAAATGAGTTTTATGTTTTTGGATCACTGACGGCTAACAGTGCACTATTCAATTTTCTAGGACAGAAAGATATAGCCCTGCATTTCTTTGATTATTACGAAAATTACACAGGCTCCTTTATGCCACGTGATAGTCTATTATCGGGTAGAATGTTATTAGCTCAAACGGCAGCTTATCAAGATAAAAAGAAGAGACAAGTTATTGCTCAAAAATTTATTGATGGAGCTGTATTTAACATGTTAAAGAATCTACAATATTACAATCGCAGGGGAAAAGATATGGAAGATATTATGGAGATCATTAAATTACTTTCTCTAAAAATTCCAGAATCAAAAAACATACAAGAATTGATGGGTGTAGAGGGAATGATTCGCCAAACCTATTATGATGCTTTCAACTTGATATTGAATGATTTCGAAATGGGTAACCGCACTAAACAGCCTCCTCGCAATGAAGTGAATGCATTAATCTCTTTTGGTAATATGATTTGCTACACTCTTTGCCTGCGTGCTATTAACCAAACACAACTCAACCCAACAATAAGCTTCCTTCATACTCCTGGCGAAAGAAGATATTCGTTGGCGCTAGATGTAGCAGAGATATTTAAGCCAATAATTGTTGATCGTGTAATCTTTAAAGTACTCAATAAAAAAGAAATTCAAGAAAAACACTTCGACAAAAAGATGAATAAATGTTTACTAAATTCAGAGGGGAAAAAGATCTTTGTAAAAGCATTAGAAGATAGGCTGCAAGAAACCATTCAGCATCGGAGTCTAAAAAGAAATGTGAGTTATCGGCATTTGATAAAACTAGAATGCTATAAACTAACAAAGCATTTACTACGTATAGAAGAATATAAACCTTTTAAAATGTATTGGTAAATATATGTATGTCATTTTAGTCTATGATTTTGGAGAAAAGCGTGTAGCAAAGATGCTAAAGCTTTGTCGCAAATATCTGAATTGGATTCAGAACTCCGTGTTTGAAGGTGAAATCTCGGAAGTTCGCTTGCATGAACTACTCATTGCTGCTAAAAAATTTATGCAAGAAGAAAATGATAGCATTATCATTTTTAAAGGTAGAGATGTTAACTGGACAGAGAAACAAATTGTAGGAAAAGAACGAAGCAGCATTGATGTTTTCTTATGACAGAGTTGTCAATGCCTGCACAAGGATGATAGATTTATCACAACACTGAAATAATTAGCTCTTTGACTTATTGATAATCAATCATTTACACTATATGTCGATCATCAGGGATTTTTATATCATTGGTGGTCGACACTTTTAAAACACATTTTTCTATCTCTTTGCAGATCCTAACCTATTGATATTCAAGTACTACTTGTTTTGAAATTGGAGGCTCTTAATTGTACCTTATGGAATTGAAACCATGTCGATATCATGTTCGAATGACATTTCCGCTAAACTCTTAATTGTACCTTATGGAATTGAAACTTGTTTGTTGAAGACGAGCAATAGAAGTAGCAAGCTCTCTTAATTGTACCTTATGGAATTGAAACAAAGGTGTCAATGAGCACTAATATATCAAGAAGACTCTCTTAATTGTACCTTATGGAATTGAAACATGACGTTATGGAGTTATGTAATCATGCGGAGTTTTTCTCTTAATTGTACCTTATGGAATTGAAACCTAGTATCTTTACGCTTTTTAGTGCGTTTCTTTCTACCTCTTAATTGTACCTTATGGAATTGAAACTCATTCCTAATACACTCATATCTTTAATTTTTTTACTCTTAATTGTACCTTATGGAATTGAAACTGCGATCACACAGATGATGAGTAAGGGAAAGATAAGTCTCTTAATTGTACCTTATGGAATTGAAACTCTTTGACAATGTTTGAGAAGTATTTATTATCCTACACTCTTAATTGTACCTTATGGAATTGAAACTCTGTAGGCTTAAGGGGCACTATATCGTCTTTTGTTCTCTTAATTGTACCTTATGGAATTGAAACTTCGTTGTCAGTTGTAGTATAAGCACTACCTACTGAACTCTTAATTGTACCTTATGGAATTGAAACATATTCCGCCTTGCTTTCATGGGCTTCAGCTTTTTTGCCTCTTAATTGTACCTTATGGAATTGAAACGAAAAAAACTGGATGTGCAACCATACCACGCCTGGCTCTTAATTGTACCTTATGGAATTGAAACCTTATAGTCATATTCATTGATAAGTTGATCATACGGACTCTTAATTGTACCTTATGGAATTGAAACAATATGTTAGTAGTTCGTAGTCATTTGAATGTAAAGCTCTTAATTGTACCTTATGGAATTGAAACCTAATATCGGTGCCACTGTCGGGTTCATTACGGCCGCTCTTAATTGTACCTTATGGAATTGAAACTATCTAAACGATTATTTAACGTCAACTAATAAGGAGCTCTTAATTGTACCTTATGGAATTGAAACAGGGAACTTTCTTTTTTCTTTTAGATAAATTGTTTAACTCTTAATTGTACCTTATGGAATTGAAACCATAAAAAAATAACACATTAAATAAATAAATATGGACTCTTAATTGTACCTTATGGAATTGAAACATTAGATTTAGCATTTTTTCAAATGATTCATGATCCTCTTAATTGTACCTTATGGAATTGAAACGAAAAAGAAAATATACATAGCAAGCAGCTGGAGAACTCTTAATTGTACCTTATGGAATTGAAACAAAAAACTTTAAGCTAATGATTTTCTCGTCAGAAAACTCTTAATTGTACCTTATGGAATTGAAACAAGTTCTTCTCTTTCTTCTTCGCTTAGTAATTTGTTCTCTTAATTGTACCTTATGGAATTGAAACGGCGAAGACGGCAAGTTTGTAGCAAGCGATGCTGAGCTCTTAATTGTACCTTATGGAATTGAAACATGATTGGAACTCCCCAACCTCTTATTCCTAGATACTCTTAATTGTACCTTATGGAATTGAAACCCTGTTTAGTTATTAGATTTTATCATATCATAATATACTCTTAATTGTACCTTATGGAATTGAAACGATATTATCTCTGATTGAGAAAAACCTAAATCGAGCCTCTTAATTGTACCTTATGGAATTGAAACTTTATTTCGGCATTTAGTTTTAATGTATTTGCCGTGCTCTTAATTGTACCTTATGGAATTGAAACTACTTTACCTTCATCTAATCGAGCTTTCCAAAGCTCCTCTTAATTGTACCTTATGGAATTGAAACTACATTAGTGCGGGATTTAGTCCTGCTGCTTCCATGCTCTTAATTGTACCTTATGGAATTGAAACCTGAAAATGTCAAAGGCAGATTCAGAAGATAGCACTCTTAATTGTACCTTATGGAATTGAAACTTATCTTAATCTACGGAGAAGTGAATGACTATATCTCTTAATTGTACCTTATGGAATTGAAACTAAAAGCTTTGTAGCTCTCAAAATCTTCTCTACTCAACTCTTAATTGTACCTTATGGAATTGAAACATGCAATTTCAACCGCCAATGGGCGGACGTCGTAACTCTTAATTGTACCTTATGGAATTGAAACGAATTTGCACATTTAGGTGAACAACCTGTAAAGCCTACTCTTAATTGTACCTTATGGAATTGAAACTATCTTGTGAAAAACCGTCCGTGTAAACTGTGTCTAACTCTTAATTGTACCTTATGGAATTGAAACGTGTAAGACGTTTAGTATCTATATCTGCCTTAACAGCCTCTTAATTGTACCTTATGGAATTGAAACGTGACTAGATAAGCTATACCCCTCTGCTCATACACACTCTTAATTGTACCTTATGGAATTGAAACTAGAAGTAAAATATAGAATAAGTAACGAAACTCACGCTCTTAATTGTACCTTATGGAATTGAAACTCTTTGATAGAAGATATTTCCCATTCGTTACCCCCGCTCTTAATTGTACCTTATGGAATTGAAACGAAGCTGAAAGGCTGATTAAGAAATACAGAGGTACTCTTAATTGTACCTTATGGAATTGAAACGTGAAAATGAACGGCTAAAAGAGTTTGGAATACGTGCTCTTAATTGTACCTTATGGAATTGAAACAAGGAAACACTATGAAAAACAGGTAATAATAAATACAAGGTTATAATTAGTGTAAAGATGAACTCAGCAACAGTACTTGAGTCTTGGCATTTGGTCTACCTCATACCTAAGGCAGATGCGGGAGATGTAGTACACTTCTATGATCAAAAAATGAAGATTTTAAGGAGAAAAAAAATATCTTAACTTTGAAGCTTATTCCTATGAATAGAAAAAATGATGATATTTAGATATAGAATAAGAAATAGATGTATATTAACAAATAAAAGATAAGAAGATGAAACAAGTTTATGTATATGTGTTTAACACACTAGCTGACTGGGAACCGGCATATATCACCGCACTAATAAACTCAAAGGAATTCTATAAACAAGGTGCCGAAGAAGTAAACATGAAGACGGTAGCTAAATCGAAAGATTCTGTCGTAACTAAGGGTGGAATGACGGTAGTACCTGATTGTACTATTGAGGAAATGGTGCTGAATGAATCGACAGCTCTTTTATTACCGGGTGGGTATACTTGGGAAAATAGAGAGGAACATGAAGCAATACTGCTGAAAGCTAAACAGCTATTTGAGATGAATGGTACATTGGCTGCTATCTGTGGGGCTACGGGAGCTTTAGCTAATGAAGGACTATTGAATAATCGCGTACATACAAGCAACGCTGTGGAATATCTCAAAATGGTTGCTCCAACTTATACTGGAGAGCAGCTATACAAACAGGATAGAGCTGTAGCTGATGGCAATCTCGTTACCGCAAGTGGAGCCGGAGCCTTGCTATGGGCTAAACTGATTGCGGAACAATTGAATATCTTTTCGCCTAAACCATTGGAGTTATGGTATCTATATCATCACACGGGAGATCCTAAATATATCTTCGAACTTTTACAGATTAACGGATAGAATAATAAAGATTGTTCAATTATTTAGAGTTAATTACATGCACCTACATTCGCTTATAAGAGTGTAGGTGCATTTTTATGTATAGTCTTTTGATCGGGTTTCTACCTTTGCATTCGTAATCGATTACGGATATTATTAAACAAAATTGTAGAACTTAAAATCAAAAGATTATGCCTTTATTTTACAAATCAAAGAAAAGTACACTAGCATCAAAAGACGGAAAGAAAAAGTGGTATCCCATTTTAGTTAAAGTAGGAGGAATGGTTAGTACTCAAAAGATTGGGGAACTGATAGCCGAGAAATCTTCTCTGACTCCGGGTGATGTGCATAATGTGGTGCGCAACTTGATGACGGTGATGCGTGAACAACTACTTAATAGTCGCTCGATAAAACTCGACGGACTGGGTACGTTTACAATCATCTCGCAATCTAGAGCTAATGGAGTAGAAAAAGAAGAGGATGTTAACTCCGCACAGATCACAAGATTACGAGTGAGCTTCAGACCGGAATATAAAAGAATGCCGGGTAAAGAAGGGATTACAAGGGCTCTCTATGACGGTGTGGAATATGCTCGCTGGGGAACATCTGAGAAAGAAGAAACGGGTGACAGTGGAAAGACTGAAGACGACAAAAAAGATAATGGTCAAAGTGGTAACGGGGAGGATCCTAACGCATGAGAATGAACAAATCGACCTGGGGGACAATTCTCAAAATTGTCATCGCTGTGGCTACGGCCATAGCAGGAGTATTTGGTACTCAATCAATGATGTAGATAAATAGGATAAACTCTCTCTTCAATCCAATAAATGGATGAAGAGAGAGTTTTTTATATAAATAACTGTGCTTTAGGGTCTGTCTTTCTGTGCGGCACCGAAAGTTGAAGGGCTATCTCCCATCTCAAATTCAAGTATTCCGCCTGCTACTATTTCCTGATAGGTGATGTAGGACTTAGTATAGGAGCGGTTATTGAGTTTTATGGATTGTATGTAGATGTTTTTTGAACTGTTGTTATGGGCAATAATCTTAAAGGTTTTTCCTCCTCCTACATTCAAGATTGCTTGATTGACTATCGGACTACCAAACACATATATGCCTCCTGCCGGATCGACCTGATATATGCCTAACGCTGATAAAACATACCATGCGGACATTTGAGCTACATCTTCGTTTCCACACAATCCGTCGGGTTGATCTTTATAAAGGGTTGACATCACTTCTCTCAACCTAATCGCTGCTTTATAGGGCTGCCCAACATAGTTATAAAGATAAATGATATGATGACTAGGCTCATTGCCGTGCGCATATTGTCCTATCAAACCGGAAATATCAGGAGCAGCTTCTTCTCCCAGACTACCCTCCACAATGAACAATGAGTCTAGCTTCGAAATAAAATTATTTTCTCCACCAAACAAGTGAATTAAGCCATGTACATCATGGGGGACAAGCCAAACATATTGCCACGCATTGCCCTCTGTATAGTCACCTTTACCCGGACTAGTAAGAAAGGGCATTAGTGGTTCGCTAAACTTTCCAGTTGACGACAAGCCACGCATGAAATGTGTTTTCTTATCCCAATAATAGCGATATGACTCGCTGCGATGATGAAAATAGGCATAGTCTTGCTTTTTATCTAACAATTGGGCTACTTTAGCAATGCAACCGTCTGCCAAGGCATACTCGAGTCCTTTAGCGGTTGTTTCATTGCTAGGCTCTTTGTCGTAAGGAATATAGCCATACTCTTTCAATAAGTTCATGGAACGTTCATTGAGCATAGCGGAACGTTTCATTGCCTGAAATGCGATTTCTTTATCTTTGTCTGCTACAAAGCCTTTCAGAAGAAGATCAGCAAGCACCGAAATACCGGGATTACCCACCATGCAATCGGTCTCATTACCCATAAGATGCCATACGGGGAGTTTTCCTTGTTGTTTAAAGATTGCGAGCATCGTTTGAACATAATCTTTCATCCGTTCAGGATGAATGAGTGTAGCGAGAGGATGGGCTGCACGATATGTATCCCACAAGGAAAAGGTGGTATAGTTCACAAAATCAGCATTCCGATGAATTTGTCCATCACTGCCTCTATAATCTCCATTGACATCGCAAAACACGGAAGGAGCTATCATCGTATGGTATAAGGCAGTATAAAATATCTTTGCAGCAGCCTCATCTAGCATGAAAACTTGTATCTTAGAGAGTTCATTATTCCACGCTGTTCTGGCAGCAGATGCCACGGCATCAAAATGCTTATGGCCAATTTCTGTTTTCAAATTCAATTTTGCATTTTCCACACTCACAGCTGAAAGTCCTACTTTGACATAGATCGGATCTGATGGTCCGTCTGTGTCGAAAGAGAATGTACCGATGGAATCTCCCACAGCAACAAAAGAATGAATGGGTTTGGAGAAGATAGCAGCAAAATAAACTTGCTGGTGTTTGGCCCATCCTGTGGAAATACGATAGCCGGAAACAACCGTATCATTTTCTTGTTTCAGCTTGCTATCCTTCCAGCTATCCCAGCCAATGCCTTGCTTCAAATTAATGATTATTGATGCTACACCTTGTTTAGGAAAGATGTAACAGTGAAATCCTGCACGGGCTGTAGCTGTAAGTGCTACTTTTATATCTGATGGCTGCATACGAACGGAGTAGTAGCCTGGTGAGACTTCTTCATCTGCATGATTAAAATAGGCAGCGTGACTACCACCCTGAGTAGGGAGAAAAGAGATATCTCCTAAATCGCCTATGCCCGTTCCACTTAAATGCATGTGACTGAAACCTGTCAGCACAGAATCGCTATAATGATAGCCGGAACACCAGTCCCACCCTCTGTCGGGCTCAGTAGGACCTAGTTGCACAAGACCAAAAGGAACATTGGCACCCACGAATACATGTCCGTGTCCACCGGAACCAATCAACGGGTCGACATATTCTACGGGAGTTTTGGCTACAGAAGCCGGTGATTTTGGGGTGCAGGCATTGAGAAGGGAGAACATCCCTAACAAAAATCCTAAATATTTAATTTTATTCATTGATCTCTACTTTATCGGTTAAACGTATATCATCGGAAGAACTTCCTATCTGAAGTTGAAAAGTACCCGGCTCTACTACCCGTTTCATAGCCGCATCAACAAGCGAAAAATCTTCTTCAGTAAGCTGAAAAGAAATTTCTTTCTCCTCTCCTTTCTTGATGAAAACACGCTGAAAATGCTTTAGCTGCTTCACCGGTTGTACCACGGAAGCCAATTCATCGCGAAGGTAAAGTTGAGCAACTTCGTCTCCGTCATACTTTCCTGTATTCTTTACCTTAAAAGAAACTTCAAAACAAGTCGCTGCTTTTTGTGTAATCTTCAAATCGGAATACTCAAAAGTGGAATAACTCATTCCAAAGCCAAAAGGATATAAGGGAGTAGAAGACATCTCTACATAGTCATGAGTAGCAGGATTTCTCTTGTTATAGTAAACAGGGATCTGTCCTACACTGCGAGGTACGGATACAGGCAGACGTCCGGCAGGATTATAATCGCCAAAGAGTATGTCTGCAATGGCTGTTCCACCCTCCTGCCCGGGATACCATGCGGTAAGCAAGGCATCGGCATGTTTATCTGTCCAATTTTTATTTAGCGAACGACCTTCTATGTAAATCACCACAAGAGGTTTTCCGGTAGACTTTAATGCTTGTAGTAAAGCTTGCTGTTTTCCCATCAACTGTAGAGAGGCTCTGTCGAACCCTTCTCCGCATTCCATATCGCTAACCACAGAAGAGTTTGTGATGGCAGCACCGGTCTCCTTATAGCTCGTCTTGAAATCACGTGCGCTTGACCCTCCTACCACGGCAACAATGACATCGGCATTACGTGCCGCCTCTAATGCTTGCTGCAATTCATAATGTGTGGTATCACGAATGGCACAGCCTTTAGCATATACCACTCTATCAGCACCTATCTTATTCTTAACTCCTTCTAAAACGGTGACTACATTTTCTGCTTCCTGAGGGGCGGTATAATCTCCAAGCATGTTATACACATTATCGGCATTGGGACCCACCACAGCTACTGTCTTTATCTCTTTAGATAACGGAAGAGTATGATGATGATTTTTCAACAAGACAATCGACTTTTGAGCACATTCTCGTGCTAAACAGATATGTTCTTGACAACGAACTTCTTTTTTAGCGGTTTGAGGGTTTACATAAGGGTGCTCAAAAAGCCCCATAGAAAACTTTAAACGCAAAAGGCGACATACGGCTGTATCGACCAAGGCTTCATCTATTTTCTTCTCGCGGACGGACTGCACCAAGGTGGCAAAAGCATCTCCTCCCAAATCAGCATCCAAGCCTGCTTTTAGTGACATCAAGGCAGCTTCTTGCGAGGAAGCGGCTACAAAATGGCTCACTTGCAATCCTTCGATGCTGTATAGATCGGATATGGAAAATCCTTTAAAATCCCATTGCTTACGCAATATTTCGGTTAGCAGGTATGTATTGGCAGTAGAAGGTATACCATCCATAGAATTATAGGAGGTCATAACAGACAATGCACCGGCTTTTATTGCTTGGCGAAAAGGAGGTAGAAAATCTGTCAGCAACTCTCTTTGACCGACAGTGGAAGGATTTCCATTCTGACCGCCCTCGGGAACTCCGTAGGCTATAAAGTGTTTTAGAGTTGCAATCGTTGCATAGGGTTGATTGAGATTGCCCCCGCCCAGTCCTTTTACCATTGCTGCCCCTAATGAAGCGGACAAAACGGGATCTTCGCCAAAAGTCTCTTCCACACGCGACCAACGAGGATCACGGGCTAAATCTAATACAGGGCCATAACTGATATGTCCGCCTTGTAGACGGATCTCTTTAGCAATTACTTCGCCTTCTCTTTGCAGCAAATGAGGTGACCATGTGGCTGCCATAGCTATACCTGTAGGGAAAACAGTGGTACCGATGGCCATATGTCCGTGAGGAGCCTCTTCTGCTAAAAAGATAGGAATGCCTAAACGGGTGTTTTCTATAATATATTTCTGAAGAGCATTACCTGCCTGAGCAGCATATTCGGGATTCAATCCGTTTTCGAGTGTTTTTTTAGTCCACGGATCTGCTCGATAGGTGCCCCATAGCATACCCATTTGCTTCTGTTTCAGGAAGGATTTGAATTTCTCGGAAACTCTTACTGTATGCCCGTCTATCTGGTACATCTCCCACCCAAGAGGACAAAGTAATTGCCCTACTTTCTCTTCCAGAGTCATACGATTCAAGAGGTCTTTGGTACGCTCTTCTACGGATAAATGGGGATCTTTATAAGGCAGAATATGTTTGGATGAAGAGACTGACAGGGAAATTAATAACATAAGTCCGCCTAGAAAAAATTTCTTTCTATACATAATCATATATTTAGTTTCTCGTCTTTTCTATTCTACCCTTAACTCTGCTATTCCCATAGGTTGCTCAGCATCAATCATTCTACTAGCTTTAAACAGTAGATAGCGAGCGTAAACGGGAGCAAAATGTATGGTTTGCCACACAGGGTTATTCCTTATATTTGAGAATTCGCCGGAAGCAATGATTGTGTTAAGGTCATCTTTAGCAATCCCCGCAGAAAGTTCATAGTTGGCTATTAACCCTTTATTGGATTGGTCGGGCAGATAGAGAAAAGAATGAATCAAACGCTTTTCTCCCAAGTCAACGAGTACTGTCTGGTCTTTAATAAAACAGGTAGTAGTACTATTGTGATCCATGCATTTTTTCATTTCAGCAGAGTCCTGCCCTATCAAAACGAAGGGATATCCTTTTATTTTCATCTTCTTATCTACCGCATTATAAGAGGTATCATCATCTGATCCGGAGTAGAAAGCTTCAACGTTATTTATACACAAGCATGCCCTGGAGTCAATGAAGCAGATTCGAATAAGGTTTGTTGAGAGGGTTGGGAAACGGAGAATACGCTTATAACCGATAGTCGTTGTTTCTTCGTTAGGATTAACGGTTTGCCATTTGCCGGAATCGTAATACTCTACTACAAAAGACTTCACACGCTGTCCCAAAGGAATATATTCTTGCAACAAGAGTCTGTTTATTTTCGTAATAGAAGGTAGTCTGAACTCTAAAGTAGCCTCTGTTACTCCATCTTGTGTAGCCCAATAAGTATGATAATTTCCATCTGTCACCGCCTGTGCAGAAAACGGTTCTCCTCGTTCATTGGATGCTTTAGGAATAATTCCTGCAAACAGATTATGAGAGAGTTCTTTTTGGATACGAAGATGATAATTTACTGCGTTGACTGAGTCGGTTTTACTAACCAACCCTTCTCTATTAATTGGGAAATTGAGAAGAAGATTAGCATTATGCCCCACACTTCTATAGTACAAGTCGACCAATTGTTCGATGGATTTCACGCTCTTATCTTCACTCGGATGATAGAACCATCCCAGACGAATGGAAACATCACACTCTCCAGGCACCCATTTGTCACCATCAGCATGCCCATACTGCAATTCAGGATATTTTTCATAGCCGGGATAGACTTCTTTTGATCGCAAGAAAGCCCAATTGGTTGCTCCTGCAAAGCCCATCTCGTTGCCAATCCAACGGCAACCGGGACCGCCATCAGAAAAGATAATCGCATTGGGTTGTAGTTCTTCAACCATTTTGTAAGCTCGCTCAAAATGATAATAAGTTTTTCTGTCTATTTTACGAACTTCCTTAGCGCCGCCATACCATCCATCTCCACCATTAGCTCCATCAAACCATACTTCGGAAATGTCTCCATAACGGGTAAGCAATTCTCTGAGTTGTTTATAGAAATATTCCACATATTCAGGCGTTCCGTAATTAGCCTGATGTCTGTCCCATGGAGAAAGATAAACGCCAAACTTGAGCCCGTATTTCTTACAAGCAGCTGACAACTCTCCTACTACATCTCCTTTGCCGTTTTTATAAGGAGTATTACGAATGCAGTAATCTGTCAGCATGGTAGGCCAAAGACAGAAGCCATCATGATGCTTAGCGGTAATGATCACTTCTTTTATACCTGCCGCTAAGAAAGTACGAACCCACTGTTCGCAATCTAATTTTGTAGGATTAAAGACTTGAGGAGATACATCTCCATAGCCCCACTCTTTATCATCAAAAGTGTTTAATCCAAAATGTACAAAAGCTAAGGTTTCCATTTGCTGCCATGCTACCTGTTTAGCAAGAGGTAGAGGAGGAATCGCTTCAGGAGGAATCGTTACGGATGCGTAATTAGGAGCTCTAAATAGGGATAGAAAGAGCGTTGCTGAAATTAAAAATTTCTTCATCTGTGAAAAGTGTGTTATAGTTCATAAATTAAGATCAATATTAAGGGAATATCAACTTTCAAGGGGGGGGGGAAATGTGCTTCATCTATTCTTGTTGCAAAATAGATGAAGCACAATGTTGAAATTCTTTATTTATACTCATCCCAGCTTCTGATGGCGATGTCGTCTATGCTCATCGTGCAGAATGCAAAGATGAACGCACTAGCTAAACGAGCATTCGTAATCAGAGGGATGTTAAGATCAATAGCTGCACGGCGGATTTTATAACCGTTGTCCAACTCTCCGGCTGTAAGATCCTTTGGTACGTTTACGACCAAATCAATCTCTTTATTGCGCATCATATCAAGAGCTTGCGGATCTCCTGTCTCACTAGGCCAATATACAAGAGTATTCTCTATGTTATTTTCTAACAAAGCTTTATGAGTACCTCTGGTAGCAAAAATCTTGTATCCTTCTTGTGACAATAAACGGGCAGCATCTATCATGTCGGCCTTTTGCTTTGGAGTACCGGTAGAAAGAAGTATGTTCTTCTTCGGTATGCGATGACCTACTGATAACATTGATTGCAATACCGCACTAGAAGTATCGGAACCGATACAACCAACTTCTCCCGTAGATGCCATATCTACTCCTAATACCGGATCGGCTTTCTGCAAACGGTTGAAAGAGAATTGTGAAGCTTTAATACCTACATAGTCGAGTTCGAAAAGGTTCTTCGAAGGCTTCTCTACAGGCAAACCAAGCATAATCTTGGTAGCCAGCTCAATGAAGTTTATCTTCAACACTTTGCTCACAAATGGGAAGCTTCGAGAAGCACGAAGGTTACATTCGATAACTTTGATGTCATTTTCACGAGCAAGGAATTGAATGTTGAACGGACCTGAGATATGTAATTCTTTAGCTATCTCACGGCTAATACGCTTGATGCGACGAACAGTTTCAACATAAAGTTTCTGAGGCGGGAATTGTATGGTAGCATCTCCACTATGCACTCCAGCAAACTCAATGTGTTCGCTAATAGCATAAGCGACAATCTCTCCGTCTTTAGCCACAGCATCCATCTCGACTTCTTTAGCATGCTCAATGAACTGACTCACTACAACCGGATGCTTCTTGCTAACGTTAGCAGCCAGCTTCAAAAAGCGTTCCAACTCTTCATCGTTAGAGCAGACATTCATCGCCGCTCCTGAAAGAACGTATGAAGGACGCACCAAGACAGGGAAACCAACCTCTTCTACAAAGACATTAATATCTTCAAGAGAAGTCAACTCACGCCAACGTGGCTGATCTACTCCGATACGGTCGAGCATGGCAGAGAATTTCTCACGATCTTCCGCATTGTCGATGCTTTTGGCTGTTGTTCCCAAGATATGCATATTCTGTTCGTCCAGACGCATAGCGAGGTTGTTAGGAATCTGACCACCTGTAGAAACAATCACTCCATGAGGATTTTCCAACTCCAGGATATCCATGACACGTTCAAAGGTCAATTCATCAAAATAAAGACGATCGCACATATCATAGTCGGTAGATACCGTTTCCGGATTATAGTTGATCATCACACTGCGATAACCTTCTTTACGAATGGTATTCAATGCCTGAACTCCACACCAGTCAAATTCTACAGATGAACCAATACGGTAAGCTCCCGAACCAAGTACCACAATGGAACGATGATCACCTAAATAAGTCACATCATTAGTAGTACCGCTATAAGTCAGATACAAATAGTTTGTTTGTGCCGGATATTCAGCAGCAAGAGTATCTATCTGTTTTACTACAGGAACAATACCTATGCTCTTACGATAATTACGCACAAGCAGAATACCCTTCTCCATATCTTCATCGAGCCCGATGGCACGTGCAATCTGGAAATCAGAAAATCCTTGCTTCTTAGCCTTCAGTAAAAGATCGGGAGAGAGCATGGACAATTGTTTGTTATTATTTCCCCACTGCTTCAATTCGCCTGAAGTAACAATGATATTCATTAACTTCTGAAGGAACCATTTATCAATCTTAGTCAGTTCATGAATCTGATCAACAGTGTAACCAGCGCAGAAAGCTTTAGAAATCACAAAAACACGATTATCAGTAGGCTCGCGAAGTGCTTTATCAATATCCGTAATGACTAGTTCTTTATTTCCAACAAAGCCATGCATGCCTTGTCCGATCATTCTCAAGCCCTTCTGTATAGCCTCTTCGAAAGTACGGCCTATCGCCATCACCTCTCCCACTGACTTCATCGAAGAACCAAGTTCGCGATCTACTCCGTGGAACTTACCTAAATCCCAACGAGGTATTTTACATACCACATAGTCAAGAGCGGGTTCAAAGAAAGCTGAAGTTGTTTTGGTAACAGAGTTCTTTAATTCAAAGAGTCCGTAACCCAATCCCAGTTTAGCAGCCACAAAAGCAAGAGGATATCCGGTCGCTTTAGATGCTAGAGCAGATGAACGACTCAAACGAGCATTTACTTCGATAACACGATAATCTTCTGATTCAGGATCAAAGGCATACTGCACGTTACATTCACCTACGATACCAATATGGCGTATAATACGTATGGCTAACTCACGAAGTTTATGATATTCAGCATTTGTTAGCGTTTGCGAAGGAGCAATCACGATAGATTCACCAGTATGGATACCTAGTGGATCGAAGTTTTCCATGTTACAAACCGTGATACAATTATCAAAACGGTCACGAACGACTTCGTACTCTACCTCTTTCCAGCCTTTCAGACTCTTCTCTACTAAAACCTGAGGAGAGAAAGAGAAAGCCTTCTCGGCAATAATATTCAATTCTTTTTCATTATCGCAAAATCCCGAACCTAATCCGCCAAGAGCATAAGCAGCACGGATAATAACAGGATAGCCTAATTCTTTAGCCGCACGACGAGCCTCAACGACATTCTCAACAGCTTCGCTCTTAATGGTCTTGACATCAATTTCATTCAGCTTGTTGACAAATAACTCACGATCTTCGGTATCCATAATGGCCTGTACCGGAGTTCCCAATACTTCGAGATTATATTTCTCGAGAATACCTGAACGATAAAGTTCCACACCACAGTTCAGTGCAGTCTGTCCACCAAAAGCAAGCAGAATACCTTGTGGTTTCTCTTTTTGGATAACTTTCTCCACAAAATAAGGAGTGACTGGTAAGAAATAAATCTGATCGGCCACTCCCTCACTCGTTTGAACGGTAGCTATATTAGGATTGATAAGGACTGTCTCTATTCCTTCTTCTTTGAGGGCTTTTAATGCTTGCGAACCGGAATAATCAAACTCTCCGGCCTCTCCTATCTTCAACGCACCGGACCCCAGCAATAATACTTTCTTTATATCTTCTTTTATCATGGTTATCGGTTATTTTAGCAAGTTAACAAACTCATCAAATAAGAACTCTGTGTCTTTCGGTCCGCTAGCAGCTTCCGGGTGAAACTGAGCAGAAAACCATGGATTGACTTTATGCTTGATTCCTTCGTTTGATCCATCATTCATATTAATAAACAGCGGCTCCCAATCGGCTCCTAACGTGTTATTATCTACCGCATAGCCATGATTCTGACTGGTAATAAAACAACGTTCTGTTCCAACCATACGTACAGGCTGATTATGACTACGGTGTCCGTATTTCAACTTATAAATAGTTGCACCTCCTGCCTTAGACAACAGTTGGTTACCCATACAAATACCGAAGATAGGCAGTTTAGGATTCTCCATTGCCTTTCTGATATTTTGTACAGCAGCGTCACAAGTGTCAGGGTCGCCGGGACCATTGCTAATGAAAAGAGCATCATATTCCAAGTTATTAAAATCATAATCCCAAGGTACACGGATAACCTCTACATCTCTCTTAAGCAGACAGCGAATAATGTTGCTTTTTACACCGCAATCTACCAAAACCACCTTTTTCTTGTCAACTCCTTCGTTATAACGGATAATCTCTTTGCAAGATACTTGATCTACATAGTTTATCCCACTATATACAGCTTCAGGAATATTTTCAGCATCATCATCAAAAATAATTTTGCCCATCATCACTCCATGTTCACGAAGTACCTTTGTTAATTCTCGAGTATCAATGCCTGTAATACCTGGCACTTGTTCACGCTTAAGCCACTCAGCAAGGCTCTCCTTGGCGTTCCAATGACTATATTCGTAAGAATAATCGCTCACAATAATAGCCTCGGCATGAATTTTCTCACTTTCCATAAAAGTAGGCAGGCCGTTAGATTCCAATGTAAAAGGAGGAACCCCGTAATTACCAACTAACGGATAAGTAAGAGTCATCAGCTGTCCCGCGTAAGAAGGATCGGTTAAACTCTCCGGATATCCAGTCATAGCGGTATTAAAAACCACTTCTCCTGCTACCGGCTTTTCGTAGCCAAACGACTTTCCGTGAAAACGGCTCCCGTCGTCGAGGATTAAAGTTACATTTCTTTGTTGCATTGCAGTCTGTATACTAAGTAGCTAAAATATTAAAATTGATATACTTGCTCTATGTAATTGATAAAGGCCTGATTAACCAATTTAACTCCACCGGGAGTAGGATAATCACCACTGAAATACCAATCACCTTTATTATTTGGGCAAGCTTCGTGAAGGCCTTCGAGATGTTGGTAAACGATCTCCACCTTCGCTTTTGTACCTTTCGGAGTTAGAAGTTCCACCATTTTAGCAGAAATTTCTTCGTCAGTGAAAGGCGCATATATTTCTTTTACATAATTAACCAATTGTTCTTTAGGAAGATTTACCTGATCTTTAGCTTTATTGTATGCCCGCTCAATGGTATCTTTCATCTCTCTTTCTTTGAGCAATTCGATAGCGGCCTTAAAAGCGATAAACTCATTCATGCGCGCCATGTCAATACCGTAATAATCAGGATAACGTACCTGAGGAGAGGAAGAAACGATCACAATTTTTTTAGGATTCAACCGGTCGAGAATACCGATGATACTCTGTTTGAGAGTAGTACCCCTTACGATACTGTCATCAATAACCACCAAATTATCCTGATGAGGTTTCAAACTTCCATAAGTAATGTCATACACGTGTGCTGCCAGATCGTTACGGCTATTATCTTCAGCAATAAACGTGCGGAGTTTTATATCTTTTATTGCTACCTTTTCGCTACGTATACGCATAGACAGAATCTTTTCAAGCTGTTCATGCGTAGGGTTATGCCCTAACGATTCTATCCGCTCCACTTTTAACTCGTTCAGATAATTATCGAAGCCCTCAAGCATCCCGTAGAAAGCAACCTCCGCTGTATTAGGAATAAAAGAGAAAACCGTGTTTTCCACATCATTATTTATCGCCTTCAAGATAGGTTCAACTAACTTCTCTCCAAGTCTCTTTCTCTCTTTATAAATTTCGACATCACTTCCACGAGAAAAATAAATTCGTTCAAAAGAGCAAGATTTGATCTCTTTCGGCTCAATGATTTGCGAAAGATGCATCTGCCCCGCTTTATTGATAAAGATAGCTTCACCCGGCTTTAATTCTTTGACCATTTCTGCAGGAACATTGAATGCTGTTTGTATCACAGGACGCTCGGAAGCTAGAACAGCAACCTCATCATCAATATACCAATAAGCCGGACGAATGCCCCAGGGATCACGCACCGTAAAGGTTTCGCCACTTCCGGTTACTCCCGAAACAACATATCCTCCGTCCCAATCTTTTGTAGAGGTTTTCAATACGTTAGATAGGTCTATACGGTTTTCAATCTCATGTGTGATATCCATCCCGTGCAAACCTTCATCTTCACACTCACGATACAAACGCTCCACCTCTCTATCAAGACGATGTCCCATCTGCTCAAGCATGATATAAGAGTCTGAATATTTACGAGGGTGTTGGCCGATAGCGGTAATTTTAGAAAAGATTTCATCAACATTGGTCATGTTAAAGTTTCCGCATATAGCCAGATTCTTTGCTCTCCAGTTGTTTCTGCGAAGGAAAGGGTGCACATAAGTAATACCTGACTTACCGGTAGTACTATATCTTAAATGGCCCATGTATACTTCTCCTGCAAAAGGGAGAGAACGCTTTGCATAATCAGCATCCGAAAGTTTACCCGAAGGCACTCCACTAAAGAAATTTTGCACATTACCAAATATCTCAGTAATGGCTCCCGAGCCTAAAGCACGTTCACGAAACATGTATTCTTCTCCCGGATTAGCTTCCAGTTTAACACAAGCCAACCCTGCGCCTTCCTGACCACGATTGTGTTGCTTTTCCATTAAGAGATAGAGCTTGTTCAAACCATACATCCAGGTTCCATACTTCTCCTGATAATATTCCAGAGGTTTGAGTAAACGAATCATGGCAATGCCACATTCATGCTTCAATTCTTCCATCGTTTATGTTTTCCTATTTTTATATAAAAACGTTATTCAACAGTTACTGATTTTGCTAAATTTCTAGGCTGATCGACATCCATTCCCTTACATACAGCTATATGATAAGCTAATAACTGTAACGGAACCGTAGCGATCAAAGGATCAAGGCACTCTATTGTTTCAGGCAATTCAATACAATAATCAGCTACCTTACTAATAAAAGTGTCTCCTTTAGTAACGAGAGCAATCACCTTACCTTTACGCGCCTTTATTTCCTGAATATTACTCAGGACTTTTTCATATAATCCATTCTTTGTGGCAATCACCACAACAGGCATTTCTGCATCAATTAATGCTATCGGGCCATGTTTCATTTCAGCTGCCGGATAACCTTCTGCATGTATATATGATATTTCTTTTAATTTCAATGCTCCTTCAAGTGCCACTGGGTAGCTATACCCACGCCCTAGGTAAATAAAGTTATGAGCATAAGTGAATATTTTAGATAGCTCGGCGATTTTATCATTTAGTTCCAATACTTCTTTCATCTTTTCGGGAACGTTATTCAACTCCCCTACAAGTTTCAAAAAGTATTGCTCTGTTATTGTCTTCTTCTCTCTAGCTAATGTCAGCGCAAGCATAGTAAGTACTGTCACCTGACCGGTAAAAGCTTTAGTAGAAGCCACACCAATCTCCGGTCCCACATGTATATAAGATCCAGTGTGTGTAGCGCGAGGAATAGAAGATCCTACAGCATTACAGATTCCGTAGATAAAAGCTCCCTTACTCTTAGCCAGCTCTATAGCTGCAAGTGTATCAGCAGTTTCGCCGGATTGAGAAATAGCAATGACTACATCTGTGGAATCAATAACAGGATCACGATATCTGAATTCAGAAGCATATTCCACTTCTACCGGAATGCGGCAAAAACTTTCAATCAGATGTTTCCCAATCAACCCCGCATGCCAAGACGTTCCGCAAGCCACGATAATAAAGCGTTTCGCATTCAGCAATCGCTCTTTATAATCTATAACAGCAGAAAGAACAACATTAGAGGCTTCAATATTAATACGACCGCGCATGCAATCATGAATACAATTTGGTTGTTCTACAATCTCCTTTAGCATAAAGTGGGGATAACCTCCTTTTTCCAACTGACCAAGATTCAATTTCACGCTCTTGACCTCAGGATTCATCTCCACGTTATTCAAGTTCACCACTTTCAGATCTTCATCACGGCGAATAACAGCGATTTCTTCATCTTCCAGATAAACTACTTTATCAGTATATTCTACAATAGGAGTCGCATCAGATGCTAAGAAAAATTCTTCTTGACCAATACCCACTACCAACGGACTACTTTTCCGTGCAGCAATAATTTCATCAGGATGATCTTTTTCCAATACTGCAATCGCATAAGCTCCTATCACCTCATCAAGTGCCAACTGAACAGCAGTAAGCAAATCTAAGTTATTTGTAGCTTGAATATATTCGATCAATTGCACCAATACTTCTGTGTCAGTGCAACTTTTAAATTCATAACCTTTTGATTGAAGTTTTTCCTTTAATACAGCGTAGTTTTCAATGATGCCATTGTGAATAAGGGCCAAATTTTCGGAGGAAGAGAAGTGAGGATGAGCATTTTCTGAACAAGGCTCTCCGTGTGTAGCCCAACGAGTATGGGCAATGCCAATGTTACCGGAAATATCTTTTTGAACGACGAAGTTTTCAAGGTCGGACACCTTGCCTTTAGTTTTGTACACGTTTAATTCCTGGTTATTACTGATTAATGCCACCCCCGCACTGTCATATCCACGATACTCCAAGCGTTTCAACCCTTTAATGAGGATGGGATAGGCATTTCTTTTACCAATATAGCCTACTATTCCACACATATTAAATTATGTTTTTATTTCGAGGGCAAAGATACATAATATGAATAACATAAAGATTATAATATCAATTAAAAATTTGACATAAACATACATAAATCTGACTTTTTAGATAAAAGAGCTATTAATATACAAACAGAAAAGATCAGCAAGCAAATATCCATATTAAAACAGAAATGAAGTAAAGTGATTACAGTTTAAAACAATTAAGCCGTAAAAACTTATAATTCGAAACTAAAATCATTTTAAAAGTCATTTTATAAAAGACAAAAGTAATATAAATATAACATTATGAAATTAATTCATTATATTTGCAGGACATTTTGATACAACAAAAGGTATTATCATACAAATAAGCTAAAGGTAATGAAAGAAAAAGAACTTTTTAACAACGCAACAGAAGCAATACCTTACCAGCAACAGCCCGAGCAGCGAGGCCTATACAATGCTGCCAACGAGCATGATGCATGTGGGGTTGGCATGTTAGTAAATATTCATGGAGAAAAATCTCATGAACTTGTTGAATCTGCATTAAAAGTGCTTGAAAATATGCGCCACCGCGGTGCAGAGGGCGCTGATAATAAGACAGGAGACGGTGCAGGCATAATGCTTCAAATTCCTCACGAATTTATTCTATTACAAGGTATACCAGTTCCTGAAAAAGGAAAGTACGGAACAGGCTTGTTGTTTCTTCCTAAAAATGAAAAAGATCAGGCTACTATCCTCAGCATTGTTATTGAAGAGATCGAGAAAGAAGGTCTTACATTGATGCACTTAAGAAATGTGCCTACAAATCCGGAGATCCTCGGACATGATTCTTTGGCTAGTGAACCGGATATTAAACAAATATTTATTACAGGATTCGCAGATGCAGAGACAGCAGAGTACAAACTATATCTGATACGAAAAAAAATAGAAAATAAGATCGAAGCTTCTTCGATCGCTACTAAAAAAGATTTTTATGTGGTTTCTCTTTCTACGAGAAACATTATATATAAGGGAATGCTTTCTTCACTACAATTGAGAAACTACTTCCCAGATTTAACAAATAATTATTTCACCAGCGGATTGGCATTAGTACACTCTCGATTCAGTACTAATACTTTTCCTACTTGGAGTTTGGCGCAACCTTTCCGCCTACTGGCTCATAACGGTGAAATCAATACGATCCGAGGCAATCGTGCATGGATGGAAGCAAGAGAGAGTGTACTGTCATCTTCTTCATTGGGAGATATTAAGAACATACACCCTATTATCCAACCTAGAATGAGCGATAGTGCTTCTTTGGATAATGTATTAGAGTTCTTAGTAGCTTCCGGACTAAGCCTTCCGCATGCCATGGCTATGCTTGTACCGGAATCTTTCAATGACAAGAATCCTATTAGCGATGATTTGAAAGCTTTCTACGAATATCATTCTATCTTAATGGAACCTTGGGACGGGCCTGCTGCTTTATTGTTCAGTGACGGACGATATGCCGGAGGTATGCTCGATAGAAATGGGTTACGCCCTGCACGCTATTTAATCACTCATAACGATATGATGGTAGTAGCATCAGAAGTGGGTGTAATGGACTTTGAGCCTGCGGATATTAAAGAAAAAGGTCGTTTGCAACCCGGCAAGATATTATTGGTCGACACGGAAGAAGGAAAAGTTTATTATGATAGCGAGCTAAAAGAAGAACTAGCTAAAGCTAAACCTTACCGTACTTGGCTTGCTAACAACCGTATAGAGTTGGATGAACTAAAAAGCGGACGCAAAATATCACATACAATAGAGAATTATGATCGCATGCTTCGTGCATTCGGTTACTCTAAAGAAGATATAGAAAAAATCATTACCCCGATGAGTACTACCGGCGCTGAGCCTATAAATTCAATGGGTAACGATACTCCGTTGGCTGTCCTTTCCGACAAGCCACAATTGTTATACAATTATTTCCGTCAGCAGTTTGCTCAGGTAACCAATCCTCCTATTGACCCTATCAGAGAAGAGTTGGTTATGTCTCTTAATGAATATATCGGAGCGGTAGGTATGAATATTCTGACTCCGAATGCAAGTCATTGCAAAATGGTTTGTCTCAACCATCCTATCTTGACTAACACGCAATTAGACCTTCTTTGCAACATCAGATATAAAGGCTTTAACACCGTTAAATTATCTATGCTATTTGAAGTGGCTAAAGGGAAGAACGGATTACAAGAGTCCTTGACTGATCTATGTAAAATGGCCGAAGATTCTGTTAGCGAAGGAGTAAACTACATTGTACTATCAGACCGCGGAATAGATGCTACGCATGCCGCTATCCCATCCCTACTTGCGTTGAGCGCTGTACATCATCACCTTATCTCAGTAGGAAAACGCGTACAGACTGCTCTTATTGTTGAGTCGGGTGAAATTCGTGAAGTAATGCATGCTGCTCTTCTTCTCGGATTTGGGGCCAGTGCCATCAATCCATATATGGCTTTTGCTATTCTTGACAAGTTAGTAAGTAGCAAGAGCATCCAGTTAGATTATGCTACCGCCGAAAAGAATTATACGAAAGCAATATGTAAAGGATTGCTAAAAGTAATAAGCAAGATGGGTATTAGCACAATGCGCTCTTACAGAGGTGCTAAGATATTCGAAGCTGTAGGTTTAAGTGAAGAGCTAAGCGATGCATATTTCGGAGGAATATCTTCAAGTATCGGCGGTATTCGCTTGGATGAAATTGCTAAAGATGCTATCACTTTCCATGATGAAGGTTTTATTCCTGAAAAAGTGGAAGGATTGCTAATAAATAAGGGGTTATATGCTTATCGCACAGATGGAGAACATCACGCATGGAATCCTGAAACGATCAGCACCCTACAATTAGCAACTCGCTTAGGAAGTTATAAGAAATTCAAGGAATTCACAAAGATGGTCGATGAGAAGGGATCATCAATTTTCTTGAGAGATTTCCTTACCTACAAACGCAAACCAATCAGCATTGATAAGGTAGAGCCAGTAGAAAACATCATGAAGCGTTTCGTTACAGGAGCCATGTCATACGGGTCCATTAGTAGAGAAGCTCATGAAACAATGGCTATTGCAATGAACAAAATACATGGTCGTAGCAACACCGGTGAAGGAGGTGAAGATGCGTCTCGCTTCACTCCTCGTGAAGACGGAACCAGTCTGCGCAGTGCTATCAAACAAGTAGCCTCGGGACGTTTCGGAGTTACTACTGAATATTTGGTAAATGCAGATGAAATTCAAATCAAAATAGCTCAGGGAGCAAAACCCGGAGAAGGAGGACAGTTGCCCGGTTATAAAGTGGATCAGGTTATTGCCAAGACAAGACACAGTATCCCGGGAATTTCATTAATCTCCCCTCCTCCACATCATGACATTTATTCGATTGAAGATTTAGCTCAGCTTATATTCGATCTAAAGAATGTAAACCCTAAAGCGGTTATTGCTGTAAAACTGGTTGCCGAAACGGGTGTCGGAACAATTGCTGCTGGTGTGGCTAAAGCTAAAGCTGATCTGATTGTTATATCAGGTGCCGAAGGGGGTACAGGTGCTTCTCCAGCTTCTTCCATTCGCTATGCGGGAATATCACCGGAATTAGGAGTAAGTGAAACACAACAGACCTTAGTTCTTAACGGACTTCGCGGACAGATCAAGCTTCAAACAGATGGTCAACTAAAGACAGGACGAGACATCATTATGATGGCTATGTTAGGAGCTGAAGAATATGGATTTGCCACTTCCGCATTAATTGTATTGGGATGTGTTATGATGCGTAAATGCCACATGAACACTTGTCCTGTAGGGGTAGCAACTCAGAATGAAGAACTTAGAAAACGCTTCCACGGAAGAAGTGAATATTTGATAAATTTCTTCACTTATTTGGCACAGGAAGTTCGTGAACATCTTGCAGAGATGGGATTTGAAAAGTTAGACGATATTATAGGACGCACCGATCTAATAGACCGTAAAGCTGATGATGGCGTTGAGAAGCATTCATTATTAAACTTCTCCAAGCTGTTGGCCAATATAGATAACGGAGCAGCTATACGTCACACGATTAATCAAGATCATGGCATTTCTAGCGTTAAAGATGTGGAAATTATCAAAGCTGCTATAGATGCAATAGAAAAAGAAAAAGAGATGTCGCTAGAGTATACCATTGCTAACACCGATCGTGCTGTAGGAGCCATGCTCTCGGGTACTATCGCAAGCAAACACGGAGAAAAGGGACTTCCCGAACATACGCTAAGCATCAAATTCAAAGGCTCTGCAGGACAAAGTTTCGGTGCATTTCTAGTACCGGGCGTAAACTTTAAACTGGAAGGTGAAGCCAACGATTATCTTGGCAAAGGTCTTAGCGGCGGACGAATAGCTGTATTGCCTCCTGTAAGAAGTAATTTTGAAGCTGAACGTAACACAATAGCCGGTAACACGTTGTTATATGGAGCTACTTCAGGAGAAGTATATATAAATGGACGCGTAGGCGAACGTTTTGCCGTACGTAATTCTGGTGCTACTGCTGTTGTTGAAGGTGTAGGTGATCACTGTTGTGAATACATGACCGGCGGTCGTGTGGTTGTTCTGGGAGAAACCGGAAAGAACTTTGCTGCAGGTATGAGTGGTGGTGTAGCTTATGTATGGAACAAGAAAGGTAATTTCGATTTCTTCTGTAACATGGAGATGGTAGAACTTTCTTTGATAGAGGAAGCTAGTTACCGCAAAGAGTTACACGAATTGATACGTCAGCATTATTTATACACTGGTTCTAAACTGGCTCGTATGATGCTTGACGATTGGGGACGTTACGTGGAAGAGTTTATCCAAATCGTTCCAATTGAATATAAGAAAGTTCTGCAAGAGGAGCAAATGCGTAAGTTACAGCAGAAGATTGCTGACATGCAGAGAGATTATTAAAACAAACCAGTACAAAAGATTTTGAAAGGAAAATAGTTATGGGAGATCCTAAAGCTTTTCTAAAGATAGAAAGACATGAAGCCGGCTACAGGCCGGTTCATGAAAGAATAACAGATTTTGGTGAAGTGGAACAAACGCTGAACATGCATGATCGCAAGCTTCAGGCTTCACGCTGCATGGATTGTGGAATACCTTTTTGTCATTGGGCTTGTCCTGTGGCAAACAAACAACCGGAATGGCAAGATGCTCTATATAGAGGTAAATGGAAAGAAGCCTATGAAGTGCTTTCTTCAACTTGCGATTTTCCTGAGTTCACAGGAAGAATCTGCCCTGCTCCTTGCGAGAAGAGTTGCGTTTTGAAATTATCATGTGACGAACCTGTAACGATACGCGAAAACGAAGCTGCTATTGTGGAAGCTGCTTTTCGTGAAGGATTAATCACTCCTGTTATTCCTAAAAGAAATGGGAAAAAAGTAGCTGTGATTGGAGCCGGACCTGCCGGGTTGACAGCTGCCAACAGATTAAATCAGAAGGGTTACCTAGTTACTCTATTTGATAAAGCGGAAGCACCAGGCGGATTATTGCGCTTTGGTATCCCCAACTTCAAACTGAACAAAAACATCATTGACCGCCGCATGAAAATACTCGAAGCGGAAGGCATTCAGTTTGAGATGGGTGTAGAGATAGATCCTCAAAAATTACCTTCGGGCTTTGATGCTTATTGCTTTTGTATAGGTGCTGAAACCCCGAGAAATTTAAATATCCCCGGACGTGAGTTAAAGGGTATCCATTTTGCACTTGAAATATTGAGTCAACAAAACCGTATTCTTGAAGGCAAAACATTTACTAAAGATCAACTGATCAACGCAAAAGGGAAAAAAGTTCTCGTTATTGGAGGTGGTGACACCGGATCGGACTGCATCGGAACAAGTGTACGTCAAGGAGCTAGCAGCGTTACTCAAATAGAGATCATGCCTCAACCACCCGTTGGGCATAACGATGCCACTCCATGGCCACAATGGCCGTTGGTGCTAAAAACAAGCACTAGCCACGAAGAAGGCTGTTTGCGTCGATGGAGCCTGACATCCAACCATTTTATCGGTAAAAATGGTAAAGTAACAGGTGTCGAAGTAGAAGAGGTAGAATGGATACCAGCAAAAGACGGTGGTCGCTCTACAATGAAACCAACTGGAAAGACTGAAATAATCGAAGCTGATCTTGTATTGCTCGCTATGGGATTCCTTAAACCGGAAGTTCCTAAATTACCCAAAAATGTTTTCTCAGCTGGAGACTATGTACATGGACCAAGTCTTGTAGTTAGAGCTATGGCAGACGCAAAAGTTATGGTTAATAAAGTAGATGCTTTTCTAAGCAAATAAAAACGCAGGAGAAAAATTAAAATAATTAATCAATAACCCCCAAAAACGAAGAAAACGTATGTGTGGAATAGCCGGAATATTTAAAATAAAAGAGCAGAACAAAGAGCTCAGACAGAAGGCACTCAAGATGGCGCAGAAAATACGCCATCGCGGGCCGGATTGGAGTGGCATTTATATGGGAGGTTCAGCAATACTCGCTCATGAGCGTCTATCTATTGTTGACCCTGAGAGTGGTGGACAACCTCTTTATTCACCAAACAAAAAGCAAGTGCTTGCCGTAAACGGTGAAATCTATAACCACCGCGATATCCGTGAAGAATATGCCGGTAAGTACAACTTTCAAACGGGCTCTGATTGCGAGGTAATATTAGCCTTATATAAAGAGAAAGGCATCCATTTTCTGGAAGATTTAAGTGGTATTTTTGCTTTTGCACTTTATGACGAAGAGAAAGATGAATTTCTAATAGCTCGTGATCCCATAGGTGTAATTCCTTTATATATAGGAAAAGATGCTGATGGCAAAATCTATTGTGCCAGTGAGCTAAAAGCGCTCGAAGGCTTTTGTGATGAATACAAACCTTTCTTACCCGGACATTACTATTGGAGCAAAGAAGGTGAAATGAAGCGCTGGTATAAGCGTGACTGGACAGACTATGAAACTGTAAAAGACAATGATGCAAAGGTAAGCGATGTACACGACGCTCTTGAAAGTGCCGTACAAAGGCAACTTATGAGTGACGTTCCTTACGGAGTATTACTCAGCGGAGGTTTGGATAGTAGTGTCATTTCCGCCATTGCGAAAAAGTATGCTGCCAAACGAGTAGAGACTAACGGTGCCAGTGAAGCATGGTGGCCTCAACTACACTCTTTTGCCATTGGTCTGAAAGGAGCACCTGACTTATCTAAGGCTCGCGAGGTAGCAGATTATATAGGAACTGTTCACCATGAAATAGATTATACCGTTCAAGAAGGACTCGATGCTATCCGTGACGTGATCTATTTCATCGAAACTTATGATGTCACTACCGTAAGAGCCTCTACTCCAATGTATCTATTAGCCCGTGTAATTAAATCTATGGGTATAAAAATGGTACTAAGTGGTGAAGGTGCTGATGAGATCTTCGGTGGATATCTCTATTTTCATAAAGCACCAAATGCCCGTGCTTTTCATGAAGAGACAATACGCAAAATAAGTAAACTTCATTTATACGATTGCCTCAGAGCAAACAAGAGTTTGTCGGCCTGGGGAGTTGAAGGGCGTGTACCATTTTTGGACAAAGAATTCCTTGACGTGGCCATGAGGCTAAATCCCGAAGCAAAAATGGCTCCAGGAAAAGTTATTGAGAAAAAAATCGTTCGTGAAGCTTTTGCCGACCTCTTACCTGAGAGTGTAGCTTGGAGGCAAAAAGAGCAATTCAGTGATGGCGTAGGTTATAACTGGATCGACAGTCTGAAAGAAATAACATCTGCCGCCGTAACAGACGAACAGATGACAGAGGCTGCTAAACGTTTCCCCATCAATACTCCTCAAAACAAGGAAGAATATTATTACAGAACAATATTCGAAGAACATTTCCCAAGTGAAAGTGCGGCACGTTCAGTACCAAGTGTACCTAGTGTAGCGTGCTCTACAGCCGAAGCTTTGGCATGGGACGCTGCTTTTACAAACCTAAACGATCCTTCCGGTCGTGCTGTAAAAGGAGTGCATAGCGAAGCTTACTGATAAAGCTATAAATTTGCATTCAGACAACACAAGTGACATAAAGATTACAATTTAGTTATGAAAATGTAATCTTTATGTCACTTGTCTTTTTTTTATCTATCTTTGTTTAATAACCATATAATAAATTAAGCAATGAAGATTAAATCAATTATTTTCCTCGGTGCATTGCTCTCTGTTGCGGTTAATATGACAGCGCAAACGCAAGTGATAGCGCACAGAGGATTTTGGAAAACAGAAGGTTCTGCAATGAACAGTCTGACTTCTCTCATCAAAGCCGACTCAATAGGTTGCTATGGAAGTGAATTTGATGTATGGCTCACAAAAGATGATCAATTGATCGTTAACCATGATCCTACTTTCAAAAGAAAATCCATGGAGAAAACCTCTTTAGCAAAACTGCAAAAGCTAAAGTTGAAAAACGGCGAAAAAATGCCTTCCTTAAAAGAGTATTTCACAACAGCGAAAAAACTCAAAACCCGACTCATTCTCGAATTAAAAGAACACAGTACTCCTGAAAAAGAAACCCAAGCTGTAAAAAAAATCATTCATATGACAAAACAAATGGGACTTACTGCCAGAATGGAATACATCAGTTTTTCCCTACATGCCGTAAAAGAATTTATTCGCCTAGCTCCAGCCGGAACGCCTGTTCTTTATCTAAGAGGAGAACTTTCTCCCAAAGAACTTAAAGAGATAGGTGCAACAGGAGCCGACTATCACATTAGTGTTTTCAAGAAAAAACCAAAATGGATATCAGAATGTCATCAATTAGGCTTAAAAGTAAACGTTTGGACAGTAAATAGAGAAAAGAATTTCAAATGGCTTATTAAGCAAAAAGTTGATTTCATCACAACAAATAAACCTGTAGCACTACAAACATTACTTAAAAAAGACGAATAAGATCTTTTTTAAGGAAAGACATTATGGTATTTAAATATAAATATTTAAAGAAATAATATACATAAAATGATTCAAAAGTTACAATTTTTAAAATACAGCCTTACAAAGATAACTATTACGTTCTTAAAACATCGTTATTTTTAAAAATTGAAAGTTTGACAAAAATAAATGGATATACGAAAGGCTTTTATCTTGAAACAGAATCAAAAAGTTGTATATTTGCCAATGAATAATACAAAAGGATACAACAACCAATCAATAAACCTCAAAATGACAAGAAAGATTAAGTTCACAAAGATGCATGGAGCAGGTAACGATTACATATACGTAGATTGCACTAAATACCCCATCCATAATCCGGAAGAACTATCAATAGAATGGAGCAAAGCACATACCGGTATAGGTAGTGACGGCTTAGTCTTAATAGATAAAACAACTAAAGCAGATTTCAGCATGCGCATTTTTAATGCTGACGGTTCAGAAGCTATGATGTGTGGTAATGCTACCCGTTGCATAGCAAAGTACATTTATGAGAACGGGCTATCAAACAAATCTGAAATCTCACTAGATACCCTTTCAGGTATTAAAATACTAAGACTTCAAATCAAAGATAATAAAGTAGCAGCTGTAACAGTAGATATGGGAGCACCTGCTTCAGAGTTAGTTGATTTTGCAGGCGACGGCAAAAAAGAGATGACTTCAGAATCTATTACGGTGAACAGTGATACATTTGTTGCAACAGCTGTATCGATGGGCAATCCACATTTGGTTATCTTCGTAGAAGACATCGCAAAAATAGCCCTCTCCGAAATAGGTCCTAAAATAGAAAACTTACCCATTTTCCCAGATCGTATAAATGTAGAGTTCGCTCAGGTTCTCAATGAAAACGAAATACGCATGCGTGTATGGGAAAGAGGTTCAGGTATTACTCAAGCATGCGGTACAGGAGCTTGCGCTACACTGGTAGCTGCTATTAAGAATAAAAAGATAAAAGGACGCAAAGCCGACATAATTATGGATGGTGGAACACTCACTGTAGAGTGGGAAGAAAAATCCGATCATGTGTTTATGACGGGACCTGCCACTAAAGTCTTTGATGGAGAAATAGAGATAAACAACTGATAAATAATAGTTTAACCAACAAAAGAAAGGATCCTGAAAGAATAGGATAAACCAAAAAAACTTAAAACAAAAACAATTATGGCATTAGTAAATGAGAACTATTTAAAATTACCGGGAAGCTACTTATTCTCGGACATCGCTAAAAAAGTCAACACATTTAAAATTACACATCCTAAGCAAGATGTGATACGTATGGGTATCGGAGACGTAACCCGCCCATTGCCTCAAGCTTCTATAGAAGCTATGCACAAAGCTGTTGACGAATTGACTAGTAAAAGTACATTCCGCGGATATGGCCCGGAACAAGGATATGATTTTTTAATAGAAGCAATAATAAAGAACGATTATGCTCCCCGCGGCATTCACCTAAGTCCCACAGAAGTTTTTGTGAGCGATGGTGCAAAGAGCGACACAGGAAATATTGGTGATATTCTCCGCCATGACAACAGTGTAGGCGTCACTGATCCAATTTATCCGGTTTACATCGACAGTAATGTGATGAGCGGACGTGCCGGAACATTAGAAGAAAATGGCAAATGGAGCAACGTGGTATATATTCCCTGTACCAGTGAGAATGACTTCATCCCACAGATTCCCGACAAGCGAATTGACATTCTTTATTTATGCTACCCAAATAATCCAACGGGGACTACCTTAACAAAAGATGAATTGAAGAAATGGGTAAACTATGCACTTGCCAATGATACACTCATTCTTTTTGATGCAGCTTATGAAGCATACATCCAGAATCCGGATGTCCCCCACTCGATCTATGAAATAAAAGGTGCAAAGAAATGTGCCATTGAGTTCCGCAGCTTTTCAAAAACAGCAGGTTTCACAGGTGTTCGTTGCGGTTACACCATTGTACCTAAAGAACTAACAGCTGCCACTCTTACAGGAGATCGCATTCCGCTTAATCGTCTATGGAATCGTCGCCAGTGCACCAAGTTCAACGGAACGTCATACATCACTCAACGTGGTGCGGAAGCAATATACAGTCCCGAAGGTAAAGCACAGGTAAAAGAAACCATTGACTATTACATGACAAATGCAAAAATAATGAAAGAAGGTCTTGAAGGCTTAGGCTTGAAAGTGTACGGAGGAGTTGACGCACCATACTTATGGATCAAAACCCCTAACGACACAAGCTCTTGGCGTTTCTTTGACCAAATGCTCTATGAAGCCAATGTTGTAGGAACTCCAGGTGTAGGATTTGGCCCTAGTGGCGAAGGTTACATCCGCCTCACAGCCTTTGGCGAACGTGAAAATTGCGTAGAAGCGATGAAGCGCCTACGCAGTTGGCTTAAATAACGGGGTTGCAATCATCATCCCCCTTTCTCTAGAAAAAAACGATAGTACTTGCGCGCTACTATATAACATGGACTATAAATCCACAATATTCTAACTTAAATGAAAAAAATGATGAAAACGACGATTTACAAAAAATGGGGGGTAATAGCAGCAGCGTTACTAACGGTTCTTGTGCCAAGTACAATGAAAGCACAAGACAAAATGGAAGTTTCTCTTGGAGCAGATGTAGTGAACAAATATGTATGGAGAGGTCAGGATCAGGCATCAGGCGCATCCATACAGCCAACATTAGGATTTGCTTATAAGGGATTATCGCTATCAGCTTGGGGAAGCAGTAGTTTATCGGAGTTAGATCCGAAAGAATTTGATGTGACTTTGGGCTATAGCATCGGAGGCTTAGGCATTGCGCTCACCGATTACTGGTGGGCAGGAGAAAGCCAGCCATACGGATATTATGATAAAACTCATTACTTAGAAGGAGCACTGAGTTATAATTTTGGAGAAAGCTGTCCATTAACGCTATCAGTAGCAACAATGTTTGCAGGAGCAGACAAGAAAGCTGATGACGCAGACAAGCAGAACTACTCAACTTATATCAGCGCTTCTTACGACTTTAGTGTGGGCGACGTGTCATTAACACCAGCAATAGGTTTCACGCCTCACAAGAGTTTATATAGCAATGGCAAAAAAGGTGCAATTACAGACATATCTATAAAAGCATCTAAAGAGTTAAAGCTAACAGATAGTTTTTCTTTGCCGGTATTTGTGCAGGCCATCGTAGCTCCTGCATACGACAAAACCTTTTTAGTGTTTGGCGTAAGTTTTTAAATAAACAGCTGCAAAGCAATATTATAGTTAATACAAAAAATAAAAAGTGTATAAAGTGGGGTAGTTAGAGTATATTGATTTTATCGGTTTGTTGTATGGTAACCTACTATGGCTGCCACCACTTTATACCTTCTTTTATTGAATTTGTGACACACTAATTTTAAAGTATATGAAAAAGATTGAAGCAATTATCCGTAAGACAAAATTCGAAGAAGTGAAAGACGCTCTCCTCGAAGCGGACATTGAATGGTTCTCTTACTATGATGTAAGAGGCGTTGGAAAAGCCAGACAAGGACGTATCTATCGTGGTGTAATATACGACACTAGTTATATTGAAAGAATACTTATTTCAATCGTTGTGCGTGATAAGAATACAGAGAAGACGGTACAGGCAATCTTGAAATCGGCTCAGACCGGAGAGATTGGAGATGGAAGAATTTTCATCGTTCCTATCGAAGATTCGATTCGCATTCGTACAGGCGAACGAGGTGACATCGCTCTTTATAATGCAGAACAAGAAAAATAATTTCAATATAACAATAGGTATCAATATATAAAGATTACACGATCATGGATAGATATAAAAAATATTCGATTGCGAAACTGTGGGTGGCAGGTGCCTTGATGATGGCATTCTTTTTCGCAACCAGTGCATTTGCACAAGATTCTGCCCCCGTAGACTCTACAGCCGTAACTTCAACAGTTATAGAAGCTGCCATCGTGGAGCCTGCAACAACAGCTCCCGACACCATCGGCGACCTTGTTCTAGGTCTAAACACTGTATGGATGTTATTGGCCGCTATGCTGGTATTTTTCATGCAACCGGGCTTTGCTCTGGTAGAAGGAGGATTTACCCGCTCAAAGAACACTGCCAACATATTAATGAAGAACTTCTGTGACTTCATGTTTGGTTCACTACTCTTCTGGGCTATCGGATATGGCATCATGTTCGGCGCCGGAGGATTCAGCGGTGTACCGCATTTCTTCAATTTATCAATTAACCCAACTGATCTTCCTGCTGAAGGTTTCCTTATTTTCCAAACGGTATTCTGCGCGACAGCCGCAACTATCGTTTCAGGAGCTATGGCCGAACGTACAAAGTTCTCTATGTACATCTGTTACTCCATCTTGATTTGTGCTCTTGTTTATCCTATATCCGGTCATTGGACATGGGGAGGCGGATGGTTGATGAATGGTGATGAAGGTAGCTTCATGATGAGTACTTTCGGAACTACATTCCACGACTTCGCAGGTTCAACCATTGTTCACTCTGTAGGTGGATGGATTGCTTTGGTAGGTGCTGCCATTCTTGGCCCACGTATCGGCAAATATGACAAGAACGGTAGATCGAAAGCAATCCCCGGTCACAACTTAACCATTGCCGCATTAGGTGTATTTATCTTGTGGTTTGGTTGGTTCGGATTTAACCCCGGATCACAGTTGGCTGCCGCTAGCGAAGGCGACCGTATAGCTATTTCTCACGTATTCCTTACCACTAACTTAGCTGCTTGTGCAGGTGGGGTCTTAGCACTGCTAACTTCCTGGATCAAATATAGCAAACCATCGTTGTCACTTACGCTGAACGGTATTCTTGCCGGACTGGTAGGTATCACAGCAGGATGCGACGCTGTATCAGCAACAGGTGCGGTAATTATCGGTGCAGTATGTGGTGTTATCATGATATTCTCAGTAGAATTCATCGACAAAGTGTTGAAGATAGATGATCCTGTAGGAGCATCTTCCGTACACGGTGTTTGTGGGTTCTTAGGAACTGTAATGACAGGTCTTTTAGCTACTGACGGTGGTTTATTCTACGGCGGTGGTTCAGGACTCTTCACAGCTCAACTTTTCGGCGCGTTGGTTATTGGAGCCTGGGCAGCCGGTATGGGCTTTATCATCTTCAAAGGACTTGATCTTGTTCACGGTCTCCGTGTTCCGGCTCGTATCGAAGAAGAAGGACTTGATGTTTATGAGCATGGTGAATCTGCTTATAATTAATCATTAAAATATCCCGGACGGGTTTGATCGCCTTTCCGGGAACAAGGTTATAAACCAATAGAAATTTTTTACTCTAACATATTTAACAACAAATCAAAATTAAGTAGTATTATGTCAAAACTAAGATTCAGAGTAGTAGAGACAGCTTTCAAAAAGAAAGCAGTAGAGGTACCCGCACCGGCAGAACGCCCATCGGAATACTTCGGAAAATATGTATTCAACCGTGCTAAGATGTTCAAATACCTTCCTAGTAAGGTATACGAAAAGCTCACCGACGCTATCGACAATGGTTCTCCATTAGATCGTACTATCGCCGATGACATCGCAGCAGGTATGAAGAAATGGGCTCTCGAAATGGGGGTTACTCACTACACACACTGGTTCCATCCACTTACAGAAGGAACCGCAGAAAAACATGACGCTTTTGTAGAACATGATGGCAAAGGTGGCATGTTAGAAGAATTTTCAGGCAAACTGCTTGTACAACAAGAACCTGACGCATCTAGCTTCCCTAACGGAGGTATCCGTAATACATTCGAAGCTAGAGGTTACTCTGCTTGGGATCCATCTTCTCCAGCTTTCATTATGGACGATACTCTTTGTATTCCTACTATCTTCATCGCTTATACAGGTGAATCTTTGGACTACAAATCTCCTCTATTGAAAGCTCTAAGAGCTGTTGACAAAGCAGCAGTTGACGTATGTCACTACTTCAATCCTGAAGTAAAGAAAGTAATTGCTTACTTAGGATGGGAACAAGAATATTTCCTTATTGACGAAGGTCTGTATGCTGCACGCCCTGACCTACTTCTTACAGGACGTACTTTGATGGGACATGACAGTGCTAAAAACCAACAGTTGGAAGATCACTATTTCGGTGCTATCCCAACTCGTGTAGCTGCTTTCATGAAAGATCTTGAGATCGAAGCATTGAAACTAGGTATTCCGGTTAAGACTCGTCACAACGAGGTTGCTCCTAACCAATTTGAGCTTGCTCCTATCTACGAAGAATGTAACTTAGCTGTAGACCACAACATGCTTATCATGGCTGTGATGCGCAAAGTTTCTCGTCGTCATGGATTCCGTGTTTTATTACACGAAAAACCTTTCAAAGGAGTTAACGGTTCAGGTAAGCACAACAACTGGTCACTGGGTACAGACACAGGCGTGTTGTTGATGGGTCCGGGTAAAACTCCGGAAGATAACCTACGCTTCATCACTTTCATAGTAAATACTCTTATGGCTGTTTACAAACACAATGGTGTGTTAAAAGCCAGCATCTCTAGTGCAACAAACGCTCACCGTTTAGGAGCAAATGAAGCACCTCCCGCAATCATCTCTTCTTTCCTTGGCAAGCAACTTTCACAAGTATTGCAACACATCGAAGAAAGCACAAAAGATGATTTGATCAGCTTAAGCGGCAAACAAGGTTTGAAACTTGATATTCCTCAGATTCCTGAGCTATTGATAGACAATACAGACCGTAACCGTACTTCACCTTTCGCTTTCACCGGTAACCGTTTCGAATTCCGTGCCGTAGGTTCAGAAGCAAACTGTGCCTCTGCAATGATCGCATTGAACGCTGCACTTGCTGAGCAATTGGTTAAATTCAAAAAAGACGTAGATGCACTTATCGAGAAAGGCGAACCTAAAATTTCGGCTATTCTTGAAATCATCCGTGCTTATACTAAAGAGTGCAAAGCAATCCACTTCGATGGTAACGGATATAGCGATGAGTGGAAAGCAGAAGCTTGCAAACGTGGTTTGGACTGCGAAACAAGTGTTCCTGTTATCTTCGACAGCTACTTGAAACCCGAATCAATCGCAATGTTCGAGAATACAGGTGTATTGAACAGAAAAGAGCTTGAAGCTCGTAACGAAGTGAAGTGGGAAACTTACACTAAGAAAATTCAAATTGAGGCACGTGTATTAGGTGACTTGGCAATGAACCATATCATTCCTGTTGCTACTCAATACCAAACCAATTTGATTGATAACGTATACAAAATGAAAGATTTGTTCCCTGGTGACAAAGCAAGTAAATTGTCTAACAAAAACCTTGAACTGATCGAAGAGATAGCAGATCGTACTGCTTACATCAAAGAACATGTAGACGCTATGATTGAAGCTCGTAAGGTAGCTAACAAAATCGAATGCGAACGTGAAAAAGCAGTTGCTTATCACGATAACATTGTTCCGATGTTGGAAGAAATACGTTACCACATTGATAAGTTGGAACTTATCGTTGACAATCAAATGTGGACACTTCCTAAATACAGAGAACTCTTATTTATAAGATAAAAAAGAAAAAATAGGTAATCTCGGTTATCTATTTCTTTTGTTGGTTGTTTTAAGTTTGCAGGAGAGGGGTATCGTGAGATAGTCCTCTTCTCTTTTTTACACATCTCATTCTTACAACACAAACATCTCGACTTTAAGCTCTTGAAGTCGAGATGTCTAGCTCTTGACAACAAGATGTCAACAAGCATAAATCTCGTTTTCCAGAAACGCTTTATAGGAAGGCCTTTTCAGAATATACGTTTTTTTTACAAATAAGAGAAAAAGACAAGCATACATTTATATGCAATAAGCTAGACTACACCATCAAAACCAACTTTAAAATAAGACTTTATCAAAAAAGAGTAGAAGCTAAAGTCTATAAAAAAATAAAGCTTAGCAAGATTTAACTTACTAAGCTTTAAGAACCAAATCACATAAAACTATTATTTACTTATCATCTTCAATAATTTGAGCATCCTCTATAGAAGTGTCACTCGGAGTTGGTTTAGGCTTCTGTCGCATGAATCTAAACCAGTTTAGCAAGTCAGATAATGCATAAACCAAACAAGTGATACCAATAATAACAAAGGCAGTATTGCGTACTCCGGTAGGATTCACAACAACAAACAAGCCGGCTAAAGCTATGAGCAAAGGAATAATGTAATATCCCGCCGGCACCGATACCCATTTACGGGCAAGGAAAAGAGAAGAAAGCTGTTGTATACCTCCCATCATCAAGATAAAACCAAGTAAAAGCATCAGTACGTCGGCAAAGAAACCGGGCATAATAACCAACCATAAACCAAAGAGAACACTACCAACTCCTTCAATAGGAAAGCGTCTTTTCATTTCAGGGTGTTTAGCTGTTAGATAGCCCAGGGTGACAAGTAATCCCGGAAGGATAAATAAAACACCAATAGTTATCACAAGGTAGTCGATAGCTACATCAGGCCACACCACAAGTACCAATCCTATGATCAGAGCTGTCACACTACGCATTAGGAAACCATTTATCTTTTTCATACATACTTTGTTTTATGATTATCTTTAAATACAGCTTTCCAATATCTGTCTAGCTACCGCACCCGTCACATTTCCGTTTTCGCCATACGCTACTTCACGTTCATTAAAGCGACGTTCTATCTCATCAATCGTTTCGCCTGAGATATTTTCTTCACTCAAACGGGTAGTCAGTCCTACAGAACGGAAGAATTTCTCAGTGCATTCAATAGCAGCATCGATCCTTTCATCACGCGTTCCGCTAGTGATATTCCAAACTCGTTCGCCATACTGTATAAGTTTATCTCCTTTAGCTTCACGCAAAACTCGCATAGTCCCCGGGCCAACAATAGCTAATGTATGACCGTGAGAAAGTCCATGCAATGCCGTAAGTTCATGTCCGATCATGTGAGTAGCCCAGTCTTGTGTAACTCCCATAGCGATAAAACCATTAAGCGCCATGGTTGCCGAAAGCATAAAGTCCGCCATTAACTGGTAGTCGTGCTGATTCTCCTTAATCTTAGGAGCCACTTCAACCAATGTTTGCAAGATGCCTTCCGCCCAACGATCCATCAATCGAGATTGTCCGGTCGTGGTCATATATTGCTCTAACGTATGTGTAAAAGTATCTACTATTCCGCAAGCAATCTGATGAGGAGGAAGGCTAAAAGTAACCTCCGGATCGAGAATAGAGAATACAGGGAAGTGACTCATGAAGCCATATTTTTCTTTTGTCTCTTTACGAGTAATAACACCACCGTAATTCATCTCCGAACCAGTAGCTGGAAGAGTAAGAACAGTTCCCAAAGGTACTGTATCAGAAGTTATGAAACGCTTTTGAACTAATTCCCAAGCATCACCATCATATAATAAACCAGCAGCTATAAGTTTGGTACCATCAATAACAGAACCACCTCCAACAGCAAGCAAGAAATCAACTTTTTCTTTTTTTCCCAACTCAATAGCCTTACGCAATGTTTCAATTGAAGGATTAGGCTCGATACCCCAAAATTCAATAGTATCATAACCCTTCAGCGCCTCTTTCACCTGATCATAAACGCCGTTTTTCTTCACACTTCCCCCACCGAAAGTGATCATAACACGTTTGTCCGAAGGAATTTCTTTATTCAACTCGGAAATCATACCTTTTCCCATAATGAGCTTTACAGGATTTTGAAAAACAAAATTATTCATACCACTATATAATTAATAAATTTAATCTGTTCTCTATATTAAGCAAAGATAGTATAAAAACAGATAAATAATAAGAATGTTCCCTTCTACGACTGTTTTATAATCCCTCTAAAATAGAAGCTAATTACTTTTTTTACGCATTTAATCTAAAAAAATAATAGTAATATTTGTATCTTTAAAACAATGTGTTTATATTTGCCGCTGTTATAAGAACAAAAGACAATGAGAAATATATTAGTAAATACATGTTGGTGGCGCTACTTGCAACTAAATCAGTCGTAAGGTAGCAGTCTCGTGTATATATACTAATAACAAAATACAAATTTAAGAGCCCTGTCGCACCTGCGACAGGGCTTTTTGTTTTTCCAGCAATAGCAAGAGATAATATAATAAATATATAGCATAAAATTATGAAGAATTATTTAGTAGACGAAAACGGTTATTACGGAGAATTTGGAGGAGCGTATATTCCCGAAATTCTTTATAAATGCGTAGAAAAGCTGAAAGAGACTTATCTGGATGTATTAGAAAGTGAAAGCTTTAAACAGGAATTTGAACTATTACTAAGAGACTATGTGGGACGCCCTTCCCCACTCTATTTAGCCAACAGATTATCTAAAAAATATGGTTGCAAAATCTATCTAAAAAGAGAGGATCTGAATCATACAGGTGCACACAAGATCAATAATACCATCGGTCAGATATTGCTTGCCAGACGAATGGGGAAGACTCGTATCATAGCCGAAACAGGTGCAGGGCAGCATGGAGTAGCTACTGCTACAGTCTGCGCACTTATGGATATGGAATGCATCGTCTATATGGGTAAAATGGATGTAGAAAGACAGCATATCAATGTAGAGAAAATGAAAATGCTAGGGGCAACAGTCGTTCCTGTCACTTCGGGTAACATGACTCTGAAAGATGCCACCAACGAGGCCATACGTGACTGGTGTTGTCATCCTAGTGATACCTTTTATATCATCGGTTCCACAGTAGGACCTCACCCCTATCCTGATATGGTAGCCCGTCTGCAATCTATCATTAGCGAAGAAATACAAAAGCAACTTTTAGAAAAAGAAGGGCGCAACTATCCTGATTACCTTATTGCTTGCGTAGGTGGAGGAAGCAATGCTGCCGGAACAATCTATCACTATATCAATGATAAACGGGTGAACATTGTACTCGCCGAAGCCGGAGGTAAAGGGATCGACACACCAATGACAGCAGCAACAATCAAACTGGGTAAAGTAGGAATTATTCACGGCGCATGCACTTTCGTGATGCAGAACGAAGATGGACAGATAGAAGAGCCCTACTCTATTTCTGCAGGACTGGATTATCCGGGCATCGGACCAATCCATGCTAATCTGGCTGCACAAAAGAGGGCTACGGTATTAGCTATCAATGATGACGAAGCAATTAATGCCGCCTACGAACTAACTCGGATAGAAGGAATTATTCCGGCACTAGAATCGGCTCATGCACTAGGTGTTTTAAGTAAAATGACGTTCAAACCGGAGGACGTAGTTGTGCTAACCGTTTCGGGCAGAGGCGACAAGGATATTGAAACTTATTTAGAAAACTTCAACGGATAACAGTTATGAAAACATTTACCTATACCACCAACAGTAAGCAGATTATCGGAGATCTTCATACCCCCGTCAGTATCTACCTCAAAGTGAGAGATATGTATCCTCAATCTGCTTTGATGGAGAGTTCTGACTTTCATGCAGCGGAAAACAGCCAGTCATTTATCGCTCTTTGCCCCCTAGGCAGTGTCGGCATCAATAATGGCAAAGCCACGATGAGCTATCCCAATGGTAACACTCAAGAAACACAACTCTCGAAAGAGTACTCTGTAGAGAAAGCTTTAAACGACTTCATTGGACACTTCAAAGTGAGCGGAGAAGATAGCAACGTATGCGGGCTCTATGGCTATACCACTTTTAATGCAGTAAGATATTTCGAAAATATACCTGTTAAGGAAAGCCATGATGAAACTAACGATGCTCCGGACGTACTATATATATTATATAAGTATGTAATCATCTTCAACCACTTCAAAAACGAATTGAAGTTAGTCGAGATACTATCCGAAGGAGAAGAGAGCGGACTAGATCAGTTGCAATCGGCTATTGAAAACCGTAACTATGCCTCCTATAACTTCTCAGCTACAGGTCCGGTAAGTAGCCCCATAAGCGATGAAGAACACAAGGCGAATGTACGCAAAGGCATTGCACATTGTCTCCGCGGAGATGTTTTCCAAATCGTTCTTTCACGCCGCTTCGTACAGCCTTATGCCGGAGATGATTTCAAAGTATACCGTGCATTAAGAAGTATCAACCCCTCTCCTTACCTCTTTTATTTTGATTTTGGAGGTTACCGTATATTCGGCTCTTCACCCGAAACACACTGCCGCATTGATGGCAACAAAGCATATATCGATCCCATCGCCGGTACAACAAAGCGTACAGGCGACGCCTTGAAAGACAAAGAGCTGACCGAAGCTTTACTGGCAGATCCAAAAGAGAATGCCGAACATGTAATGCTGGTAGATTTGGCACGAAATGACCTCAGCCGCAACTGCCACGACGTACGGGTCGTCTTCTACAAAGAGCCTCAATACTACAGCCACGTCATCCACCTAGTATCTAGAGTAAGCGGAGAACTAAACGAAAACGCCAATACCATCAAATCATTCATCGACACATTTCCTGCCGGAACATTGAGTGGAGCTCCCAAGGTGCGTGCAATGCAACTGATCAGTGAAATAGAGCCACACAATAGAGGTGCTTATGGAGGTTGCATCGGATTCATCGGACTTAATGGAGACTTAAATCAGGCTATTACAATCCGTACTTTTGTAAGCCGCAACAATGAATTGTGGTTTCAGGCAGGAGGCGGCATCGTAGCTCATAGTCAAGAAGAAAATGAATTGCAAGAGGTAAACAACAAGTTGGGTGCACTTAAAAAAGCAATCGACTTGGCCGTAACCTTACAAAACTAACCCTAAGAACTGATTAAGATGAAAATATTACTATTAGACAATTATGACTCTTTCACTTATAACCTGCTTCATCTGGTGAAAGAATTAGGGGCAACCGATGTGGAAGTTATTCGCAATGACCAAATAACACTTGAAGAGGTAGATCGCTTTGATAAAATCATCCTTTCGCCCGGTCCCGGCATTCCGGAAGAGGCAGGGCTCCTTTTACCCATCATCAAAAAGTATGCACCTACAAAAACTATTTTAGGAGTATGCTTAGGACACCAGGCCATAGGAGAAAGTTTCGGTGCGAAACTGGAAAATTTGAAAGAAGTACACCACGGAATACAAACTCCTATCCGCATCAAGGAAGAAGATGCTGTATTGAAAAGACTTGGAAAAACAATACAAGTAGGTCGCTATCATTCGTGGATTGTAAGTAAAGAAGGATTTCCCGAGAGTCTGCAAATAACAGCAGAAAGCAACGAAGGAGAAATCATGGCTTTACGCCACAAAGAATACAAGGTGTATGGCATTCAGTTTCACCCCGAATCGGTATTAACTCCACAAGGAAAAACAATTATCCAAAACTTCTTAGCAATATAAACCAATGAAACAAATATTATATAAACTCTTTGAACATCAATGTTTAGGACGTACCGAGGCACGTGAGATACTTCAAAATATAGCTCAAGGCAAGTACAGCGAAGCGCAAGTTGCCTCACTAATCACCGTATATCTGATGCGCAATATTACAGTAGAAGAATTGTGCGGTTTTCGCGACGCACTTCTCGAAATGAGAGTGCCCGTGCAACTGGACGATTTTGCTCCCATAGACATCGTAGGTACGGGAGGCGATGGGAAGAACACTTTCAATATCTCTACAGCCTCTTGCTTCACAGTTGCCGGAGCAGGCTTTCCTGTGGTTAAGCATGGCAATTACGGAGCAACATCGGTTAGTGGTGCCAGCAATGTAATGGAACAACACGGTGTAAAATTCACTAACAACAATGATCTATTGCGCCGCAGCATGGAGCAATGTAACATAGCTTATCTGCATGCTCCTCTTTTCAATCCTGCCATGAAAGCAGTAGCGCCCGTACGTAAAGCATTAGGAGTACGCACATTCTTCAACATGCTGGGTCCGTTGGTCAATCCCGCACTACCCAAATACCAGCTATTGGGAGTCTACAACCTCCCCTTACTTCGGCTCTATAGCTACACTTATCAAGAGAGCAGTACAAAATTTGCCGTTGTGCATAGTCTGGATGGGTACGACGAAATCTCCCTAACAACAGAATTCAAAGTGGCTACCAGTAACAATGAGAAGATATACACCCCCGAGTCTATCGGTCTATCTCGTTGCACGGAGTCAGATCTCGACGGAGGTAACACACCAGAAGATGCCGCTCGCATATTCGACAATATATTGAATAACAAAGCAACAAAGGCTCAGATAAATGCTGTAGTAGCTAATTCCGCATTTGCCATCAATGTGATGCATCCCGCAAAAAGTATTCCCGAATGCATTGCCCTCGCTAAAGAGTCATTAGAGAGTGGAAGTGCGAAAGCAACTTTCAAAAAATTCATTGAGTTAAACAGTTAGAGAAATGAAAGATATACTATCTGAAATAATAGCCAATAAACGTTTCGAAGTTGACTTCCAAAAACGAAACATTTCACCCGAACAATTACAAGAAGGAATAGATAACTTGGAGGTAAAACACTCTCTAAGCCAAGCATTAATTACGTCGCCATCGGGGATTATCTCCGAATTCAAGCGCCGCTCTCCTTCCAAAGGATGGATAAAAAAAGATGCGTTAGTTAACGAAATTGTTCCTGCCTACCAGGCAGCAGGAGCAGCGGCACTCTCTATACTGACCGATGAGAAGTTTTTTGGTGGTAGCTTAAAAGATATCCGCACGGCCCGTCCACTAGTCAACATACCCATATTGCGTAAAGATTTCATTATAGATGAGTATCAACTCTATCAAGCCAAGATAATAGGTGCGGATGCCGTTTTATTAATTGCGGCAGCTCTGAAAAAAGAAGAATGTCATGTTTTAGCAGAAAAAGCACATGCCATCGGATTAGAAACACTACTAGAAATACATAATATCGAAGAATTGTCGTACCTTAGCGAAAATATAGATGTAATAGGCATCAACAACCGCAATCTTGGTACATTCTTTACCGATGTTGAGAACTCTTTCCGCCTTGCAGAACATTTACCTGAAGAAGCCATTCTAGTATCAGAAAGTGGAATTTCCAACCCTGAAACAGTACACCGACTCCGTGAAAGTGGATTTAAAGGTTTTCTTATTGGTGAAACATTTATGAGAGAGGAAGCTCCTGGAGAAGCTTTGAATACATTTATAAGAGAAATTAATAGATAAAATGATTTAAGATGATAAATGGTAAACTAATAAAAGTATGTGGCATGCGTGAAGCTCAAAACATAAAAGAAGTAGAGCAACTTGGTGCCGATATGATAGGATTTATCTTCTATCCTAAATCTCCGCGTTATGTATATGAGATACCAGAGTACCTACCTACCCATGCTAATCGTATAGGAATTTTCGTAAATGAAAGCAAAAAAACAGTGCTAACGATGGTAGACCGCTTCGGACTGGATTATGTACAACTTCATGGGGAGGAATCTCCGGAATATTGTCGCAGCCTAAAGCAGTCAGATATAAAATTAATTAAAGTTTTCTCTATACAGCGAGAAAAAGATTTGTATCCAAGTAAAGCGTATGAAGAAATTTGCGACTATTTTCTCTTCGATACTAAATCCCAACAATACGGAGGCTCAGGTAATCAGTTCGATTGGAGCTTATTAAAAGCATACAGCGGAGAAACTCCCTTCTTATTGAGCGGAGGCATTAATCTATATAGCAGTAAAGCACTGAAAGAGTTTTCACACCCGAAACTTGCCGGATACGATCTGAACAGCCGTTTTGAATTTGCTCCCGGAAAGAAAGATACAGAAAGACTCCGAGAGTTCCTACAACAGATATAAAACTAAAAATATTTCAAAAATAAGAAACAATGAACAGAATTAACCATTTATTTAATAGTAATAAAAAAGATTTGCTATCTATCTATTTCTGTGCAGGACATCCTACCCTCCAAGGAACGGCTGATGTGCTCCAAGCTTTGGAAGCCAACGGGGTAAGCATGGTGGAAATAGGTATACCTTTCAGTGATCCAATGGCTGATGGTGTTGTTATTCAGAATGCCGCTACGGAAGCGTTGCACAACGGTATGTCACTAAAAGTGCTATTTGAGCAATTACGTAATGTTCGCCGTAAAGTCAAAATACCATTAATTTTAATGGGTTATCTAAATCCTATCATGCAATATGGATTTGAAAGTTTCTGTCGTAAATGTGTGGAATGTGGCATTGACGGAATGATTATCCCTGATTTACCTTTCAAAGATTATCAAGAACGTTATCGCCTCATAGCCGAGCGCTACAGTTTGCGTATTATCATGTTAATTACTCCTGAAACAAGTAATGAACGTGTACGTGAGATTGATGAACATACCGATGGATTCATTTATATGGTATCTTCCGCATCAACTACCGGAGCCCAGCAGGATTTTGATAGTCAGAAGCGTGCTTATTTCAAAAAAATAGAAGAGATGAAACTTCGTAATCCTCGTATGGTAGGGTTTGGCATTAGCAATAAAGCAACATTCAAAGCCGCGTGTGAGTTTTCTACAGGAGCAATCATCGGCAGCCGCTTTGTTGCACTCCTTGACGAAGAAAAAGATCCGGAAAAAGCAATACAGCGATTAATCCAAGGACTCAAGGAATAGCACTAAGACAGTTTCGGAAAATATAAATTAAAAGCCAACGGCGCAGATCATCTAACAAATTCATAGATATTTGTGCCGTTTTCGTATAATAACATTAAATATGAGGAGTCTTTTTTATGAACTGACTCATAAAATCATATAAATATGTTATAAAGTAGTATATTTGCAGGCAAATTAAAAGAAACACCCATGTATATGATAACTGAATACCCTTCCGTTTTATTAATCTACACCGGTGGCACGATCGGAATGATTGAAAATCAGGAAACCGGTGCTCTTGAAAATTTCAACTTCGATCATTTGCTTAAACATGTGCCTGAACTTAAACGTTTCAATTACCGAATAGCTTCTTATCAGTTTGATCCCCCCATTGATTCTTCTGATATGGAACCAACATTTTGGGCAAAGCTGGTTAAAATAATCAACTATAATTATGATTACTTTGACGGTTTCGTCATCTTGCATGGAACAGATACCATGGCTTATACAGCTTCTGCACTAAGCTTCATGCTCGAAAACCTGAATAAGCCGGTTATTCTCACAGGTTCCCAACTTCCCATCGGCACACTTCGCACAGACGGAAAAGAAAATCTCATTACCTCCATTGAAATTGCTGCTGCTAAGAACCCTGATAAGACTCCTGTAGTTCCAGAAGTATGCATTTTCTTTGAAAATCATTTAATGCGCGGTAACCGCACCACTAAGATCAATGCTGAAAATTTTAATGCCTTCCGTTCTTTCAACTACCCTCCTTTGGCACGTGTAGGAATTCATATAAAATACGAACCTAACCTGATTCGCAAACCGGATACAACCAAACCATTAAAACCTCATTACGTTTTTGATAGCAATGTGGTTATCTTAACCCTATTCCCGGGTATACAAGAAAGTATTGTTTCTGCTCTATTGCATGTAGAGGGATTGAAAGCAGTTGTTCTAAAAACATTTGGTTCAGGTAACGCCCCACAAAAAGAGTGGTTTATTCGTGAACTACGAGAAGCCAACGAGCGGGGTATTATCATCGTCAATATCACACAATGTACTTCGGGAGGAGTAGAAATGGAACGTTATGAAACAGGATTACAACTGCTCGAAGCAGGTGTGGTTAGCGGGCATGACAGTACCCCGGAATCCGCTCTGGCTAAACTGATGTTTCTTCTAGGTCATAAGTTGAGTAATAAAGAAATTAAATATAAGATGAACTCTTCCATTGCAGGTGAAGTAACTAAAATCAAACGCTAACCCTATTTTCATCTTCCTTACCTTTAAAAAAATAAGATCTTCTTTTAAAGATAGATAAAATATACAACTTTTGTAATTTATCTCTTTATAAGAAGATTTTCATTTTAAGCTAACTTGTTTTATTACAGTATCTTAAACATATTTATTTGAAAGTTGATAGATCTATCCACTATATAGATAAAATAAGTTAAATCAATCAACAAAAAGCAATATTTTTCATTTTAATATTAAAGATTCAAGTAATTTTGTGGCAAAATTAAGTTTTTAGCAACTTGATCTTAAGAAAAATATATTTATAGAATAACTGAATATGAAAATTACATTAAAACAAACTCTTGCGATTGCGTTATTAACGCTTTCTGGTATGTTTGTAAGTTGTGTTGATTCTGGAAAAGATCTCTATGATGCGCAAAAGACCAAAGCATTATATGAAGAGGCTTTCCCTGTAAAAAATGTAGATCCTGAAATGGATTGGAAAACAACAAATACAGCCAGTGTCAATGTTAGTGTAAATGAGGATGAAGGAATCGATTATAAAATACAAGTATTCGACGCCAACCCTCTCAATCCTGAAAGCAAAGCAAAATTATTAACTTCTGGTGAGGCTAATAATGAGACATCCTTTACTACTACAATGGATTATCCGAGTGCATTAACTAGAGTATTTATAGCTCGTGTTGATGCTAATGGTAGATACATGGTAACGACAGATAGTATTAAAAATGGTGTCATAACAGCCTCCTTTGGAAATACAACGATAAGCAATCGTTCACTTACAAGAGCGGCTTCCAATGAAATCCCAACCATTGATGCTCCTTACAGCCCTAGCGATGTTTCCACCATGCTAAACAATGTAAATGCAACTGAAATAAAGGATGGATGGGATTTAGCTGGCAAAAAATCATGGGGAGGGGACTATAGTACATACCCTATATTTAGTATACCTAATACTAATATTCGCTATTTTAAAATAACGAAAAACGTTTCAACAAACTTTAGTATTACTTCCACTAATACTAAAGCAAAAGTAATAATAACAGGAAAACTTACCATCAATAATAATTATAACATCAACAGCGGTGAATTCATTATAGCTGATGGTGGAGAATTAGTCCTTTCTCATGATCTCATATTAACAAATGGAGCATATATCACAGTATTGCCTGGTGGAAAAATATCCGGCAATTACACAATCAATGTAGCAGATGGTTCCAACCATAAAACGAATTATAATGGCGGCGAAGTCAATATCAAAACGTTTGATATAGATTGTACCGGGATATTCTATAATGCAGGTAAGTTAACTCTAAATTCTTACAATGCCTCAAGCTATGATGCCGTACTTATTAATCGCGGACATATAACAGCAAATACAATATTCGGGAATAACAATACCGATATTCAAAATGCATGTTACATTGAAACTAGCGGCAATTTGACTTGCAGAAAATTAGTGATGGGAAGTAGTTCAGCCATCAAATGCGGAAGTTTCACTAATGATGGAACTAGCATTCTGACAATGACTGCTCATGAAAATTCAATGCTAACTTGCACAGGTGCTATAGATATGAATCGAATTATAACAGGACCAAGATCAGGTTATGCTCTGATTAAGTTTGACGGTAGCAAATTAAGTGACCGTATCAACTACAGCAATGTCGCAGTGAATAATAATATAATTTGCGATATAGCAAACCAAAGATCAAGCGGATCCATTCATTTCTGGAATTGGACTCCATTTGATTGGTTAGTCAACAGATTATATCACGGCGCTACTTATTGCAACGAAAACAAGGCCAATTTCCTCTTACCAGCCGGAGATTGCACTGGCGAAGGGTACGGCGCTAGCGGTTCTGACGACGTAAATGTAAATCCAATGAATTATACTTATGCTTATGAGGATAATTATCCTTCAGCAGGAGATTATGATTTTAATGATATTGTATTAAATGTGTCAACAGAATATGACAGAGAAAAGAGAACCAATGACATCAAAAAAATACAATACAATGTAACTCTTAGTGCAGTAGGTGCAACAAAGAAACTTGGAGCTGCTCTTCGACTGGTTGGCATAAACAAAAGCGCCATTAAGTCAATTACATTTGGTGGGGATCAAAATTCATTCAGACAAACTTTATCTGGTTCAATGTTTGAAGATGCTACTACGGAAACAAATGGTAGTGAAGTTGTTATCCCATTATTCGGAGATGCTCATGCAGTATATGGTTACAGCCAAAGGAAAATGCTTAATACTGGACTGGAAAATACCAATAAGCTGTATACCCTTGAAGTGATTATAGAATTGAATGATCAAACTAAAACAGCTCCTATCATTAGTATGGACAACCTAGACTTTTTCATTGCTTACGGGAATATTGGTTCCAGAACAGAAATTCATTTATATGAGATGAAAAATTATGGAGCTACAGCTAATGGAACGATACATCAACAAAATTTAGATGCAGCAGGCAATTATACTTGGGCTATCCGTGTCCCAGAATTTAAATACCCGAAAGAATCTGTTGGCATAACGACTGCATATCCAGACTTTCAAGCATGGGCAACAGATAGAATGGTGCATACTGATTGGTATAAGTCTTACTCTAATAGCAAAGTATATATCAGAGAATAGTATACCCTAGAATACCCTCATAAAGAAAGCGGAAAAATATTTTTTCCGCTTTTTTTATAAAAGAACAAATATTTTTTTTAAACAATTCCTATTTCATTAGAGTTTTTTTTAAAAGATTCCATATCTTTGTCCCTTATCGAAATAAGCAATGTCAGTAAGTCCATAATATAAAATCAAAATTATATAAACAATCATGAAAAAGAAGATTATACTTATCGACGATAAGCCTTCCATCGGAAAAGTTGTATCTATCTATCTCAGCTCAGAATATGAGTTCATCTATTTCGAAAGCCCTATTAAAGCTATTGAGTGGTTGCAAAAAGGAGAAGTACCTGATCTAATCATATCAGACATTCGTATGCCTGATATGAGAGGAGACGAGTTTCTTAGCTACATCAAAAAGAATGAATTATTTAAATCAATACCGGTAATCATGCTCTCAAGTGAAGAAAGCACTACTGAAAGAATAAGATTACTCGAAGAGGGAGCTGCTGACTATATTTTGAAACCTTTCAATCCTCTTGAATTAAAAGTTCGCATAAAAAAGATAATTCAATAATCAAATTTCATGCAGCACCTTATCTACATAGGAGAGAACACTCAGGCCATCAAACGTTTTTCTAGTATGTTCCAAGGAGCATTCCATATCGCATCTTCGTGCAATAGGGTAAGCATGATTATTGACCAAATAAAAGAAAAAGAAGACATTTCACTCTTCTATGAACAGAAAAATCAAAAAGAAGATTTAGCAGATATATCCTATTTAAGAAAAAAGCACCATCAACTCTACATGGTATTGATTACTAAGGGGCTAGAAAAAGAAGAGGCTCTGAAATATCTAAAAGCAGGAATTAACAATACCATATCTCCTAAGGCTACAGAAGAATCATTCCACTTTTTGAATAAATTTATCTCTCAAAGGAAGGTAAACAAAAAAGAAAAAAGAAAGGACAACAAAATACAAATGTTTAAATTACCAACTTGGAAGAGAATATTTGATCTTGTCTTTTCTACTATTGCGCTGATGTTCTTATCGCCTTTATTGTGTCTGACCGCTATTGCTATACGACTAGAAAGCAAAGGAAGTATCATCTACAAATCGAAACGTGTAGGTAGCAATTACCTGATCTTTGATTTTTTGAAATTTCGCTCGATGTACACCAATGCCGACAAGCGATTAAAAGATCTCAATAAATTAAATCAATATCAAAACGAAGAAAGTGCGGAACCTCCTATTTGTGATAATACAATAGGAAGTAGCGAAGAAGAAATTGTTCTCATCTCTGATGATTTTGTTATATCCGAACAAGACTATATTAGCCAAAAATCTCAGGAGAAGAAAAATTCTTTCGTTAAATTGGAACATGATCCTCGCATTACAAAAGTAGGGCGTTTTATTAGAAAATATAGTATTGACGAACTACCACAACTCATTAACATATTAATTGGAGACATGTCTATCGTGGGAAATCGCCCTTTACCTCTTTACGAAGCGGAATTGTTGACCAGTGATGAATACATAGACCGCTTTATGGCACCTTCGGGACTCACCGGGTTATGGCAAGTGGAAAAACGAGGAGAATCCGGCAAATTATCTGCTGAAGAAAGAAAACAACTAGACATCACGTATGCTAAAACTTTTTCTTTCTGGCTGGATATTAAGATTATATTTAAAACTCTGACTGCTTTTATCCAAAAAGAAGATGTCTGATACGATTTCCTATCCACTCATCTCGATCATTACTATCAATTATAACGGTCTGCAAGATACATGCGAATTGATTGATTCTCTCTATTCCTGCATACACTCAGTAACGTATGAGATTATTGTAGTAGACAATGCATCAGAGAATCAGGAAGCATCGGTTATCAAACAGAAATACCCATCGGTCAATGTTATCGAAAGCAAGGATAACCTAGGCTTCTCCGGTGGAAATAACCTAGGCATCCGCCAGGCAAAAGGGGACTTCATCTTGCTTCTCAATAACGACACATTGGTCGAGAAAGATGGATTTCATCAATTAATAGAGACTTTTAATCAGAATCCATCTGTGGGAATGGTGTGTCCCAAGATACGTTTTGCCGATGATGAAATAATTATCCAATATGCCGGGTACACAGAACTAAGTAGTATTACCCTCAGAAACAGGGCTATAGGGCTAGGAGAAAAAGATAAGGGACAGTACAACAAATGTTATCAAACCTCTTATGTGCACGGTGCAGCTGTGATGATCAGAAAAGAAGCTATAAACAAAGTTGGCTTAATGCCGGAAATCTTCTTTCTATATTATGAAGAGATTGATTGGAGCACAAGTTTTAAAGAACACGGGTATGAGATATGGTACAATGGCAACTGTACCATCTATCACAAAGAGAGCCAAAGCGTAGGACAAGAGAGTGCAATGCGTAGCTATTATATGATGCGCAACAGACTTCTATACGCATGGCGGCATAAACATGGCTGGCAAAAATGGGCATCCATTATTTACCTGATGGTGATAGCTGCCGGAAAGAATAGTATGCTGCATATCTCTGAAAAAAAACCGCAACTAGCCCTTGCTATATTCAAAGGTATTATTGCCTTCATCTTTATGAAGAATAAATTAAAACAGCAATAATGAGATTATCCCTGAAAGAAAAAATAGAAAAACATCCGGCATTAAAATTAATGTTTCACAGATTCATCATGCATCCTACAAAAACAAGGCCGCAATGGTGGATTCGTCTATTTAGCTTTCTTTATCTCAAACGAGGCAAAGGTTCTGTTATCTATCGAAGTGTACGCATGGATCTCCCTCCTTTTAAACGCTTTTCTCTAGGTACCTATTCTGTCGTAGAAGATTATTCCTGCCTAAATAATGCCGTAGGCGATCTTATTATAGGCAACTATACTCGCATCGGTCTGCGAAACACCATAATCGGGCCTGTTAACATTGGTAACCATGTCAATCTAGCTCAAAATGTTACCGTCACCGCCCTTAACCATAACTTTGAAAACGTAGAGCTTAGAATTGACGAACAAGGTATCACAACATCTCCTGTCACCATTGAAGACGATGTATGGGTAGGAGCTAACGCTGTCATTTTACCGGGAGTAACTCTTGGAAAACACTCAGTTGTAGCTGCCGGAAGCATAGTTAGCCACTCCATTCCTCCTTACTCAGTATGCGCAGGTACCCCTGCACGAATTATCAAAAAATACAATTTTGATAACAAAAAATGGGAAAAGACTAATTTCTAACTACATATAGGGATCAACAAGCATTAATATACCACATAAAAGGGATTGCAGGATGTATGCAAGCGCCCTATCTTTGCAGTATCAGAATTTAATTAATTAGTCATAATTTTATTACGTAGCCACATTAAAGTAAAATTAGACAAATCCTGTCGAAGTGATTTCGCCGGGATTTTGTTTTTTTAAAGAAACATTCTTTTGCTGAAAGATGTTATAATACATATTCATTAATATAATTATAGTTACACAGAAATATGAAAAAACTGATATTAGTAAGACATGGCGAAAGCCAATGGAACCAACAAAACCGTTTCACAGGATGGGCAGATGTGTCTTTGAGTGAAAAAGGAGAGAAAGAGGCTCGCGAAGCAGGAAAATTGATAAAAGAAGCAGGGATAACTTTCGATATTGCTTTTTCATCTGTTCTGAAGCGAGCCATCAAGACACAACATCTTTTGCAGGAAGAAGCAGATCAGATGTGGATACCTGAAACACACCACTGGCGACTGAACGAGCGACATTATGGTGCTTTGCAAGGGCTTAACAAAGCAGAAACCGCACAAAAATATGGAGATGAGCAAGTACATATCTGGCGTAGAAGTTTCGACATAGCCCCTCCTATGTTAGCTCCCGAAGATGAACGCTGTGCTTCCCATGATCCTAAATATAAAAAATTAGATCAGAGCATGCTACCACTAGGTGAATCGTTGGAATTGACAATCAAGCGGGTACTTCCTTTTTGGTATGATAGCATTGCTCCTGCCCTACTGGATGACAAAACAGTATTGGTTGTTGCTCATGGCAACAGTCTTCGTGCATTAATTAAATATCTGGATAGGATTAGTGATAAAGATATTGTAAGTTTGGAAATTCCAACAGGTATTCCACAGGTATATGAACTGGATGATAATCTGGCTGCTATAAAGCATTATTACCTGAAATAAAGATCTAAGAAAAATTAAGATACAGCCAAGCAAGGACAACCGACTGATAAGATGCGGGTAAAATCTTTTGCTTGGCTTTTCTTTTATAATAAGCAAAATCATCAATAGACAGAAGTAAGACCTTTATCACTTTACTATAAAAAAAATCATATTCTAAAAAGTTCCTGCCATAGGGTTGACATACCCATCTAGTATCTTTGTTCCGTTAGTTAAGTTATTAATATAAAAATAAACGCTATGGATTTAAATGTGCATTTGGTTTTTAATAGAAATTGTGAGGAAGCCTTTAATACTTATAAAAGGTTATTTAATGGAGAAATAGTATTCGTTTTTCGTAAAGGAGAAGATAAAACAGCTCAAGTTGATGAAACCGAAAAAGATAAGATTTCTCACATGGTTATGAATACTGAAAAATTTAGTATTCAGGGTGAAGATACAGATATAGGCACCTCTGTTTCGACAGGAAGTAGCAAACTTGTATTAGTCTTTAAAGATTTAAAAGAGTTACAGAATGTTTTTAATGTATTATCAGAAGGAGGAACAATAGTAAGCCCTTTAGAAAAAACTTTTTTTTCAGAGTCAATAGGAGAAGTTATAGATAAGTTTGGCATTCGTTGGCTGATAATGATGACAGATGAAGATTATGGAAAATAAAATATTATAAATATCCCAATTGACAGATATTCAAAAAAGAATATTTATCTTTCGTATTTATATATATGAATAGAATCGACCGCTTATCTGCTATATTAGTACAATTACAGTCTCGTTCTTTAATAAAAGCCAATGATATTGCAGAACGATTTGAAATCAGTTTACGAACTGTTTATCGGGATATTCGAGCATTAGAAGAAGCTGGAATTCCCATCATTGGAAATCCAGGAATTGGTTATTCTTTAATCAAAGGATTTAAACTTCCGCCACTCATGTTCACACAAGCAGAAGCTATTGCTTTTTTAACTGCCGAAAAACTCGTTAATGAACTAACTGATGCAGGTAGCATTGAGCATTACAATTCTGGGATGGATAAAATCAGGGCAATAATGGGATATGCTGATAAGGATATTTTAGAAAATGTTGAAACAAGTATAAGCGTTTTCAAAACTTGCAAATCCGAGATATATAAAACTAATATGCTTCAACCTATACTACAAAGCGTTCATAAGAGAAAAAGGATAAATATCACCTATTTTTCAGATTATAAACAAGAAACGTCTGAACGAGAAATTGAACCTATTGGCATCTTCTTTTCACGGACAAACTGGTATTTAGCAGCTTTTTGTTTAAAACGTAAAGATTACAGAACGTTTCGTATAGACAGAATAGAAACTATTGTTGAAACAGAGAAAGCATATACAACACAACATCCGTCATTGAAGAATTTCATGGACAATACTCGGAGAACACAGAATTTAGAGGAAATTGTTATCAGATTGCCCAAAGATAAAGAAAAAATAATTGGAGATGATAAGTATTACTATGGCTTAATCCTAAAAAAAGATGCTGGACAATCTGTTGAACTGACCTTTCTGACCTTTTCTATCGATAAATTTGCCCATTGGTATCTTTCATTTGCTGATATTGCCACAATAATAAGTTCTGAAAAATTCAAAGATAAAGTACGAAATATTATACAAAGTATATCACCGTAACTACATCTATCGCTGAAAAGTGAACTCTAAACCCTATTATTCAAAAAACATTTCTCGAGGATTATATAATAAAAAGGATCAATAAATGCTTGGAAACAAACATTTATTGATCCTTTTTTCTATTCTAATAAATGTGTAACTATCTACATGTTTTTAACATCTCCAAGCTCCACTAGTTTGTTAACAATAGCATAAATAGTAAGACCCGCAGCACTATGAATTTGAAGTTTTTTACTAATATTTCTCCGGTGAGTAATCACAGTGTGAATGGAAAGAAACAAATGTTCGGCAGTCTCTTTATTAGTCATTCCTTTAACCACGCATACCACAATCTCCTTTTCACGTTGACTCAAAGTTTCCTGACTATCACTCTCTTCCTCAGGCAAAATGTTTTGCAAGCGATTAATCTTATTTGCTATCACTTCCAAATCATCGCAGATAGAAATAGAGTCATCATATCTAGCCAGTATAGCTGAATCAATAAAAGAACTAATTAAAGCCACTAAGCGAATATTCTTCCCTGCATTCTCTTCTCGGAAACGAGCAACATCAAAATAGTTGCCAAATGTTGGATTCACAATCAGAATATCTGGTGCCTGAGTGCGTACACAATCATTTAAAGCATCAATAGAAGCAAGCTCTATTGGCTGAATTTTCAGACTGGGCAATCTTCTCAGAGCTACCGTAATTCCACTGCGAACAACAACCGCAGTCTCCGCAATGCCAATTCGGATGATATCACTATTTTTCATCATTGTTCAGCCTCCTTTCAAGTTTCAGAATAGCCGGAACAAACAAATAGTCTTCAACTTTGCAATGAGAGTCAAGCGCCTCTTCACAAGCAAAAATGTCAAAAAGAACCGCGTTTAGTAAGTTATCATTCGCTTTAGAGGGACAATATTTAATAATAATATTTTTCAACTCAGTTAGTTTTTCGCTAATTGAATCATGATGCTGCGAAAAGGTCAATATCTGATATTTCTTTCGAAGATGGTTATTCAGCAAATCATCTACGTACTTAAATACCGTACGTTCTTCATATTCCATGTGTTTCCTAACTTCTCTTACATAAACATCAAAAAAGTTAAGAATAAGCGTAACAATCTCTTTATCAGCATAGTCGATAGCATTAACTAAATCTCTGCGAATAGTCGGCAGAGAAAAATCCAAGAAATAGACATGAGATTGACGCAAATAATCAACTAACGCAGGTATAGATATATCTTCAGTTTCATCATTCATCCGCGAAAAACCTTCTTCTACAAAATTCACCACTGTCAGAAAAGTACGATAGTCTACGTTGTTCATCTCACAAACCTCTTTTACGGTTTTATCTCCAAAACCTAAAGACAGTCCGAAACGACTCATAACCTGTAATAACGAGTAGTTATCACAAATCAAGTCGCTCATCTTATCAGTAGACTTATATTTTTGCAATTTATCCATATAAATACCTATTTTATATTAGCACAACAAAATAACAGATAATTTTGTGCGCCCACAATCACCATTATTAGGTATTTTTTTCTTTAATCACTATTAATAATTAGTCTAAATAGGCAAAACAGCCTCAAAATCATCATAAATAGCGATTTTGTATCAATTACAATTAACCTACATTTGCAGAATAGAATTTAAAAACAATTAAGATTATGAATAAAGTTGGTATATTTTACGGTTCAACAACCGGAACAACTGAAGAAATAGCACGTAAGATTGGAGAAAAACTAGGACTTTCAAAATCTGATGTCCACGACGCTGCTAAAATATCTGAAGATTTAGTCAATCAATACGACGTTTTAATATTAGGTACCGCCACTTGGGGAGACGGAGAACAACAAGACGATTGGTATGACGGAGTAAAAGTACTTATGGCTACCGACCTGACCAACAAACCTATTGCTCTGTTTGGTTGTGGAGATTCGGAATCTTACAGTGACACTTTCTGTGGCGGCATGGGATACTTGTATCAGGATTTAAAAGACAGCGGTTGCCGCTTCTGTGGAATTACCGATGTTGACGGATATACTTTTGACGCTTCAGAATCTGTTATAGATGATAAATTCATAGGTCTTCCTATCGACGACGTGAACGAAAGTGATAAAACAGACGCACGTATTGACGAATGGATTGAAAAGCTCAAAAAAGAATGTTTGGAGTAAAGTCCACGTAACCACAATTTGATTTTTTTCTTGTTTTAGCTTATATGTTTTTTGTAGATAGAGCTGTTCCTTTTTAGGGACAGCTCTTTTTTTTTGTCTAATCTAATCATATATACTTACTACTTTTTTCAATTTTAACAATTAATGGGTATTGTGTTCACTTTGAGCACCCTGTACCTTTGCGCAACATAAAATTATATAAAACATGAGAAAATTAACAGTTTTATTCACGTTGTGTTATCTGACAACTTTTAATCCAGTATCGGCTCAAGTACAAAATTCAAAAACAAAAAATTCTTCCAAAGAAGAATATAAGAAATTTCGTGTTGGTGGATATGGAGAAATGGTCGCAGATTTCAAAGATTACGGACTCAATCGCTTTACCCCTTCTGGCTCTTATAAAGAGAACCGATCCACGATTTCTATTCCTCGTTTTGTTATAGCTTTTGATTATAAATTTAATTCGAAATGGATATTAGGTGCCGAAGTGGAATTCGAACATGGAGGAACAGGGGTAGCCAAAGAAATTGAATATTCCGATGAAAATGGTGAGTATGAAACAGAGATCGAAAAAGGAGGAGAAGTTGCTTTAGAACAATTTCACATTACAAGACTCATTCATCCTGCTTTCAATATACGGGCAGGACATATTATCGTTCCTGTAGGCTTAACAAACGCACACCATGAGCCTATCAATTTTTTCGGAACATCTAGACCCGAAGGAGAAACAACAATACTACCGTCTACTTGGCATGAAAATGGTATTTCAATATTTGGTAAATTCAATAATGGTATTGATTATGAATTACAAATAGTAGCCGGATTAAACCCTAACGGATTTCGCCGTCAAGACTGGATTTCCGAAGGAAAGCAGGGATCTTTTGAATCAACGAACTTTACAAGTCCAGCATATGTAGCTAGATTAAACTATAGTGGTATAAAAGGATTGCGCATCGGTGCTTCCGCTTATTATAACAAAACCGGAAAAAATTCGAATAAACCGGAATTCATGAATGGCATAGATGCACCTGTAACAATTTTCACAGCTGACGCCCAATATAAGTCCAAAAACTTTATTGCTCGTGTTAACATCATCCGTGGAAACATAAAAGAAACTACTGCCTTAAATGCCGCAAACAAAAGATTATCCAGCAGTTCAGGATATTCACGCACTCCCGTAGCTAAAAAAGCTGTAAGTTATGCAGGAGAAGCAGGTTATAACATAGGCTCATTTTTCGGAAAAAAAGCTCCCCATATCTACCCTTTCGTGAGATATGAATATTACAATCCTCAAGAAAAAACAGAGAAAGAAATGGTTGCTGATAAGCGCTTGCAAGTGGATATGTGGACCGTAGGAGCCAATTATTTCGCCTTACCTAATTTAGTGCTCAAAGCAAACTATGCTATGCGTAGCATCGGTAAAGGAAAATATAACAGTGAAAACGAATTCTCTATCGGACTAGCTTACATCGGTTGGTTCACTAAAAAATAAAAATTAACAATAAAATTAAGACAAAATGAAAAAGATCTTTGGACTTATTATCATCTTCGCATCTATGACATTCATCGCATGTAGTGAAGATAACACAAAATCAGACGACTCCACCATGGCCACAGAAGCAGAGCTTAACACTGTTATCAACAATTACGTAGATAATGTCGTGATACCCACCTATGCAGATATGGAGAATAAAATAGCTGCCCTTAAAACTCATGTAGATGCTTTCATTGCAGATGGTACCCAAAAAAGTCTTGATGCTGCCTGCACCGCATGGAGAGCCGCACGTAATCCTTGGGAACTTTCAGAAGCATTTCTCTTTGGACCGGCAGACTATCTAGGATTGGATCCCATGCTCGATTCATGGCCACTTGATAAGGATGCCATTGACGCAATATTAGCTAATCTAGATTTTAAAGAAGTGGACGGAGATGAAAACATTCGTGGATTCCATACCTTGGAATACTTACTTTTCGAGGGGGGAAGCAACAAAGTTGCAGCCAACATTAGCAGTTCACAAAAGCAATACATGGCCAAAGTGAGTAGTTTGCTAGATTCCGACACAAAAAAGTTACATTCCGAATGGGTAAATAATTATGGGAGTGAATTCAAAACCCACTCATCCGATCGTATTATCAGTGCTTACAATGCTGTTGCTCAGATAGTAGAAGGTTGCATAGACATAGCAGGAGAAGTTGGTGAACAGAAAATAGGAAATCCATACCAGTTATACACAGCCGGAAAAACAGAAGAAGGAGTCTTAGCTGTAGAATCATGGTACAGTTGGAATTCATTAACCGACTACCGCAACAATATTCTATCAATCCAAAATTCTTATTTAGGCGGAACGAATAATTCACGCAATGATGCAAACAGTCTATCGGCACTCGTACGTCAATATAATGAAGCTACAGATAAAGAAATCAAACAAGCGATCACAGATGCCATCTCAGCGATTGATAATATACCAGCACCGTTCCGTAATCATCTAGAAGCAAAAACAGAAATAGAAGCAGCTCAAGATATCCTTGCCGAACTACAAATATCATTGCTAAAAATAAAATCGGCATTAGGTATAGATTAAAAGAAAGTTTAGTTAAAATGAATAGAACAAAATTCTATTTCACTTGCAAATGCACCCTGTTACTATTAACAGGGATGCTTTGCTTTAGCTGTGAAAATGATAGTTACGATGATACACTCATCATAAAGCCGAATAATAAAGTAGCATTACCTGCCGAGTTATCAGCAGGTATCTCAACCAATTTCATGTCGTCAAGTAAAGCGTATGACACTCCTTCCAATTGGATCACAGATGCTAACTCTATTCGCTTTAACAGAGGAGATAAACTATATGACGACAGCCGTACAAGCAGTTCGGAAACAGGCGGTGGTCTGGGACCAGTTTATGTGGGCTATTCATGTGGCAGTTGCCATAAAAATGCAGGACGTAGCAAACCTAGCTTATTTAGTGATGGAGGTTCAGGCAAGTACGGTTTCTCTGCCATGCTAATTTATCTTTCGCGCAAGAACGGTGCTTTTTTCCAGAATTATGGGCGTGTACTTCATGATCAATCAATTTATGGAGTCGAAGCAGAAGGGAAATTAAAAGTTACATATAATGAAGTTGAATACAAATTTCCGGATGGAGAGAAATATGCTTTGATAACTCCCCATTACGAAATAACCGAATGGTATGCTGATAGTATTCGTCCCGAAGATTTGAATATTACCGTTCGCATTCCATTAAGGCATGTAGGTATGGGACAAATGATGGCACTCGACCAAAACGAGCTGCAACAACTTGCAAGACAAAGCAACTATCCGGAATATGGGATTAGCGGAAGGCTAAACTATATCACTGAACGAGGTGTAAAACGTATCGGAGTATCAGGAAATAAAGCACAACATGCCGACTTGACTGTTGAGCTAGGCTTCTCGTCAGATATAGGAGTAACCAATGATCGCTATCCAGAAGAAATTTCTGAGGGACAGACTCAAATGATGGGTTTTGCTCAATGGGGAAATGAAATATCAACCCTGGATATGGAGAATGTAGATTTGTATCTACAAGGACTAGGAGTACCATCACGTCGTAATGTGACGGATGCAACCGTAAAAAAAGGAGAACAAAACTTCTATAAGGCAAAATGCCATCTTTGCCATACAACGACTCTTCACACCCGTAAACGAGGAACGACTTTGCTAGCCGGTACTCAATTGCCATGGTTAGGGGGAGAAACGATCCATCCTTATTCCGATTATCTACTACATGATATGGGAAAAGGACTTGATGATGGCTATGTAAGCGGATTGGCCATGGGATGTGAATGGCGTACCACCCCTTTATGGGGCATCGGATTGCAAGGTACAGTCAACGGGCACACCTATTTTCTGCACGATGGTAGAGCACGTAATCTTACAGAAGCAATCATGTGGCATGGTGGAGAAGGCGAAGTATCCAAAAATATTTTCAAGAAAATGAATAAAGAAAATAGAGAAGCGTTGCTTACTTTTTTAAAGTCATTGTAAAAACAACTTTTTGACATCAATAAAAACGACATAAAATGAAGAGATTGATTAAAAGAGCATTAACTATTTGCCTAACCTTTTGGGCAATTAATTTATCAGCTCAAAAGATAAACGACAACTATATGGACAATGGGGTTGTTTCTCTGGCAGGGAAAGAGGGTTTTAGCTTTAAAACTCAACAAGGAGACTTCCTTTTTAAACCTTACATGCTGGTACAAGCTACTGCCAGTTACAATTATTATGATGATGAAGGACTAGACAAAGCTTATAACCAAGATAATGTAGCCAACTCAGGATTTGCCATCCCCAACGCTATACTGGGCTTCACAGGAAAAGCTTTTGGACGGGTTACTTTCAACCTCTCTTTAAACGCTTCACAAAGTGGAGGAGCATTGTTGCAGCAGGCTTGGTTTGACATTGCCATGAAAGAACAGCTACGTGTACGCGTGGGTAAGTTTAAAACACCTTTCACTCACGCCTATTTAACGACATTGGGTGAAACACTTTTTCCGGTATTACCTACCTCTCTGACATCTACAGTTATCATTCCTCACTCACTTAATGCCGTAAACCCTTGTATTGCTACCGGTTTCGATCTGGGAGTACAAGTGCACGGTTTATTATCCGGAACATGGGAATACCAGTTGGGAATATTTAACGGTACCGGTATCAACGTAAATACAGCAACAAAAACTCTTAGTGATGATTATCACATTCCTTCTCTGCTTTACGCCGGACGTTTGGCCTATATGCCTAAAGGGTTAATGCCCCATTCACAAGGTAATTCAGACAATCTTTCGGACGATAAAATGCTTATAGCCCTTTCTTCTTCATACAATGTTGAAAGTGAAAAAGAAAGCACTAATGATTATCGGGCAGGTATTGAGTTTGCCTGGATTAAAAATCGATGGTATATCGGTGCGGAAGCATACTACATGAATATGAAATTTACTGAACGCCAACAGATATCCAAAGCCTATAACTTCTTAGGAGGATATGCACAAATAGGATATTTTGTAACACCCAAACTACAGACAGCATTTCGCTATGACTTTTATAATCGTAACGGCATGGATACGGATGGTTACTTAAACATGCCTGCCGTAGGATTAAATTATTTCTTTTCCAATTATAATCTGAAACTACAGGCTATGTATCAATATACTGCCCGCACTGGGCATGAAACACAACTCGATCGTGACAATGATGATTTAGGGTTAAGTACCCATAGTGCAGTCGTAATGTTACAATACTCTTTTTAAGTATAAACCACCAAATGAAGAAAATATATTACCTACTTCTCACCTCTGCACTACTCATGTACGCTTGCGATGATGGGAAGATATACCCTAAAAAAGTAGAAGAAGCCACAGGAAAGAAAGTGATACTTAATAGCACTTTCACAGGCATTAATGCCTGGCCTAAAGCCTACCAGCTCGCAATTGCCGGTTTTGGTAAGGATGCTCAGACTCCGATAATATCAAAAACAATTGCAATGCCTAAGAATGAAGCAGAAACCATCTCACTTGCACTTAACGGTATCACAGACGATATAACAGACATATCAGTATGTGTCATGACCACTGGTCGGTCACTTATTCATCGTTTTTATAACCTGAATATAGCAGACAGTACCAATGAAGTAATAACATTACCTATTGATAAAATAAACGTAGCATCCTTCAGCCGTATACAAAATCAGGTATTCAACCTTTATTGCTCCCGCTGTCATGGAGCGGGAAATTTTGCGGCAGCCGACATGTATCTCACCGAAGGGCAAAGTTACGAGATGCTCGTTAATCATCTGGCAAATACATCTACTTCAGGCAAGCTACGGGTAAAACCGGGTTTGATAGGAAGCAGTTTCATTCACAATGTGCTCACCTCAGATATTATAGGGTATAATCATACAGATGTTCTTCCCGAAGAGGAGCTAGTAACATTAATCGATACATGGATAGAGAACGGAGCTAAAAATAATTAAAGAAAAAACAACACAAATGAATTATATATATCATACTTTCCCTGGTTACGGAGTTACAGCCGAAGTATCTAGTTTCCGCCCCCGAAGAAAAGTAGCTGAATTTCATATTATGCTGCATACCACAGGTTGGGCAACAAGTTACGAACAACAATTAATAAACTTACATCGCGCCTTTAAAGATTTACTTGCACGAAAATTTCCTGCAAACATCACTCCCGTCATCAAAAGATATTTTCTAAGTGACGCTGCTAATCAAACTACATTTCTTGAACAAGAATTGAAAACCTTCCCTCCTTGCTCTGTATCAATAGTGCAACAACCTCCACTAGATGGTAGCAAAGTAGCCCTGTGGGTTTATTTGTTGAGTGGAGTAAATACATCCGACGAAGAATGCTTCACCGTTAGTCACAACGACTATCAGCACTATTGGATAAGTTCGCAAGTATCTCCTATTGGTACTTCTGACACACAAACTGAAACATTATTATGTAACTATGAACAACTGTTGGCAACAAGAGATTGCCACATTGCCCGGCATTGTATACGTACATGGTTCTTTGTTCAAAATGTAGACGTCAACTATACAGGAGTAGTGGAGGCTCGTAAAAGGAATTTTCTAACGCAAGGTTTAACCGAAAAAACGCACTACATAGCTAGTACAGGTATTGAAGGCAGAAGTAGCGATCCTAATAGTAAAGTACAATTTGACGCCTATGCAGTAAACGGTATAGAAGAAGGACAGATAACATTCCTCTATGCCTTAACACATTTAAATCCAACTTATGAGTATGGAGTAACATTTGAAAGAGGAGTTTGTATGCAATACGGAGACAGAAAACAATTATACATCAGTGGGACTGCTAGCATAGATCATAAAGGGGTAGTACTGCATGTAGGAGACATCATCGCCCAGACACACAGGATGTGGAAAAACGTAGAAAAACTTCTTGAAGAGGGAGAAGCCAACATGGAAGATCTAGCGCAGATTATAGTCTATCTGAGAGATGTAGCAGATTATCCATTAGTAAAGAAAATGTTTGATGAAGAGTTTCCTCAAGTGCCCAAACAAATCGTATTAGCAGCTGTTTGTCGCCCCAGTTGGCTTATCGAAATGGAATGTATCGCCATAAAAAGTGATAAGAACGAAAAATTCAGAGATCTATAAGAATGAAACAGTTAGCATATACCCTTTATTTATTAATGGTACTTTGTCTTACCAGTGCTACATTTATAGAAAAATATTACGGTACGCAAACAGTTAATAGGTATATTTATGACTCAGAATGGTTCATTGCATTTTGGGTCATAATTGTAATCACAGCTATGTGTCACTTTGGATTGCAAAAAATGCATAAAAACAAAGCGATATTTTTGCTACACTTTTCATTCATCAGCATCCTTACCGGAGCTTGTGTCACTCATTTCACAAGCAAGCAAGGAATAATTCATCTAAGAACAAACCAATACACAGACTTTTTCACTAACACTGATACCAGAGATAGTATCCGATTACCATTTGCGATGAAACTAGATACCTTTGCGATAAACTACTACCCCGGCACAAAAGCTCCTTCTGATTATATTAGCTACGTTAGCATTGCAAATGAGAGAATGAACGGTAAGGTTTCGATGAACAATATTTTTTCTTACCACAATTATCGTTTCTATCAAACCTCTTTTGACGAAAATCACAAAGGAAGTTGGCTAACAGTAAATTATGATCCTTGGGGAATACCGATAACATACGCGGGATATCTACTCTTACTGTTTGGAATGTGTTGGGTAATTCTGTCACCTAAAGGAAAATTTAGAAAATTACTAGCCCATCCCTTACTAAAACGGATGGGAATATTTCTAGCTATAGCATGCTGCATCACAACTACTACCGCACAAAATACTCTCAGCAAAAAAGAGGCAGACACTTATCGCAGTAAGCAAATTATCTATAATAACCGAATAGCTCCTCTAAACACTCTTGCGCGCGACGTTGTCATGAAACTTAGCGGTAAAAGCAGCTATAAAAATTATACTCCCGAGCAGGTATTGATTGGATGGATGTTCTACCCTGAGAAATGGGAATATGAACCAATGATACGAATAAAGGACAAAGAATTACAGCACCTTTTACATATTAAAGAGTACGCTTCTCTCGCAGATTTTTTTACTTCGACAAAAGAGTACCGACTCCAGAAGTATTGGAACAAGTTACATCAAAGCGGAGAAGAAAGTTCGTTACTAAAAGCTATCACTAAAGCTGATGAAAAAATAGCCATCATTTCTATGCTTCAACAAAGAACATTGATAAAATCTGTACCTAAAGAAGGGGTCAAACGATTGACCAACCTTCAAATACAAGCCGAATTGCTTTACAACCAGATTAATTTCTCTGCGATAGTATATCGCATAAATCTAACTACAGGATTAATCTGTTTCTTTTTATTTATCTTCTTCCCCTCTCAATCACTATTATTTAAAAAGATTATTCGAATTACCTGTACTTTACTCCTTTTATCATTTATCTTTCATACCATAAGCATCTGTCTACGTACCTACATAGCCGGCAGATTGCCTTTGAGTAATGGCTATGAAACCATGCAGTTCATAGCATGGTCTGCTATGCTCATCGCATTATTGCTGCGCAAGCGTTTTATTGTGGCACTTATCTTCGGATTTCTATTATCTGGTTTCACTCTATTAGTAGCAAACCTGATACAAATGAATCCACAAATAACCCCATTAATGCCTGTTCTATCATCTCCCTTACTTAGTTTGCATGTGTCTCTAATCATGTTCTCCTATACCCTCTTTGGATTTATGTTCTTCAACGGATTAACCGCATTATCCTTAGCAGCCTCATCACAAAAACTAAAAAAGAATTCACTTCTATTTGCCTGGAAAATAGAAAGACTCACACTATTAAGCCGTATATTTCTCTACCCTGCAACTTTTCTTTTAGGAGCAGGTATTTTTATAGGAGCCATATGGGCCAATATCTCTTGGGGACGCTATTGGTCATGGGACCCTAAAGAGGTATGGGCATTAATCACTTTTATGATCTACAGCCTCGCCTTTCACACTCAAAGTCTGAAAAAGTTTAAGCAACCTCTCTTTTTTCATTTATTTATCGTATTAGCTTTCAGCACTCTTCTCATGACTTATTTCGGAGTTAATTACTTCTTAGGTGGTATGCACAGTTATGCTAATGGATAAAAATAATTTTAAGAAAAAACGATCATGTAACATTGGTTACAGAATTAACTCTCCTCCCTACTCTATCTTTGCATTAAAGTTAATAATCATTTAATGCATAATAGATATGAGTATGTTCTGTTTTCAATGTCAAGAAGCTGCAAAAGGTACCGGATGTATCTTAAGCGGAATATGCGGGAAAACTCCCGAGGTAGCTAACATGCAAGACCTGCTACTATTTGTGGTAAGAGGTGTTGCTGTTTATAATCAGGAACTTCGCAAAATAGGAAAAGCATCTCATGAAGCTGATAAATTTGTCTTCGATGGACTTTTCACAACGATAACAAATGCAAATTTCGATAAAAAAGCAATTGTAGAAAAGGTAACTAAAGGGTTAGCTTTAAGAAAACAACTGGCTAAACAAATTACACTTCAACATGCCCCCGACGAATGTACTTGGAGTGGCAGTGAAGAAGAATATGAGGAAAAAGCCAAAAGTGTAGGAGTCCTTCGCACTGCCAATGAAGATATTCGTTCACTTAAAGAATTGGTACATTATGGCATCAAGGGCATGGCAGCTTATGTAGAACACTCTTACAATCTGCATTCTGAAGATGCCGAACTATTTGCCTTCATGCAACATGCATTAGCTGAAATCACAAGAGAAGATATTACCGTAGATGAATTAATAGCTCTTACACTGGAAACAGGTAAATATGGTGTCAGCGCTATGGCTCAACTAGATGCAGCTAATACTAGTCATTATGGTAATCCTGAACTTTCAGAAGTTAATATAGGAGTACGCAATAATCCTGCTATACTCATCAGCGGACACGACTTGAAAGATTTGGAAGAATTGTTACAACAAACTGAAGGTACAGGAGTGGATGTGTATACTCACAGCGAAATGTTACCTGCCCACTATTATCCTCAACTTAAAAAGTACAAACATCTGGCAGGAAATTACGGGAATGCATGGTGGAAACAAAAAGAGGAGTTTGAAAGTTTCAACGGACCAATTCTTTTCACCACAAACTGCATAGTACCTCCTACTGCAAAAGCCGGTTACAAAGATCGCATTTATACTACCGGAGCTTCTGGGTTAGAAGGCGCTATTCACATTCCAGAACGCAAAAACGGTAAACCTAAAGATTTCTCTGCTCTTATTGAACATGCCAAACGTTGCATGCCTCCTACTGAAATTGAAAGCGGAACCATTATAGGAGGATTTGCCCATGCCCAAGTTTTGGCATTAGCGGATAAAGTCGTTGATGCTGTGAAAAGTGGTGCTATCAGTAAATTCTTCGTCATGGCAGGATGCGACGGACGCATGAAGAGTCGTAGTTATTATACAGAATTTGCAGAGAAACTCCCTAAAGACGCAGTAATTCTTACAGCCGGATGTGCTAAATATCGTTATAATAAATTGCCATTAGGTGATATCAATGGCATTCCAAGAGTACTTGACGCCGGACAATGTAACGATAGTTACTCTCTAGCGGTGATAGCGATGAAGCTTCAAGAAGTTTTTGGTTTGAAAGATATCAATGAGCTACCCATCGTTTATAACATCGCTTGGTATGAACAGAAAGCAGTGATTGTACTTTTAGCGTTGTTACATCTAGGAGTAAAAAAGATACATTTAGGACCTACTCTGCCTGCATTCTTATCACCCAACGTAACTCAGGTACTTATAGATAACTTTGGAATCGGTGGCATCACTACAGCCGACGAAGACATTGCACGCTTCTTAAGCTAGATCACAGCAAAATATAATAGAGAAAGACAGCATCAGTTTTTTCAAGAAAACCTCTGAAAGAGGTTATATAGCAAAAGAGATCAACATAAATGGAACAAAGTTCTATTTGTTAATCTCTTTTACTGTTATGATAAAAACAACTTAATACTCAAAAAGATTAAGCTCTTCGTTAATTCATATTTAAGAAGCCTTTTCCTGAGGCAGTATTAAATTCAACACCACTCCTACCACAGCAGCCAATCCGATACCTGAAAGTGAAAAATTACCCCAAGTAAAAATTGCTCCACCGATACCAACCGTCAATGTCAGAGAAAAGACGATAATATTTCGAGTACGAGTCAGGTCTACGCAATTATGCACAATATTAGCAACACCTGCAGAAGCAATAGTACCAAAAAGCAATAGCATGATGCCACCCAGAACCGCATTAGGAATAGATTTAAGCAGTGCGCTAACCTTACCTATCACCGAAAAAATAATTGCTGTTACAGCGGCAATGCGAATAACCTGCGGATTAGTAACCTTAGTAAGAGACATTGCACCTGTCACCTCCGAATAAGTAGTCACCGGAGGGCCACCTAAAAATCCAGCAACAAAACAAGCCAGTCCATCACCCAACAGAGTACGATGTAAACCTGGATCTTTTACAAAGTCTTTTCCCGTAACCGTATTTACCACATATACATCACCAATGTGTTCAATAACGGGAGCTATTGCCACAGGTATCATGTATAAGATAGGTTCCCACGAAAAAGAGGGAAAACTAAATTGGGGTAAACTAAGCCAAGCAGCATCACGTACACCGGAAAGATCAATATTGAAGAAAATCAACGCTGCAACATATCCCACTATAATTCCACAAAAAATAGGAATAAGTTTTAGCAAACCTTTTGCTCGTACTGAAACAGCTACAGCGGTAAGAAGAGAAACCAGAGCCAGAATCCAATTTTCTTTTGCCATATTTACGGCTGTTCCCGCCAATGATAAACCAATAAGCATAATAACCGGACCTATTACGATGGGTGGAAAAAGGCGATCAATAAAATTCGTACCCTGCCATTTAACTAAAGCACTCATCAGAAAGTAGACCAATGCTACTCCTACCATACCCGATAGTGTACCGGAAAGTCCATATAATTCCGTAGCTTTAATAATAGGCGCAATAAACGCAAAACTACTCCCAAGAAAAATGGGAACTTTTCCCTTAGTAACCAAATGAAAGATAAGAGTGCCTATACCGGCAGTAAAGAGAGCAGTAGAAGGATCAAGTCCGACTAACAACGGCACAAGCACCGTAGCCCCAAAGGCAACAAAGAGAAACTGTACCCCTACTACTCCTCTGCGCAAAGGGGAAAGATTGTTTGAATCCATAAATATGTATAAAAGATGTATTTGGTGTACAAAAATACTCTTTTTTAAATATTAAACAGCACTTTTGAAAAAAAAGAGCACTATTCTTTGCTATATTGAATATTTTTCTGTCTACAAAAAGCAATAAACTCATCAAGCATTTTTCCCCATTTATTTGCTGAAAGCACGCAGCAATTTCTTTCTTCTTTATCGTAAACATAAGTATATTTAAACCCCAACTGATCAAACGTCCTTACTTTTACTCCCGAAATATAAGTTTGTATTCTATCTTCATTACGATATTTTTGAGCAAAAGCTGCAACTTTCTTGATAAAATTAAACATCTGCTCTGGGTTTCCTTTAAAATACTCCACTTCATAACCACGCAATTCTGCATCTGTATAAAACTGATAACCCCACAAACTAAAAGTATCGGCTTGGGAAACTTCAGATTCTTCAAGTATGTCCCAATAGGATAAGGAGACATTTTTTATTCTATTTTCAAAAACACTTCTCAGTTTATAGGTTTGTGAAAAAAGGCTGATAGAAGCCCAACAAATCGCGATAGAGAATATAAATCTTTTCATAATTAATAGAATATTTGTTATGACACAAAACTAAAACAGTTTTTCTATTTGGCAACATCATCTCATTTAGAATAAACCCTTTGCATGAAAAAGAGCCTATTTGTATTTCAAAAAGAAGACATTCTAATAAAAAAAACAGTACATAAAATAAGTTGAAAATGTAATCTTGTTAGCTAACTAACGCCAGCTATAATAATTAGTAAAAAGCCAGACAGACACAATAAATTGAATTTAAGAGAGAAGCAATTCTTTTAAAGTCTTTCGTTTACTAGCTTACTAAGGACAAGTGAACCAAATAAAGATTTTTTTATTCTTATAAATAAAGTATATTAGCAAAAAATAGAATCGTTCCAATTATAAACATTCATCTACAGCCTATGATATTCTCTACAGAAATTTTACTGCTCATCGGATCCATCTTATTAATAGTGAGTATTGTTGTTGGCAAAACGGGATATCGCTTTGGAGTGCCAGCTTTACTCTTGTTTCTTTTAGTAGGTATGCTCTTCGGGAGCGACGGTTTTGGACTACAATTTCACAGCGCAGGAGAAGCCCAATCAATAGGAATGATAGCACTAAGCATCATTCTATTCTCTGGTGGTATGGACACAAAGCTCCCAGAGATACGCCCTGTAATGGCACAAGGAATTATGCTCTCTACTTTGGGAGTAATTCTCACCACCTTATTTACCGGTCTGTTTATTTGGGGATTATCCAGTTTGAGCTTTACAAGCATCAGTTTTACGCTCGATACCTCTCTACTACTAGCTGCTACAATCTCATCAACAGATTCAGCATCTGTATTTGCTATTTTACGTTCCCAAAAAATAAACTTGAAACACAACCTTCGCCCTATGTTAGAAATGGAAAGCGGAAGCAACGACCCCATGGCCTATATGCTAACAATCCTGCTCATCCAATTTATCCAATCAGGCAGCATGAATATAAGCAGCATACTAAGCACCTTTCTCATTCAATTCTTAGTAGGAGGCATAGCCGGGTATTTACTAGGTAAGCTCATTGTACTATTCCTTAATAAAATCAATATTGACAACCAAGCGTTATACCCCATCCTACTATTAGCCTTTGCCTTCTTTACTTTTGCCATAACAAGCCATTTCAACGGTAATGGCTACTTGGCTGTCTACATTGCAGGAATGTTGGTAGGTAATAGCAAGGTGATATACAAAAAAGAGATGTCCACTTTCATGGACGGACTAAGCTGGTTGTTCCAGATCATTATGTTCCTTGCTCTAGGGCTGTTAGTAAACCCTCACGAAATGCTCCCTGTAGCCCTCATGGCAACATTTATAGGATTATTCATGATTCTTATCAGTCGCCCACTAAGTATATTTATCAGCTTACTACCTTTTAGAAAGATGAAATTCCATTCAAAGCTGTTTCTCTCATGGGTAGGACTTAGAGGCGCCGTGCCCATTATTTTCGCTACATATCCGGTAGTAGCCAACATCGAAGGTTCCAATCTAATATTTAACATTGTATTCTTCATCACCATCATCTCATTAGTCGTACAAGGCACCACCATTTCTTCCTTTTCACGAATGCTACATCTATCCTTGCCTGTTGAAAAGACTGGCAACGAATTCGGAGTAGAATTACCCGAAGAAATAGATTCTCAACTATCTGACATGACCGTAACTCCAGAAATGCTTAAAAGAGGTTATAGCCTGAAAGAGATGAATCTCCCTTCACGAACTTTGGTAATGATTATAAAACGTGGAGAAAAGTTCCTCATCCCCAATGGAAGTCTCAAACTGCAAATTGGAGATAAACTCTTGCTAATATCCGAAAAAGAAAAAAAAGAACCCTTATCTTTGCAGGAAAGAAAAACCGAAAAATAACTAAAACAAAAAAGATGAAAAATAAATCTTTCCTATCCCGAGTGCTCAGCACTTTCTCCATCTTGATGATGTGCAGTATACTTTCCGCTGCATATGCAGAAAGCATAAATACTCCCTGGAGCAAAAAGAAAGCACACCGCTGGTGCGAAAAAAAAGAATGGAGTAATGGTTTCAAACCTATTCCTTACAAAGGAACCGACTATGTAGAATTTGCCACGCAGTATCAAAAGAATCAAGAATTATGGAACAAAATGTTTCAATGGTTATCAAAAAATGACCTTCTAACAATACCTACAGGTACTTATAAAATTGATGGCAAACGCTGCTTTATAAAAGTATCAGACAGCCAAACCCGTGATGCTAGTAAAAGCAAAATAGAGTCTCATCGGCAATATATTGATTTTCAATACGTGGCACGAGGAACTGAACGATTCGGCCTCGTCAAGCCTAAAGATGCCACTCCTATTAGTGAGTATAAGCCTGATGTAATACACTATAATGCAAAAAAAATAAAATACGTTGACTCCAATCCGAACTTCTTTTTCTTATTTTTTCCCAATGACTACCATCAAGCTCTTGTAAAAGCCGAAAAAGAGGAAACAGTGAGGCTCATCGTTGCTAAAATAGAATATATACCTTAAAATTAGTTTCATAACAAGCTATAAACAACCGTTTTGCTTAATAAAAATATATTTTAAAAAGAAAATTATTAATCTATGTTATAAAACACTTGTTTTCGCACACATTTCTTGCAGAGACCAAAAAAGTCCGTATATTTGCAATGTGTTTTTCATAGTATTAGATTTAAGGTTAACAAAGGTTGGAGTCAGGCGTGACTCCTTTTTTTTTGCCCATAACATCTTCCCTACTTTACACAGTTATTGATTTCTATATTCCAATGGAGTCATATTTTCATGTTTTTTGAAGAATTTACCAAAACTAGTTGAATCGGGGTAATTAAAGTATTCAGCAATTTGAGCAACAGTCATCTTAGTAGATTTAAGCAAAGATTTGCTTTCAAAAAGAATTAGTTTGAATATCCAATCCTGAACCGTACTTCCCGTCTCGTCTTTCATGATTTTAGAAAGATATTTAGGGGTAACATACAATTCTTTAGCATAAAATTCACATCGACGATGATACTTATAATTGCGGAAAAGCAGGTCGATAAACTTGGTCACATGGCTATCTTCCTCACGTTCATTGAGAATCAGCGTATATTTGTCATAAATAGCCGAAAAATCGTAAATGGCAGACAGTAAACTGAATTTTATCACTTCCTTGCGGTATGGATGATTCACATCTTCGTATCTCAATTTCAAGTAGCGATAAACATTCATTATGTCTTCATATTCATTCGATTCAAGCTGAAAAAAGGGAATATTTCTGATATCATAGATGATGTGCCCGATACTGATCTCTTTCACATAGTCAAACGAAAAAGTCATGTAGTTTGCTAAAAAGTCTTCAGAATAATCACCCTCTTCACAAATAAACATTGTGTCAGGAGCCAACAGCACAAAAGAGCCGGGAATGAGTGTGTATGCTTGAAAGTTGATGCGAATATTTGCTTTCCCTCGAATACAAATCGCACAAATCACCGAATTGACGATAACAGGATGCCCCACAATATCCAAATCATCTGCATCTGTGTCCGATACGACGAATTTTAAATTCTCCGTATTTCCCATTTTAAGGCCGTCATTCTGGAAAAGATCGAGTGTAGAAGCATTTTCCAAATCGAGTCCTTTATTTTTCTTCGAAGCCATTCTATACCTGTTATTTTTTATTAATTCGACTTTTTGACTATCATTTGAGCAAAGGTACTCTTTTCTGACTACTTTCTTATTGAGAATTTTGCACAAAAATAAAAGATTCGAAAAAATGAGAAAGTATTACGTATTATTGTTTGTCACCATCTGTATGGCAAGCTGCAATAACAAACCAAAAACTGCAGAAAATCCGATTGCGGTCAAAACGATGACCATTTCATTTGAAAAGTATTCAAGTAACAGCAACTATCTGGCAACTATCGAACCAGAAACCGAATCCGTATTGAGTTTTCAGGTTGCTGGAAACGTCGAAGCAGTCTATGTAATCGAAGGGCAATTCGTCAAAAAAGGAACACTACTGGCACATCTTTCAGCCGGTCATCTAAGCAATGTCTATTCATCAGTCAAAGCAGAATACAACCAGGTTTACGATACCTACAAGCGCATGGAGCAACTCTATAAAAGCAACAGTTTGGCCGAAATAAAATTCATCGAAATAAAATCGAAACTCCAGCAAGCTAAGGCGCAGTTTCAATCGGCTCAGAAAGACATTGCGGACTGCAGTTTATATGCTCCGTTCGACGGCGTTGTGGACAAGAAAATGATCGAAGTAGGCATTAATGTCAGTCCAGGAGCCTCAGTACTGAAGTTAATGAAAATCAGTAATGTAAACGCCAAAATTTCAATTCCAGAAAAAGATATTTCAAGAATAAAAGTCGGCCAATGGGCCGAAATTGAAATTCCTGTTTTAGGCAAGACATTCACCGGAAAAATATCAGAAAAGAATCTGGCACCCGACAACTTCTCACAAACTTACGATGTGAAAGTGAGACTAGATAATCCGCACAACGAACTTCTTTCAGGAATGATAGGCAACGCACATTTGCAAGAAGAATCTTCGCAACAAATGATTGTAATTCCGGCAGAAGTCGTACAGCTTTTGCCAAATGACCAACAATTTGTGTGGGTTGTGGACAATAACAACCAAGTGCATTTCAAAAAAGTGAAAGTCGGCGAACAAACAGCCAATGGTATCCAAATTATCTCTGGACTCAACAAAGGTGATAAAGTGGTAACTGATGGATATCAAAAATTGAGCGAAGGATTAATCGTAAAAGAATTGTAAGACAACGTTATGGAAAATAAAAAATCGAATAACAAAATCGTCGATTGGGCGATGCGGAACAACAAAATCGTACTCCTCTTTTCTACATTTTTCATTCTCATCGGCATATACAGTTTAGTAAAAATGCCAAAACAGGAATATCCTACCATCACTATCCGTCAAGCTTTGGTGGTGGGAGTCTATCCAGGAGCCACACCCAAGCAGGTGGAAGAGCGGTTAACCAAACCGCTTGAAGAATATCTTTTTCGCTACAAGGAGGTGAAGAAAAAAAACACCTATTCTTATTCGCAAGACGGATTTGCCTACGTATATGTGGAATTAGAAGACAACGTGAATGACAAGGATAAAGTATGGTCTAAAATCAAACACGGACTGATTGCCTTTAAACAAACCCTGGCACCCGATATTCAGGCTATTGTAGTGGACGATGATTTCGGAAACACATCAGCCATGATGATGACCATCAGTTCCCAAACCAAGACCTATCGCCAACTTGAGAAATATGCCGATAAGCTCGAAGAGCAACTGAGAAGAATTGAGTCGGTATCGAAAATCGAAAAATTCGGCACACGCAAAGAGGAAATCACTGTGTTACTCAACAAGCAAAAACTAGCATCGTATAACGTTCCCGTTTCGGCTTTAGCCTTTGATATTTTCAGTGACGGATTGGTGAACAATGCCGGTGAAATCGACAAGAAAAAAGGTGTTGTTCCCATTCATCTTCGTAATAGTGTTGCAACAGTACCCGATTTGCAAGAGAAAATCGTTTATACCGATACCAAAGGCAATTTCATCCGTCTGAAAGATATTGCCGAGATAAAAATGCAATATCCTCGTTCAGAAGGACACATCGAGCATAATTGCGTAAAAAGCGTAGTGGTTTCAATTGAAATGCAAAACGGAAAAGATATCGTACATTTTGGAAAACAAGTAAATTCAGTTCTGAATAAATTCAAATTGAATTTGCCAAAAGATGTGCAATTGCAGACCATTGTTGACCAGCCGCAAGTGGTGGAAGATTCGGTATCCTCTTTCCTTCTGGAAATGTTAATAGCTATTTGTTCAGTAATTCTAGTAACTATTATTCTGTTACCTTTTCGTGTAGCAGGGATTGCAGCGACTTCCATTCCGATTACGATTTTTATTTCGTTCATCATCCTCTATGCATTTGGTTTCGAATTGAACATCGTGAATTTTGCCGCACTCATTGTCGTACTTGGCCTGATTGTAGATGATTGCATTGTGATTGTGGATGCCTACATAGACTATATAGACGAAGGCTATAGTTGCTGGCACGCCTCCATAATGAGTGCAAAAGAATATTTCAAATCACTGATTACAGCCACATTAGCCATCAGTATCACGTTTTTTCCTTTTCTTTTCACCTTCAAAGGAACACTCCTCAATTTCATCTCCTCTTTCCCCTGGACGATGAGTATCACTCTGCTTGTATCACTTGGAGTAGCAGTTATTATCATTCCCGTTATTCAGTATTTTCTAATTAAAAAAGGACTCCATGAAAAAGGGAAAGTACAAAAAAGAACATTTCTCGACAAAGTACAAAAAGTATATAACCGATATCTTCTCCGATTTTTTCAACATTATAAGCTCGTATTTTCAGTGGTTATTTTATCACTTGTTTTAGCCTATTGGATGGCTAGCCATGTAAATGTGCGAATGATGCCTTTGGCAGAACGTAACCTATTTGCCGTGGAGATTTATCTCCCCAAAGGAGCTTCCATAGAACAGACGCAAGCTGTGTCGGACAGTATGCAGTACATCCTCAAAAAGGACGAACGTGTTACCTCGGTCACTTCTTTCATCGGAACCAATGCACCTCGGTTTCATACACTCTATACGCCCAAAATTCCAGAAAAATCTTACGCACAACTAATTGTGAATACAGAATCAAACGAAGCTACAAATGAAATGATGAACGAATACTTAAACAAATACATCGACTATTTCCCCAATGCAAATGTCTATTTCAAACAGCTTGACAACGAAAGCGTAGAAGTACCTATTGAAATACGCCTTTCAGGAACGGATGAAAATATATTGAAGACCTATGCTACCAATATAAAAAAGACACTGCACAAGATAGATGGATTGATGTGGATTCATGACGATTTAGAGAATGCTCGTCCCTATATCGATGTAAACAAAAACTCGGTACAAGCTAGCCGTTCTGGGATCACCAATAGCGATATGGCAATCGAACTCTCAAACTCGTATGGCGGAATTCAAGTAGGACAAATTTGGGACGCAGATTACGCCATTCCTATCAAGCTCAAAGATGTACAGGAAGAAGATTCTGCCTCATCCAACGTGAGTAAACACTACATACCCAGCACCTCAGATAAGGCAATTCCACTGGGACAAATTGCTGATGTTTCTACCAAATGGTACAATGCACAACAAGCTCGACGCAACGGTGTGGCTACCCTCACGGTGAAAGCAATGCTCAGGCACGGGCTGAACGCCAACGATATACAACCAAAAGTGGAGAAAGTGGTGAATGAAATTCAACGAAGAGTCGGTTCGTCCGATATTTACATCGAATACGGAGGATATAAAGAATCAGATGCCATTACCGTACCGTATATTTTGTCGGGATTGAGTATTTCAGTTCTGATAATCTTCTTCATTCTGCTTTTCCATTACCATAAGATCAGCTTAGCTCTCCTCACATTGGCTTCCACAGTATTATGCTTCTTCGGAGCTGCATTTGGTATTTATATTTCAGGACTCGACTTCGGCATCACCTCTATTTTGGGTGTCGTTTGCCTCTTCGGAATCATTGTTAGAAACGGAGTTATCCTTTTTGACTATGCCGAAATGCTTCGCAAAAAACATAAAATGACAGTGAAAGAAGCTGCAAAAGAAGCTGCAAAACGCAGAATGCGTCCCATCGTTCTAACCTCGCTAGCAGCATCTACAGGAGTGATTCCGATGCTCTTGAGCAAAAGTCCGCTATGGGCTCCAATGGCGGCTGTGATTTGTAGCGGTGTACTTATCTCTATGTTTTTCATCATTACCGTGTTACCTGTCGCATACTGGTTGGTTTATAGAAATCACGATAATATAAAAAAAATGAGATTACATAAAGCATCTATCATCATGGCTGTCTGCTTACTCTTTTCCGTTTCAGCTTTCAGCCAAAACACCTTCACTTTAGAGCAAATGAAAGAAATGGCTGCGAAAAACAACCTTAGTTTGCAAGCGGCCAAACTAAGTATTGAGCAAAGCAAAGAGAAGGAATCGGAAGCTTTCACACACTATTTTCCGAATGTACAAGCAGGAGCTATCGCTTTTCATTCATCCGACGGATTGCTCGACAAAGGCATCTCTCAAGCTTTCGGGTTGCCAGCGATGAATAACGGATTAATAACAGATGTCACTGCTATACAACCTATCTTCCAAGGAGGAGAGATATACAATTCCAATAAATTAGCGAAACTAGGCACCGAAATCAACAAATTACAAGTGAGCGATTCCAAGAAAGATATTCTCTTACAAGTAGAATCGAATTTCTGGCAACTCTATATCTTGCAAGAAAACGAGAAAACGCTGAATTTACTCGATAGCCTAACCAGCAGCCTGTGGCGAGAAGTTAGCAATGCCGTGAAGGCTGGTCTCACCAATCGCAACGAATTGCTTCAAGTAGAACTTCGCCAAAGCGAGATAGCGAGTCAGCGTTTGCAGTTAGACAATAGTATCCAAACTTATAAATCGGTGTTGGCACAACTAATCGGTTTGAAAGATACCGACTTCAGTATCAATGTCGGTACCAAAGAATCAATTAATCCCTTGAATGAATATGTGGATACTAAAGCGGCATTACCAACCACCGAAAAATATCAGCTGCTCGACAAAAACATCGCTGCCGCCAAAATCAACGAAAAGTTCGAATTAGCCAAGAGTTTACCTAAAATAAGCATTGGAGCGAGCTATAGTTACTTTAATCAACTTCCTACAAACCGTTCCTCCATGACCTACTTTGTGCAAGTAGCTATCCCGATTTCAGATTGGTGGGTAAACTCACACGCTATCAAACAAAAGCAGATTGCATCGCGTATGGCCGAATACAACAAGCAGGACATCTCTCAAAAGTTAGTCATCGAAATGGACAACCTACGTCGACAATTAGACGAATCTTATCAGCAAATGCACATTGCCCAATCATCTGTCAAATCGGCAACAGAGAATCTCCGCATAAGCTCTGATTATTATAAAAACGGGATGGAAACGATGAGCGACCTGCTCGAATCGCAAACACTTTTTCAGAAAGCGAACAACAAGCTAACGGAATCTTATGCACGCTATATGGTAAAACGCGCCGAATATAGAAAAGCTACCGGAAAATAAGTACTGGAATAAAATATTCACTCAAAAATAAAAAAATGCATCAGAAACAATATAAGTGGATTACATTCATTCTCTTGCTGTTAACTATGAGAGCAACAGCTCAGACGCAGAAAGAAAGATTCACCGACAAACTATATTTTCCTTTTGGTATTGGTTACCTCAATTCGCCCCATAACAACCTCCAAGCCGGCATCATCGTCAATATGGCTGCAGAATATCGCTTCCATAGTCACCATGGTATGTTTCTCCGACTTAGTTATGACAACCGTTCTAACTCCTACAAACGAGATGAAATAAACGGAACCAACATTACAAAGGGGAAACTAAAATTTAATGATTTCCTATTCGGAGTTGGTTATCGGCTCAATGATGAGCATAGGTTCCATCCCTTTGCATTGATACAATTTGGTCCTAGCTTTTGCGAATATCAACAAATCATCTCTTCGAACGGCACGTATCAGATAAAAGAGAAAAGCAAGACTGTTCCGGTAGTCAAACTATTAGCTGGGGGCGAATATTATATTGGCAAATCGGCTGCCATCACTCTTGATATTGGTTACATTTGGAGTCTGAAAAATACTCCTTTTGGACAAAACCATCTCAATGAAGGTGCCCTCTCAATCTCCATCGGATTGACAACAACTCTGCTTTAAAGCTCATTATAATAATAATTTAAAAATAGAATTATCACATAAATGCGATTGATCATAGACTTATGAGTTGATAAAATATCTGAATCTAAAAAAACGGATTCATCTCGCAGGCATATACTTTGTTCATCCATATCCTTCTTATATCTACGAAATTTTTATTACTTTTGTGACATAACCTGAGTTCACAAACAAACCCTATTAATAAGGATATGGAAATACTAAAAGAAACAGTAAATGCAGTGGTCAACTCCAGATTCCCGGAGATGAGCCTCGAAGGGCGTACTATTCTGGAAGGCGCAGTCATAAGCCGTGAGTTAAAAAAAGGCGAAATGCTCATTCATGAGGGTCAGATCAGCCAACATATTGTATTTGTAGGGAAAGGGATGATTAGACAATACTATTTTAAGAATGGTAAAGAAGTCACCGAACACTTCTCTTATGAAGGTTGCATCGTGATGTGCATTGAAAGTTTACTAAAGCAGGAACCTACCAGACTAGTTGCTGAAGCTTTGGAACCATGTACAGTCTACCTCCTTCCTTATGAAAACCTTCTCAAACTAGCAGACAACATAAAAGAGATCAACACTTTTTATCGTAAAATACTGGAGTACTCACTCATCACTTCCCAAGTAAAAGCTGACTCATGGCGATTTGAGACAGCCCGTGAGCGCTATAATTTATTAATGAAAACCTCTCCGGAAGTCATAAAACGAGCTCCGTTATCATATATTGCATCATACCTTCTAATGACTCCCGAGACATTAAGCCGAGTCAGGGCAGGGCAGTTGTAAAAAAGCTATCTCTTTCGATATTCCTTAGGAGACATACCCACATAGTGCTTAAAATACTTCCCGAAAAAAGATTGATTAGCAAAATGCAAATCTTCAGCAATCTGTTGGATATTCATATCAGAGGATTTAAGTAAAGCTTTTGCTTCGAGAATCACAAAATCATCAATCCATTCGCCTGCCGTCTTACCACTAGTTTCTTTCACCACCCAAGAAAGATGTTTAGGTGTTAAATACATCTTTTTCGCATAATAAGTTACACTTCTTTCCTGCTTATAAAATGCTCCTACCTCATTTATAAAGTGCTCAAAAATCTCCTGTTGACGAGTTTTTGTACTACTCTTTTGCTCTATGTAAGGTGCGCAGATATTATATAAATCATAAAAAAACGAAAACATCAAACCTTGAGCAACTTCTTTCCTAAATATGTTATTTGTCATCTTCACCTTTTTCCATAAAAAGGTGTGGTGCTCCATTAAATCATTCAACTGCTCAGTAGTCAAATCAATACAAGAATGATCTTTCAAATAAAGGAAAAAAGGAAGAATGGTATTTAGACGAGGAAGGATAGCATCCAGAAAAGGTTCAGAAACAACAATAAATGCACCCGAGAAATCAGGAGAGATCTCAAAACACTGCACTATTTGATCCGACATAATAATTAGTGCCTGATTAGTAGAGAAGGTATAGTCCTTCAAATTAACAGCCAAACGACAAAATCCAGTCAAACAAATGCCCAAAACAGCAACTTCAACTCTATTAGGATAATCCATTAGTGGGAGGTCGCCTATTTCTTTAAAAATAGCAAAATCATTATCAATAGCATCTCCTTCTTCATGCAGTTCAGAAGTATTGGAAATATTAATTCGAGGTATTCTACTTATATCCATTTTCATTATTTTGTGCAAACATATATATTCTCTTTGAAGATTACAAATCAAAGAGAGTCAAAATCAGACAAAAAGAACAATTATAATAGAAGAGAGAACTTTTTTATAGAATCAAAACCAACCATCTTTGCAGTGCTTATCTCACAATAAATCAAATAATAAATAATGGTATGGGATTTTTTAGGTACACGTGTATTTTAGTATGCAGTATTCTACTCTTTAGCTGCACAGGAAAAAAAGACGAATCAGGAGCAAATAAATCGGTAGCCATAAAGGCCATAAAAGTTGTTGCAGATTCAACAGAAAGTGGAAAGAATTATGTAGGAACGGTAGAGGCCTCTTCTACCTCATCCTTAAGTTTTCAAGTTATGGGTAACGTAAGCAAAGTGCTGGTCACCGAAGGAGAAAAAGTACATAAAGGACAACTATTGGCGGTCTTAGACAAAGCAACACTTCAAAATGCTTATAACGCTTCCGCTGCGAGTTTAAAACAAGCTCAAGATGCTTATAGTCGAATGAAGCAATTACGCGAAAGCGGTAGCCTGCCCGAAATCAAATGGGTAGAAGTAGAGAGTAAATTGCAACAAGCAAAAAGTATGGAGCAAATTGCTAAGAAAAACATGAAAGATGCAGGATTATACGCACCTTTTAACGGAGTCATTTCTAGAAAAAACTTAGATCCTGGGATGAATGTAATGCCGGGTATAGAAGTTTTTCAATTAGCTGATATCAAGGATGTTAACATCAAAATTTCTGTTCCAGAGAATGAGGTGGCAAACATTGAAAAGAAACAAACTGCAGACATATCGGTATCCGCGCTAAATAATAGAATGTTTGAAGGAGTAGTCTCCGAAAAAGGGATTGTAGCAAACCCTTTATCGCATACATACGAAGTAAAGATAAAGCTTTCTAATAAAACATTGGAGCTCATGCCGGGAATGGTATGTAATGTTACCGTGCACGCATTAAAAAACAGAATGGCGATTGTTGTTCCAAATAGTGCCGTGCAGTTCAATCCGGATGGAGAACATTTTGTTTGGCTAGCACAAAATGGTGTAGCGACTCGAAAAGTGGTGCAAATAGGAGCATTGACAGCAAAAGGGATAATCATAACAAATGGCCTCAACGAAGGAGATATGATTATCACAGAGGGAAATCAGAAAGTAAGTGAAGGAACTAAGATCACTCTAGAATGAAAAAGAAGACAGGATTTATAGAATTGGCTATGAGACATAGACAAATCGTTATTCTCATAGCCTCCTTATTGACTCTTTTTGGAATATACGGATTATACACAATGCCTAAACAGGAGTTTCCTACCTTTACAGTCAGACAAGGATTGGTCATTGGTGTATATCCGGGTGCCACATCAAGTGAAGTAGAAGAGCAATTAGCCAAACCTTTGGAGCACTTTATCTTTAGTTATAAAGAGGTAAAGAAGAAGAAAACTTACTCACAAAGTCAGGACGGTATTGTGTTCATCAATGTGGAACTCAATGATGACGTAAAAAACAAAGATAAGTTTTGGTCTAAATTTAAGCATGGCATAGAACAGTTTAAAAGTCAGCTGCCCTCAGGCGTACTTGCCTTACAAGTTAATGATGATTTCGGAGATACCTCTTCCATGCTAATAACGCTAGAGTCGAAAGATAAAACCTATCGCGAATTGGAAAGATATCTGGAAGGGCTAGAAGACAGATTAAGAAAGATAGATGCTGTATCCAATCTACGCAGATATGGATTGCAAAAAGAGCAAATAAGTGTCTATCTCGATCAGAAAAAGCTGGCGGCCTATGGCATAGGAAGCAATACGCTAAGCATGAACCTCTTTGCACAAGGCTTTATCACGATGAGCGGGAAAGTAGAGAATTCTAAGTTTGTTGCTCCTATTCATATTGCAAAATCCTATAACAGTGTGCGAGATGTTTCCGAGCAAATTGTATATTCCGATTTGCAAGGCAATGTTATCCGTTTAAAGGATATAGCACGTATTGTTAAGGAATACCCTGAGCCGGATTCTTACATCAAGAACAACGGGAAAAAATGCATCCTACTCTCTTTAGAGATGCGCGAAGGAAACAATGTTGTTCAAATGGGTAAAGAGGTAAATAAAGTATTGGAAGAATACAAGCATGAAATCCCCAACGATGTTAAGATATACAGAATTACCGATCAGTCACAAGTTGTTGGTGATTCTGTATCCACATTTTTAAAAGAGCTAATGATCGCTATCATAGCCGTTATTTTAGTAGTAATGGCCTTAATGCCTTTTAAAGTTGCATCCGTAGCTGCTTCGACCATACCGATCTCTATTTTTATCTCTCTGGGACTATTTTATGCTTTTGGCATAGAATTGAACACAGTAACGCTGGCAGCGTTAATAGTAACGCTAGGAATGATTGTAGATAACTCCATTGTGATTATTGATTCTTATTTAGAAAAGATAGGTGAAGGTGTTTCACGATGGCACGCTGCTATATCCAGTGCTAAAGAGTTTATTAAGCCCATCGTTTCCGCAACATTAGCCATTAGCATCACATTCTTCCCTTTCCTGATTACTACTAAAGGGATGTATAACGATTTCTTGCAATCATTCCCATGGGCTATTAGCATTATACTTGGAATATCGCTTCTAGTGGCTATATTGTTGGTACCATATATGCAATACTTCTTCATAAGAAAAGGGCTCAAGGCACATAATGAGAAGCCCAAGCGTAATTTCCTGACCATCATGCAGGAGAAATATGAAAAAATCCTGGATATCTGTTTCGCATGGCCTAAAACAACTCTTAGCATAGGTATAGGATCTGTATTAATAGGAGGAATTCTATTTAGCAATCTGCCACAACGCCTCATGCCAATTGCTGAGCGCAACCAGTTTGCTGTAGAATTCTATTTGCCTAAAGGTACTGCTCTCGAACAAACTGCTGCTGTAGCAGATAGCATGGAACATATCCTTAGAAAAGACAAACGAGTAGTATCTGTTACCTCCTTTATAGGAACTAGTTCTCCTAGATTTCAGACATCTTATGCTCCGCAACTACCCGGGAAAAATTTTGCGCAATTCATAGTTAATACACTGAATAATAAAAGCACAATAGAAATATTAGATGAGTATGCACCGAAATATATGAGCTATTTCCCAAATGCACGCTTACGCTTTAAACAACTTGATTATTCTGATGCAGTTTCACCCATCGAAGTACGTGTCAGTGGTGATAGCATCAAAGATTTGAAGCAGGCCGCTGATATCCTCCTAAAAAAGCTTAGGACAATGGATGAATTAACGCTCTTACGTACTAATTATCAGGAACAGCTTCCTGGAGTAAACATCCAACTCAATGATGATGAAGCAACACGATTAGGGGTAAGTCGAACTTCTATTGCATTAACGATGGCGACCCGTTTTGGTGACGGAATGCCATTAACCACCGTATGGGAGAAAGATTATCCGGTAAAAGTGGTGCTCAAATCAGACAGAGGCAAAAAGGAAGCCGGATTTGATGATCTACCAAACGAATATGTTCCCGCATGGGGAGGTGGAATATCTGTTCCCCTCAGACAAGTGGCAACAACCACAGCCGACTGGCATGAAGGACAGATCGTCAGAAGAAACGGAGTACGTACGCTTTCCATCTTCGCTGATGTAAAAAGAGGGATAAATGTAACCTCTACCACCAATAAAGTACGATCGAGCATACAAAATATTGATCTCCCAAAAGGAGTTTCCGTTACATTTGGTGGCGCAGAAGAATCAGATAATGAAACAATGCCCCAAATCATTGGTGCATTGATGGTAGCTATAGTTATTATCTTCTTTATTCTGCTATTCCATTTCAAGAAAATAAATATGGCTCTGCTAATCTTAGCCTCGGTAACACTGAGTTTGCTAGGTGCAGCATTAGGTATATGGGCTATGGGATTAGAAGTAAGTATGACCGCTATTCTAGGTATTGTCAGTCTGATGGGTATTCTTGTCCGCAACGGAATTATCATGCTCGATTATGCCGAAGAATTGCGCCGAGATCAAAAATTAACTGTCCGTGATGCTGCTTTACAAGCGGGAAGAAGAAGAATGCGTCCCATTTTTCTCACATCTGCCGCTGCATCAATGGGGGTAATTCCAATGATATTAGGTAAAAGTGCAATGTGGGCTCCAATGGGAACTGTCATTTTCTTTGGTACTATATTATCAATGGTATTAGTCGTTACAGTATTGCCCGTAGCTTACTGGATCATATTTAGAAAAAGCGATCGAAAAAATGCAAAAAGTTATGTACCTCAAAACATTTGATTATTCTAAACAGGAAAAACAATGAAGAATAAGATCATCATATTTATGCTTCTCGGAGCATGTAGCATTTCAATGTCTGCACAGCAAAAATACAGTTTGGAAAAATGCAGGCAAATGGCTTTAAAGAATAACGTAAAAATAAAAAATGCTCGTTTGGATAAACAGAGTGCTCAAGAAGTTAAAAAAGAAGCAGTAACAAACTTTTTCCCAAAAGTAAGTTCCTCCGGTAGTTGGTTCAACTCAAACAAGGGATTGGTGGGAATGAATCTATCGGGCATGGAACTTTCTCTAATAAAAAATGGTGTTATGGGAGATATTACTGCCACACAACCTATTTTTGCAGGAGGGCAAATAGTGAACGGAAACAAGCTTGCTAAAGTTGGAGTAGAAGTAAGTGGTTACAAAATGGAACAGTCTGAAAATGAAGTGAGGCTAACTACAGAGCAATATTACAGACAAATAATTTCTCTTGAAGAGAAGCTCAAGACAATAGGCATTATAGAACATCTTGTAAATAGTCTCTATAAAGACGTAGGCGCCGCAGTAAAAGCAGGAATAAAGAATCGAAACGATCTGCTTCAAGTTCAACTAAAAAAGAACAACATTGCCAGCAATAGACTGCAAATAGAGAATGGAATCAGCATTAGTAAAATGCTATTAGGTCAATATATCGGGCAAAACAAAGATAGCTTTGAAATAGAAGAGCCCGATTATGAGGAACTCATTTCTCCCGAAAAGCTGATAACCAATCATAATGCAGCCCTGTTAAAAACTCCGGAATATCATTTATTAGATAAAAATGTAGAAGCAAGCAATTTGCAGAAAAAGATTACAACCGGGAAATATCTTCCAACTGTGGGTGTAGGTGCAGGATATATCTACAACAACCTAATGGATAAAGATCAATCCCAAGGAATCATCTTTACAACAGTATCCATTCCGCTATCTGATTGGTGGGGAGGTTCGCATGCCATAAAGAAGCAAAAATTACAAATGATCATTGCAGAAAACATGAAGAAAGATGCATCAGAGCTCCTTCTTATCAGAATGCAAAAACTATGGAATGATTTGGAAGAATCATACAAACAGGTGAAATTGGCAGAAGAATCGATAGCAACGGCAACAGAAAATGTCCGCCTCAATACTGATTATTACAAAGCAGGTACAGTAACATTAAGCGATTTGCTAGATTCTCAAATGCTATTACAACAAAGTAGGGATCAATACACAGACGCCTATATGCAACATCTTATCAGACAAACTGAATATTTGCAAGCTACAGGGCGTTAAAAAGCTAGAACGATCGTAAGAGAACGGAAAATCAATAAAAACAACCGTTACTCTTACGATATTCTTTAGGCGAAAAGCCTGTATTATGTTTAAAATATTTTCCAAAAAATGACTGATTGGCAAAATGGAGTTCTTCCGCTATTTCCTGGACGCTCTTTCCAGTAGATTTAAGCAAAACTTTAGCTTCCAATATCACAAAATTATCGATCCATTCACCAGCAGTTTTCCCACTCACCTCTTTTACCACTTTCGACAGATATTTAGGAGTAAGACAAAGTTCATTAGCGTAATAAATCACATTTCTCTGTTCCCTAAAAGAAGCACTCAGCGTACGGATAAACTGTTCAAAAAGTTCTTCTTTCCGATTATCATACCCACCCGCCATGGGCATCCGCTTACTATACATGCTATATACATCGTAAAACATGGCTAGCATTAATCCCTGAATAATCTCCTTCCTGCATCCATTATCAGTCTGCCTAGATTTTCTGACAAGAAATGAATAGTAATCACGAATACATTTCAACTCTTCTTCATCTACTTTAATACAAGGTTGATCTTTCAAATAAAAAATAAAAGACAGCAGACCCTTTAATTTTGGAAGGATGTTATCAGCAAACTCTTTAGACATCAAAATGAATAAGGCAGAAAAATCGGGACTAAACTCAAAATTTTGTAATATCTGCTCTGGCATTGCAATCAAGAAATGCCCTGATGACAAATTGTGCTGTTTCAAATTTAACTCAAGAGACCAACTACCTTCGAGACAAAGCGTCATAACAGCAAAATCAAGTCTTTCAGGATAGTTATGCATAGGCAGATTCTCTACATCATCAAAAATAAGAAAACCGTCATCAATCAAGTGAGATGTTTTAGAGTTAGCTACGGCAAAGAAGTTCAAATGAGCTATTTCTGACATAATTTTGAAAGAATATCATTACATAATTTTTCTAAAAAACATTGATCAGTTTTGTCAAAGAAGCCTAGTTTGTCACTATCAATATCAAGTACACCCCAAACTTCGTTTCCCCTCAACAGAGGAATGACTATTTCCGAACGTGAAAGCGAGCTACAAGCTATATGCCCCGGAAAAGCATCCACATCAGCCACCAACTGAGTAGTAGCTTCTTGCCATGCAATACCACAAACACCTTTTCCTTTTTTAATACGAGTACATGCCAAAGTACCCTGAAAAGGTCCTAGCACCAGTTCATCTTCTTTCACTAAATAAAAACCTACCCAAAAAAAATCGAAAGCATCTTTTAAAACTGCGGAAACATTGGCTAAATTAGCAATCAGATCAGTTTCTCCTTCAAGCAACGATCTGAGTTGAGCCAATAAAGAAACATATTGTTCTTCTTTAGTACCCGAGATTACGATTAATTTTTCTGCCATTAAGCTATTCTGTTATAAATTATATATCAATAAATTAAGGAAAATTCCTTAAAATAGGACTTTTAATGTTTGATTAATATGCGAGCATCCCTCTCTTTGGCCTGTTTAACCCATTTCTCGGGAATAAACTTCCAACAATTTAATGATTTCGGATGTATAGTATCGTACATTTCTATATACTTCATTATATAAAAACGCAGATCTTTATCAGTAGACTTAATAATTCTCTTTCTTAACTCATTTTGAGGGATACCTGCTCCTTTAGTGAGTAACTCCCCTCCTCCATTACCACGGTATGAATTTAATGCTACTTTATAGAAATGATCCATTCGGAAAGGTTTACCGTTTGCCATGCTGATTATATTTATCTTATGCCCTTTAGGTTTAGTCACATCTACCGTATAAATAATTCCGGCAGCAGAGTCAAAATTAAAACTGAAATTCTTAAAAGTCGTACGTTCTTCATCCTTATTGAAGTCTTCATTCAACCAAATAAGATGATCCTCCGGCGATTTCATCCTATTCGTCCACAAGTAGTACGATTCTTCCAAATAATTCTTTATTTCTTTGCCCGAAAGCTTCATCGTATAAAGCATGTTTTCATACTTATATAGGTTAAACATATCACTCACAGAAATATCTCCTTTCTTTATTTCGGCATCAAAAGAGAGTGGAGCCGTGAAAGAAACATCAGCACCTGAGATATTTAGTTGAAATTCATGAACCAGATCAACAAAAGGAGCAGGTCCAAGATAGGCTGGCCAAGAGCTTACCGTCTTAGTCAAATAGCCTAAACGTTTAGATACAAATTTATTAATAGCTCTATATTGTGCAGCAAACTTAGTCATAAAATTCTTGTTTACTCCATATTCTTGAACTTCTTTCAAAGTGCCTTTTATTTCTTTAGAGCTAACTTTTCCATTTTTCACCTTCAAAGTAACATCAACATCAGCTACCATCACCCCATTATTAGCCGGATTTATTATTAAGACAGAGTCCCCAGCTACATTCATAACTTTTTTGCAATCAGGAATATGATCGTGTCCTATCATTACAATATCAAATCCAGGAATTTCCCGAGCTACATCCAAGGAAGCATTCTCTATGTACTTCTCGCCTAGAATCATTGCATCCTGCCCAGAATGGAAAAGCCCCACAACCAAATCTGGATGCTCTTCATCACGAATCTTTTTCATCCATTTTCGAGCTGTCTCTTTCATATCATCAAAACGCATTCCCGACCAAAGGTTCTCAGCCAACCAAACGGGAATAGCAGAAGTTATCATTCCTAAAACAACAACTTTCACCCCCTCTCTCTCAAAAACAGCATAAGGTGGACAATAAGTAGTATTATCTGATGTACGTATAATGTTTGCTCCTAGCACAGAGAAATGACAACTAGCTATCCAGCGATCAAAAACTTTGTGCCCGGTCTCTACATCATGATTGCCCATATTCCCAACATTATAGCCCATGAAGTTCATCATTTCAGCACATACATGAGGAGAAATCGTATCAATATAATTATAATAATAAGAAGATGGATTTCCTTGAAGTATATCTCCGTTATCAACTAAAATAAGATTATCCCCATATATTTTCCGCTCTTTCTGAACCATTGCATACACGCGCGCTAAACTACCTGTAGACTCTTTTTTTCGAATAAAGCTATAAGGGAAATAGTTACCGTGAATATCAGTTGTTTCAAGCAATTTCAATTTCACAATTTTCTCTTGAGAACTTACAAAGGATAAAAAGAAAAACAAAAAAGAAAAGAAAAAAGAAATTTTTAACTTCATATCCTATTTTATATTATCGGATGTGTGAACACAATTCGAGTGCCATCATGATACTCTTTATCAACCCAAATTTCACCTCCCCACTTGTCCACAATTAATTGACAGATAGAAAGTCCCAACCCAACACCTTGAGTATACTCATTCAGTTTCGAAAACCTTTCGAAAACCAAATCCTGTTTATCTTCCGGGATCCCACAACCAGTATCAGCTACGGAAAATTCTACATACTTTTCATAAACAACAAAACTTATAGTTACCCTACCAAATTCCGTATATTTGTTAGCATTAGAAAGAATATTAAATAAAACTTGTTGCATTCTATTTAAATCAACCTTCATCTCAAAAGAGTCTAAATCAGAAGAAAAAATAAATTTATTATTCGATTTTTTTATAAAATCAAGTGATATTAATATCTGGCGACACATTATCACAATATCAGAATTTACATACTCAAAAAGAACCTTATCCGTCTCCAGCTTAGATACATCAATAATATCATTTATCAACCTTAATAACAAATCTGAGTTCGTTTTAATGATATCAACATAGTTTTCTCGATCTTCCCCAGAAGAGCTATCCAAATCAAGAAGAACTTCCGAGAACCCAACAATAGCATTGAGAGGGGTACGAATTTCATGACTCATATTAGCCAAAAAAGCAGTCTTCAATTTATTTGATTCTTCTGCCCTGTCCTTTGCTAAACGTAACTCTGCCTCAGATTCCAGAAGAGTATCTTTTAATCTTTTGGTTCTAAAATAAAAGAATAATGAAACAAATAATCCTACTAGCAATACTGTAAAACAAACCCCTATTCCCAATAACAAATATTTATATTCTGTATAAAAAGAAACCGGTTCATTAATAAACTCATAAAATCTGTCCGCAAATATTGACAGATCAATATTCCTATCTTTAATTATATTATAATCAAATATTAGCTTATTACGCACCAACTGAACATAAGGTGTTTTCAAGCTTGGATATTTATGCATTTTAATAACCTGACGAGCTAATTCTCTACCGAAAATATGATAATTAGGCATAACCCCACCAATGGCCCAATAGCCAAAGCCAACCTGACTTAAAGAGAATACAGGGGTTGTGGGAGTGGCATCTTTCATCACATAAACCGCATTACGAACAAAGTAACCTTCATTCATATCCACCTTCCAACTACCCAAAAGAATTGAAGTATTAGGAGGTAAATTACGCAACTTTTCTACAATTGTGTACAAAGTATTCGAACGCCCATCAAGAAGTATTAAATTTAAATCCGGAAATTTTTTCATTTCTTGCCTCACATAAGCCTGTAATGAAACACCACCATAGGTATTATCAGAAACGAAAGCGATATTACGGGTTTTAGGATACATTTTCTTTATCAGATTAATATTCCCAACCACATCATACTGATACATAAAGCCAGCTCTAAGATGACTTCGTAAAGAATCTGTATATGAATCAATGGACTTCGGCATCCATTTTTTTAAATCAACGCGTTTATCAGGTAATAAAATAGCATTTCTACTAACCATGCAACAAAGAGTCGGAATCCCTCTTTTTAAAGAATCACTTTGAGACAAATAAGAAGTCCATGCTTCCTGCCCTAAAAGAATGAGCACCTTTGGTTTTTTATTAGAATGATATTTTAAAAGAAGCTGCTTCATTTTTGCTTTCCAAGACAAAAAGTCTGAAAAACTTTTGCAATTCATATTTTCTATAATGATATTATCCTTCCCATTAAGTTTGTGATATTCATCCATAAATTCCGAAATATTAGCAGAAGTAGGATGAGCATCAGGATTGTATGAGCTGATAATCAGAATAGAATGGTTTTTGCTCACAGCAAACAATCTTATCGGCATGACAAGAAATAGAAACAGAGAAAGAAGAAGAAGATTCAACCTAAAAGAGTTTGACACAATCATAGGATATATTAAGATTTTCATTCTAGCTGAAGTGCAAATATAACATAAAATTACAATCCATAAAAGAAAAAATGAATACATTTGCAAATTAGTATCACAAAATACAAAAAAATGACAGCATTCAGCAAACTCATATCTTCTGTCCTCAATATCTCTGAGAAGCAAATAGAGAAGACTCTTGAGCTACTAAATGAAGGTGCCACGATACCATTTATTAGCAGGTATCGTAAAGAAGTAACCGGTGCATTAGACGAAGTTCAAATAGAGAATATCAAAGAGCAATATGACAAGATAAAAGAATTAATCAGCCGTAAAGAAACAATTCTAAAAACGATTAATGAGCAAGAGAAATTAACGCCTGAAATACAAGAACGTATTGCCAACACATGGGATTCCGTTTCATTAGAAGACATATACTTACCCTACAAACCGAAAAAGAGAACAAGAGCTGAAATAGCTCGCCAAAAAGGACTTGAACCGTTGGCTCTAGCAATTATGATGCAAAAAGAAAGCCGTATCACTCAAAAAGCGATTGCTTTCGTAAAAGGAGAGATAAAAAATGCCGATGAAGCGATTAAAGGGGCTCAAGACATCATTGCAGAAAAAATAAATGAAGATGAGCGGGCACGCAATCAAATAAGAAACAAATATAATAGGCAAGCTGTCATCACCGCAAAAGTAGTGAAAGGTAAAGAGGAAGAAGCTGCAAAATACAGAGATTATTTCAACTATTCTGAAGAACTCAGACGATGTACATCTCATAGAGTATTAGCTATCCGTCGGGCAGAAAGTGAAGGATTGTTAAGAGTTAATATAAGCGCAGAAGATGATGAATGTGTGGAGACGTTAAAACGGCAATTTATTTACAGCAATAATGAGTGTGCAAAATACATGGCTGAAACTGTTCAAGATGCGTATAAAAGATTACTTAAACCTTCTATTGAAACAGAATACGGAACAATTAGTAAAGAGAAAGCAGACAAGGAGGCGATACGGGTCTTTGCCGAAAATCTTCGCCAGCTGCTTTTAGCTCCGCCATTAGGACAAAAAAGAGTTCTAGCAATTGACCCCGGCTTCCGAACGGGTTGCAAGATTGTCTGCCTGGATGAACAGGGTAATTTATTGCACAATGAAAACATTTACCCTCACCCTCCCATTGATAAACGTACGGAAGCTGCTTCAAAACTAAGAAAAATGGTCGAAGCATACAACATTGAAGCCATAGCTATCGGCAATGGAACAGCTAGCCGAGAAACAGAGAATTTCATCAGTAAACAACAGTTCGACCGTGAAGTGAAAGTGTTTGTGGTTAGTGAACAAGGAGCATCAATTTATTCTGCATCTAAAATAGCGCGAGACGAGTTTCCTGAATATGATGTAACAGTCAGAGGGGCTATATCCATCGGCCGTCGACTCATGGATCCTTTGGCTGAATTAGTAAAAATAGATCCTAAATCAATTGGTGTAGGACAATATCAACACGATGTAGATCAGGGAAAGTTAAAAAAATCTCTTGAACAAACCGTTAAAAATAGTGTAAACCTTGTAGGAGTAAATTTGAACACAGCCAGCAGCCATTTACTTACCTATATCTCAGGATTAGGTCCCCAATTAGCTCAGAACGTTGTTAATTATAGAGCAGAAAATGGTGCGTTCAAATCTCGCAAAGAATTAATGAATGTCCCGCGGATGGGAGCAAAAGCTTTTGAGCAATGCGCCGGATTTTTACGAATACCTCAAGCAGTTAATCCTCTAGATAATACCGCAGTACACCCTGAAAGCTATCACATTGTTGAAAAGATGGCAAAGGATCTAAAATGTACCGTGAACGATCTGATAAGAAACAAAGAATTAAGGCTTCAAATTAATTTAGATAAATATATTACTCCTACGACAGGACTTCCCACTTTACACGATATTATGCAAGAATTGGATAAGCCGGGAAGAGATCCCCGGCAAACAATCCAAATATTTGAATTCGATAAAAGTGTTCGCACCATACAAGATTTAAAGGAAGGAATGGTACTACCGGGTATTGTAGGAAACATCACTAATTTTGGAGCTTTTGTCGACATAGGAATCAAAGAGAATGGCTTGGTTCATTTGTCACAAATGGCCGAAAAATACATTAGTGATCCTACCGAAGTAGTATCCATACACCAACATGTGATGGTGAAAATACTCAGCGTAGATATGGATAGGAAACGTATCCAATTAACAATGATTGGAATAGAGCAAGGTTAATTATATAAGTACTTTTAACCTACTCACAAAAGAGTATATTATTGAATTTGTTTTTTTCGCTCAAAAAAATAAATAATACTCATAGTTGCCAGGATCAGTAAAGCAGTACAAATAATAGAGCCTTCAAAGCCAAAATCACCTCCATTAAGAAGCCTCTGATCAGATAGTTTCAAAGTAAGCAGAGAAGAACCAAAACTGGTTCCACTAACTTCAAATCCCAAAACTGATCCTTGCAACCAATTCCAAAAAATATGCAATACTAAAGAGAAAGAAAGATTATGCGTATACATAAAAGCAGAACCTAATAGCAAACCTGCTAGAAAAATATTCAAGATAGACAATAAATCAACATTAGGATTGAAAATATGGAGTAAAGCAAACACAATAGAAGAAACAAATAAAGCAACAAATTTATTCATATACGACATTAAACGTGAAAGCATATAACCACGTAACATGATTTCTTCACCTAATGCAGCGATAATAAAAAGCACAAAACTGCCAATAAGCATTCCCCCATCAAAATGAACAGAGATAATTTTAACTGACCCTAACAAAAGAGTAACCCCAAAACCAATTACATACAGTAAAACTGCAAATCCGATAGCTAATAGAACATCAGGCATACGTCCTTTGAAACTTAACCCCATATCTGTAATAGGACGACGATCAAGATAACGCAGAAACAAAACAGCACCGCCTAAGACACTTAAAAGCATTGCCAAGTTCAGAGCCAGTTGCAATAAAAACGGATAGTTCCATGAGAAAATACCAAAACTCATATAGACTAATATTGACAACAACATCGTCAATAAAATAGAAGTTAGCAGACACAAAGGTACAGTAAACCATACAGGAAGTAGTGGAGAAGATGATTGGGGATTAGAAGCAGGTATTCTCATAATTCTATCATATTTGTATCTCGTAACAAAAATAGGTATAAAAAAACAAAAAGCCCACAAGCTACTAAAGTATATTTTGTATATTTGTCATAAACATCTATCTTAAAAGCATGAAAATAAAGCATTTACTCGCCATAATGGCTCTTTCTGTAATACATATTACCGGACTTACCGCACAAATAAGAACTTTCTTTGTAACAAAACCTGGAACGATGATTTCCAATCTGACTAGAGAGGAAGCTCGTACCACCACCCATCTTACTTTGACAGGTAAACTAAATGCTATAGATTTCAAACATCTGCGTGATGATTTTGATCAGCTTCAAGTATTGGACATCTCAAATGCCCAAATAAAAATGTATATTGGTAAACAAGGAACCTACTCAAACAAATTCTATGTATATCCCCCCAATTGTATACCCGCATATGCTTTTTGTAAACAAGAGAATGGAAAGTACATCGGTAAATCTACACTCAAAAAAATAATTCTTTCCGAAAAAACGAGAAACATTGAAGATGCAGCTTTTAAAGGATGCCAAAATTTAGCAATATGCCAGATAAGAAAAAAGACCCCTCCTAACCTACTACCGGAAGGATTAAGCGATAGCATAACTGCCATTTTTGTTCCTCTAGGCAGTACCGACGAATATAGAAGAAAAACAAGATGGAGCAACTTTGCTTTTATAGAAGGAGAGCCAGTGGAAGCTAATATAAAAGTAGGATTACTTGGAACACTCGAAAATGAAATAATGAAAAAAGGCATCCAACCTAAAAACATTAATTTCCTCACTATAGAAGGGAAAATGGATAATACTGATTTCAAGCTAATAGCTGATTACATGCCCAATTTAGTTGCGATAGACCTAAGCAAAACAAATGCCACAGTCATCCCCGAATTCACCTTCGCTCAAAAAAAATATTTACTTCGAATCCAGCTACCTCACAAACTAAAAATAATAGGGCAACGCGCATTTAGCAACTGCGGGCGTCTTTGTGGCACCCTTGAACTCCCTCCTACTATTACGGCGATAGAGTATGGCGCTTTTATGGGATGCGATAAGCTCCATAGAGTTGTAGCTACAAGCAATAACATTACTACTTTGGGAGATAATCTTTTTGGCAAAAGTAATAGCAAACTAATTTATAGGTAACCGAAATTTGAGCCTAAACAAAAAAGTCCCGTTGTAATTAGCATTGCTTTCCTACAACGGGACTTTTTATTTATCTAAAGAAGACAGATCATCTATCTTATTATTCGCCATACATACGTTTACGAATCTCTTTAATATGATCTGAAGTTATATATTCATCATATTCCATCATCTTATCTATAATTCCATTCGGAGTCAACTCAATAACTCTATTAGCTATTGTTTGAATGAATTCGTGGTCATGAGAAGAAAAAAGAACATTTCCTTTATAAGATTTCAAATTATTATTAAATGCTTGTATAGATTCCAAATCCAAATGATTGGTAGGAGTATCAAGTATTAAACAGTTTGCATTTTTAAGTTGCATTCGAGCAATCATACAACGCATTTTTTCTCCTCCTGAAAGCACACTGACCTTTTTCAGAACCTCTTCTCCAGAGAACAACATACGTCCCAAAAAGCCTTTCATATATACCTCATTACCTTCACCAAACTGACTCAACCAATCAACCAAATTCAATTCAGAATTAAAGAAGTCCGTATTATCAACCGGCAAATAAGCAGTAGTTATCGTAACTCCCCAGTTAAAATGCCCCGCATCAGGTTTTAAGTTTCCATTAATAATTTCAAAAAAAGCCGTCATAGCACGTGGATTTCGTGAAATGAAAACAATCTTATCTCCCTTTTCAATATTAAAATTAACATCGTTGAAAAGTACAACTCCCTCTTCAGTCGATTTACTAAGTCCCGATACTTCAAGAATCTGATTACCCGGCTCTCTTTCAGGGGTAAAAATAATGCCCGGATATTTACGAGATGAAGGTTTAATCTCTTCCACATTCAATTTATCAAGCATTTTTTTACGACTCGTAGTTTGCTTACTCTTCGATACGTTAGCACTAAAGCGACGAATAAATTCTTCCAGTTCTTTTTTCTTTTCCTCAGCTTTAGCCTTCTGATTTTGCTGCTGACGCAAAGCCAATTGGCTCGATTCATACCAGAAACTATAATTACCGGCAAACATATTTATCTTACCATAGTCAATGTCCACAGTATGCGTACATACCGAATCAAGGAAGTGACGGTCGTGACTAACAACCAATACCGTATGCTCAAAATTGCCAAGATATTCTTCAAGCCAATTCACCGTTTCCATATCCAAATCATTGGTAGGCTCGTCGAGCAATAAGTTATCAGGGTTTCCATAAAGAGCCTGTGCAAGCATCACACGCACCTTTTCCTTACCACTCAACTCTCCCATCAATGTATAATGCTTATCTTCTTTCACGCCTAAGCCACTAAGCAAAGTAGCAGCATCGCTTTCCGCATTCCAGCCGTCAAGTTCAGCAAAGCGTTCTTCCAATTCCGAGACCTTCAAACCGTCTTCATCGGTAAAATCCTCTTTTGCATAAAGCGCTTCACGCTGTTTCATTATATCCCAAAGCACACTATGTCCCATCATCACAGTATCCATCACCGTATAGCCATCCCACTTGAAGTGGTCCTGACTCAAAACAGACAAACGCTCGCCCGAACCTAAAGCAATAGATCCTGTCGTTGGGTCCAAATCACCATATATAGTACGCAGAAAAGTAGATTTTCCTGCTCCATTGGCTCCTATTATCCCATAACAGTTACCATTGGTGAATTTCAAATTCACTTCATTAAACAATACTCTTTTACCAAATTGTACCGAAACATTCGAAACTGTAATCATCCTATATCCTTTGTTTTTAAAATATTCGGCACAAAGGTAGGCATTTATAATGAATAATGGAGTAAACAAAGAGTGTCAATCTGGCATAAAAGTGTTACCTTTGCCGGTCATTTCAAGGGAAAGTATAAACTGGCAAAGTTTTTGCAGTAAAGTTGGCAGATTCAAATCTGACAGGATAAATCCAAATTAATTAGTCTGAATAAAAATAATATAGTAAAATATGGATCTGAATAACAAAGAAACATTTGAAGAAAAAGAATTAAAAGCTGAAGACATCCAAGCTCAAGCAGAAGAACAAGTAGATGAAAAAAATGAAACTCAGGAATCTTCTCAGGAAACAACCCCGCTAACAAAAGAAGAAGAATTGGGAAAAAAGCTAGAAGAAGCACTTGCTTTAGCTGAAGAACAAAAAGATAAATACCTTCGCCTAGCTGCGGAGTTTGACAACTTCAGAAAACGAACGATAAAAGAAAAAGCTGACTTGATCTTAAATGGTGCAGAAAAAAGCATTAGTAGTATGTTCCCTATTATTGATGATTTTGAAAGAGCTGTAAAAACCATTGAAACAGCAACAGATATTGAAGCTGTAAAAGAGGGAGTTACTCTTATTTATAATAAATTCATCGGGATATTAGGACAAAACGGAGTCAAAGCTATTGAAACTCATGAAAAAGAGTTGAATACAGACTACCACGAAGCCATCGCTGTTATTCCTTCTCCTTCAGAAGAGTTAAAAGGAAAGATACTAGACTGCGTACAAACCGGATACACTCTAAACGAAAAAGTGATCCGCCATGCTAAAGTAGTTGTGGGAGAATAATAGAAAGAATTTAAACTACTTTTTTATCAATAAAAAAAGATTATGGCAAAAAGAGATTATTACGAAGTGCTAGAAGTCGGTAAAGACGCAACAGCAGATCAAATAAAAAAAGCATATAGAAAAAAAGCGATAGAATTTCATCCGGACAAGAACCCGGGCGACAAAATCGCAGAAGAGAAATTTAAAGAAGCTGCCGAAGCTTATGACGTACTTAGCGATCCAGATAAACGTGCCCGATACGATCAGTTTGGGCATGCAGGTATGAGCGGCGCCGCAGGAAACGGTGGACCATTTGGAGGAGGCTTTAGCGGAAACATGTCCATGGATGATATCTTCTCAATGTTTGGTGATATCTTTGGTGGGCACTCTAGCGGAGGCTTTGGCGGATTCGGAGGTTTTGGTGGCGGCGGCGGCCAACAGCAAAGGCGATATAGAGGTTCTGATCTCCGGGTAAAAGTAAAACTTAACCTCAAAGAGATATCTACCGGAATTGAAAAGAAATTTAAGCTTAAAAAATATGTAGCCTGCTCACATTGTCACGGTTCAGGCGCAGAAGGTAATAGCGGTTCGGAAACCTGTCCAACCTGTAAAGGTAGCGGTACTGTTATCCGCAACCAACAAACCATTTTAGGAACGATGCAAACTCGCGTAAACTGTCCTACATGTGGTGGAGAAGGTAAGATCATCAAAGAGAAATGTAAGCACTGTAACGGAGAAGGAATAGAATACGGCGAAGAATTAGTAAGCGTAAATATCCCGGCCGGTGTTGCAGAAGGTATGCAACTCTCTATGAGCGGAAAAGGAAATGCCGGAAAGCATAACGGAGTTCCGGGAGATCTACTGATTGTGGTTGAAGAAGAAGCACACTCAGAACTCATACGCGATGAAAACGACCTCATTTATAATCTATTACTAAGTGTCCCAACAGCAACTTTAGGAGGAGCTGTAGAGATACCTACAATTGATAGCAAAGTTAAAGTAAAGATCGATCCGGGTACGCAGCCTGGCAAGGTTTTAAGACTTCGCGGAAAAGGCTTACCTAGTGTTAATGGATATGGCACTGGAGACTTGTTAGTCAATGTAAGTGTTTACATACCGGAAACATTAAACAAAGAAGAAAAAAGCATCTTAGAAAAGCTCCAAGATTCAGAAAACTTCAAACCTAATAGCTCAATCAAAGAAAAAATATTCAAGAAATTTAAAAATCTCTTTGATTAACAAAGATACCCTCTAAATAAGAAGAGCCATTTTCTACCGTTTCATTATTCTCGGTAAAAAATGGCTCTTTCTATTTATCTATGTTTCTAAGCTACATTCTTCGGTTTCTTCCAAGCAGCGAATAAATCTTTCACAAACAAAATCCACCCAACACTGCCCACACCAGCTAAAAAGATGAAGCCAATCAAGATCATTATCTTATTAGGTTTCGCTGGCTTCAAAGGTACTGTAGCAGGTTGAACAACAGTATAAACAGGCGTAATTTCCTGCACCTTAGCCTTAGACATTTGAAGCTGTTGTGCTACCTGATTATATACACCATAAGCTAAAGTTACCTCATTCTGTAAACGTTCTTGTTCGGCGCGAAAACTCTGCATCACCACATTAAGGTTTCCATCAGCATAATGAGCATACTTTTGTTGGGCAATAGAATAATTCTCTTTAGCCTCTTTATAAAGCTTCTCAGTAAAAGCCAAATCATGCCGAGCCTTATTTGTCCGATAATCAGTGATATAATTTTGCAGATTACGCATCACAGTATCCGTCAACGAAGCCGAGATCAAAGGATCCTGCATCAAAACAGAAAGAGTCGTTACCCCCGATTTTTTATCCACAGAAACCGTAATACGATCACTCAAATCATCAGCGATACGAGCTTGTTCCATCGTTAATTCGAATGGATTTAATTGAGACGATTTTTCATCGGGAGCATCCTTAAACAAGGATATCCCCCATCCCAACAACTTAAAAGGAGCACTAATAATCATACCCCACCATGGAGATTTCTGATCTTCATCCAAATAAGCATACAAAGTTTTCTTTATATTCCCATCCTTACTAATCACCTTTACATCAAACAAGTCTATTAAAAAAGGAGTAGAACTCACGATATCAGGATAAAGCTCAGGAGAAAGCGCATCCTGCCCGGATGAATTATTTAAATTTATACCAGCCATAGCAGCAAGAGCCCCCATTCCTCCTGTATTCGTCTTTGCACTAGTTTCAGGAGCTAACGTCACACTCGTAGAATATTCCTTAGGAATACTTACCGCAACAATAATCCCCAACAAAGCAGCAATACCACAAGACTTAAATACTGTTTTACGGTTAGCCCAGACTTTCTGCGCCAGTTCTATTAAATCAATTTCCTGTTCCTCTGCCTGCGCAGTAGAAGTTTTTATTTCATTATTAGCACTCATACAATTACTTAAATAAGTTTACCAATGTTGCAATTACGGCAGCCAAAGAAGCGAAAGACGTACCTAAAGCAACAGTTTCAGCCGTACTCATTTTACGTTTTTCCTCCTTTCTCGGAATAATAATTTCACATCCCGGCTCAATATCCGAAGCAGAACGAGATTTCAAGCGAGAAACAGTTCCATTCATACGCACCACATAAGCTCTACGTTTCCTTGCCATAGCATCATAACCTCCCGCCTGATCAATATAGTAACTTAATTTTTTGCCTTCTCTGTACAATACAGTATTTGGATACATCACAGCACCTGTGATCTTAACAGTACTGATTAATTCAGGAATAAATAACTGATCATTTTCACGCAACACCATATCATAATCAGAACCCGGATTAGCTAACGCTTCAGCTAAATTTATGCCCACAGAGTAAGTATCAGCCATATCAAGTGGATCAATGACAATAGAATCTTTCGTATTCCTTCCGGCCATGCGAATAGCATCTTGTTTTCTCTTAAACTCCTCTATCGTCATCTTTCGAGTCAAACGAGCTCCTTTAATATACGCATCAGGAGTAACTCCGCCGGCTTTTGTTACCAAATCACTCAAACGTTCATTTTTCTTAGAAAGAGCATAATTACCTGCAAATAAAACTTCACCCACAACAGCAACATTCTGCTGCGCATGATAAGCAGGGCTTCGGCGAACATACACTTCATCAAAAGGCTCTAAATGGAAACTATTCCCATTTCCTACAACATACCCATCTTTGAAATCAAAAGAAAAAGTTTTTCCTATAACATTGCTCAGCTGAGTACTTTTCGGATTCTTTATACGTCTAGTCACATCAATACGAGCAGTAGAAGCAGCCTCGAGCAAACCATCCGCCTGCAATATAAGGTCCTCAATAGACATGTTGTTAGCATACAAATATGTTCCGGGACTAGCTACTTCACCATGTATTGTAAGAGTGCCCTCCTCTTTTAGATCATTAATGCTAGGGATATAAACAATGTCATTCTTTTGCAAAGGTATATCCGGTACCGTTCCTGCAAGCAAAGCTTTCAAATCAACCGGAATAACCTCACGAGAAAGATCTTCATTCTCTCTATGTATCACAGCCCGATTCATAAAAGCGTCACCCCGTAATCCTTCAGCCTTCTTTATCAACAATTTAACCGTATTCACTGTACCGTCAACCTGATATAATCCAGGTCTATAAACAGCTCCCCTTATCTCTACTCTATTCTCAAAACGATCAAGCACTGAACTGACAGACAAAACATCACCATCTTCCACCTTAAAGACAGAATAGTCCATTTCATCTACATTAAAAATCTGATGCTCGCGACCCGTTTTACGAATTAAGCGCACCGCTTTCTTATATGCTTCTCCCATAAATCCCCCGGCATACTTCAAAGCCGCAGACAAAGTCTCTCCAGATTTCATCTCATAAAACATCGGTCTTTTTACTTTTCCCGATATCTTAATTAAACAATCATAAGGGCTAACTATGATAACATCCCCCTCCTGAAGGCGAACATCATCCTTCATTTTTCCTTTCATGATAAAATCATAAACATCCAAATCAGCGATCGTTTTTCCCGAGCGAACCACCTTTATACTGCGTAGACTACCGATACTATTAACACCGCCTGCACGATACAAAGCATGGAACACAGAAGAGAAAGAAGAAAGAGTATACGTGCCTGGAACAGCAACCTCTCCCATTATATTTATTTGTATAGTACGTATCTGTCCTAGAGTCAGTTTAATCTTAGAAGTCGGCGTACTTCCCCCAATACCCGAATAAATTTTAGAAAACTCACGCTGTAAATAAGCATTCGCCTCCTTCACAGTCATACCATTAAGATACACAGGCCCAAGGTTGTTAACCAAAATGCTTCCCTCAGGAGAAATTGTTTGCTGAATTGTATTTTCTGAAACACCCCATACATCTATAATAACCTCATCTCCAGGTCCCAAGCGGTAATCCTGAGGAGTCGCCATATTCGCATTAGGCTCAAAAGTTAGCCTCCTATTTGTAAAAAGATTATGCCCAAAAATTTGTTCTCCCGAATTCTTATTATTTTCCGAAGCCACCTCATCTGCACTATCAGTTCCGGTTTTATGTATATCTTTTATACTTTCCTTTTCGTCACCATCATTATCATTTCGTTGGCGGGAAATCGTTGTTTTCTGATTATTTGTACCAACAGCCTTCTGACTTTCCTCATATTTAGCCTTTAATCTATCAATCTGTTCAGTTGTTACACCATTTCTCATCAATTCAATAGTCATCTGCTTTTGAGACTTCCCCTGAGTCTGGGCTTCTTTCAGATACTGAACCACCTGGTCATCAGACATTTGCTGAGCCATAGCCATTCCCGTAAAAAGAGATATAAAAAGGAATAGCGTAATAAATCTATGCATACAATAATGTGTTTAATTGTTGAATTCCAAAATATTAAAATTGAATGTAAGCCAAGCGCAAAGTTAGCACATTATTTTTTAATAATATACAATTATTTCAGTTTTTAGCTTTTGCAAACAAGAATAGGAAAAGAGTTAAAAAAATGACAAAACTCAAAGTATTAGATAAAAAGCAAAAATGCATATAGCAGACAAAAAGAGAGAAAAAGTCTCATGTTTATTTTTCATGTATCAAATAAAGTTCTAACTTTGCACGCCGTAAAAGATATGCCGATATAGCTCAGTTGGTAGAGCAACGCATTCGTAACGCGTAGGTCGCCGGTTCAAGTCCGGCTACCGGCTCACTCAAAAGAAGCCCTAATGCACCGTATATACGGGTGTTTAAGGGCTTTTTACTTTTCTTCCCATTTGTGTTGAAGATTAAAAAAAGTTTTTCGTCCATTTATGGACACAAGAACGAATCCTAAATTAATCCGACAACATGCCTACACTAAAATTAGCAGTCGTTCCTGCCAAAGTTGTCTATTAAAGAACACATAAAATAAGAGTAGCTATCGGAGACAAACAATAAATAAAATAGAACCTGAAAGATACACATGTGCTCAACTACAAGAATACTTGTCCTCTATTACTAACATCGACAATGACGCTGCATTTCTACCCTATGCCAAATCTTTTATAAATAATTTGATTGAAGATAAGCAGTGAAAATATAAGAAAATGATTGGGGTTGGACAATAAAGTTCTCTATATTCAATAACATAAGCCTATCTATGAAGTTACAAGTAGTAAACTCGTCCGGAGAACTCATGCAGATTTAATGAATAAAGTGCAGATGGATAAATATGCAACCGGTCTCCATAAACGTGGCAGTAGTACAGTTGATCGATATACGCAATTAGGCCTCAAAGAGAAATATATTCTCATGTGCGCCACTTTCGGATGCGAGCCGACATTATGATGATGAAAGGTTAGGATAATAAGGCACTCTAGTCACCAAACTCCCGCTCTTAAAAGTGAAACATTGGAAGGTAAATAAAAAAAGCGTAACACAAGCTTTTTGCAAAATTAGCAACAGTTCTTTAATAGTCTCCTAGCAGCCCCTGAATGTTTTAGGAGCTTTTGAATGTTCCTTGAAGAATTTGATATGCTTCAAGAATTTTGCAATACGGGGTTAAACGAACGCTTACCCTAGCTTTGCTTTTCATATAGTGCTATCTATTTTTAATCCAATGAACAGCAATGCCAATCGGTTCAGCAGATCCCGAAACATGATGTCCAAGTGTTGAAAATAAGCAATATTCGTAAGGTTTCCCTTGTACCTTGAGTGCATTGAGGCACTCTATCGATAGTCCTACTGGAACTTGTACATCCCTCTCGCCAAAAAGCCAAAGCCCTGGAATCGAGAGCCTGCTAAGAGCGTCGCAAGGATCAGTGTTTGCAAATTGATAGCGATCTGCAGCATTACGTATGTGTTCTTGTACCTCAGCTTCGGTGTGATTGTCCCAAAAATCAGGTTTCCCTTCTGTAAAAAACTGAAACCTAAGTTGCTCTAGAGTTGAAACCGTAGATCCACTAAACAACACCATAAAGTTCACAAGAGAATTTTTGTTTGCGGCAATGGGAATTATCCACCCTGCCTGACTGAAACCGACCAAACCGATAGGTGCATTTTTGTCTCGCTGATGCTGATGAAGTATATTTATAGCAGCGATTGCATCTTTGGCCAAGAGGTTGAGATTAGCAGAATCAATGTTGTTAGTACCCACTTCCGGACCGACATAAATCCCACCCGATTCACCAACTCCACGTTTGTCATATGTTAACACCGAAATGCCTTTTTTAGCCAAAAGCGATGCAAAATTTCTCATTCGAGGGGTCTGATCAGAACCATGTACCAGAACTACCGCGGCATGTGAATGTTGCGACGTGTAGATCGTACCAACAAGAGTGACTCCCTCGCTTTCAAATCTGATATCCTCAACGCTCACGTCCGGTGATTGGGCTTTTAGCTGATTTGATAATACTGACAATAACAACAAAAAAAAGGCATACCGGTAAAAAAATGCAATATTTCTTAATCTATCAACGCCTTTAATGTAACTTATGGTGTAATTTGTAGGAGCCATATTTTCTGAGTTAAAATTAGTTTATATTCACACCAAGTTAGACGTTATAAGCCAGAAAAGGTTACACATTTTTAGTGAAAGCTCCATAATACTTTCTGTATAGTCAAAATAGACAGATAGTCACAACCCATTATCGTGTCAGGATTTGATAATAATATTTAGCTTCATAAAACAGAAATCAAGAGTTTCTCTAATATTTTGAAAAATAGCTGTAGACTTCTGGTATTCTTCAATTATTTCAAAATACAGGATTTAGCAAGCGCTCACGTTACACCGTAATAAGATACTCTTCCTTCTTTATATAAGAAGTCATAGGCTCTCCCATATAACGGACTGTTACACCAAGTTTTGTTAAAGTTTCCGTAGCTCCAAAATTATCACAGCAGTCTTTGCAAGCTTCAATGGTTACACCTGCGTGCAACATCTCCATAATTTCAGTCTGTACCTGCGTATCATAACCAGCCAGCTTTACTGAAGCTCCCCAAATGATAACATTTACTTGCCCATACCAATTCTTTCTAATGGAATTGATGGCATACATTGACAACATATTGAAAATAGTATCCTTGTTGTCCGTTGTCCAAAGAATATTAAGTTTGTCCATATCGATAGTAGTTTACTTATCTCTGAAAAAGATTATTTTGTGATTGCAAAGTTAGTAAAAAGAATTTCCTTAGATTATTATTTCAGGCATTTATCTCCAGCTTACCTCCATTGGCTTTGCCATCCAAGGAAATCTAATTTCTGCGAAACTCCACGGGATAGAGTCTAAGAGCACATCATAAGCTCTTTCCTCCACATTGAGTATATAATAATCCTCTTTCTCTTCCAAATTACCCTCACGTTGTAGGAACGATTTCCTGAGTCCTTCTACAGATGTATTGCCTATTTTCGTCCAATGCTGTATCACTGAATCTAGCATAATCGCAACAGTCTCTTTTTCGTTATCAGTAATTTCGATTGCCGAAGGTATTACTACATCTACATCAAAGCCTACAAGGACTTTGAAGAGTTTTAATTCATTGTCTTGAATATCGATCACTCCGTATATCGAATAGATAATTAGATAAATTGCTTTTACTCTGGCATTATCGTCTATAAATAGCCCGCTTTCTACAAGTTTGAACATCGAGAATAGCCTTGGTAGGAAAGGACTCAAAAGAACGATGCCAGCATTATTTATCCAGAATATTTCTGATGTTGATTCCTGTATCATATGCTTAATAATTTAATTCACCCCAAATTTATACGTTTTTCCCCCGAAAGCTGTGTTCCATTTCCTATTTTGCAGGATAAATTTTGAATTAAGCGGGGGTTGCATATAATTTAACGTTGGATATTGTAGATTTCAGCATATAATTTTACGGGAATATTGTGTAGAGAACCCACCGAAGGCAAGACATGAGCCATATTTTATTAGAGCATTTAATTTGAGGTAAATTTACCTCGGAAATAAAGAGGTTAAACAGGCATATAAGGATTAAATGAGGAAAATATTCCTCACTTAATTAGGCATAATGAAGAAAAACAACTTATTCGGCTGCTTTTATTTATTTAGCGAACTGATTTAATGATTGAGCATTTCAAAAAGTGGATGATGAAAAAAGGATATGCGAATGGGAATATAGGTTTAAGGCTCACACATTTAAAGGCTAGAGTCAATGAACTCATAAAGTCTGGTATTCTAAAATCTGAAATTGAGGGAAAACACATGAACTTAAGAAAAGACATGCTCCTGCTCTCCTTTTATCTTTGTGGTATCAATCTAAGATCTATTGACTGTGAATTTATCAGGCGATACTCTTTATTTTGAGAGAATCAAAACGCTCCACACTAAAACAGGAAAGTCTAATATATCAATACCTATTCATACTGAAGCAAAAAACATTATCAATAAGTACATAAATAGCAAAGGAATATTAGATTTAGGGTACTCATACACTTATTCCAATCTACAAAAATATATAAATCTTTGCATGAGAGAGTTAAAGGAGCATTTGGGAATAAAGCAAACACTATGCTTCTACTCAGCCCGTAAAACATTCGCTGAATTTGCTTCAGAGCTAGATATTCCTGATAATGCAATAGATTATTGCCTTGGTCATTCAGATAGATCAAGAGGGGTGATAAGATATTATACGAAGGTAAGATAAAAACAAGCTGAAATAGCTATAAATAGAGTGATTGACTATGTGAATAATCGGCTCAGTCATTATTCTTGGGGATTTAACCATTACGCATATAGCATCATCACTCTATAAAGATAGAATTTTACATCATTTACTCCTCTGAATGTAGCCCTAAAGGATTTAAGCTTGGCATTGAAAGATTCAGCTGCTGCATTTGTGAGTCTGTTTTCAAAGAAATTCAATATCCTATCATTGTGATTTTTAAAGGTTTCTATTACCGTATTGAACTGAGGGTAATTCCATTCCTCTACCTTGTTGAACCACAGTGCAAGCTTTGCTCTTGCAACATTTTTATCATAGTTTTGAGAGTATATCTGTCCGAGTTGCAGAGCCAAATAATATAATTGTTTTATATCGTCAAACTGTTTAAAGAGTATTTCAGCCCTTATTCTTTGAGAGTTTGTCCATTTATCAGGACTCTTGAATAGTAGATATCTGCTTCGGACAAGAAGCTGCCTGATGGTATCTCCGTTATCAAAACATTGAGGTATATATTTTCTTCTTTCTGTTCTTGCTCTTTGTATATCTGAGTTCTCCTGCTCAATAGCCTGCCATCGATATTGCACACGTAGCTCCTGCAATGCTTCCTGCATCTGCATTTGTACATGAAAGCGGTCTATGATCTGCGTAGCGTAAGGAAAACACCTCTTGGCTATTTGTCTCATACTTCCGGCCATGTCAAGTGTCACGTTCTTGACCATCCTACGTTTTCCTTCTGGTAACTTCATCAGGTATTTGCATACATCCTCAGCTTTTGTTCCCTTTATCATGGCTATAACCGTACCATGCTTACCATGACCTGCTTTATTGGTTACAATGGTATATAGCTCTCCATTGCTGAAGGCTGTTTCGTCAATAGATATATTCTCACCTAAATTGTCCTTGAAATACATATACTCATCAGCATGCGAGAGCTGGTTCCAGGAACGATAGCCGCTTAGATGTTCTTTGTAGTAATCGTTAAGTGTCTTAGACTTCATATGGCAGAAGTCGGCTACTAATTTTATACTAACCTCATGATTATCAAGATAGCTCTTTTAAAAAAGAACCGAACTCGGCTGTTATCCTAGTTCCGTCTGCAACCAATTGCCAGTCCCTGCTGTATGTCTTACCCGTTTGCTTATCCTCCCATCTGCGACGTTTAACTTTTAAATATACAGTGCGGTCACGAACAGGAAAATCGGTAACTGTTATCTCGGGATAGAAACCTTTTGAAACTAGCGGAAGACTTGAATACTCGTCCGGTATGGTATTTTTCTCTTCAAGAGAGAATATATAATAATCACCCATATCTGAATAGTCCGTAAAATCAAAATAGTCAAGCATCCCTTTGGGAAGGAACATGGACAATATATACTTATAATCGATTGGTTTCTTTGGCATGAAGCAAAAGTAATATTTTATAAGGTAAATAGAAAAGAACGAATTATTAAATCCCCAAATTTAAAGACTGACCCTAATAATCCTAGCAAATATAAAGATTATATTGAAATGAGAGCCGACATTATGATGATGAAAGGATAGGATAATAAAGCAGGTTATTCGGCTGGCTACCGTCCTTGAAAATAAAACGTTGGAAGGTAAATAAAGAAACGTGACATAAGCTTTTTGTACAATTAGCAACTGCTCTTTAGTAGTCTTCTAGCAGTTCCCGAATGTTTTAGAAGCTTCTGAGAATATCATTAAATAAAAAGAAAATCCTTGAAGAGTATCTGTGGATTTTTGATATGCGTCAAAGGCATGTAGTATTTGAATATTGTCGTTTATTTACAGTGTTTTGAATACAATTGATTTATTGAATTCAAAATTTGTATATATAATTTTGATCAAGGAATTAGTTTTGTTCTTTTATTTAGACACAAGCCTATATTTACATTCATAACAGACATACAAAACATCATTTCCACATATTTGATTACAAATATAACAATGAATATTGCCTAAATAATTACTAAATAAAAGCCATTTACTAATCTTCTATAACTAGATTTTCATTAGTCATAGTAATTTTGTACTTAAACAACAATCCTACATTTGCAAAAAAACCAATATAGCTTGACATCATCAATAAAGAGGCTATCGCAATCAAAATAGTACTACAAAAACAATCATACTTATTGCTAAAAAATAGTATCACAAAATCTAACAACAAAATAAATGATATATTTCTTAAAAGCACCCTTATGCCTCGTTGAATCAGAAAGCGATCAAGACATACGCCTTTTTTAATTAACTCTTCCTCAAAAATAATAAGTTTGCAATGCCAGTTTTTATATTTCAAATCATATTTTCCTACCATTGCATCAAATTCTTTTTTAAACTGAATAGGATATAAGGGTAATTTCAGTTTCCACCAAATATACTCTAATCCAATATATGGAAATTCAAGTAGCGCATAACTAAAACAACTAATTATTAATCCAATAGCAGTAGACAATAAGAAAAATATAAATCCAAACAAAACATTTAAAGATATATCTGAAAGTGGAAAGCTCTGCGTAAAATATGGAAAAATATTTAATTTTATTACAATTATTACATTCAACAAAAAAAACAATCCACTAGCATTGTCAGTTAGATAACGGTCAGAAGAAATCTCTATACCATTATTCGATATTTTAAGCATACTCATAGTTATTCTTTCTTCTTTGTCTTTTTTTTAGCACCCTTTCTCTGTAATAACATTTGTTGATATGTATTAATAAATTTATCTTTATTCTTATTCGATAAGATACACTCTGGTACCTGAAGTGTTAGGTCATTCAAATATTTCTTAGTTGTCGTTGAACTTATTATATATTTAACAAGAGACAAGAACTCTTCTGGACAGTCTCTATCTAATTCTAAATTAATAAATTCATTAAGCAAAAAGAATAATAAAAAATCAAACTTATAAGCATGTTTTCTCAAATTGCCAATTATATAATCATCGTCCCCTATTAAACAAGAAAATAATAATAAATTAATATCCTCTTTTTTTTCTTTTTGTTTATAATAATATAGTTCACTTACTATCCAGTTTGCAAGATAAGACAGATAAAATCGCCCATATTTTTTATTTTTAAAATCAGCACTATGATACCGACGAAGAACATTCTCAAAATACACCGTTTCTAATTCTGGTTTAGTTAATTTCAGATCATAATAGCATACAGGATTTTGACTATAAATAGTTGGAAAAAAGAATGATTTAGAAATATATTGTTCCTTATCAAAAACTAAAAATTTATCTTTAGCCCTTAAAGTTTTCTCCCATTCTATCAAAACTTGATCATCAATAAAAATACCAATTCCTTTAAAATTGTTTTGCAATACATAAACGCTACAAATATTTTTGTTCGCAAAAGAAATTCCATTTATATATTTTGAATTATTTTGCTTTTTAAGAGCTTGGTCCGTATTCTTATCTGAAATATTTACTTCTATAGCTGCTGTAAACATTAATGGAGAATTTTTCTGAATTAATCTATAGCGCAAATTTATCATATAGGTAAACAAAGCATCAAAATTTTCACATTGAATAAAAGCGCAATCTGAAAAATAGTATACAAAAGAGTTTTTGTACTCTTTTTTCTCAAAAACAGAAGTACATGTATCTAATTCACAAGTAAACGACTCTATAGCATTATAGTAAGCCTCAACGCTATATTTAGCCATATCTTTGATTCCTAATAAATCTATATATGCGACATAGCTATTCATATTTTCACTTTTTTATAAATTCAAAAATAAAAAAATCAAACATATCATTCATGTTATTAATTTCATGCATATATGCTATAGGTATAAACGTACAATGATTTATGGTATTACCTTTTCCCCCTAAAATCGTTTTAACTCTTATTTTACGATCATCCGAAATTCCAATTACACTTCTTTTTAAACGAACATAAACATAATACCCCGATTGGGTACATTTATCACTAAATTTGCTAATCAATTGTTTCTTATTTAGACTCCCATGTCTTTTCCATGACTCTATAAATTTCATGAGTTCATCTACACTTTTAACTTGAAGAATGTTGTCTAGATCACCAATTAACTTAAGCATAAAACTAACCCAGCATCTATGCAACTCATTTAAATCATATTCATTATTAGACTTTCGAAAAAAAGAAGAAAATGGACAATACCCAAAACTGTCCTCATCAAAAGCGATATTATCTACCAAAAATTCTTTTAAAAAACTTTTTTTCTGGCTACTTATCAAACTCAAAAAACTAGAATTCAGCTTTTGGGATCTAAACTTAGCAATATTTAAGACTTTGTATTCAACAGCAATATCAACCAATATATCCAGAATAATCTGTTCAAGATTACTAATATTTGTATGCACTAGTGCACTATATCCTTCCTTACTTCTATGCCAAAGTTTTAGTTCAAGATTTTGATTATCTACTTCACACTTAACAATAAAATGAATAGAATTGTTTAAAACCCATTGTGGATCATCAACCTTTTCCTCAGGCATACCGTAATTAATCAGTAACCTTATATTTTTTTTGTATGCATACTCATTGCATATATATGAAATCAGGTCAACATCATGTCTATCTACGGTAAAAAAATTTAAACGTTCAATTAACTTCGCATTTCCCATACAAAGCTGATTATATTTATCACAAGCATTTCTTATTGATAAATTAATATCTGCGATTTCAGAAAATGAGAGATTTTCTTCTTGAGTAACTTCTATAAATGGATTAGAGAAAAAAATATATCTAGTAAATTGATCGTTATTCATAGTTGCAATGTTTTAACATAAATCTTTCGCTACAAAAGATCGTGAACACATTTTTTCAAGTATCCACTAAAACAACAATAATGTAAAAAAAAAACATTTATGCAAATATATATAATAATTTCTAATAAATTCATTTTTAGTACATTATTTTTTAAAAGCAGAAAAAATATCATTTAATAATAAAAATATAAAACTGTTTTAAATATAAAAAACAGAGAAAAAAGTATTAAATAATGGAGGATAATAAGAGATACATTGGGAATGCTTTATCGAAAGATGTACAGATTGCACACCTAATTTCGGTACAAAAGATTAGAGAAATGCTTAGAGAATCAAGACGTATGTTGTATTCCTGAAATATTTCCACGCACATTACAGATACTAAGAAGTAATAAAGCCATAACTTTACCCAGATAGAACGAAAGCTTTATTATAGACAGTGCCTTAATCCGTCTTTCTTTATTCCCTCTTTACAGCCATAAACCTAACATCAGATTTTACTGGCGATCGAATTCACAATAGATTTCAATATCTTAATTTTTAACTCATCAAGTTTAATTAAAGCAATACCTACCTGCTTTAATGCTTTCATCTCAACTAACTCTTTCTCTCCCATTAATAAGAATTCTAAATCATCTTTAGAAATATCTCCGTTAGCTACTTGTAAAGTCCATCTTTCAAGTTTTGGTTTTATTCCGGAGATTAAACTTTCTGCGTCTTCTGCAGCCTGTTTCTTATAATCTTTAAAAGTCGATGCAGCAATCTCTTTTGCTTGATTTAATAATTCAGTCAAAAGAGAATTAAAATCAATTACGCCCATAATATTATGTTTTTAAATTAATTCTTTATATCCGAAGCTTTTATTTTATTACTCTCTAAACCAGAAATCTGGTCGAAAGCCTCAGCGACTTGCCCTTTAGATTCTGAAATAAAAACAGCACTTAGTTTTCCTAATTTTTTCCACCTTTCAATAAATCCACCTAACAAATGACCATCTTTATTCAAGAGCTTGTTCCACATCTTTACGGAAATATCATTCTTTGGACGATTCCTTTCGTACTCATAGAGCTTTTGCAAATTAGTTTCTAAATCTTGTACTTTCTGAACACAAGTAGTATAGTTATTTATAGCAAGATCCATTGTATTCATTGCATCAACTTTAATTGAAGTTGTTTGAGCATAAGCATACTGATCAAAGCGAGAAATTGATGCGCAAGAAGAAAATGCCAACACTATGAGCATAATCATGATGCCATAGGTAAAATGAGATTTTAGTCTTTTCATATTAAAGAATTTAGATTTATAAAAAGTATAAACTATTAACAACAAAATCAATATTTCATTTAAGTTATCGCTTGTAATTATCTTTTTTATGATAGAATAAATTCATAAAAATATTGAGAGAGGGAGGCTCTCCAACCTTCTCTCAATATTTATCCAATTCAATAAATTAAAAATTAACAAAAAGTAGTAATTTATAGTACATAGGAAATACAAATATTAATCCTTACGAATATATTTAAGCAAATATCTTTTATCCGAATTATAGACATAGTGATAATCAGTTGATTTTCCAATTACTTGTACATTCTTATATATATCATATTTTACTATAACATTAAAAGCCAAGAGATCATTATTAGTATCATATTTTACTCCAGTAACTGAACATTCAAGCAAATTATATTTTGTGTTGTATGAGCTACTAATCTTAATCACAGATATTATTGGATAAAGTTTCTTATTTTTATCATAAGAAAGAGTAAATAACACAGGTCCCTTACTAATCTTATATTCAAAATTTCCCTTTTCAAAGGCATAGCATACCTCACCACCCGATCCATCTTCATCATCCATTGTATCACCCATATCTCTAAAATTCTGATCAGGAGCTGCTTTACCACTTATTGTAAGAGGTTCAATAGAAGTATGACTTTCTAAATTCACTTCACGATTATCACAAGAATAAAGACATATAATAAAAAAAAGACTTGATAAAGTTAAAACTTTTACTTTCATGACAATTAAAACTTATAAAATTGATTATTAATTAAAAAGTAGGAAATCTATTAATCTAATATTTTTTTCACCTTGAGTCCATATTATATTAATTATCCTATTTCAGGCTAGTACTCCGATGGCCCTTCAGGAGTCGGAGTTAGATATACAAAATAAGCGTTACGATTAGATTGCTTTATATCATTCATATTGTCTATACACTTAAAATTAGGTTTAAACACTCTACTTGATAAAACGGTAGAGCCATTTTTGTAAGAAATTTCAATTGTTATACTAAGAAGTATCTCATCAAAGAAGCTAGAATCTTTTACTACATAATATCTCATCATCCTTTCTATCTCGCTATAAAAGGGTCTACTATATGCTATATAAAAGCCCAAATTAGTTGGATAGTATTTGCTTGCTGAAGCTAAGCTAGTAAATAGAGAAGGAGATTGGCTAAAGAACGTTCTTTTTACTATTCTATAACTAGCAATATCATTCATTAAAGCAGGATTCAAAACTATTAAAGAATTTAAATCTAAATCACCTAGCTGGACGGTTGTTATATCATATTCACGACTATCAGTAGAATTAAATGGCCTCGGGGCCCTTCTTAGCCTAGAGCATTTATAGTAATTCACTTCAGGTGTAGAACTTAAATTCCATACTCCCAAGTCATTATTGTTATTTAATCTCTTTAGGTCAATATTATTAGCTGTGGTTAAAGCTCCTTTTTTTGATGTAAAAGACGTGCCAGTCAATTTAATTTTTCCACTAGAAGTCGCTCTAATTGTTGTCATATTTGTCTTCGATTTATACAATGAAGTATGTCCCATTATAGCCGATGCAGCAGAAATAGCTGTCGACACAGTACTTAATTGCGGAATTATAGCTGATGCCATACCAACAATCTTACCTATACCAGATACCAATGATTTCAATCCTGAAGGTTTTTTAACATTTATAGGTATTATTACTTCGCCAGAATAATCACCCGATAAATTAAAGATTGACGTCTCGGTATTAAAACCTTCAATAGAAACTATTGGTGCATTATTCATTGGACTATAACATAATTCAAACGAAAAACAATTCCAACCATAATTTAACTGCCCATAATCAAGAGGAGTTACTTCTACAATATTAGATGATGTTGTATAATTCTCTGTAGCCGTCATTGGCTCTTGAATCAAAGTATTAGAACAAAATATAGAAGTTGGACTTTTAGCATTTAATGTCCAAATAAAAGTTTGATTATTAATATTTTGCAGATTGTAATAAAACCCTTTGAGAATACCTGTGTATTTATTATAGAATAGCATATAATTGGGATAGTCCATATTTTGCCTAATCATTGTATGAGATAACATAGTCCATCCATCTTCTTTCTTAATATCTTGACAATAACTCAAAGGAATATTCATGCTATTCCCTTCTTTATAAACCCATGGAGCATCAATTTCCATATTTCCAGGACCATTCAATTTAATAATTTTCACATTTTCCCAATCCGTTTGGAGAGCAGGATTACTAACTGATGGTTCATCAGCAGAGAAGGCTCTTGTAGATGCAGTTGAAAGATCCGACGTTTTTAAATTTTCCATCGCTTGCTGATCGCCACATGATACTAAAAACAGACTTACAGACAGTAACATTGTTAATAAAAAAGTTTTTCTTTTCATAATTTAAAAATTGAACAGTTAATAAAATATTTATTCAGTAGTCTAGTTTAGTATACTGTATTAAGTGGTAAATATTAAGAAACATTATACCAATTATTAAGCAAGGTTGCAATTTATACATAAAATAAAACAAATACAACAAATAATAAATAAATATAGAAAATAAAAGCACACAAGGCTTACTTACAATGTAAAAGAAATCATTATTAATATTTATGCAATAAAGATAAACAATAACTTCTACACCATAGCAATAAAATAATTAACTATATTTGCCCAATAACATTACTTATAAGCCTATGAAAATCCTAATATATATATGCTTTCTTTGCTGTTCTTTTTCAAACTGTAATGCGCAGTCTACGGCTAAGAAATCAAAAACAGATGCAGACGTTGCTATCCAATTCATCAATAGCTATGTTGATCATTGCTCTCAACAAAGTTCAACAACTGACCAATGGATTGAAAAGAATCAACTATTAACAAAGAATTTCAAATCTGCTTATAAGCAGCTGGTAGATTCGGCAAATAAAGCTGATCCGGACCTTGGCTTAGATTTTGACCCAATCTTTGATGCGCAGGATTATCCGGATAAAGGATTTGAACTTGTGTCATACAATGATGAAACCGGAGTTGTGACTGTCAGAGGCAAAAATTGGCCTGACTTCATATTGGTGATGAAGATTGCGCATCAAGCCAATAAATATCTGGTTGATGGCTCCGGAATCATCAACATACCGAAAAATGATCGAGCGAAGCGATAGTTCAGCGCTTAATAAGACAGAAAGCGACGAATGGATGTTGAACCGCCCCCACTCTTTCTGCTCCCTTCCACATCTTTATATCGAGGTGGCATGGAAGTACTTTCATCCATATCTAACATTTTAGGTGCATCAAATTTCGGTAATTTATCATTTGCTGGAACAGGAGCTAGTTTTGATAAATTCTGTATGATCAACGGAGCCGAGATCCCGATATTTAAAGCCAGAATAGGACTAACATCCTTTGTTCCATAAAGCGTAGCCAATAATCCTCCTGACAAAATGATGAGGACGGTAATAACCCAATAAACTGTAGATTTCGCGTAAAAAGGTAATTCTTTACTTTCACGTATCCTGTACCACTTCAATAACTCACTCAAAAAGCCTCCAAAAGTACCGCATAGAAACACGGACAAGAAAGTGTTGCATAAAAAATTTGTTTCCATAGAGTTGAATATTAAGAGTTCTCGTTTTATACAAATATATAATAAATTTCATACATATTAATAGAATAATAGACAATAATTATTACATAATTATATCAAAAAGTTCGAAACAGCTTTATAGAAAGTAGAAAGTAACAATGCATTCACTCTCGTCTTCAAAAATTTATTGGGAAAAAAGTGCTATATTTACACATTATTATGATGGCTCTGACAAGTATGAGATCATCATCTGATTATAAACTTCTAAAATAAAAATGAACAACGATTTTGATTATGGTTCTGTACCCTTCGGCTATGCCCATTGTTTTAACCACCAATGCCCTAAAGGGAATCATTGTATGCGCCACATGGTAGCGCTTAATGCCACCCCAAACATCCCTTATATCACTATTGTAAATCCTACTTGCATCCCAACCGACGCCAACTCTTGTCCTTACTTCAAACAGTCTCAAAAAATACATGTAGCTTGGGGCATCTCTCATCTACTGGATAAGGTGCCGCACAAAGAGGCGAACATCTTGAAAGAACTATTTCTCAACCATTTCGGCAGGAATCTCTATTACCGCTTCTATCGCAAAGAGCGTTTCATCACGCCCGAAGAGCAGAATTTCATCCAACAAGCTTTTACGAAGGAAGGAGTGCTCGAAAAGCCTCAATACGAATCTTATAGCGAAGAGTATAGTTGGTAAATAGATTATCTTGATAGCTATTCCCTCTTTGTAACTTTTCAAAGCCATGCTATTTTTTTATGCCGTCTATCATGCTATGTGATTTTTTTTATACCTTTGAGAATTAAGATGCTAAAACTTTGTCATAGCTAGCGTCGGTCAAAAAAGGAGATACGATTTATGAAACATAACGCAAGAATATTTGTTGACCAGGGAATATTAGTATATGCAGGAAAGTCATGTGAAACAAAAGAGCACAAACATTATGCCATACAAATAGGAATTGTGCTAGGTGGTATCTACAAATTATACATCGACAAGGAAGAGCATACAGATGAAAGCTTTATCATCCATTCAAATATTCCGCATAAGCATATCTCCATTGATGGAGCATTGCTTTGTATTTTAATTGACCCGACAACAGCGTTGGGTCATACATTAATTTCTAATTTTCCTGCGCCATATCAACCTCTTCCTATTTCTTCTAAAGCTCTAATGGATTTAAAAGATGAAATTTCACACAACACCCACTCTATTGCCAACTTAAAAGATAGAATATTCGAACTCTTAAACTTGGCACCGACGGAAGGAACTACAGACTATCGCATTTCTCTATTAATTGAAAAAATATCATCGGCAAATACTCTTGAGATAAATTTAGATACACTGATTAAAGACATTCCATTATCCAAAAGTAGAATTCGCTCTCTTTTTAAAGAAAATACGGGTTTATCAATTCAACGATACATCTTGTGGATAAAAATAAAAAAAGCATTTTATTATATTATGCAAAATCAAAGTTTGTCTGAGGCTGCTTTTTTAGCCGGATTTGCCGATTATGCCCATTTAAGTAGAGTTATTCATCAAATATCAGGGCTGGATATGAAGACATTACTAAAAGACAGTTATCTCGTTCAAGATTCTTAATTTCCTATACCGTATTTTTGCAAACAGAAATTAAATGTTTAATTAAAAATTATCTATTATGATCTTTAACGTAGAAATTTTGAAACAATTATTTTTTGTTATTCCATTTGTATTATTTATACACGAGATGGAGGAGTGGAACATATTTCATTATCATCAAAAAAACTATCCAACCGGGGTTGTTAAAGAGAGTATTTTAGGAACCAGACTTTGGCTGTTCTTTCTAAGTTTTATTGGATTTGCGTGGACTCTGGTTTGTTACTTAATACCTAACTTAACAGTCAGCACCATAATCATGATGTTTTTAGTTGACTTTACAATACTAAATTCATTGCAACATATTGTTTTGACTTTAAAGACTAAAAAGTACAATCCGGGATTTTTGTTTGGAGGACTTGTTGCAATGTTTGTAGCTGTTGTGTTCATAGTTAATGTATTGCATCATGACATCATTCCAACTTGGGGAGTAATCTTATTGTTGTTCTTGATATTTCCTGTATTGATTGAGAGCGTTATTAGTTCTAAGAAGAACAAATTGCCATTGATGCTAAAGGGAATATTGAAAGTCTCAGATAAGCTTGAAGATTTTATGTCACGCTAAAAAGCTATTTTGTTTTATAGGCTGAAACAAAGTATTTCAAGCCTTTGATTATTTAGTTTCGATGCGCTAAACATTTTATTTCAACTTGTGAAACAGTAAGACATGTGTGTATTACCCTAGAAATGGATGGGTTATACTGAAAATGCTTTCCTTTCTTCAATCTTATTAAGATTATGAGTTGACTCTGATTAGACTTACTTCTAAATCGGGTTGACTGTTTTTTTATCTCATTGATAATATCAATTGGCTACCTTTTCTTTTTATTGCTAAGATGAGTTTAGCTTACTACTCTCAAACAATATAAAGTCAAGTAGCCTCTATATAACAGCTCCGCTTCTCTGCTTAGTCTTATCAAGGTGTGATGCAAACTTATTATATTTTTTCATGCATACTTCCTTTCAATGACAATTTCCTTATAACTGGTCCACTTCTTTATTGTTCATGCTTAAGTTCTTGTTGCAAACAGGCGATTTCACGCTTTAGTGCAGCGATCTCATCCGGTGAATTTTGAGCAGGATATTTTTTGATATTCATATAGGCTTTCATTTCAGAATTCAAACTTTCAAAGGTACTAATCCAACGCTATTATGTACTACAAGAGGTCCCTTTTTGCACATAATGAACCAAGGGAATCAGGATGATAAAAATACTCTGAAAGAAGCTATAAACAAAACGAATCTGAATAAATGTTTAACTTTTTCATCTTACTATATATTTTAAAAGGTGATTATTAGCTCAACTTCTCCCAAGTTAAGACAATAATATACCCATAAATAGGTATTGTATAAAAAAGAACAGTGTTCTACCTTTGTTGCGAAAATAAAAAATCATATGCAAAGACAAAAAGATGATATCCGTAAAGTGATTCTGAAAATCGCCCGCAAAGAGTTCATTGAAAAAGGTTTTAAAGATACTTCGATGCGTACCATTGCCCAAAAGACAGAAGTTGGATTAAGTAATATTTACAACTATTTCAAAAATAAGGATGAAATATTTCACGAAGTATTAGCATCAGCAATAAGGGCATTCGAAAAGGTAATGAAAGACCATAATAATGTCGAATTTATAAATATTGATATTTTTTCTTCTGACGAGTATTTAAGAACTCAGGTAGAAATGTTTTTCAATTTAATCACTAATTATAAGGCAGATATGAATCTCTTGTTTTTCAAATCATCGGGTTCTGCTTTAGAAAATTATCGTGAAGAACTCATTGAGCAATACACTCAAATGGGAATTGAATATATTGCTATAATGAAATCAAAATACCCTAAAATCAATGGTAACATTTCGCCTTTTTTCATTCATACAATGAGTGCATGGCTTATGAGCTGTATAACAGAACTGGTAATGCACGATTTATCTGATGATGAGATGGAAACATTCATACGTGAATATATGGAGTTTGGTACAGCAGGGTGGCAAAAACTAATGAGAGTTTAAAAAATAAAAAAAATGAGTACACTATCAAAATTTCAAGCCTATATGACTGGTCGCAAAGCATTGCTTCCTTTGGCATTAGGACTTTCGGCACTAAGTGCTTTAGCAGGGATGGCACCGTTTATTTTAATATGGTTTATCACCCGCGAGTTTCTTACAATAGGGGCGTCATCACAATCGCTTATCAACACATATGCGTGGTGGGCGGCAGGATTAGCTATTGCAAGCGTTATTATTTATTACGGAGCGTTATTATCGTCACACTTAGTGGCTTTTCGCGTGGAGTCCAATATGCGACGACTGGCAATGAAAAAAGTGATAAATATGCCGCTCGGCTTTTTCGATAACAACACCAACGGTCGTATCCGCAATATAATTGACGACAATGCTGGAATCACACACTCATTTTTGGCACACCAACTGCCCGACCTTGCGGGAAGCGTGGTTATGCCTCTTACCGCTATTACTATGATTTTTGCTTTCGATTGGCACTTAGGGCTTGCCTGCATGATTCCACTTATCATCTCAGTGTTTTTGCTAAAAACGATGATGGGCAAAAAATCACAGGATTTCACAAGAAAGTATATGAATGCGCTGGAAAAAATGAACACAGAAGCCGTTGAGTATGTGCGTGGTATCCCTGTAGTAAAAGTATTTCAGCAAACGGTATTCTCATTTAAAAATTTCAATAAAAGTATTATAGAATACAAAGAATTGGTAATTGAATGCACTCGGTTATGGCAACTTCCAATGTCGGCTTACACTGTAATTATCAACGGGTTCACGTTCTTTTTAGTTCCTGCCGCCATTTTGCTTATCGGATATAGCGGCAATTACGGCACGGTCATTCTTAATATGTTTCTCTACGTCCTGATTACACCGGTGTTTTCGCATTGCATTATGCGAAGTATGTATATCAGTCAGGCAATGGAACAAGCAGCAGAAGCCATTGACCGACTTGAAAATCTGACAGCATCAGCAACGCTTCCGAAACCATCTAAACCACAGAAAATAAAAACATCGGATATCGCTTTCCACAATGTGTCATTCAGCTATCCCGAAGCCAATAAAAAAGCGGTAAATGACATAACTTTCGATATTCAGCCCGGACAAACTGTAGCTTTGGTCGGTGGTTCGGGCGGTGGAAAAACCACGATTGCTCGCCTTGTTCCTCGTTTTTGGGATGTTACCGAAGGTGAAGTTTGTATTGGCGGTGTTAATGTAAAAAATATTGCGCACAAAGATTTGATGAAGCATATTTCTTTTGTATTTCAGAATACAAAGTTGTTCAAAACCACACTTCTTGAAAATATAAAATACGGCAACCACAATGCGACACTCAGCGAAGTGAACCGTGCTGTCGATTTGGCGCAATGTCGCGAAATCATCGACCGTCTGCCCGATGGACTGAATACAAAAATCGGTACGGAAGGAACCTATTTATCGGGAGGAGAACAGCAGCGTATCGCTTTAGCACGTGCTTTTTTGAAAAATGCACCTATCGTGGTCCTTGATGAAGCTACAGCCTTTACCGATCCCGAAAACGAACACTTGATTCAGGAAGCTTTGAAGAAATTATCGGAAGGAAAAACCGTGCTGATGATTGCCCACCGCCTTACCAGCGTTGTGGATGCCGATAAGATATTGCTTATCAACGAAGGGAAAATTGCCGAACAGGGTACACACTACGAATTGGTTCGCAAAAACGGTATTTATACCAAAATGTGGAACGAATACCAACAATCGGTAAAATGGACGATAGGAAAACAAGCTGTTAGCATTATGTTATAAATTACCCGCAGCAATCATCAAGAAATAACAAATAATTATGTACACAACAATAAAAAGAAAATTCGCACTCTCTGAAAAAGGTGCAAAAGACTTTATAAAAGGAACAATTTGGACAACCTTACTCAACATTGCATTAATGCTGCCAGCGGTGTTTATCTTCCTTTTTTTGGAACAATACTTAAATAAAGCTTTGAATCCGGCGATCGAAATTACACATGGATTGTGGTATTATGTGTTACTTGGATTTGGCTTTATGGTCGTAATGTTTATTATTGCGATGTTTCAGTACAGTAGCACGTATTTCACCGTTTACAGCGAAAGTGCCAACCGCCGTATTTCACTAGCGGAAAAACTTCGCAAGATGCCGCTGGCTTTCTTTGGCGAGAAAAATCTGTCGGATTTGACTTCCACCATTATGAACGACAACACCGATTTAGAACATACTTTCTCTCATGCCGTACCGCAATTGTTCGCCTCTATCTTCAGCATTATACTGATAGCTATCGGGTTATTCTTTTACAATTGGCAATTATCGCTGGCTTTATTTTGGGTAGTGCCTTTTGCTACTGCTATCTTACTGATTGCAAGAAAGAAAATAGACAAGGAGAATAAGATTGGCTATCAAACTAAACGCGATGTAAGCGAAAAAATTCAGGAAGGATTGGATACTATTCAGGAAATCAAATCCTATAATCAGGAAGAAATGTATGTGAAGGAATTGAACGCCACGACTGATATGTACGAAAAGCATTTGATTAGCGGAGAGCTACTTACAGGAATGTTTGTGAATTCATCGGCGGCATTTCTGAAACTCGGGTTAGCGAGCGTCATCATTGTTGGTGCTGGAATGGTTTCCGCAGGAATGACAAGTGTATTTGTTTACTTCATTTTTCTGATGATTTCGGCAAGCATTTATAATCCTGTTAGTGAAGTTTTTAACAATCTGGCAGCTTTGCTCTATCTCAATGTTCGCATCAACCGGATGAACGAGATGCAGGCAATACCCATTCAACAAGGAAGAACAGAATTTAAACCATCGAATTATGATATTGAATTTACGAATGTTGATTTTGCATACGAAGAAGGCAAGCAAGTGCTTCAAAACGTATCGTTTACGGCAAAACAAGGTGAAATAACAGCATTGGTTGGTCCGTCGGGGGGAGGGAAAAGTACTTCGGCAAAACTCGCCGCCCGTTTTTGGGACATTCAAAAAGGGAAAATCACACTTGGTGGTCAAAACATCAGCGAAATTGAGCCGGAAGCCTTATTTGAATATTATTCCATTGTTTTTCAGGATGTTTTGTTGTTTAACGCTTCTGTTAAAGATAATCTCCGCATAGGCAAACGCAATGCAACCGATGATGAAATCAGGCGTGTAGCCAAACTGGCGCAGTGTGACGAGTTTATTCAGCAAATGCCACAAGGTTATGATACCATCATCGGCGAAAACGGCGAAAACCTTTCGGGTGGAGAACGTCAACGCATTTCCATTGCGCGTGCCTTATTAAAAGATGCGCCCATTGTGCTTTTAGACGAAGCCACAGCCTCGCTCGATGTGGAAAACGAAACAAAAATTCAAGCTGGCATTTCAGCATTAATAAAGAATAAAACCGTGCTGATTATCGCCCATCGTATGCGAACTGTTTCGAATGCCGACAAGATTGTGGTGCTAGCAAACGGCGAAGTTGTAGAAAGCGGCACACCCGAAGAGCTAAAGCTGAAAAAAGGGACATTTTCACGGATGGTGGAGCGGCAGACGGCAAATTAATGAAGAGTAAACAACTAATAATAAAAGATTCGATAACATCTTGATAACGAGCGAATTTTTAGCCTATCGCGAGAAAAGTAGGTAAAAATACTATTTTTGTGATGCAATTTAACTTAATGTCACAGTGCCTCCACACCGGACACGGCACAAGGCTCTATCATACAAGATGTAAATGATGCAATTGCCTTAATGAAAGTTCTTGGTTTTGAAAAACCAAATTTCAATATAATTTATATAAAAAACATATCAAAAAATGAAGAATAAAGTAGATAAACATCAACATAATTCGCATCATCACCATCACGGGCATGATTTACACGAAAAGAAACTGTTGTGGGTAACTTTGATTAATATATCGATAACGGTTGTTCAAGTTGCTGGCGGACTTGTTTCCAACAGTTTGTCGCTGCTGTCCGATGCGATTCACAATTTGGGCGATTCATCTGCCATCTTTATTTCGTTTCTTGCCGGAAAAATCAGCTTGAAGAAAGCTGACAACACACACACATTTGGTTATAAACGCATTGAAATTTTAGCAGCACTTTTTAATGCGATAGTCTTGATTGCCATTTGTATATTCTTGTTTTATGAAGCATACAACCGATTTATGAATCCTGAGCCAATAAAAGGTCTGCTGATGCTGATTGTAGCTATATTCGGGCTGTTGGCTAACTTAATTTCCGCCATTCTTTTACACAAAGACCAATCACAAAATCTGAACGTAAAAGCGGCCTATATGCACCTGCTGGGTGACACACTATCCTCTATCGCTGTGATTGCCGGCGGTGTAGCAATATGGTTTTGGAACATTTACTGGCTAGATCCTACAATTACCGTTCTTGTCGGAGTTTACATTATTTGGCATACATGGGGCATTGTAAAGGAAACTGTAGACATTTTAATGCAGGCAACGCCAGAAAACATTGATTTAGAAAAGATTAAAACAGAAGTAGAAAGAATTAAAGAAGTTGATAATATCCACCACGTTCACGTTTGGAAATTAGATGATTCTAAAATTCATTTTGAAGCCCACATAAGTATGAAAGACAACATAGATATGGTAAAAATGATGGCCATCAGAGAGCAAATTAAACAATTGCTCTACGAACAATTTGGGATAAGGCACATTACCCTCGAAATGGGATATAATTGTTGCAATGGAGAAAAACAATTAATAAAAAATGCACTTTGAAAAAAGAAATAATAAATTTAACCTAAAAACAAATAGAATAAATATGAACATACCAAAATTACATTCACCATACAGTAAACTAAATAACCTTCTGTATGTCAGTTACCTGCCCAAAGTAATTAATACGGCAATAGAGGAGAATATTTTCGAAGTGCTTGCTGATAAAGGATTTTCGTTAGATGATATTGTTGAACGATTGGGAACACAGAAGAAAATAACTGAAGCACTTTTAAATGTGCTGTCGAAAATAGGATTGGTTTCCAATGAAAATGGAAGTTATAGATTAACGCTTCTTGCTGAAGAATACCTCGTTAAAACCTCGGAGGCAAACCAAATACACGAAGTAAAACAGTTCTCGGGAAGCAACGGCATTTTCGATTATTTGCCACAGGCATTGAAAGGTAAAATGCCTGAGTTTGACGGAAAAATGTGGAGTACAAAAGAAGCCTCCGTAAATATGGAACAAGGAATGAAAGCTGGTGGATTACAAGAAGCTGTCTCGTTTGTAAAAAGTATCCACGAATTTGCATCTTGCACCAAAATGTGTGACTTGGCAGGGAATGTTGGATATTTCTCATATGCCTTTTTACAAGAAAACCCTAAACTCGAAGCTCATGTTTACGATTTGCCTGTGGTATGCGAGAACGCCAAAGAGCTAAAACAAAATGAACCTAATTTTAACCGAGTAACTTATCACGGTTTCGATATGAAGAAAGATGAATCCTTTGGAGAAGGATACGATTTCTTTTTCATTTCTCATTATTTGTATGAATACGGAGCAAAAGGAGAATTGGTCGATTTTCTAAAGAAAGTCAATCAATCGATGAAACTAGGCGGAATTTTTGTATCGAACCATATTTGTGATAACGCTATTGACAAAGATAGCGAACTCACATTGGCTTTGGTTGAATTACACACTCGTATTTTAGGTTATCCAACCCATCAATTGCCTGAATCTGTTTTGAAAAAAGCCCTGAAAGAAGCCGGCTTCAGCGATTTTCAAGTCAAACAAGCTAATGGGAATTATAGTTTTCCGACATTGTTGCTATCAGCAAAAAAATAAATAAGATATAAAAAATGAACCACTGGTTTGAGAGATTGGTCTGAGACAGATTTTAAAACCGGGAACAATATTTGTCTATTTCCAACATCTATCATCATATCATAAGCATAGGCACGAAGTTTGTCATCTTTGAATGAGCTCAAAGATGGCTATCTGAGTTTTCAAGGCGAAGAGGCTAGGAACTGGTTTCTCTTTTTTATTTGACTATTGATGGAGCATAAAATAAATTTCCATGTTAGATAGATCAACACTCACGTACTAATCTAGCTAACATGGAAAAACCTAACCATTAGGGTTTATTAGAAAACCTATATTTTGAAAGTCTAGAATTTAACCGTCACAGCTTTCCCTTGATAAGCAACAGTTTTCTTTGCCCCATCGGGAAGAACGATTGTGAATATTCGATTATTCAACATACCGTCGAAAGAACCTTTGCGAGCTTTGATAATAAGCTTCTTTGAGGCATCATTCCAAACGAAAGGTATCTCACTATACGCACCTTTTTCATAATTATAATTATCCTTTTCATCTTCATAGAGAGTGAATGATCCATTAGCCCCCGGATAAACACGAATTTCAAGCTCACTCCATGGTTTTTCAGTGGCATACTGCACTTTAGGTCCGATAGGAAGAATGCTTCCGGACTTCACATACAACGGCAGGATGTCAATAGGTGTAGCACGAACCACAGTCTGTCCGCCCTCTTTTTTCTCGTTTGTCCAAAAGTCCCACCAATCAGTTCCTGCAGGCAGGTAAACGTTTGCCGTTTGAACGGGATTGGTAACCGGATAAACTAATAAAGACTTACCAAACAGATATTCATCCCCCATGTTCCAGACTTTTTTATCGTTGGCAAAATCCATGACCAAAGCACGCATCATGCTCGACTGCTGGTTTGTAACTTCCCACGAAGTAGAATAAATATAAGGCAGTAAGCTATAACGCAGATTGATGTATTTATCGATCGCATCATAGTATTTCTCACCTTTACTACCGAAGCGATAAATTTCGCGAGGAGCATCGGTACCATGTGAACGCATCATCGGACAGAAGGTACCAAATTGCAACCAACGTACATAAAGTTCTTTATAATCATCCCCTAAGTTTTTATACCTGCCAAGGAAAAAGCCACCAATATCGCTATTCCAGTAAGGTATGCCGCAAAGAGAGAAGTTTAATCCGGCTGTAATCTGCTTTTTTAGTGTCTCCCAAGAAGCTTGGGTATCACCCGACCATGTATTGGCTCCATAGCGTTGTTGACCGGCAAAAGCGGAGCGGGTCAGGATAAAGACACGCTTATCGGAAGTCGTCGCCCGTTGATGTTGATAAACTCCACCTACACTCATCAAAGGATAGGCATTACGCACTCTACGGAATGAACCTAGATAAGTTTTATGATTCCAATCTACCTCTTTTCCGTCAAATTGATCGGGCTCCGTAGAATCCATCCACCAACCATCAATTCCGGCATCGAACAAACCTTTCTTTGCATATCGCCAATAAAGATCTCTAGCCTCGGGACTATATGCATCGTAAACACGTACTCCCGAAGGATAATCTTTTGACAAAGGAGGCCATTTTTGTGGTCCGGCTTGTGGCCAAGTCGAGAAATTAAAAAGCAAGCCTTTCTTATCTAATTCTTTATATTGCAAAGTATTAGGACCAAAAGAGGACCAAATAGAGATAATGACATGTGCGTTCATCTTATGAATGTCATCGGTCATCTGTTTACCGCTTGGAAAATCAACATTCAAAAAGTCCATTGCGTTCCACAAGTAGTTGTTACCCCAATATTGCCAATCTTGGATAATGCCATCAAGAGGAACATTCAGTTCACGGTATTTTTTGACTACACCAACTATTTCACTCTGAGATTTGTAACGTTCCCTACTCTGCCAGTAGCCATAAGTCCACAGTGGGGACATAGGAGCCTGACCTGTAAGATGACGCATTTGGGCAATCACCCCATCAGCATCGCAGCCATACATGAAATAATAATCCACGCAATCTCCTACTTGTGACAGAAAGGAAGTACCTTGCTCATTATCTTTAAAAGTCGTAGGAGAATAGTTATCCCAGAAGACACCGTACCCCTTTATCGATTGAATCACATTTAGATAATCTTCCTTATTGCCCTGAATCATATCTTCTCTAATAAGTCCACGCAAAGACATTTCCCCATTCTGCAACTGACCCAAGCCATAGATAGGTTCCTCTTTATCGAGCAGAAAAGATTGTCCTACCGTATATGCTTTTACACCTGCATCGTCTCTCTCCGTAAAAACAGGAGCACCTTTTTCACTTAACAATGCTTGATGTTTAGCATTAAAGAAATGGATAATACCTGATTTTACATCAAGAGTTACCACAAGCTTTTTGCTTTTTAAAGTTATCACATCGCCTTTTTGTGATACAGATAACTTGACCGATTCCGGTTTAGCTATTACGGATAAACTCTCTTTATTGTATTTCCATCCTTTCGGAGATTTAACAACACGGACAGTTGAAGGGTTATAAAACTGAAGTTCTATATCTGTAGCATTCACTACCGTTTTTAAGCCTGACGCTGTTTTCTCAAAGCTTTGCGCATGACCAACCACGCAAAACCAAGAGAAAATAACTACACATAATGTTCTCATAAAAATATTCATATCTATTATTAAATTTAAAGCATTTTGCTCATTAACGCATGTACTTTAGTCTGTTTACATAGATTGAATTTCGACGGGTATCTTTTTCAAATCTTTATCATCAGAACTATTGCCATACAACAACTCATATTGACCTTCACGAACTCTCATCACATTGGCTGAAGTGTCAAAGCCTTCAAAAGTGCTTGAAGATAGTGAAATTTCTACATTCTGAGTCTCTCCTGCTTTCAAATTAACTCTTTTGAACGCACGCAAAGTTTTCACAGGACCTTCCTTATCTCCTACCTTATGTACATATATCTGTACTATTTCCGTGCCATCAAGTTTTCCTGTATTCGAAACTGGCAGCGTCATTTTAAGCGATTCATTTGCCTTAATCACATTTTTGCTCAAATGGGCATTTCCTATTGAGAAAGTAGTGTAACTCAAACCGTAACCAAATGGGAAGAGAGGTTTGTCTTGCATATAGCGATATGTTCTACCTTTCATGGAGTAATCCTCGAAATCAGGTATTTGAGCCATGCTCTTATAAAATGTAATAGGCAACTTGCCCGAAGGATTGTAGTCTCCGAATAGTACATCAGCAACTGCCTGACCGCCTGACTCTCCTCCATACCAAGCTTGCAGAATCGCATCACAGCTTTTCGTTTCCGGAACAAGAGCAACAGCTGATCCCGAGCAATTTACAAAAACGACTTTCTTACCGGCGGCTTTCAATATTTTCAGGCAATTGCGCTGCACTGCCGGCAACTCAATATCAGTACGGTCACCTCCCTTAAATCCAGGTAGGTCAACCGGCATTTCTTCTCCTTCCAAAAGAGTAGACAGTCCTCCTACAAAGACCACCACATCAACTCCCTGAAGTTTAGCAAGAAGATCATTATAGTTAATGTCAACTTCTTTACCAAAGTTAAACTCTATATTTGCCTGCCAGTCGTTCATTTGTGCGTAACGAATCTCAATAGTATATTTCTTACCTTTCTCAACTTTATAAGGAACACGTGTAGGCACCGTACGCCAATTGTTGGAACGCTTAATCGACTTACCGTTCACAAAAAGCTCTAAATAGCCCGTAGCTCCAAGTTTGAAAACAAGTTCTTCACTTTTCTTCGCTTCGAAAACGGTTTCATATTTACCTGAGAAGCCAACCAATTTAACTCCGGAAGCAAATTCGTGTTGTCCGGCTGTGGTCATCTTTATAGGAGTAGAAATTTGCTGTGAGATCACTGCTTTACCGCTACGATCCGTATTGTTCCAATAAGTAGAAAGGATTCCCTTTTTTCCGTCGAAAGAGCACTGATCAAGATAAGACTCTGTTACTTTATCTTCTACAAGATCGCAAGCTTTATCATACACAATATTTTTTTCAGGCACCTTTGTTTTTATACCATCCAAGATGGTAATAGTACGAATAGGCTTTCCATTATAATTACCCCACAAAACGGGTTCATCATCTGCGTTCGGACCAATAACGGCTATTTTTCCTTTTGTCTTTTTCAAAGGCAATATCCCATTATTGTTTTGCAACAAGGTCATCGATTCTTGCGCCATTGTCAATGCCAATTTACGATGCTCTTTATCATTAACCACAGACATCGGTATATTAGCCCAAGGAACTTTCTTATCATCATCAAAATCTCCCAGGTCAAAGCGTCCTATGAGGATTCTTAATACGTGCTTATCAATCTCTTGCTCAGAAATCAATCCTTCTTTTATAGCTTTGGGCAAGTTTTTATAAGCATATCCTTCCCATACGCACTCTACATCTGTACCTGCTAGAACACCCTTTGCTGCTGCTGCCGTTGCATCCGGAGAGACTTTATGGCTGGTATAAAAATCGGTAATAGCACCACAATCTGAAACCACAATATGCTTAAATCCCCATTCATCACGAAGGATCTGCTGAAGAAGTCTGTTATTACCGCAGCAAGGTTCACCATCCAAACGTTGGTATGCACACATCACCTGACGTACATCAGCATCCTGCACCAATGCCTTAAAAGCAGGCAGATAAGTTTCCCAGAGATCGCGGGGACTGACATTATCTAAGTTGAGCGAATGCCTGCTCCATTCCGGTCCGGAATGAACGGCAAAATGCTTAGCACAAGCCAACAATTTCTTATATCGGGCATCTTCAGGACCTTGTAAGCCTTTCACCACTGATATACCCATACGGGTAGTCAAGTAAGGATCTTCACCATATGTTTCCTGTCCACGTCCCCAACGCGGGTCGCGGAAAATGTTGATATTAGGTGTCCATACTGACAGACTTAAGAAGCGTTTGTTCTCTTTCCCGTTACGCAACATATTATGATACTTAGCGCGAGTTTCATCGGAAGCAGCATCAAAAATGTGATATAAGAGGTCGTCATTAAAAGAAGCAGCCATACCAATAGGTTCAGGAAAAACCGTCACGCTATCATTGTTTGCCAATCCGTGAAGTGCTTCGCTCCACCAATTAAATTTCTTAATGCCTAAGCGTGGTATTGCATCCGACACATCACACATTAAAGTTACTTTTTCATCAATAGTCAAGCGGGAAATTAAATCCTTTGCACGTTCTTCAGAAGTCAACTTAGAGTTCTGGTAAGGCAATTCCTGTTTACAGGAAGCCAACGTGATAGAACCCAATAAAGCAATAAAAGCTATGTGCTTAATTTGTTTTTTCATTTTTGTATTTCATTTATTAGATTAATCTTTGAGACCTCTAAATGGAGCATCTATTTCATCATCAATAAGAGATTACATAAATGTATACTCTTTTCCTGCCTTCGTAGGAAGATCATACTCTATCACCGATTTTACTCCTGGAGAATGCAATTGTGCTTTCTCGGATACAATTGGCTTCGCTGTTTGCGGCGTATGATAGAAAGGATTAGGATTCTCACCCTCTGCCTTTCTTAAAACACCCTTTCCTCCTATTAGCATCAAAGGAGTAGCTGTTCTGAGACGTAAATTGCCACCAAGTAAAGATTTGATTTTCAAGACTTTAATTTTCCCGTTCTCCCACTTCATCTCTGATATAACAAAGCCTCCTCGCGCACGAAGTCCGGCAATGCTCCCTTTACTCCAGACATCAGGAATAGCGGGCAGGAGATGAATGGCACCATCATAACTCTGCATCAACATTTCGGCAATTCCCGCTGTGCAACCGAAGTTTCCATCTATCTGAAATGGCGGATGTGCGTCAAATAAGTTGGGATACGTTCCCCCACCTCCGGCATAGCCCGACTGCTTGCCGTCATTAAGATTCAGCTGATCGGTAATGAGCTTGTAGGCATGATTACCATTTTGCAGACGAGCCCAAAGTGAGACTTTCCAACCCATCGACCAACCGGTAGCGATATCTCCGCGTTGATTGAGCGAAGTACGTGCGGCATCAAACAATTGAGGAGTACGATACGGAGATATCTGATAGCTGGGATACAAGCCAAACAGATGAGACACATGACGATGGTGATCATTCGGTTTATCCCAATCAAAAAGCCATTCTTGTAATTGACCGTATTGACCGATATGCATAGGCGGAAGTTTTGCTCTTGCCGTTTTTACACTATCTACAAAGCTCTTGTCTACATTCAAAATTTGTGCGGCTGATATAACATTAGAGAACAATTCAAAAGCCAGTTGAACATCCATCGTACATCCATACGTGTTTGTGATACCACCATCAAAACTATTTTCAGGAGAGTTGCTCGGAGCTACCACTAACCAATGATGTGAAGGCTCTTCTACCATAAAGTCAAGCCAAAAGAGCGCGGCATTTTTCATTATGGGATATACACTATTCAGATACTTCTTGTTGCCTGAATAGAGATAATGTTCCCAAAGATGCTCACTAACCCATGCCTGACCTGAGGGCCACATACCGGAACCAGCAAAATCAATAGGTCCTGTTAGTCTCCAAATATCGGTATTGTGATGAAGTACCCAACCACGAGCACCATACATCTTACGGGCAGTTTCAGCTCCCGAAACAGAAAGTTCTCTCACCATTTGGATAAAAGGTTCATGCAGTTCCGGTAAGTTAGTGACTTCAGCAGGCCAGTAGTTCATTTCGGCATTGATATTGGTCGTATATTTACTATCCCACGGTGCCATTAGATGCTCATTCCAGATGCCTTGCAAGTTAGCAGGTTGGCATCCGGGTTGGGAACTGGAGATAAGCAGATAGCGACCAAACTGAAAATAGAGTGCTGCCAATTGCGGATCATCTCCTTTAGAAAAGTCTAGAATTCTTTGTCTAGTTGGCTTCTTTACCGCATCTGTTGTCCCCAAATCAAATTTCACACGATCAAAATAGTCCCGATAATATTTTATATGTTCTGTAAGCAACTTATCATATCCTTTCTTCACAGCCTTAGTAAGAAAGTCATTCGCCTTTTTATTTTCATCACCGCTAATATCGTGATAGTTGACAAAGCTTGTTGCCATCGAAATATAAATAGTAACCTCATCCGCATCCTGAACAACGACTTTTGATAATCCTGGTTCTGTTTCATCCACACTCATCGTTCCTTTTTTAGGAACAATTTGTGCTTTAGCGAGGAACTTCACTTTTCCTTCCAGACCTTCCATATCTCCCGAAACACCTGACAATTCAAGAAATCCTTCTTGAGAAGCATGCAAGGGAAGCACCTCAGCTTGAAAGTTACGTTTCTTTTGAGGGGTGGTAAACCATGTTGAAAAATTCATTTTCCCCTTTTGAGAAGCAGTTAAGCGAACAACGATCACTTGTCCGGTAAAAGCAGCAAAGACTTCACGGGTGTACTCTACTCCATCCACTACATAACGAGTGGTAGCAACAGCTGACGAAAGATCAAGTTCACGGTAATACTTTTCAGGATGATCATGCCCGGGGAAAGCGATATTCAGATCGCCTACCGTCTGGTAAGACATTCCTTGATTTGTTTTAGGCATAACCTTAGCATCCACCAACTTTTGAGCCTCTCCGAATTTTCCTTCAAACATCAAACGACGTATCTCAGGAAGAGCCGCCTTTGCCTCAGGATTAATATTTTTATTAGGTTGCCCTGCCCAAAGCGTTTCTTCATTCAGTTGCAGCCTTTCCTGAGCAGGTCTGCCGAAAACCATAGCTCCTATTCGTCCATTTCCCACAGGAAGAGCTTCCACCCATTTCTCCGCCGGATTTCGATACCAAAGTTTCATCAAGTTGTCAGTTCTATCTGCTGCATTTATATTTATCGCAGAAAACAACAAGATCATTAACATGCTCAAACACGTCATTAGTGTTAGTGTATTTCTTATCGGTTTTCTCATCATTTTATATTATAATTTGAATAGCACTCGGGGTAACGTTATACAAGATCAAAAGAGATACATCTTACTTATGGAAAGACCAATAATCAAAATTAAATAATTTGATACCTTTCCAACCCTTAAAGACAAAATAAATATCATGTGTTCCTGTTATATCCGTAAGGAGTTTCGTTTGAAACGTTTTCCATACTTCCCAACCACCGGTATGAGGTACATTTATCGTAGCAAGCAAGGGTCCGTCTATCGCATCAGCATGCAATTCTATCTGACCTCCTCGCAAGGCACTGGCAACAGTAGCTTTAACTGTTTTAGGTGAGATAGTTCCAAAATCAACGGCCTGCACCTTTATGTAGTCACCCTCATTTATATCCGAAACATAAACTCCTGTCTTATCATTTTGCTCCGTCTTTACTCCTTTAGAAAAAGCCATAGTTTCAGCTTCCGTACGCCGATAAGGATTAAGTGTACCTACAGGTTTCACCCCTTCAGTAGTCATTTTTATCGTAGGGAAAGTACCATCCGCATTATAAGTAAATTCTTCTATTGCGGAAGAGCGGTTAAAACCACCTCCTCCAGGTAACATCCCTGTATGATAAAAGAAATAGGATTTACCTTTAAAATCAATTACACCACAATGATTGGTGAAACTATGAGTATCCTGTAAAGGCATGATCACTCCCATATATTTCCATGGTCCTGTAGGATGATCACTCATTGAATAAGAGATATGTTCTGGAATTCCTCCCGCAGCATAAAGGAGATAATATTTATTATTTCGTTTATAGAACCATGGTCCTTCTACATAAACATCCTTATATTTCACCCCCTTTTCCCGCTTTTTCATTGAAGGAGATCCAAAACTTTCTTCAGTCATCTCTATTTCTTGAACATCTCCAGTATATGAAATCATATCTTTATTCAAGTTCACACAAAACACAGTAGGGTTTCCAAAAAACAGATAAGCCTGTTCATCATCATCAATAAAAACCGTGGGATCTATATAGGCCCAATCTCCCGTAACCAAAGGCTTACCTATCGCGTCAACAAAAGGTCCCGTAGGATTCTTGGACACAGCAACGCCTATCGCCATCGCATTTGTTCCCTTGTCTACACAGCAAACATACCAGTAAAATTTGCCATTGCGGGCAATACATTGTGAAGCCCATGCCCTATCTTTAGCCCATTTAAAAGTCTCCAGTGCCAACGGTGAACCATAATCAGTCCAGTTGACCATATCCGTAGACGAATAGCAGCGCCATTCTAACATATTGAAAAAAGAATTCGGTCCATCCTCGTCATGACCGGTATAAAGATAAACAGTGCCATTATGCACCATAGGAGCAGGATCCGGCGTGCACCATGTCTGTATGATTGGGTTTTGCGCTTTTACCTGAATTGCTGCTATTAGTACCATAACAGCTAGAATATTTTTCATAGCTAATCTCATCTTTTCACTTTTAATAAATTAACATTAAAACTACTGCGTATCACCAGACAAGATAGAAAGCATTTTCTTGCCATACCTTGTACCTAGAAGGCGATATCCCTCAGCCGTAAAATGTAATCCATCGCCTCTCCCTTTACAGCTATCCGAAGAGATGATGTACGAATTAGGAATAACACTAGGCAAAGTAGAGATAATAGAATTCATGCTCGCACATTTTCCATTCTCTCCCTTGCCCAACAGTTCACCTGCCAACAGAGGCACAGAATTAGGAGCAAGATTCAAGTCTTTCAGAAGATTGTCATATATGTTCTTTACTTTCTGCGGCCAAATACTATCATTTGTATTTGATTCTCCCTGATGAAGTAAAATACCTTTAATCACACCTGATTTTTGAGCAATCTTAGCCATTTCTACCAAGCGCCCATAAGGATTGCCATCATATTCGTTAATCATGTTCAACATCCACTTAGGGGCAGTAGCTACATAAGATTGATAATTGTCTTTATCAAAAAGCTCAATTTTGCAACCACCAACAGCTACATTTATCACACCAACTTTTATGTCTGACGGAAGATTCTCCACTAATGTACGTCCAAAATAATCAGCCGGAGTCAAGCCCGTATGACAACGAGCTAAAGGAGGAACAGCGGTATACCAATGTCCTTTTTCCCGACCTAAATTGGGGCAGTCTACTGCTGCCAATACTTTAAAACGGGGATTTACAGAAACAGTGTCCTGGGGTTCAAACCTGGCATTTCCTTCCATATTGGATTGCCCGAAGCACAAATAAATATAAAAGTTAGGATCCTGAGCAAATGTATTCGTGCTTAGCAAGAATAGCAATGCGATTGTTGTTAATATTTTCATTTTCTTATTTTTTACTATTTAAGAATAAATCCGCCTCCGGATTGGATAACGACCTCAAAATTACCTTTCTTATTTATCTTGACTTCCCGAAGATTTGTCTCACCATTCTTATCATCATTATAGAGCATCACCTTTTTTCCGGCAAACATCGGTAAATTGATTTTTATTTTCAAAGGCTCTTTCTCCGCATTTACTCCGGCAACATACCAGTCGTCACCATGTCGGCGAGCCAGTACAGTGTATTTACCCGGATATCCATCAATAAAGAGTGTTTCATCCCAAGTAGTAGGCACCTGTTTCATAAAATCTAACTCAAAAGCAGGCACGTCCGTCAAATTATTAGGGGTAAGTCCAAACATCTGAATGGGATTTTGAAACAAAATAGAGGTTGCCAGTTCAAAGCCATCCGTTGTCAGACGTTTATTTCGATCTTTATTGCTCTTTGTCAGGTATTTATTCAAAAGAACACCTCCAAACTCCATACATCCTACTGCATTACGGATAAAAGGGTGCAAGGTTGCATTATAAGCCTCTGCTTCTCGTACTTGCTGAGAGAAAATTAACATTTCGGAAGCAACGACTGCTTCACTACCTGCATAATTAGGATACATTCTTTCCCATCCTCTAGGCAAAGTACATCCATGGAAAATAATCATAAGACCATAATCATTCGCATCTGAAAGAACATCTTCATAAAGACGCATCGTTTCCTGCTTGTCTCCTCCCCAAAAATCTATTTTTAAACCCTTCACACCTACTTTTTGAAGCCATTTCATCTCTTTCTTGCGCTCAATAGAAGTGTTCATTTTATTTCTAGGACCTTGAGGAGCATCATTAGCTGCTCCATTCGAATTATACCACAAAAAGACGTCGATATTCTTAGAATGTGCATAATTTATAAGTTTCTCCATTCTATCTTTCCCAATATTCGTATCCCATAATGCATCAATCAAAATATATTGGAAATGAAGAGAAGAAGCCAAGTCAATATACTTCACCTGATCTTCATAATTCATGCTATTGTCTTGCCAAACAATCCAACTCCAAGTGGAACGACCATATTTATAATCTATAGAGGGCTTATAGAGAGGATCCAAAACATCAAAAGGAATGGTTGTTTCTACAATAGGTTTCAATTGATCACCTACTGTAATAGTACGCCATGGAGTTATTCCCGGAAGAGAAATGGCAGCTCCGGTACTACCAAAACCATTGTTTTCAAGAAGGTTTGGGTATTCTACGGTGTAAAGCCCTTCTTTTGTACCATCACTAAGATGCGATCCACAATAAAGACTCGTCACTCCGGTCTCTGAAACCAGAACCCAACCATTCTCGCCTATATGAAAAAGCCCGGGGAAAACGTATCCGTTCTTTCTATAAGTACCTTTTCCTAAAGCCCCATCAGCCTCATAGCCACTTTCATAACTAGGAGCCGTACGAGCAAATCCTGTCATAGGAGTCATCATAGGAGAAAGAAAAGTTGTTGTATTAGAGGGGAATTTAAAGCCTGTAGCTTCTTTCTCGACCACACAGCAACGACGTTCTCCCCAAGTAGGAAGTTCATAGCGGAAAGCAATATTGTTATTACTAACTTGAAAAACAACACTAATCTGCCTCTTGTTAGTATTTTCGAATTTACAAGTCAACTGATTAGCCAAATAATGAATTTGTGATTTCTTAATATTTCTCTGAGTATACTCTTTATCAACAATCCCCTCTTCCTTACCGATATAAGTTAATGCAGAGGAAAAATCTCCTTCATTGGTCATTAAGCCAATGGGAGACTTCTCCAACATCACTTCATTTTTATAAGTAACGGAATACAACGGCTTTCCCTGTTCGATAAAAAGATCCACCTTTAGCAGCTTATCCGGACTAAATACAGTTGCTTCCTGAGCATATACTTTAGTAGGGCACAATAAATAGCACGTTCCCAACACAAGACCCAAAAGGGTTTTCTTTATCACATCATAACGAATTTTATTCATGTCTGTCTATTCAAAATTATGCTTGGCTATTATTTAAATAACAGCTGAGCGAAGTTATATAAATTATTTCTCCATACGGGCCAAGTATGTCCGCCCGGATATTCAGAGTAGATATATTTAAGCCCCAAACCATCAAAACGTTGAAGCATTGTCTGGCAGTTACCATACGCAATATCTTCCTTACCTCCTACAGCAATCCAAAAAAGTTTCAGCTGACTATCAATACGTGCTTTATTTTTTTGAATATAATCCGTTTGAGCATCTATAAGTTTTTTCTGATTAGGAAGCCATCCTGAGCTGAAAACGCCTAAAGAAGAAAAGATGTCCGTATGGTAAAGACCAGCATAAAGAGTTTGTATTCCTCCCATGGATAAACCGGCTAAAGCACGGTTATCGGAATTCTTCTTAACCCGATAACTTTTTTCCACAAATGGGATTACGCTCTGAGTCAATTCTGCTTCAAACGCTTTTAAAAAACCATCATCAAATCCTGCGGTGGGCAAATTTCCATCGATCATCACTACAAGCATTGGTTTTGCCTTACCTTCAGCAATCAGGTTATCCATAATCAAATCCGTTTTACCTTGGGTAGCCCATCCGCGTTCATCCTCTCCACCACCATGCAAAAGATAGAGAACAGGATAAGTTTCAGTTGTTTTTTCATCGTAACCGGCTGGAGTATAAAGATAAAAACGACGCCAAGATTTAGTAACGGAAGAGTAATAACGTTTAATTCTTAAATCACCATGAGGAACATCTTTCAAAGCATAGTAATCTCCTCCCTTGAAAGGAACTTCAATACCGCTAGCCATGCGTCCCATACCGAAAAAAGTTTCACTCCCCGGATCAGTAACAGGCACTCCGTCAATCACTAAAGAATAATAATGGAATCCTTCTCCTAAAGAGTCGGTCATAACTTCCCATACTCCTTGAGCATTCTTAACCATATCATACTTCTTACCTAAATCAATCTGCATCTTCTGAGCCTGAGGAGCTTTAATACTGAAGATAGCTCTGGAATCAGTCGTTATTTGAGGATATTTAGCCCTTCTTACATTCGTTTCAGGAGAAATAGTCAAGCCGTTTCCATATCGAGAAAAAGAAGAAGGATCAACCGGCTTAAATAAAAGTTGAGAGAACAGATACAAATCATTTTTCCAAACTTTGAAATCATGCATCCCCGGCTCTACGTAAAAGATATGAGGAACTTTATTCCGCTGCAAATAATCATGAGTTCTGGCACTGAAATTCATTAGATTATCTTGATCTCCACACGAAATCCATAATAATTTGAGCATTTTTTTAGCGGCTGCGGGATCAGGAACTAACTCTTCCGGCATCTTTGTATTAGGAGCAGATGAGAAAGCTCCTATCCAGGCAAATTTATTAAGGTTACCCAAGCCGAAGTTTAGCGTTTGTCCGCCTCCCATAGATAAACCCGCGATAGCACGATGCTCCCGATCCTTTAAGACAGGATAGTTTTTCTCAACAGAGGGAATCAAATCATTTAATAAATCTTGTTCAAAAGTAGCAAAAGCCTTCACCTTATCGGGTGCCATGATATTACCGGAAGCACTATCATCTTTTGCCGCCCTGCCATTAGGCAATACAACAATCATAGGAACCAATTTATTCTCTGCATAAAGATTATCCAAGATAACTTGCGGTTTCCCATTGTTCAGCCATTCGTATTCATCTCCGCCAATTCCGTGCAGTAGATATAAAACAGGATATTTTTTATTTTTAGAAAATCCGGGGGGAGTGTAAATTAATGCTCTGCGCAATGTTCCTAACGTCTTTGAACGATATTTCAAAGTGTCTATTTTACCTTTAGCCACTTCCGGCTTCGCAACATCAAATCCCGGTTGAGAATGAGGAGGCGTAACCTGCGCCTTAAGTGCAATACAGAAAAAAGCACACGTTAAGAATAAAAAAATATTTTTCATATCATTAAAATTAAAAGTTCTCAAATATCTAAAGCAAATATAGAAACTTCTTCAAGCCTTTCAGCTCAAAGAAGTTACAGATAATTACTCCTATGTTACATTAGAATAAAATTACCATTTAGATATCTGATCACTCACACGGAAGAAATCAAAATCGGCATATCCGCCAGCTACTTTTGTAGAATAATTAAATAAAGCAAAGCGATAGCCCATGAAATGAGCCAAAGTGTATTGCATTTTAAGTTCCGAACCAAAGTGTTTCCAACCCTTACCATCATAACTATAGAAAAAACGGGCAACATCTTTCCTATTTCTGAAATCACATTCGGCTTTTAAATAAATCTTATCTCTCTCCAAAGGAATACTATCTTCTTCAAAACGATTATTACCATTCCTACCCCCTAAGGAAGCAACATTAATTTGTTTGATCATCTTTCTGCCATCTTTCACTTGAACACCAATTTGCCCAAATTTCGACTGCAACAAACCAAGTCCGGCAAAATCACCTTCTTTCATATGCCTTACATCAAGACAAACATAGCCGGAACAAACGGGGCCAAAAGTTCTTTGTGTTAAAGTATTCTTAGCTTGTTCAAAGCCAGAAACAACGCGTCCGGAAGTTAATCTCAAATAACCTTTTCTTTCGTTGAGCGACCAAAGTGAATTATCCGGATTATGATTCCATTGCCAAACTAAAGGTAAAACACGGTCTCCCTTCTTTCTTTTAAACTCATCGGATGCTATAATAGTAGGAATTAAACCTTTAGAAGCAGGCAGATCAAGGGTATCCGGAGCCTTTCCGTTAATACCTATTATCGGCCATCCGTCTTCCCATTTCATAGGAACAAGATATGGTATTCGCCCTACAGCACCATTATCACGAAATAAGTAGGCAAACCAACGACCATCAGGCGTATCAATAATACCACCTTGCGCAATACCTCTATCTTGAAAAGCAAGCCTGCCTTCATCATAAGGACCTGTTACTTTATCCGCACGATGAACGACTACCGTCCTCATGCCACCACGAGGCCAACAGATATTAAAAAGATAATATTTACCGTCATGTTTAAACAGCTGTGAGCCTTCAGCACCTAAAAGCATATTCAATCCGGCAGGTGCACTGGCATTTTCAATAAGTACGCGATCAGTACCTTCTATTACGCCAGACAGATCGCTCTTCAACTCGACCAGATGCAGTTTGTTGCCTCCATAAATCATAAATATACGACCATCATCTTCATAGAAAATACTATGATCGTGGTATGAAGGTTTAAATGAATGAACTGTCCAAGGCCCTTTCTCTATATTCTTAGTTGTATAGATGTAAGTCTTGCCTGTATTACCTGCAAAAGTACTAACATAGAACAACCCCTTATGGTAACGAATGCAACTTGCCCAAGAGCCTTTACCATAATAGCTCTTGCCGTTTTCGAGATTCAAATCATCGGCATTACCCAAAGTATCATAAGCATAGTTCACAATTTCCCAATTTGATAAATCCTTTGATTTCATAATAGGAACACCGGGATTCATATGCATCGTAGTACTCGACATATAGTAAGTATCTCCCACCCGTACCATTGACATATCGGGTACATCAGCAAAAATCAACGGATTTCGCGCACCTTCAGTCTGAGCTGTTAGCGATACGTGGTATACTAAAAGCAATATAACAATCAATTTACTCTTCATAACTTAAATGCTTTTATATGATTATTTTATTACCGCCACAAATCCTCCGCGTGGCAAACAATTAATATTTATCGCTGAGTCAGCGTTCTTTAGAGGAACATTCTCGTTAATCATAAAACTACGCTCTTCCGCTCCATCTTTAAAGAGCGTAATACTCTTAAGTGATTTATCTAAATCAGCAGGAATAAAAGTTAAAGTTTTAGATTGGTCAGCAGCATTCAAGCCGGCAACATACCATGTGTCTCCTTTACGACGAGCAATCACAATCTCTTTTCCGGGATAGCCCGATAAAAGCTTTGTGTCATCCCATGCAGCAGGTAAAGTAGAAAGAAGTTTTTTTACGGATTCCGGCAAAGCATAATAAGCAGAAGGACGATCTGGTCTATGTTGCAAAGCCGATTCAAAAACGACCATCAATGCCAACTCATGCCCATGTGTCGTAATATGCGGATGTTGAGAATCGGAGAATGTACCTGGGGTATAATCCATCGGTCCTACTACATTTCTGGTAAAAGGCAACGTTGCATTATGAACAGCAGCTTTATTCGTCAACACAGGAGCATTGTTATACCACTCAGCACCATAAACGCCCTCTACTGTCATCATGTTAGGGTAAGTTCTCTGCCATCCGCGAGGTATTGTCGCCCCATGAAAAACAAGCATTAATTTATATTTAGCCGCATCTTCAAGTAAATCAATGTAATAATTCATCATATCCACACGATCTCCAGCGAAAAAGTCGACCTTGATACCTGCTACCCCCATTTTTTTAAGCCAGGCATACTCCTTCTCTCTCTTCTCTTTCGTATTAAGACGATCGAGAGGTTCCGGGGCTCCCGGACCAATCCAGCTCGTCCCTGAGTTATACCACAACATCGGTTTAACTCCTTTAGAAAGAGCGTACTTCACAGCATCCTCTACAGTTCCGCCATTTGACATAGCATCCCATTTCCAATCTATCAGATCATAGGGCCAGCCCATATCAGAAGCCAAATCAATATACTTCTTAACGAGTTGAAAATCATTCGAACCATTGTTATAAGCCCAATATATCCATGAAACATTTCCCGGAATAATCCAATTAGTATTGGCTATTTTACTTGGTTCCGATAAATCAGTTACTAATGTAGATTCAACGATATCAGCCAAAGAACCCACAATCAGCGTACGCCAAGGAGATTGCCATGAACCACTTATCGGTAATTTCTCGTTAGCTAACTGAACAACATATTCTTCTGAGTTCGCTACATTGCTCAACCACGATGCACAATGGTTACGCATAATATTTGCTTCTGTTATGAGCATAAACAAGTCCTTGTCATGCTCCACAAGAGCAGGATAAGCCCATTGTTGAGACTTAGGTGCAGTAATTTCAGGATAGAAGCCTTCATACGAAGGATCATATTTTTGCATCCATCTCTTTGTACCTTCCGCAATAGGATAAGTAGTTAGATCGGATATAATATTTTCATGATCCATTGCATCAAAGCTGTACTTAAATGCCACCCCGTCGTTATAAGCACGAAAGATTACGTTTAACTTTTGCTTTTTATCATTTTCAAAAACAAAGGTTTGCTCCGAAGCCTTATTTACACAATGACTACGTTTGCCGGTAATCATTCGATAATCTGCCACCACTGCGACAGGCTTAGTTATAGACGTAAGCTTAAGGTTACCTGCAAAAGAACGTAAGTCCGTTTTCAATCCCAATTGAGCACCCGAAAACAATGTTTCGGGTGCCAAACCAGAGGCGTATTCAACGCTAAAGAAAGCTTCACCGTAGCCATCCTTAGCATTCTCAACACCCACCTTTACCTTTATTTTCTGATTAGGTGAAGTCAGAACATTTGTTTGAGCAGATAACGAGAAATAGACTCCTAACAAAAATATTGAAGTCAATATATAGTTTTTTTTAATCATGATATTCTATTCAAGAATTAACGATTTACTAAAACACGATATCATTTGCTGAAGTAGCATGCAGACCTATAAATGAACCGGTAAATCCTCCCGCAACATTCGTTGAAAGAATATCTCCGGAAACAGTACCTCCGACATTATTATAAGAAGCGCCATCTTGTGAATAACTAAATCTATAATCATCATCGTGAGCTTCAACTTTCAACTGAACAGGTTTCTTTATATTTTCTATTCTTGCACTAGCTAAAACAACAGAACGTCCTCTCTCAGTCCGCTGCAAAACAATATAATATTCTTTCTCCTTTTTCGTAATACCAAATACATAATTAAACTTTTCGCTCTGATAACATACAAGCCCCGCCAAATCTTTATCACTTTGAGGCACATAGTTCATCGTCACACTTGCCGAAAAAACATTATGTTGTTGGCGAACGAAGAGTGTAGATGTAGGTTTTACCTCTTTTATGTTAACAGCAAACGGAGTTAATCTTACTCCCTTCTTGGTTACATTAATGAAATCTTCACGCGGTCCTCTCATTCCAATCCAACGATAATCCAAATTATCAGCCGAAAAATCATCCTCAAATGTAAAATTACCATTAGGGAAAAAGCCCTCTTTTCCAGTTTTATTTTCTACTCCTTTAGGCATCTTCAATTTAGGAGACATAGGTATTAATCCATTTTCAAATACGGGGAACATTCCTGTCCAATCAACAGGTAAAATAAATGTTTCACGCCCTATGTTTACACGATCTTTATTGTTAGGACGAATACCTAAAAAGACACCATAATATTTATCATCAGGTCCTTTTACAAGATCAGCATGACCTGCCCAGTCAACCTTATTTTGTCTATCTTTAGGGAAATATCTCTGAGTAAGTATTGGGTTACTACCTGCCGGAGTGTATGGACCTTTAGGGCTATCACTTACAAAAATAACCTCACTATGCCAGCCTCCGGTTCCTCCTTCAGCACACATCAAATAATATCGGTTATCTTTCTTATAAATATGAGGCGCTTCAATCCAAATGGGTTTTTGAGCGATATTTACTCCACCATTTACAATAATTTTGTCCGTACCCGGAATTATCTGATCTTTATCTACATCATATTCCCATATTTTAATAACGCGATGACCATTATAAAGCTCTTTACCTCTATCAGGAGCATCATTGTGCACAACATATGCTTTACCGTTATCATCAAAGAATATAGATGGATCTATCCCTCCAAAATTCAATTTATAAGGATCACTCCATCCCTTTGCAGGATCTTTTGTTTTCACCACAATGTTGCCAAAACCACCGGCAAATTCGGTTGTTATCATATAGAATGTATCGTTGTTTGGATTATACCTGATTGTTGGAGCATATACTCCTGCAGATATACCGGTATCGTATACTTTCAATTGGGATTTCCTATCTAAGACATGACCTATCTGTTTCCAGTTAACCAAGTCCGTTGAATGGAAAATGGGTACCCCAGGGAAAAAAGCAAACGAAGAGCACACGAGGTAATAATCATTTCCCTTACGACATATACTTGGATCCGGATAACATCCCTGTAAGATAGGGTTATAAAATTCATCCGCCTCAAGAGGATATTGTTTGTAAACCTGATCATCCCCCTGGTAAACAAAATGACTGAATACAGGGCCATCATTTTTTGATACCTTTTTAGCCGATTTTGCCTCTGAAAAAGAGAACAAAAATAAAAGCAGTAACAGACTTAGCAAGTGTTTTTCAACAAACAAAGCTGGTTTTAAATTAAATGATTTCATTTTTATAATTTTATTGATTTGATATTTGTATTCCGGAATTTAAGGTTTTAGCGGATCTATTCTGAGAATTTCCAATAATCAAAGTACATAATCTTACTAGGAGCTTTCCCTTTAAAGACAAAGTAGATATCATGAACACCCACAACCTTTTTGATTTCAGTCGTGACTAATTCCCACCTATCATCGCCTCCTGTCATAGGGACTTTCACCGTACCCAACAGTTCTCCATCTATGCGATCAAGTCTAACTTCCATAGAAACATTTCCGTTATGCGTTGTTCCCAAACGAGCAGTAAACTTTGAAGCACCTTTATCACGGAAATCAACATCTCTGATTTTTGTATAAGCATTATTCTTCATCGCTGTGATAAAAACACCGACGATCTTATTTTGCATGGATTTAACGCCTTCGGACCAAGCCATCGTTTCCGCTTCATTCTTAACATAAGGATTTAGTGTCTTTACTCCTTTCTTAACTCCCTCAGTCATCGTCATCTGTTGCATTGAACCGTCAGCATTAAAATGAGCCTCTTCTACACATATAGAGCGGGTAAAACCTCCACCGCCAGGCAATGCTCCGTTATGATAGAAAAAATAAGTTTTTCCTTTAAAATCTATGATTCCTGGATGATTGGTAAAACTACTTCCCTGGGTAGGCATCAAGACTCCACGATATTGCCAAGGTCCTAAGGGAGAAGAACTCGTTGAATAACCGATATGTTCAGGAATAGGTCCCGCCGCAAACAACAAATAATAAAGATTCTTACGTTTGTATAACCAAGGCCCCTCTTCGTAAGTAGTTGGTCTACGTAAATTTCCCTCACGTTTACCAAAAGAAGCTACAGTATTTGGGAATGTCTGTATTTCACCATCGTAAGAGATCATGTCTTCGTTTAACTTAACGTAATGACACACCGGATTGCCCCAAAGAAGGTAAGCCTGACCATCATCATCAAGAAAAACCGTTGGATCTATATCATCGTTGCTATTACAAATCAAAGGGGCTCCCAAAGGATCAACAAACGGACCATATGGACTATTGCTGACCCCCACTCCAATAGCTCCCTTATTCTCTTTTGTCGTTATAGGCACATACAAATAAAATTTCCCGTCCCTTTCGATACACTGGGCAGCCCAAGCATTCTTTTTTGCCCAGCTAAAATCACTATACGACAAAACTTTGCCATGATCAGTCCAATTTACCATGTCCTCTGTGGTATAGAGCCTCCAATCATTCATTGTAAACCAAGTAGATTGGTCTTCATCATGGGTTGTATATAAATAAACCTTACCATTATACACCATTGGTGCAGGATCTGCCGTATAATTAGTTTGAATGATAGGATTTTGCCCGCTAAGCATTGTGGAACAAAGAGTACAAATTGTAAAAAACAAAAATGATTTATAAAAATATTTCATTGGACACACGATCATCATAGCATCTATTTAACAAATTTCCAAGCATCTAAATTAAATAACTCACCTTCGCCTCCATTAAAAACAAGATATAAATCATGCAAACCTTTCATTCGTTTTACCTTAGCAGTAAATGTTTTCCATGTATTCCATCCCCCTGTGTTAGTAATGTTGCAAACAGCGATCACAGGACCATTTTTATCATCTATACGAACCTCAACATTTCCACCGGCTGCCGAAGCTGCAAAAATTTTGATTTTCTTTGCTCCTTTACCTAAATCAACTCCACGCAACTTGATGTAATCCCCTGCATGAATCTGAGTAACATACATCCCTACTTTAGGATCTTTAGCTGTTTTCACTCCCTCACTCCATGCAATAGTCTCTGCTTCAACACGTTTATAGGGGTTCACAGCCTCAACTTGCTCGGGGCCGTTAGTTGACCAATAAGGCACAGTTTCTATACTACCATCCGCATTATAAATCATTTGATCAACGGAGACAGAACGTCTTTCGTGATGCTTCAATGTTGTTCGTTTTAGAAGATCATAATTGAGCCCAAAACAGTATGATTTTCCTTTATAATCAATTATTCCCGGATGATTTCCTCTCGATTTTGAAGTAGCATCCATCACCATTCCTTTATATTCCCAAGGTCCTGTAATAGAATTACTCATTGCATACCCAATACCTTCCGGGCAACAAGTAGAAGCATAAGCTAAATAATAATGATTTTTTCTTTTCCATACCCATGGACCTTCTTGATAGTTTTTGGGTTTAGTACTTTCTTTCACAACTTCACCCGAATATGAAATCATATCATCGTTCAATTTCACATAATACAAATCAGGATTTCCCCAAAACAAATAAGCTTGTCCGTCATCATCAATAAAAGGAGAAGGGTCTATATCATTCCAGAGATGATTCGTTTCAATTAATCTTTTTCCCAACGGATCTTTAAACGGACCATAAGGGGTATCGGCAACTAATACGCCAATCCCATTGCCGTGCATAGGGCAATATAAGTAAAACTTCCCATTCCTTTCAATACATTGCGGTGCCCATGCACCATTATCATGCCTAACCCAGCTAAAATCATTTAACGATGCTACAATTCCATGATCCGTCCAGTTTGCCATATCTGTTGAAGTGTAAAGAAGCCAATTCAACATTTTAAAACCATTAGCGTCGTCCTCATCGTGTGTGGTATATAGAAAAACTGTGTCGTTATAAACCATTGGAGCAGGATCAGCCGTAAACTTCGTTTGGATTATTGGGTTCTGAGCATAGCCAATATTTGCCAAACTGTAAATCCCCAAAACAGTAGTGCAAAATAGTCTCATTTTTCTTCGCATCAACATAATAAATCTTTATAGGTTAAACATAATATTTTTATAAACAAGAATAATAAAGTGCATAATAAATCAAAAGATAGACCATCAAAAAACGGTCTATATAGCTAAGCAATATATCATCCTTTGAACCAGCTGTTTTTATGTTGCGAACAGCTCAAAAAACAGTTCATTATTCATCATTAAAATCCTTATAACAAAAGTAACTAGATAAAGAATAACAAATTCGCTATTTCCTATATATCATTCGTAATTTTCTATATATCATTAGCCAACAAAGTAAATATCTATATAATCAACAAGCATAAGACAAAACTATAAATATAAAAAACAAAAAGCAAAAGAATCGCTAATATTCTCATTATCATAGCAATTAGGAGCTTTATTCATAAGGTTATAATCTAAAGATTTTTAAAAAACAGGCATTTACTCACAAACAGAATTAACAATGCCAGTATTTTACAATCTTTAGCCTCTCACAAGAGAAGCAACAGAGTCTTATCATAAGTAAGAATAATGATTTTATCAACGTACTCCAATCTATAATTAGATTACCCTAAAAGGAAAAGTAGCGAAACAAAAAAATCTCGCATCATTTGTCATCATCTATAAAAGAATTAATCTTCTATAGATGCATAAATGAGCGAGATATTTAATAGAACAATTTTTACTACCTCTTATATTCTTCTAACCAATCATCAATTATACGTTGTTCTTCAGCCGTTTTGTGTTCTTTATACAAAGAATACAAAAGCAAAACACAATATAACAGCAACAATATCCCTAAATCAGTGAAACATCTTGTCCCTCATTTTATATAGATCTACTGTTTTTCAATAACTTTATCGGGGAGTTCCTTAATTACAATCTTAAGTGCAAGAGTGGAAAAAGAAGCAGAAGTGTCTAAATACATATTAGGATTCCGTTTAATGATGCCAATCGTTTCCAGCCAGTTACTACCTTCCATATGTCCGACAATTACAGGAACTGTTGAATATTTTTTTGATAAAATCTCTATTTCTTGTATATCTGTTAATATCAAAGAATTGAAAGCATGTATCCACAGTGGAAAATTTTCAGTTTTACTTGAAGCAAAAAAGATTGTAATACTCGAGTATATAAATTTAAATTTCAGAAGGCGATTTATCAAAATGCTTTTTGAAAGCTTTACCAAAATAATTAAGACTCGAAAAACCGCACATCTCACTAACCTCAGTAACCGTATGCTTGCGAGTCTTTAACAATTCTAATGCATGATTCAGGCGCACAGCTTTTATAAATTCAAGAGGAGTTTGCCCCGCAAGCGATTTTATTTTTTTGTATAAGAGAGGCTCACTTATATTCATAGCAGAAGCAAACTCTTTATTGCTAAACTCAGTATTTATCATGTTAGCCCATACTGTATCCATTGCTTTTTTGATAAACTGATCATTCAATTCATTATTAAACAACGCTTCCTCACTATTTTCTCCAATAAGTTTTAGAGCCTTCTCTCTCAACACTTTACGATTCTGAACAATAGAACGAATACGCTGAATGACCAAAGCCATATCAAAAGGTTTAGTAAGATAGTTATCTGCCCCAAGCCCTAAGCCATGCAATTGTTCCGCTTTATCAGCCAAAGCAGTAAGCAAAACTACTGGTATATGAGACGTTTCATAAGTAGATTTTATCAAACGACACAATTCAAAACCGTCCATATTAGGCATCATAACATCAGAAACAACAATATCCGGCATTTGTTTCTGGATTGCTTGCCAAGCTATTTCACCATCTGTTGCTATAGATACTTCAAATTCATGGCGAAGCACAGAAACCATAAAATGACGTAATTCCTCATTATCTTCTACAATAAGTAAACGCATTTTTGAAACACTACTAGCAAGTTTTAAAAGTTCCTTATCCGATACTTCTGACTCAGCGATTATCTCCTCGTCGCTTTTTAACTCATCAATAGGTATTTCTTTAAAAGGAATAGTGATCTTAAACAAAGATCCTTCATCTTCGTGACTAGAACAGCTGATCGTCCCACCATGAAGCGTTACATAACTCTTTGCTAATAGCAGACCTATACCCGAGCCAATATTATTCGAATTAATTGCATTTTCGCTCCGGTAGAACTCATGAAAAAGTTTCTTCTGGGCTTTTGAAGACATTCCAATCCCATAATCTTTGACCTTCAATATCCAAGAAGATGCATCTCCTGAGAATGAAATATCAACCTGAGAACCATTGTTAGAATATTTAATCGCATTAGATATTAAATTATCTACAACTGTTTCTATTTTTAACCTGTCAATAGCAGCCATATAGACATCAGGTTCAGCAGAAAATTGCAAGTTGACATTTTTACTTTTAGCAAAAGATTCGAACATTAATATACGATGTTTAAGCATTTCAGCAATATCAACCATCTTCATTGATAATTGCTCTTTCCCGATATCTGCCTTTTGAAAATCTAATAAATGTGTAACAGTAGATGATAAACGCCTTGCTTGCTCAACAGCTATGTCTAAAAAATACTTATCTTCCTTTGAAAAAGCCTTCCTGTTTAATTCTTCTATCGGAGCTTTAATAAGAGTAATCGTAGTACGAATTTCATGTGCCATATTAGCAAAAAAACGTACTTTATCTTCTGTATGCCTCTGTTTCAAACGATTAATGTAAAAGCGTAGAAAGAGATAGAGAAGACTCAAAACAAGAGCCGTTAAAAGAAAACGAAACCACCACGTTTCCCAAAAAGGAGGAATGACTGATACAATAAACGAGCGTTCTGAAACTATTTTAGAAAGGAATTTATCATACATTCTTATTTTTAAGACATGTTCTCCCGAAGGAATATTTGTATAAGTCAACTTTCGATAATCAGACGGGTGAGTTTGATTCTTATCAACTCCCTCCATTGACCATGAAAATTTAAAATTAGCCGTTTTACGACTAATAGGCAAAAGCTCTATTGTCAGGTTATTCTGATTATATTGTAAAGTTATTCTTTCCATACTATCTAAAGGGACATTCAAATTGAAGTCACTATTATCACGAATGGAGCGGCCTGATACTAAAATATCCTGTACAAAAATTCGTCCTTTGGGTTTAGACTGTCTAAGATCTGCTGGGTCAAAGATCACTGCCCCACTATTGGTACCCCAAGCTAAAAAATTATTGCGCAATTGACAATGAGCATCTCTATTAAACGAATCATTGGACAAAAATGGGAAATAGCCCGTCACTTTCTTTTTTACCGGATTAAACTGGCACAAACCGCTTTCAGTACCTACCCACAAATATCCATCTGAATAGACAATACTATTTGTATAATTAGAAGGTAAGCCTGAATCCGTGGTAAATCGCTCAACTGTTTTAGTTTTAAGATCAAAACAAGTTAAGCCACTACCACTAGAACAAAGCCAAACTTTATCTCCTAACAACAATAAATCTTGAAATACATCTCCATATAAAAGAGTCCCAGATTCTCCTGTTCGCTTATTAATATACACCAATCCGTGAGAACAAGCCAATAACATTTTCCCCGGCAACCATTCCGTAAATGCAGATACTGCATAATAAGAATATTGACGGAATTTTCTTTTCTCAGATATATAACAATTCACCGCATTAAGATTGCTACCAATCCATACATCTCCTTCACTATCACAATAAATATCAAACACAAAATTGAACTCAGCAGTAGCTCCTTTTTTACTTTTTGAATAATGGGCAACCTCCTCTCTTGTCTTTTCATCTATTACATAAACGCCTGATGAATAGCTACCACACCATATTTTACCTTTAGAATCTTCACATAGAGAAAGAAACACATGAGCCTGATCTTTCCCATTCTGATAGTACGTTTGCCACTGATCCTTCTTAACATCCCAACAACTAATACCATTATCTGTTGCAAACCAAAGATTCCCCATGCGATCTTCAATAATCTGATTAACATGATTGTTATGTAGCGAATTGGATTTATTCATCTGATGCACGATTCTGGTTATGAGCGGAGAAGATTGATCAAAATAAGAGACTCCACCGGTAATCGTGGCAACCCAAACACGCCCATTCCCCTTATCATGAAAAATGTCGTAGACTCCATTTCCCGAGAGTGATAAAGGAACATCCATATCCTCCTTAAAAACATTCATGACCTTATTTTTAATCTTATGCAATTGCCAAATGCCTTGCCCGTCAACACCAACCAATACAGTAGAATCAGAATTCGATTCTATTGCCAATATAGGTTGTTTAGGAAAGCTTGTATCCAAAAATCTATTGAGAGAAACAGTGGAAAAATCATAATAAAATAATCCGTCACACAAAGTACCTATCCATAATCGTTTATGCTCTTTATCAAAAAACAGAGTAGATACATCTAGATTTTTACCCGGTGCGTACTTATAGATATCCTCTTCTCGCATAGAATGAGTGTCTATCAAACTTATCCCCTCTCTAGTAGCAGCTACTAAATGAGAGTCATCATACCAAACAGCAGACTGAAAATCACGAGATTTAATCACTGTGGTTAATGAATCTTTATCTGTATATTTATACAACCCAACATTAGTAGCAATCCAGTAATCTCTATGATTATCAATCAAAAAACGGTTTACACCTAAGATAGAACTACTTAAGACTTTCCTCATATTCAACAGAAAATCAAACCTATCATAGATAGCATTATATCTAAAAATCTGACCATTATTAGAATAGGCAAGCAAATCACCATTAGCATACTTCAACTTAACAAATATTACATCCGGCATATTAAAAGAAAGATGATATATACGATAATTATCGTTTCCCAAGCGGATAATACCACTACGAGAAGAAGCCCAGATAAAGCCATTATCATCTTTGCAGATGGATGCGGTCTCTCTCATTGAAATTCCATAAATGTCATTGACATTATGAAATTTCACATTCGAAGGATATAAATAAGATAGGGAAATGAACAATGAGGATATAAATAGTAGGTATTTCATAATAGCACTAGGTTTTCTGCAAAAATAGTGCTTTTAATAAGAAGAACGTGAATGTTAGCAAACATTTATTAATGAAATGCAATTAAGAGAAAAAAGCATGTTATAAATCAATACGACACTACATAAATTGACTCCAAGTTAGCATATCTCTAATTTTTACGATGAGTAGGTAGAGTAAAGTCATTAGAATCACAAATTACTCCATTTTCATCAGAAACAGCTACACGGAGAGTTATTTCACTCTCTTTTAAGCTGTTCCCGGCATAAATCGTAGCAGTATATCGAATGCCTTCTCCAGGAAGGATCTGTTCAATCATAACCGACGGAGAGATGCCTATATGTTTCAGTTTACTCACTTGCTCCACTACAGGAACCACATTATAAACTGGGCGCTTCCCTTCATTCATAACATCAAATATCACTTTACTAGTCTCACCCGCATCAATAGCTTGATTACGACCGTCATCAATAAAGCGGATATTACGCACTTTAAGTGAGTTATAAGCATATTGAATTCCAGAATATTTAGTGATATCTGACCCGGAATATGTATTCCGACGAACATTAGGAGTATAAACATCTTCTTCTTTAGGAGTAGTTAAAGCGTTGCCAATAGCTGCTCCCGCTATGGTACCAACAATGGTTCCTATAGCCGAACCGCGATAACCGCCTCTCCATCCATTGCTATTTTCTCCAATCAAGCCACCCACTGCATTTCCCAATGACCCTCCAATATAAGCTCCGGCTAATGTCGCATCCGGATTGCCCATTTGAGTTGTAGCACATGCAGTAAATAAAAAAAGAAAAAGTGTTGATGTTGCAATTTTCCGTCTCATAGTTATTATAAGAAAAAGTATTTAATAAAAATAAAACAAATTAGGACGCAAAAAAGTTATTCTATGTTTCCATTCTCTCTTTAATAAATAATAAATGAAAAACGCTTTTATATGTAACAAAATCTTTGTTAGCCTTAAATACATCAATATCTTTGCATTTTGAACTCAATAAATAAACAAACGATGACGGATATAGAAAGAATGGCAGCAGGTGAACTCTATTGGGGATTCAATCCTGTTTTTAATGCTTCTTTGGAGAGAGGACAAGTTTTATGTTTCCGTTACAACCAACTTCCTCCTTCAAAAAAGACAGAGAAACGTCGCATTTTAGAAGAGTTTTTTCTAAAGATTGGAAAAGAAGTTATTATTAACGCACCCATACATATTGATCTCGGTAACATCGAGATAGGCAATCATACAATTATTAATTTTAATTTTACTGCTCTGGATGAGGGGCTTATTTCTATTGGAGACCACTGCTTTATCGGCCCAAATTGTTCCATTTATACTATTACGCATTCTCTTTGTTACGAAAATAGAGATTTGGGACTCATGACTGCAAAAAAAGTCACAATCCATAACCACTGCTGGCTAGGGGGCAATGTCACAGTATTGCCAGGTGTCACAATCAACAAGGGATCTGTTGTCGGTGCCGGTAGTTTGGTTACCAAAGACATCCCTTCAGGAATGTTAGCATATGGAAACCCTTGCCGTGTAATCAGACCTATCACAAATAATGATCGGCAATATTTGGAAGGAATCAATAAATAGGAATGAGAATATCTTATAAAAGAGTATACATTCTTGCCACATGTCTATCAACCCCCTCAGATTAAAACTTAAAGATTATCCCGACAAATATAGTTTTCTGTTTTAATGAGTTTTAGTTCATCTCATAAGTTCTATTAACCTATTTCTTTATATCTTTGGGGCAAAATTGAATGTAGTTCCTCCAATGATTAAAAAAAATAAAAAAATACTATTATCCATTACCGCTATACTGTTCGCAGGATGTCTCATTAGCTTAGGTCTTGTATATTATTATTTGTTTTATCCCCAATTTCACCCTCAGAAAGAGGCATATATCTATATAGACCGTGACGACTCTCTTGACTCTATATATAATAAAGTATTAGCCAAGGGAGAAGTACAAAACTTTACAGGTTTCAAATGGATAGCGAAAAAAGAAAATTATGCAAAGAAAATACACACAGGGAGATATGCCATAAAACCTGGAGATAATGCATATCATCTTTTTAGACGTTTGGAAAGAGCTAATCAAACCCCTCTAAACCTGACAGTGAGAAATGTTCGAACTAAAGAAAGATTAGCCCGAAGTATAGGCAAACAGCTAATGATTGATTCTGTTGAAATAGCTTCAAAACTAATGGATTCTACTTTCTGTGCTAAAATGGGCTATAACCAAGCTACAATTATTTGCTTATTTATTCCTGAAACCTATGAAGTATATTGGAATATTAGCTTAGATCATTTCTTCAAGCGGATGCAGAAAGAGCACGATAAATTTTGGAACAAAAACAGAATTGCTAAAGCCAAAGCTATTGGATTGACTCCCGAGGAAGTATCCACTATTGCTTCCATCGTTGAAGAAGAAACCAATAACAATCAGGAAAAACCAATAGTTGCAGGGTTATACATTAACCGCCTTCATGCATCTATGCCTTTACAAGCAGATCCTACAATCAAGTTCGCATTACAAGATTTTGGATTAAGACGAATTCTTAATAGCCAATTAAAAATAGACTCTCCTTACAACACGTATAGAAATATCGGATTACCCCCCGGCCCCATACGTATCCCCTCTGTTAAAGGAATTGACAGTGTTCTCAATTATGTGAAACATAACTACTTATATATGTGTGCAAAAGAAGATTTCTCAGGAACACACAATTTCGCTTCCACTTACCATCAACACATGGCAAATGCACGGAAATATTGGCAAGCTTTAAACAAAAGAAAGATTTTTCAATAAAAACGACCGAAAAACAAATACATGAATCACACTAAAAATAGAAATATGAATAAGCAACTTTTATTAGGCGATGAAGCCATTGCTCAGGCTGCATTGGATGCAGGTATATCAGGGGTATATGCCTATCCTGGTACTCCATCAACTGAGATAACGGAATATATTCAGGGAGCTCCTATCACAAAAGAGAAAGGAATACATCACCGTTGGTCAGCCAATGAAAAGACAGCCATGGAAACAGCTCTGGGCATGTCGTTTGTGGGTAAGCGTGCCTTAGTATGTATGAAGCATGTTGGTCTAAATGTTGCTGCTGATTGTTTTATCAATTCTGCTGTAACAGGCGTAAATGGGGGACTTATTGCAGTAGTTGCTGATGACCCGAGTATGCATTCTTCACAAAATGAGCAAGATAGTCGCTTTTATGGAGACTTTGCTCTCATACCAATGTATGAACCGAGCAATCAGCAAGAAGCTTATGACATGATTTATCATGGTTTCGAATTTTCTGAAAAGATAAAAGAGCCGCTATTACTACGAATAGTTACGCGTTTGGCTCATTCTCGTTCAGGAGTAGAAAGTAAGATGCAAAAGCCTCAAAATGGAATATCTTTTGGAGAAGATCCTCGTCAATTTGTATTACTACCCGGAAATGCAAGGAAGCGATATAAAGCCTTATTAGCTCGCCAAGCCGAATATGTAAAGGCCTCTGAAGAATCTCCATATAATAAATACATTGACGGGCATAACAAAAAGATGGGAATTATTGCATGCGGCATAGGCTACAATTACCTCATGGAGAACTACCCGGAAGGATGCGAATATCCAGTACTAAAAATAGGACAATACCCGCTACCTCAAAAACAACTAAAACAACTTGTAGAAAGTTGTGAAGAGATATTAGTTTTAGAAGACGGACAACCGTTTGTGGAGAAACAACTTAAAGGTTATTTAGGTATCGGAGTTAAGGTTAAAGGACGATTAGACGGCACACTTTCTCAAGATGGAGAACTAAATCCTGATTCAGTGACACATGCTATCGGTAAAGAGCATAGTTCTCATTACCAAATTCCGAATATTGTTGAAATGCGTCCACCTGCACTATGTGAAGGCTGTGGACATCGGGATATGTATATCACTCTAACAGAAGTGCTAAATGAAGAATATCCTACGCATAAGGTTTTTAGCGATATAGGTTGCTATACTCTTGGCGCTAATGCTCCGTTTCATGCGATCAACTCTTGCGTGGATATGGGAGCTTCCGTAACAATGGCAAAAGGGGCCTCAGACGGTGGATTACATCCTGCTATTGCCGTAATAGGTGACTCCACTTTTACTCATTCCGGCATGACAGGACTTTTGGACTGTGTCAATGAGCAATCAAACATCACCATTATTATATCAGATAATGAAACCACTGCCATGACCGGTGGACAAGATTCTTCGGGAACAGGTCGACTAGAGGCTATCTGTATTGGTCTGGGAGTGGAAGCTAAGCATATCCGTGTCATTGTTCCACTAAAGAAAAATTACGAAGAGATGAAACAGATCATAAGAGAAGAAATTGATTATAAAGGAGTATCTGTCATTATACCACGGAGAGATTGCATACAAACATTAGCGCGTAAAAAAAGAAAGAAATAAACCATGAAGAAAGATATTATACTATCAGGCGTAGGCGGACAAGGTATCCTGTCCATCGCTACAGTTATAGGAAAAGCCGCATTAAAGGAAGGACTTTATATGAAACAAGCGGAAGTGCATGGTATGAGCCAACGTGGAGGTGATGTGCAATCGAACTTAAGAATAAGTAGTTCACCTATTGCTTCTGACCTAATTCCTTCGGGCAAGTGCGACCTAATTATCTCTTTGGAACCAATGGAAGGACTTCGCTATCTCCCCTATTTAAGCCTTGAAGGATGGCTGGTCACTAACGCAACTCCATTTATCAACATTCCAAACTATCCGAAACCTGCAGAGATTATGTCTGAAATAAACAAGCTTCCTCACAAGATAGTACTTAACGTAGACGAGATAGCTAAAGAAGTAGGATCTACACGAGTGGCCAATATGGTTTTACTGGGGGCAACAGTTCCATTTCTAGGCATTGATTACTTAAAGATACAAGAAAGTATAACTGAAATATTTGAGCGCAAAGGCAATGAAATTGTTGATTTAAACCTAAAAGCATTAGCAGCAGGAAAAGCAGTTGCTGAGAAAATAATATAACAAAGACCTAAATATATAAAAATGCAATTATTAAAAAAAAGAATTTTAGAAGATGGTAAATGCTTTGAAGGAGGAATTCTGAAAGTAGATAGCTTTATTAATCACCAGATGGACCCACAGTTAATGAAATCAATTGGCGTGGAATTTGTCAGACGGTTTGCATCAACAAATGTAAATAAAATCATGACCATTGAGGCAAGCGGTATTGCACCTGCTATCATGACAGGTTATTTACTAAATTTACCTGTTGTTTTTGCAAAAAAGAAATCGCCTAAGACAATACAGAACGCATTGAGTACGACTGTTCACTCTTTCACTAAAGATCGTGATTATGAGGTTGTAATTAGTTCGGACTTCCTAACCCCAAATGATAAAATTCTTTTTGTTGATGATTTTCTGGCATATGGCAATGCCGCCTTAGGAGTCATTGATCTAATTCAACAATCAGGAGCTCAACTAGTAGGTATGGGATTCATTATTGAGAAAGCATTCCAGCAAGGACGTGCTAAATTAGAAGAAAAAGGTGCGCATGTAGAATCTTTAGCCATTATTGAAGATCTTTCTCATTGCCAAATAAAAATAAGATAAGTTTTTTTCAAAAAAATAATTAACTTCGTGTCAGACAACCCGAAGCAAACACAACATTAATGAAAAATGATAAGCAAAAATATAACATCGGCTATGCACTAAGTGGCGGCTTCATTAAAGGTTTTGCCCATCTAGGTGTGATGCAAGCACTACTCGAACATGGTATCCGCCCAGATATTATTTCAGGAGTAAGTGCCGGAGCCTTGGCCGGAGTATTTTATGCTGATGGAAATGAACCATACAAAGTCTTAGATTTCTTTTCTGGTCATAAATTTCAAGATTTAACCAAATTAGTTATACCTAAAGTAGGACTATTTGAACTGGGAGAATTCCAAGAGTTTTTGAAAAGCAACCTAAAGGCTCAAAAGTTAGAAGATCTTAAAACACCTCTCATCGTCACTGCGACTGATTTAGATCATGGGAAAAGTGTTCAATTCCGAAAAGGGAGTATCCCTGAACGTATTGCTGCTTCATGCTGTATGCCAATACTTTTTGCTCCAGTCAAAATTAATGGAGTGCATTATGTAGATGGAGGGCTATTCATGAACCTTCCAGTTAGTATCATTCGTCCTGAATGTGAAAAAGTAGTTGCTATCAATGTTAGTCCTATGAATATGGAGAAATATAAAATGAACATTGTGGGAATTGCTTTAAGATCTTATCATTTAATGTTCAGAGCAAATACTTACAAAGAATTTGAACATTGTGATCTACTAATAGAACCTTATAATCTCAATGGATTTAGTAATCACGAGCTAGAAAAAGCTGAAAAGATCTTTGAACTTGGATACAAAATAGCTTGCGAACAATTTACTCAGCTCATAGAAGAAAAAGGCAAGCTATGGAAATAATCTGTTAATGATAAATAGAAAACCAACAAAAATATGCCCAATAAAAAAACAATAATATATCAAGTACTTCCTCGACTGTTTGGTAACGATAATAATTATTGTACATATAATGGAAATATCGCCAATAATGGCTGCGGCAAATTTGCAGACTTTACTCCGAAAGCATTCGAAGAAATAAAAAAACTGGGAGTTACTCATATTTGGTATACTGGTATTATAGAGCATGCCACCCAAACAGATTATCAAAAACAAGGTATTCGTCTAGATCATCCAGCTGTGGTGAAAGGGAAAGCCGGATCACCTTATGCCATAAAAGATTATTATGACATTTCTCCGGATTTAGCTGAGAATATAGCAAAACGAATGGAGGAGTTTGAAAGCCTTGTAAAACGAACACATAAAAGCGATTTAAAAGTCATTATTGACTTTGTCCCCAATCATGTAGCCCGCCAGTATCATTCTGATAAACAACCCAAAGGCACGCAGCAACTTGGAGAAAAAGATAATCAAGCCCTGTCATTCAGTCCTTACAACAATTTCTATTACATTCCTCAATCCGAATTTAGGGGACAATTTGACCTTAAATCAACTGCCTCTGAGCCTTATCGAGAAATTCCTGCTAAGGCAACGGGAAACAATCGTTTTGACGCCATGCCCAACATAAATGATTGGTACGAAACCATAAAATTAAATTATGGGATCGACTACTCCAATGGTGAAAATAAATGCTTCTCACCCACTCCGGATACATGGAATAAAATGCTGCACATTCTTCTCTTCTGGGCATCCAAGAAGATTGACGGTTTCCGCTGTGACATGGTCGAAATGGTTCCTGTAGAATTTTGGGAATGGGTTATACCACAAATAAAAAAAGAATATCCCAAAATCATATTTATAGCAGAAGTTTATAATCCGTCTGAGTACCGTAATTATCTACAACGTGGTAAATTCGATTATTTATATGACAAAGTAGGTTTGTATGACACTCTACGTCATGTTACTTGCGGATACAATTCAGCCAATACCATCACCCATTGTTGGCAGAACTTGGGAGGTATAGAAAAGCAGATGCTAAATTTTCTAGAGAATCATGACGAGCAACGCATTGCTTCCGACTTCTTTGTAACTGATCCTCGTAAGGCTATTCCTGCACTCATTGTTTCTGCATGTATGAATACCAACCCTTTCATGATTTATTTCGGTCAAGAACTAGGAGAGCCAGGAATGGACACCGAAGGTTATAGTGGAAGAGATGGAAGAACTACTATTTTTGACTATTGGAGTATTGATAGTATTCGACGTTGGAGAAACGGAGGGAATTTTGATGAAAAGAAGATGAGCGAAGAACAGAAAATGATACAAAAAATGTATCGTCGAATATTAACGCTATGCAACCAAGAAGCCGCTATTTATGAAGGGCTCTTCTTCGATCTGATGTACGTCAATCAGAATGGATGGAGATTTAATGAACACAAGCAATACACTTTTTTACGTAAACATGAACAGGAGTTATTGCTCATATTAGTTAACTTTGATAGTATAAGTGCAGAAGTAGCAATCAACATCCCTTCACACGCGTTTGATTACCTAAAAATGCCTCAGATTGATATCTGCACTGCAACTGATTTACTGACAGGTAAAGAAGAGGACATTTGTTTACTTCCTTACAAAGCTACTGAGACTGAAATCGGAGCATACAGTGGTAAAATTTTAAAAGTAAAACTCTAAAAAAATAAGCAGACAAGATATATAACATATTCTGCCTGCTTATTTTTATATTCTTATCACAATAGGTTAAAATTTATAACCCAAAGTCAATGAGAAGTTTATATTTTTAGGAGCTCCTGATTCAGAAGCAACTTTAACTAAGCCAAATTGTCCATCAAGCCCTACTACTATTTTACCAAATTCACCGGCAACACCATAACCAAGACCTGCATCAAAGCGATCAAGAGCATCGTCACTAAAAGTATCCACACTTCCAGTAAAGCCACCACTCTCGGCACTCATTTTACCCCCTATACCATAAGCTAAATATGGACCCGCACTAAGAACCAGATTTATTTTCTCATCTATCGGCATACGCAATGCTGCCATAACTGGAACTTCCAAATAAACTTGATTAATAGTAACATCCATATTATTTGAATCATACCATCCATCTGCTTTTACTCCTTTTGAACTCAAAAACAGAGACGTTTGGAGAGACCACATCTTATCAAAGGCATATTCCATACCTCCACCAATCTTATAACCTACCTTAGCGTTTGAATCTAAATAATCGCCATTCCAGTTACTGATATTCATTCCTCCTTTTACATTCCAAGTTACTTGTGCAAACGAAAAACTACTAATCGTTGCAAATAAAATAAGCAAACATACTTTTTTCATAATTTTGTCATTAAATGAATAATATTTATTTAGTTCATAATGTCTTTACAACTTATCGAAACAAGAAATATTATCTTGTTTCGATACTATCAATCAAACGGGAGTACAAAGTAAAGTTTTATAAACTATAAAAACAAATATTTCGAATTGCATTTTGCCAATGATCCAAAATAAAAATATGAATATCTAACAAAAAAATAGAGGGAGAAAAATATATACTTTTCTCCCTCTATATCAAATAAACTTAAAAGCTATTTTATCAAATTCTTTTAAGAACCATTGCGGTACGAGCAGGAATATAAAGCTTCACCCAGTCTTTCTGTTCCTCAGTATGAAGTGGATCAGAAAGGGTTAAATGTTTCACTGTATCATCACAGAAACCATTACCGCCATATAATGGGCTATCTGTATTTAGCAACACTTCATATGTTCCAGGGTTTACCCAAAATCCATAGTCAGTAAAAGATTTCATTGGATTAAAGTTAAAGACAAATAGCAAGTCTCCTCTTTGATAAGCTAAAACCTGATCTTCATCCTTTTTACAAACCTCTTGCAGAGGAACATTTTGAAAGTGCTCTACACCCTTAATCACTTTGAGCATATCCGCATCGAAATCCGACATATAATGATAAGCTAAACGCTTATTGTCAGCCAAACTCCATTGACGACGAGCATATTTACACGACCAACCATTACCCTCTCTAGGGAAGTCAATCCATTCAGGATGGCCAAACTCGTTACCCATAAAATTCAAATAACCGCCATTTATAGTAGACGACGTCAACAGCCTAATCATTTTATGGAGAGCAATGCCTCTATTTACGATATAGTTTTCATCTCCTTTCTGCATATGCCAATACATATCAGCATCTATCAAGCGGAAAATGATAGTCTTATCTCCCACCAAAGCCTGATCATGACTTTCAGCATAAGAAATGGTTTTCTCATCCTTACGACGGTTAGTCACTTCCCAAAACATACTCGAAGGCTTCCAGTCCTCATCAATTTTTTCAGTAATCGTCCGGATCCAATAATCAGGGATGTTCATTGCCATTCGATAGTCAAATCCATATCCCCCATCTTCAACTTTTACAGCCAACCCTGGCATGCCTGACACCTCTTCTGCAACCGTTATAGCAGTAGGTTTTATTTGGTGAATCATTTCATTTGCCAACGTCAGATAACAAATACCGTCACCATCCTGATGCCCATTATAATAATCAGCATAATTAGCAAATGTTTCTCCCAAACCATGGCTATAATAAAGCATAGAAGTAACTCCGTCGAAACGGAAACCATCCAACTGATACTCCTCTAGCCAATATTTACAATTGGATAGTAAGAAATGGAGTACTTCATCTTTTCCATAATCAAAACAAAGAGAATCCCATGCCGGATGTTCACGACGTGATCCTTCATAGAAATATTGGCAAGGATCTCCGGCGAAGTTAGCCAATCCTTCAACTTCATTCTTCACAGAGTGCGAGTGAACCAAGTCCATGATAACAGCAATGCCTAAACTATGGGCAGCATCAATAAGCTCTTTTAATTCATCCGGAGTACCAAAACGAGAAGAAGCAGCAAAGAAGCTAGATACGTGATAGCCAAAACTTCCATAATATGGATGTTCTTGGATAGCCATGATCTGGATACAGTTATATCCGGCTTTAGCAATACGAGGAAGAATAAATTCACGAAATTCACTATAAGAACCAACCTTCTCACTTTCCTGCGCCATCCCTATGTGACACTCATAAATCAACAAAGGTTCAGTTACTGGTTTGAAAGATTTCGTTTTAAAAGTATACGAATTCTCTGGATTCCATACTTGTGCACTAAAAATATGTGTATTCGTATCTTGCACAATTCTAGTAGCCCATGCAGGGATACGTTCTCCCTTGCCACCATCCCAACATACAATCAACTTATACAAATCTTCGTGATGTATCGCTTCCGCAGGCAAATTGATTTCCCAATTTCCATTTTCAATACGAGTCAATGAAAATTCTTCTTTTTCTTTCCAATCATTAAAGGTTCCTACCAAATAAATGCGCGTTGCATTCGGAGCCCATTCACGGAAAGTCCACCCCGTATCAGTACGGTGTAGACCAAAATAGAGGTATCCTGTAGCAAAATCCGATAAAGTCTGTTCTCCACCTTTAGTGAATTCGGATTTTTTATCCATGGCATACTGATAGCGCCCCACAATAGCCTCTTTATAAGGTTCCAGCCAAGGATCATTTTTGATTAAATTAAGAGTTCTTTCCATGTTAGGATGTTTTTTTCAGTACTTATGCTTTTACTTTGACAATTACCTTTTTCACTCCTTCGGATGAAATTCCGGGAGCATGCCCATCTTGAGGGAAGAAGATGGCAAACATACCTGGTTTAACAGCAATGTAATTTTCGGATAAGCCATCAAAGAATGTTATATCCTTCTCCGCATTATAAGCCGCATCAGCAGGTAAACAATCTTTAGCAGGTGTATATCCCATTATTTCTGTCCCTGAAAGTGGTATTTGAATATCAATAAATTGATTATGAGTTTCCAATTTAGCTTGCTCTTTTGTTTTAGGGTTTGTCTGTGCCACATTTACAACCAAATCTTTTCCATTAAGCTCTATTTTACTTATTTCCAAAGCATTAAGGTCATGCGACTTCAAGAAATTTACCGCCTCTGCAAACAAAGGGTTCAACGACACATATTTCTCCAGATTTTCTAAAACATCTACTATCATAATCTAAGTTATTTATTGGTTATATATTTAAGTTACTATTCAATAATTTCATCAACTGTGTAATTAACAAAATCAACAAAACGTTTCAATTGGCGAAGAGCTCCATCAGCATTCTGCAACAGTTCCGAAGAAGTAAAAAAGCTATCCGGTACCGAATAGACACAACTTATTTCCTTACATTTAAGATAATCTATATATTCAAAATCCTTAGGAAAACCTTTAGGGGCAGTTTTTAAGAATGTTTCACCAATAACAGGATAATATTGTTTAAATTCCGGATCTTCGACTATCGATAAATACTCTTCAATATTATCATAAATAGCCTGACGCAAAGCCTTCAAAATTTTAGGAGACGGACACCACGATCCACCTGCTATTATACAGTTTCCTGGTTGTATATGTATATAGTAGCCACAATGTTCTGATTTCTTCCCTTTGGCATTGATATATCCTCCAAAATGATTCTTATAAGGGGTTTTGTCTGGAGAAAAACGAGTATCACGATAAATGCGATAAGTGCAATCTTTAGCCTGTACACCTTTTATGCTTTCATCAAATAAAGATATATGCGAAATAAAAGCAGTCAAGAGGTTCTCAAATTCAATACGGGCTTTCTCATATTTATCGCGATGTTCATTAAACCATTCACGGTTATTGTTCTCAGTAAGCTCTTTTAGAAATTGAAAGATAACAGGTGTATTCATTGTCTTTCTTTTAGTATTTACATCGCAAACGTACGAAATTTATTTGTAACTTACTATAAAAAACGAAGAAAAAGCCGACAAAAAAAGCACCGATTCTGACGAACCGATGCTTAAACACATTTATCAAAAAAACAGACTCTTCTGTCTTCGACGTATCGACTCATCCCAAGCTAATACAATCTCTTACTATTAATTTTATATCTAATACTATGAAAAACACATATTTGAAACATATATTACCAAGAATTTGTTCACTTTCGAAAAATGTTTCTTGCACATCAACAAGTAGAAAAGAGTTGTTTTTATATCTTTGCAACAACAAATAGATCATTAAACACATGGATTATAAATTCGACGAAGAGAGCATACAAAGCATCTTAGAATGGGCAAAAAACATTCAAGCACCTCAAACAATACAGTTAAGTGAATATGAAAACATAGAAAACCTTCCACAGTATATCATCACTAACATTTATGATATTAAGCAACATTATCCTGATCCTCTTTACAATTCAGCTATAATCAGATTATATCGGTTAAAAGAATTTATGGAGAAATAGAAACGAACTAAAAGGAATAGAAAAAGAGCTGTTTCATTCTCATAAGGAGATATAAAACAGCTCTTTTATATATATTACAAATGAGCATTATTCAAAAGAATCTTATTTTTCTTCTTTTAAATCAAGCAACAAATTAAGTTCTTTCAATTGGTCAGCTTCCAAAGATGCAGGAGCATCAATCATAACATCACGACCGGAATTATTTTTAGGAAACGCAATACAATCACGAATTGAATCCAAACCGGCAAAAAGAGATACCCAACGATCAAGACCGTATGCTAAACCGCCATGAGGAGGTGCTCCATATTTGAAAGCATCCATAAGGTAACCAAATTGCTCACGAGCACGTTCCTGAGTAAAGCCAAGTAAGCCGAACATTTTATTCTGCAATTCACTATCATGAATACGAATAGACCCGCCTCCTACTTCAACACCATTTACAACCATATCATAAGCATTAGCACGTACAGCACCAGTATCAGTATCTAGCAAATGAACATCTTCCAACTTCGGAGAGGTAAAAGGATGATGCATAGCCATAAAGCGATTATCTTCTTCACTCCACTCAAAGAGAGGGAAATCGACCACCCAAAGACAAGCAAACTTGTTCTTATCTCTCAAACCAAGTTGGCTACCCATCTCTAAACGGAGCTCACAAAGTTGTTTACGAGTTTTCATCGCATCATCTCCGGATAAAATTAAGATCAAGTCACCCGGCTCAGCGGCAAAAGCTTCTTTCATTTTCAAAAGCACGTCCTGAGTATAGAACTTATCCACACTAGACTTCACGCTTCCATTAGCTTCTACACGAGCATAAACAAGACCTTTAGCTCCGATCTGAGGTTTCTTCACAAAATCCGTTAATGCATCGAGTTGTTTGCGTGTATAAGTAGCAGCTCCTTTAGCACAGATACCACCTATATAAGCAGCATTATCAAAAACAGAGAAACCATGTCCTTGCAAAACATCCATCAACTCAACAAATTTCATATCGAAGCGCAAATCAGGTTTATCACTTCCATAATATTTCATAGCCTCACTCCAAGGCACACGTTGAAATGGCTCAGTCAATTCTACGCCGCGAATGGTCTTAAACAGATGTTTAGCCATCCCCTCAAAGATAGAAATAACATCTTCTTGCTCCACAAAACTCATCTCACAGTCAATCTGTGTAAATTCAGGTTGGCGATCGGCACGTAAATCTTCATCACGAAAGCATTTCACTATCTGAAAATAACGATCAAAGCCAGACACCATCAACAATTGTTTAAATAATTGTGGCGATTGCGGAAGAGCATAAAACTGTCCAGGATTCATGCGAGACGGTACTACAAAATCTCTTGCACCTTCAGGAGTAGAGCCGATTAAGACAGGAGTTTCCACTTCTAAGAAGCCTAATTGATCCAAATAACGGCGTACCTCCATCGTCATTTTATGACGAAGTTCCAGATTAGCTCTAACAGGGTTTCTTCTCAAATCAAGGTAACGATACTTCATTCGTATATCATCTCCTCCATCCGTATTATCTTCAATGGTAAATGGCGGCGTTGCAGAAGCATTAAGCACGTTCAATTCAGAGACTACAATCTCCACATCTCCCGTAGGCATATTAGCATTTTTGCTAAAACGTTCATTAACCAAGCCTTGCACCTGGATAACATATTCACGCCCCAATTTATTGGCACGTTCACAAAGCGCTGCATCCTGTTCTTCATTAAACACCAATTGTGTGATTCCGTAGCGGTCACGAATATCCACAAACGTCATTCCACCCATTTTACGCGAACGCTGTACCCATCCAGCCAACGTCACTTGCTTATTTACATCGGAGATTCGTAGTTCTCCACACGTATATGTTCTAAACATACTTTAATATATTATTTTCTTTTTATGAAAGTGCAAAAATAAAGATTAATCCGCAAAATCTTATTTAAGAGAAGCCATTAAATTGATAAAAAGAACCCTACTCTTCATTCTTTTTAGTCAGCTTCTTTATTAATTGCTTATTTTTATTGATAATTGAGCGATTCCTTTGAACAATATCCTCCACAAACAAATCGTTTATCTGCCTTAGCCCATTTACATACTCTTGTGCCTTCTGCAACACATTAAGATTCTCTTTTATTTTCTCGTGAGGAACAATCACTTTCAGCCCTTTCTTTATAATTTCCACTGAAAGATTCTCTTCCATCATCATAGGATCTCCATCAAAATGTATTACCCCCGGCTTATTGCGACGAATCCATAATTTCTCACAACGAAAAGTTTTAATTCTGCTATTTTGATCAATTGTTTTATTAAAAAGTTGATACGCCAGAGAAGGGACATCCAGTACTGTGAAGGGTTCCAATATTGTGACGTCCATCAACCCATCAGTCAACATCGCCTGAGGAGTAATATAAGCATTATTTCCATATTGAGAAGCATTACCGCATGCTATAAGAAAAGCTTTATGCTTTTGCATACCATCTTCAGTCTCCAATTCATATGTTTCAGGTCGATAAGTAAGACTCTCCTGAAGAGTTTTTTCCAGATAAGTAAGTAAGCCTCTTTTACCGGCATTCGCAAATTTAAGACTCACAAAGGCATCAAATCCCATCCCACAAGTACAAAAGAAAGGAATATCATTTATTTTACCATAATCTATAACATCAACCAAACCCGCATTTATTATATCAAGAGCCTTGTGCATATCCATAGGTATTTGCAAATGTCTAGCCAAGCCATTGCCCGACCCCGAAGGAATAATTCCTAAAGCCGAATTAGTATGAATAAGTGAGCGAGCTATTTCGTTCACCGTACCATCTCCACCCACAGCTACCACGATGTCCACTCCATCTGCGGCAGCCTGAGCTGCTATTTCCACAGCATGTCCCGCTCTTTCTGTCTTAAGCACCTCAAAGCAATATTTCTCCTTATCCAGTACATCATTTAATGAATGAAGGACTAACTCCTTATCCTGAGTACCCGAAACGGGATTAAAAATAAAAATTACTTTTTTCATTATTTATATAAGCCTATGCTAACGATGCGTACAATTCTTTTGTTGACCGACAAAAGTAATATAAATATTTTTAGTTGCGACACATTCATTTCATATTTTTATTATCTTTGCCCCCTGTTTGGAACTCACTTTAGAGATAAAAAGAGCTAACGGCCGTTGCATTAATGGCTCATAAGCAGACTTATTTAATAAAAAATTCATGGGATTATTACAAGAGAAGTTAGCAAAATACGACCTGCCGCAACAAGTAAAGGCAAAAGGCGTATACCCTTACTTTCGATGCATCGAAAGTGAACAGAACACAGAAGTAATCATGAGCGGCAAAAAAGTATTGATGTTTGGCTCTAACTCCTATCTAGGTTTAACAAATCATCCGAAAGTTATTGAAGCTGCCGTTGAAGCCACTCGCAAATACGGCACCGGTTGCGCGGGTTCACGTTTCCTCAACGGAACTTTAGATCTTCACCTTCAATTAGAAAAAGAATTAGCTGAATTCGTTGGTAAAAAAGACGCAATCATTTATTCTACAGGATTTCAAGTAAACTTAGGTGTAGTGTCTTGTGTTACCGGTCGCGAAGACTATATCATTTGTGACGAACTTGATCATGCTTCTATTGTAGAAGGACGTCGTCTCTCTTTTTCTACTGCTTTAAAATTTAAGCACAACGACATGTCGTCTTTGGAAAAAGAACTACAAAAATGCAAACCAGAGTCTGTTAAATTGATCGTAGTCGATGGAGTATTCAGTATGGAAGGAGACATTGCCAACCTACCGGAAATTGTCCGCCTTTCAAAGAAGTACAATGCAAGCATCATGGTCGACGAAGCGCACGGTTTAGGTGTCTTAGGTAGACAAGGCCGCGGAACTTGTGATCACTTTGGTGTTACCAATGATGTAGATCTAATCATGGGAACTTTTAGTAAATCTCTAGCTGCTATTGGAGGTTTCATCGCTGCTGACGAAGAGGTAATCAACTATCTCCGCCACAACTCACGCTCTTATATCTTTAGCGCAAGTAACACTCCCGCAGCTACAGCCGCAGCACGTGCAGCACTACAAATCATGAAAAGTGAGCCTGAGCGCATTCAGCATCTTTGGGACATGACCAATTATTCACTCAAACGCTTCCGCGACATAGGCTTTGAAATTGGGCATACGGCAACTCCTATCATTCCACTTTATGTGCGTGACATGGAAAAAACCTTCTTAGTGACTAAAATGCTATTTGACGAAGGAGTATTTGTAAACCCTGTAGTTCCTCCTGCATGTTCACCTAATGATACATTGATACGCTTCTCATTAATGGCTACCCATACTCAAGAACAAGTAGACACTGCAATCGATAAACTCGAAAAATGCTTTAAGAAACTTGATATCTTAAAATAAGAAGCAATAACATACTAAAATATAAAAGCTGATACAAAATAAGTATCAGCTTTTTTTTCGCCCTTTCCAAAAGTGCTCCCAAATTAATGGGTTAACTTTCAGAAAGGAAGGGGTTCATTTTGAAAAAGGAATGGGTTAACTTTTTAAAAGCAACGGCTTAAAGTTTTGAACAAAACAATAGAGTTCAATAAGTGAAGTCAAAAAGACACAATACTTAAACAAAAATAATATTTATACAAGTGTTTTCGTGATAAATCAAAAAAAGTTGCGACAAACATAGTGAATATCAACTCTATTATTTATCTTTGTTAGCCTAACAAAGCTTGCAGGCTGGCAATTAATAGTTCAAAACAATGAAAGATTTTATAAAATTCACCCTTGCGACGGTTACTGGCATAATTCTTACCAGCATTATTGTGTTTGTCATAGGCATAGTAACCTTTTTCAGCATCATGTCAGCATCCGATTCTGAAACAATAGTAAAAAAGAACTCCGTAATGATGCTAGACCTGAACGGACAAGTTATTGAACGTACATCAGACAACCCACTTAAAGACTTACTCTCTGACGACATTTCCATTTATGGCTTAGACGATATCCTTTCATCTATAAAAAAAGCCAAAGAAAACGATAATATCAAAGGTATTTATATACAAGCCTCCTCTTTAGGAGTGCCTTATGCCTCTTTACAAGAGATACGCAATGCATTAAAAGACTTTAAAAGTAGTGGAAAATTTATCATAGCCTATGCAGATAATTATTCACAAAAGTTATACTATCTATCAAGCGTTGCTGATAAAGTATTACTGAATCCCAAAGGAATGATAGAATGGAAAGGACTCGCTTCACAGCCCATATTCTTCAAAGATCTACTTAGCAAGATAGGTGTAGAAATGCAAGTATTCAAAGTTGGTACCTACAAATCGGCAGTAGAAACTTTCTCCGCCACACAAATGAGTCCGGCAAACAGAGAACAGGTTGGCGAATATATTGGTTCTATTTGGGGACAGATACTCAGTGACGTTTCCGCATCACGTAAAATTAAAATCGATTCACTTAACGTATTGGCAGATCGCATGCTGATGTTTCATCCTGCAGAAGAGAGCGTAAATAGCGGATTAGCAGACACCCTTATTTATAAGAATGATGTACGCAACTATCTAAAGAAATTTGTAAAGATAGATAAAGACAGTAAGCTATCTGTTATAGGATTAGACGATATGACCCAGGTTAAAAAGAATCTCCCAAAAGACAAGAGTGGCAATATCATTGCAGTATATTACGCTTTTGGTGAGATAGACGGCAACAAAAGTATAGTAGACGATGAAGGTATCTCGTCCAAAGAAGTCATCAAGGACTTACGCAAACTCAAAGAAAACAAAAATGTGAAAGCCGTTGTACTTAGAGTTAACTCACCTGGAGGAAGTGCTTTCGGATCTGAACAAATATGGCGCGCTGTTTCTGAATTAAAGAAGGAGAAACCCGTTATCGTTTCTATGGGAGACTATGCAGCTTCCGGCGGGTATTACATCTCATGCGCAGCAGACCATATTGTTGCCGAGCCTACTACCCTTACAGGATCTATCGGCATATTCGGAATGATCCCTAACGCCAAGGAGTTAGCAAATAAAGTTGGAGTAAGCTTTGATGTAGTAAAAACAAATAAGTTTTCAGACTTTGGTAATATCATGAGAGCATTTAATCCTAACGAAAAAGAATTAATGCAAATGATGATCAATCAGGGATATAACCTTTTTGTGACACGTTGCGCAGAAGGGCGTAAGATGAAAAAGGAAGAAATGGAAAAGATAGCTCAAGGTCATGTATGGACAGGAGCTAAAGCAAAAAAGATAGGATTGGTTGATGAACTGGGTGGCATAGACAAAGCCATTGCTATTGCAGTAAAAGAAGCTAAGGTAGACGGATATTCACTAGTGAACTATCCGGATAAAAAAGATTTCCTAAGCGAACTGCTTAATATCAAACCCAAAAACTATATTGAATCTAAATTGATGAAGAGCAAGCTCGGAGCTTACTACGAACAGTTTAACCTTATCAACAACCTACAAGAAAGTGAATTTCTTCAAGCACGTATACCCTTTGAGTTAAACATAAAATAAATAGAGCAACTGGATGGAGGAACCCCGAAGCAGAATAAATAAATGGCTATATCCCGTCTCCATACTTTATGGAACGGTAGTAGGAATCAGAAATAAACTCTTTGATTGGGGGATCCTCCAATCAAAGAGTTTCAACATTCCAACAATCTGCATCGGTAACCTCTCCGTAGGAGGTACTGGTAAAACTCCTCATACCGAATATCTAATAAAGTTACTCAAATCCAAATATCAGATAGCCGTTCTCAGTCGAGGATATAAACGTCACAGCCGAGGATACATACTAGCATCTTCCGAAAGCACAGCCCGTAATATTGGCGACGAGCCTTACCAGATGAAAAACAAGTTCAGTGATATCTATGTAGCCGTTGACGAAAACCGCTGCCATGGCATTGGGAAATTGCTAAAGCTCCACGATCCCAAAGCAGATGTGATACTCTTAGATGACGCCTTTCAGCACCGCTATGTCAAAGCGGGACTTAACATACTGCTAACAGACCATCATCATCTTTTCTGTGATGATAAACTGCTTCCGGCAGGCAGATTACGCGAATTTATAAAAGGGAAGAATCGAGCTCATATTGTCATCGTAACTAAATGTCCGAGCGATATCAAGCCCATTGACTTTAATATTATCACCAAAAAGTTAGACCTCTTTCCATTTCAACAACTATACTTTTCCAGTTTCAGATATGGCAAGCTAACTCCTCTGTTTGAAGAATTCAATAAAACAAAAAGAGAACTCTCTTCCATACAGAAAGACGAGCACATACTGCTATTAACCGGAATAGCATCACCCGATACCATCATGAAAGAGCTGCAATCACGCACTAAAAATGTAACCTTGCTAGCTTTCAATGACCATCATGATTTCAGTAGCGGTGAAATAAATATGATAAAAGAACGCTTTGAGAAAATGCAAAGCGAAAAGAAAATAATCATAACCACAGAGAAGGATGCTGCCCGACTGATTCATCATCCCGCATTTAGTGATGAACTAAAGACAGTATCCTATACCCTGCCTATCGAAGTACGGATATTACAAAACCAACAATATAATTTTAATAAAAACATAACAGACTATGTTAGAGAAAATAAAAGAGACAGCAAGCTTTCTTAAAGAAAGAATGCATACCAGTCCTGAAACAGCTATCATACTAGGTACCGGACTTGGAAGTCTAGCCAATGAAATCACCGAAAAGTATGAAATAGAATATAAAGACATTCCAAATTTCCCTGTATCTACTGTCGAAGGACATAGCGGAAAACTTATTTTTGGGAAACTAGGACAGAAAGACATCATGGCCATGAAAGGTCGCTTTCATTACTACGAGGGCTACTCCATGAAAGAGGTAACCTTCCCTGTACGTGTAATGAAAGAGCTAGGCATCAAAACACTATTTGTGTCCAATGCCAGCGGTGGCACCAATGCCGACTTCGAGATAGGCGACTTGATGATCATCACCGATCACATCAACTACTTCCCTGAGCATCCCTTGCGTGGTAAAAATCTTTATGGAGATCGCTTCCCCGACATGAGCGAAGCATACTCTAAAGATCTTATCAACAAAGCCCTCGTCATAGCCAAAGAAAAAGGCATCAAAGTACAGCAAGGAGTATACATCGGCACACAAGGGCCTACTTTTGAAACTCCTTCCGAATACAAACTCTTCCATATCCTGGGAGCCGACGCAGTGGGCATGTCTACCGTACCGGAAGTCATCGTAGCCAACCATTGCAAGATTAAAGTCTTCGGCATCTCCGTCATCACCGACCTTGGCGTAGAAGGCAAAATAGTAGAAGTATCACACAAAGAAGTACAAGAAGCTGCCGACGCCGCTCAACCCAAGATGACCACCATCATGCGTGAACTTATAAACCGTGCTTAAATGACAAGAACAGAAATATCAACCATTGGTGAGTTCGGCCTTATCCGCCGTCTTACCGAAGACATCAAATTACAAAACCCGTCCAGCCAATATGGTGTAGGCGACGATGCAGCAGTCCTCTCCTATCCTGCGGATAAACAAGTCTTAGTCACCACCGACCTTTTAATGGAAGGAGTGCATTTCGATCTTGTATACGTTCCGCTCAAACATCTGGGCTACAAATCAGCTATCGTCAACTTCTCCGATATCTATGCCATGAACGGCATTCCCAAGCAGATTACCGTTTCACTAGCAATCTCCAAACGCTTCAGCATTGAAGATATGGACGAGTTTTATGCCGGTCTGCGTCTGGCATGTAAAGAATACCAAGTAGATATTGTTGGAGGAGATACCACCTCATCACTTACCGGAATGGCTATCAGCATCACCTGTATAGGCGAAGGAGAAAAAGGAAAAGTTGTCTACCGCAACGGAGCCAAAGAGACCGATTTGATATGTGTCAGCGGAGATCTAGGAGCTGCCTATATGGGCTTGCAACTATTAGAACGAGAGAAAGCCGTTTTAAAAGACGATAAAGACCTTCAACCGGACTTTACAGGCAAAGAATACCTTTTAGAGCGTCAATTAAAGCCGGAAGCCCGCAAAGACATTATCAAGAAACTAAACGATGCAGGCATCCTCCCAACCTCCATGATGGATATTTCCGACGGACTCTCATCAGAGTTGCTCCACATCTGCAATCAAAGCAATGCAGGTTGCCGGGTCTACGAAGAGCATATTCCCATCGACTATCAAACAGCCGTTATGGCAGAAGAGTTCAACATGAACCTTACCACCTGCGCTCTCAATGGTGGCGAAGATTATGAGCTACTCTTCACCGTTCCCATAGCCGATCACGAAAAGATCTCCGAAATGGAAGGAGTCAAACTTATAGGCCATATCACCAAGCCCGACATGGGTTGTGCACTCATCACCAGAGACGGTCAAGAGTTTGAGCTCAAAGCCCAGGGATGGAATCCATTACAAGAGAATAACAAAGAATAATTTTTTTTATTTTTTTAAACGCTGATAATTAGCAAGATAGCTATTTATCGGCGTTTTTTATTAAAGATAGATTTGGTCATTTCAATATTTTCACTACCTTTGCAATCGCAAAAGAGAAAGGTGCCATAGCTCAGTTGGTAGAGCAAAGGACTGAAAATCCTTGTGTCCCCGGTTCGATTCCTGGTGGCACCACTTTTAAAAAAAGCAGTTACAATAAGTAACTGCTTTTTTTGTGCCTTTAATCCATGTTTTATCCATACGATTTTAGGGGATCATACCGAAATCCTGAGGGATTGTCCTATTAAGCATAAATTTTAGATAATCTGAATAAGAAGAAATCAACAGCATGATTTTTTTTGTATAAATGGTTGATTTTAGAAGCCGTTTCTGCTGTTAAACAACGCACCCTCCATTGTTTAACACGAGCACTCGCCTAGTTTAACAGCGGAGGTGGCTTTGTTTAATAACAAGAGGGGTGTTGTTAAACAGGGAAAATCAGTGTGTGATTTCCTACCTTTCAAAATACAACTCCGGGAGTATTATCCTCACCTCCTGCTCGCTCCCCTCTTTCTGCCAGTAAATGATGAAACCTACTTTCGCCCGTTTCAGCTCATACCCTTTTTCTTTCATCTCTTCGATTCGAGCCATTGATTTCCGTGAGAATTTTAAGACCGATTGTCCGCTTTGGTTTAAACACTCATAGCCATTTACAATCAAAGCATCTCCACTCATAAGCTGTGAAATCAGAGATTGTCTTCCAGTGAAATAGTCGAGCCAAATATCTTTATGTGTCAGGTGCATCGCCATCTCATTTGGCGGCAGATAAATTTCGTTGTCTTCAACACACTCCATGTTTTCGACTCGAATATTACTAAGAAAACCTGTATTAAGATGAATAGTCAGATTTTGTTTCGCTCTGGTCATAGCAACATACAACTGTCGCTTGGCTTCGTCTGTTACGGGATTGAAATTTTCAAGCATCAGAAAAACATTGTCAAATTCTCTCCCTTTTGCTTTGTGAATGGTTGAAACAAAAATGGTTTCTCCGTTTTCGTTGAAGAAATCTTCCAGTTTTGATTCACGGATGAAGGTGTCCAGATCGGATTTGTATTTCTTTTTGGGGTTGGTTGCTTCAAAGTCGTTGATCAAGTTACGGCAAATCTCCAACTTAGTACTTTTTCTAAACTGGTTTATCAATTCCCGTTTGGCATTTGTCCAGACTTCATCGGTGATAATGAAAACGTCATCCGCCAGATTTAAATGATTTACAAAGGATCTGACTTCGGTGAGGTTGAACACGCTGAAGCCGTCATTTGTCTGGATTAATTGTGCCTGCATCCCGTTTTTCAAGAGCAACCCTGTAATTTGTAGTGCCTCTTCATTTGTTTTTGTCAGTACACAGGTTGTTCCCGTAAGTCCGACAGCAAGTATATCTTGCACCAGCGGAGTAATAAGGTTCTCGCTATGATAGTGAATCCGTTTTATTCTTCCGTTATCGGTTTGGCGGGCTATTATCGGAATATCTTTTAACCGATGGCCGATGGTTGTTACAAATTGATTGGTGAAGTCGACAAGATTGTTTTTACTTCGGTAGTTTTCGACCAACTCATATTTCACCGCCTTGTTTACGTGAATAAATTGTTCGAGGTATTTTGAGCTTGCACCTCGGAACTCATAGATGTTTTGGTCGTCATCCCCAACTGCGATTACCCTCATTTCTTCGTTCTGGTTCATCAGGGTATTGATCAGGTGGAATTCATCTTCATCCATATCTTGGGCTTCGTCGATGACCAGAACGGTTTTTGTGATCCGGCTTGCTTCCACTTCCCCGTTTTTGATCTTCTCAATTGTCTTTTTCAGGATTTCATCGGACTTTTCAAGGCATCCAACTTTGCCGAGGAGGTCAAAACAGTATGAGTGAAATGTTTTTATCTCGATAAAGTTGGCTGCGTTGCCGATCAGTTTGATGAGTCTTTTTTTGAATTCGGTTGCTGCCGCCCGCGAAAATGTGAGCATAAGTAGTTGCTCGTGTTTCACGTCTTCCATCAAAAGCAATGAAGCCAATTTGTGAACAAGAACTCTAGTTTTTCCGCTTCCGGGACCGGCTGCAACAACAATATATTTTGATTCCTGATCCTTGATGATTTTTAACTGTGTCGGCGAAAGTTCTCCAAAAAGCTGTCTGAATTTGACAGGGGTTACATTCCGTTTGATCTCATCCTGCCGACTGCCTTTGAAATATCGATTGAGAAACGAGGCGTAGTTCAACTGAAAATAGTCTTCGACAAACTGCAAGGCATCCCGGTAATCGATTAGCATCTTTTTGGCATATTCACCGACAATATGAATTTGCTGTACCTTATTGTCGTAGAATTGATTCAACTTCTGATAATCTTCAACTTTATAACGTTTTTTATTGTCTTGTTCAAGCCGCTCGATTGTCAACCTGTTGTAAACGACAAGAAAACCTCCTTCGATTTTGATTGCCTCGATTCTTGACAAATAGAAAAGGGCATCTTCTACTTCTTCTATCGACACTTTTTCACCAAAACTCATAATTGAATTTTCAAAAGCATTTTTCAATTCGTGAACGGAGAACTCGACTAATACCTCCTCTTTTGTTGCGTCTTCTTCGGAATTGTTGAGGATGCTCCGTTCGTGGAGAAATTCGATAATGAATGTTGCCAGTTCGTGGCGTTTTTTCAATTTTTCCTGCAATATCTCTCGGGGGTGAAGGCTGAGCACTACTATATGGTTCTTGGAATATTCCGGATTTTTACGCTTGATCCAGTTTTTTATCGCCCAAAAGTTAATGATGGTTTTAATCTTTTTTAGGTCTGCCTCTTCACAGCCGTTTGTTTGGGCTTCTTCGTTTAGTTCCTTCAGATTGAATGTTTTCTCCTGTTCTTCAAAAAACGGGAGCAGGAAATTTTCAATCCGGCTGAAGGTCATGACGATATTTAGCGAGCGGTTTTTATTCTCTCCCCGTTTGATGAATGCTGTCAGGTCTTTTGCATCGGCAAGAATACCCTCTTCCCGAAGGAGGTTGACAATGTTTATCACCTCTTCTTTAACGATGCCCAGATGATCGCTGATATAATCGATTCTCGATTCTGCGGCTTCTCCGTTCGACTCTTTCCGGCTTTTGCTTGAAAAAAGTTTCTTGATGATACGGATTCCTTTCTCTTTTTGCTTCTCTTCAAACTTTTCAGAAGTATTAATTTTGTCGATAGCTTCCTGGGCATTTTTGGAAAGAATACTATTGGCAAAAATTCTCGGCATATTTTGCCCTCGCTTTAGATAACCGGCATCTTCCAACGCCGCGATGGCTGTCCTCACCCTCGTCTCTATTTCGGTAACGCTATCGTCCCAACCCGCTTTTCGCGCAATCTCCAGAGCTGAACTCGAAACCGTTGAGCGAAATCTCGATATATCTTTGATCGCCTTCCATATCTGTTGAATCTCTTTGATTGAAAGTTTGGTCTCATTTAACAGGATAAAATGTTTGCTGAGGTCTTCTTCATTGAACATCACGAAGCAATCGGCAACGATGTTTTCATCGCGTCCAGCCCTGCCGGCTTCCTGCACGTAATTTTCGAGGGAATCGGATATGTCGTGGTGAATGACCATTCCAATATCTTTTTTATCGACACCCATTCCGAAAGCGGATGTGGCTACCATAATGGGGACTTCTCCTGAAATGAAAGCGTTTTGGTTCGCTGTTTTCTCTTTCACGTCCATTTTCCCGTGATATGGTTTTGCTTTAAAGCCGTCTTGGGTCAATCTTTCGGCGAGCGAATATGCCTTGTGTGTCCTTGAAACATAGATGATAGTCGGGCAGTCTTTCTCTTCGATTAAATCTCGTATTGCCTGATACTTTTCTTCTTCGTTTCCCTTCTCAAAAACCTTGTATTGAAGATTTGTTCTCGATGCCTTGGAGGTGAACAGTTCGAGTTCCAGGGAAAGTTTTTCCCTGAAATAACCGCGAATATCTTCGATCACTTTTTGTTTGGCGGTTGCCGTAAAACAAGAAACAGGAATGCCCTCTTCGAGATTTTTCTTCTCCTGAATGGAGCGGATGAAATCGCCGATATAGAGATAATCGACCCTGAAATCTTGCCCCCACGAAGAGAAACAGTGTGCTTCGTCGATCACGAAACGTACAATTTTTCTTCCTAAAATCAATCGTTCAATGGTTCGTGAGCGCAACGATTCGGGCGATATATAAAGAATAGAGACGGAACCATCCTCGACCCGTTCGAAGGATTTGGCTCTCTCGATAGGGTCGAGCAAGCCGTTTATAGTAACGGCATCGGTAATCCCAATCTTTTCAAGATTATCGACCTGGTCTTTCATTAGCGACTGCAAAGGGGAGATGACGACTGTCAACCCTGTTGTACTCTCTCCGCTCATTAATGCCGGCAATTGGAACGTAATTGATTTTCCTCCGCCAGTGGGAAAAACAGCGAGGATAGATTTATTATTGATCGCAGCCTTGGCAGCCTTTTCCTGAAGCGGTTCTCCTTCGTAAGTTCTGAATGAATCGAAGCCGAATAAGCGTTTCAATCCTTTGTGTACGTCCAACGCGTTGTTGCAATACGGGCAACCAGTAATACAAGGCGTACTCCGCAAGCGGAACATTATCGGTTCCACCTCCGGATAGTTTTTCAAGACCCACGGGGGTGTGATAGAATGTATTGTCCTGTCTTGAATGAATGAGTCGATCAGCGATAAACAGTAAGCAAGTTCTATCGGGCGCTCTGAAATGAGTTGAGCCAATTGGGCTTGTCCGCAAATTTCACCTTCATATTTTTGTCGAATCAACTGTTCAAGGTTGGCATTGTTGCTTGTGTAAGCCATGAAACGGAAAAAGGCACGAAATTCTTTTTTGTCAGATAATAGCCCATACAAAATCTGTTTGAGGGTTTCGTCGATCTGCCAAAAAGCGGCAATCTCATCATAAAACAAATCTTTTGCCTTTATGGAGTCATTCAAAGGATTGTTCATTTCTTCCAATTGCAGTTTGTCGTCTTTCAATAGAGCGTGGTACGGCTTTGTAGGGAAAAGCAATGGAGAGAGGAACAGTGTATCAATGATGTTTTCAGGATTAATACCTGCCTGCTGCAGTGCATTTCCGACATACTTAATATCATGGTTGAGAATATTGTGTCCGCAGATGAATTTCAATCCATTGAGGAACGACATGAATTCGGGTAAAGAGGCCTTGTGAAAATGACTTCCATCATATTTGACACACCCAATGTCAAGCACCTTTCGGGTCCTTGAATCTATCTCGGTATCAATGAATGCAATGGGATTCATGTGGTATGCTATTCTGGCATGTTATATTTGTAATTCTGTAAAGATACAAATATTTGTGGTTCTGACAATAAGGTGTGGGTGACTTGATAATAAATTATAGTCTTATTCTAATCATATTAAAAAGATGAAAATCTTCTTTCTTTCAATCTTTCAGGAATAGGACTTTTATAATCCTTTCTTGTTTTATCCATACAACAATATAAATACAGAGAAAAATATTAATTTTGTTGTCTATGTGTAAAGCTAAGAAGGAATCCGTGAAGTAAATAACCTCTGACAAGTCTGTCAAGGTTATCCCTTAATTCATACTCAGGCATATTCTTGTCAGAGCTATTTTCATATCCTATAATACAATTATAATCGCATATTTATGAGTAGATAGTATCTATCTGCAATATATACATGCTTAAAAAATACAGAAATGATAAATTTAAATAATATAGAAATCAGAAAGACTAATCAAGATGATTTCGACAACATAATGATTGTTGAGAAACAAGCATTTGGCTATGACAAAGAAGCAAAATTAGTAGCCGAGCTATTGGCTGACAGAACCGCGAAACCAATAGTTTCCTTACTCGCTTTCTGTGAAGATGAAGCAATCGGACATATTCTTTTTACCAGAGCATATTTCGATAATCAAAAGGTACAACCGATGATGCACTTACTCGCCCCTTTAGCCATCAAAGCGGAATATCAACGACAAGGTATAGGTGGAATGCTAATACGGGCAGGTATAGAGATATTACAGGAAAAAGGCTCAAACCTCGTATTTGTATTGGGGCATAAAGAATATTATCCGAAATATGGTTTTATACCAAATGCAGCCATGTTAGGTTATCCTGCTCCCTACCCGATACCGGAAGAGTTTAGCGATTGCTGGATGGTCCAGCCAATCAGTCCAACAGGATTTGAAGCAGGCAAAGGAAAGATAAAATGTTCCGAAGAATTAAATAAGCCGGAACATTGGAGAAATGACGAATCAGACAGATAGTCTTTTATCTTTTGTATAAAAAATAAACCCGGTCACCCCCCGGGTTTATCTAACGATTCACTTTGGCATAGATGAGAACAAAGATGGGGAGGATAGAATTATATTTATCATAAAATCTGCAATTTTCTACATCTAAAGATACAAAGACTTGCAGATTTATAAAAGGAATTATGTTATTATATTACTGTTAATCAGTATATAGATGACTTTTTAAGAATCGACTACATAGATAGTGGGTCTGCCGGATTAGAAAGGAGGAATGATGGAAAATAAGAATGTAGAGAATCAAAATAGCCTTTAGGACGAAATTTTTATAAGGGATTATTAGGGGATGCTATTAACCTCATGCTAGCCGTAGCAGCATATAACTTCAAAAGAGCCATGAGGCTTCTTTGCCTACTCTTAAAAAAAATCAGCGAAACACTCCCCATAAGGAAATATACTTTTTAAGGGACGACTACCTAGCCGTTCTCAATATCTCAAAAAAATGGACACAGCCTCTTCACAATTGGGCATTGACAGCTGATCAATTGGGGATTAAGTTCGGTGATAGAATGCCATTAGATATATAATCCATTTTTCTTCACGGTTTTTCAAACGCAAAAAAAAGCTGTTATTGGAAGTGAGCAAGGGTATATAAATGACTCGTTCCTCACCGCCCTCGCACATTTCCAATCATAGCCTTAAAAAGCATTTGTAAATTCCAAAAGAAAAAATTATATTTGTATTGAATTAATTAAAATATGAGCTAGACAGAGTTTGAATTACACTCCCTGGACATGCCAATTTTTTATTGGTCAAATATTGGTAATCTATTTATGAGAAAATCTTTCCATAAGTTCTAATCTCCCACATACGTTTGTCGTCAATCCTTTGGCGAACCTTTTCTTTAGCAATACAAATTTTCTTTTTTAATATTCTTAAATTACGCTTTAATTGGTGCTTTATATCATTCGACTTGAATATATCAGATGACTTAATTACGTATGTATGGTAATTACCTAAACCGTGTTTTCCTGAATACACAAAAGTACTCTTACTATCTTTAGCTTTATGCCGATAGTATATTTTATATTTTTTAGCCCCCTTGAATGTGAACTTTTTAACCACCTTGTTTATAAATATCTTCCCATAGTTTTCGTTGTTTTTCACTGTCGATGCAAATGCGGTATTGCGTTGCAATGTAGATTGCATCCGTTGATAATAGGAACTCACAGAAGATTGTTTCAATAACGCTCGCTTTCCATCAAAAGAAAACCCCAAGTACTCAAATAGTTTATTTCTTCCTCTTGTTGAATGATGGCATTCAATAGATTTATCTAATTTGCGTATAAAATAAAAAACGTTAGTCTTAGATGCTTCTATTTCTAGTTTGACTTTTTTTATGTTGTCAAAAATCACCTTTTTAATACAGCCGACTAATTCTTTAGGACAGACCACAACAATGTCATCAGAATATCTTCTATAAAAAACATTTTCACAACTTATTTTTGAAACTATTGTTTTATCAAAATCCATCATGTATATATTAGCAAGTACAGCACTCACTGGCAGCCCTTGTGGAATACCTTTATGTGTATAGCCTTTAGTTTCACCTTTTTCTTTATCAGGATGATAGATATAATTGCCTCTTTTTATTATATGAGCTTCACGGATTTTTTTTATATTTTCTTTACTGCAAAATGCAACAGCTTCATGATCACGCATATAATTTATTTTCTTTATCCTACGTTCTGTTACATCTGTTTGCTCATACTTACATACAATTTGATTCTTAAAGAGATTAAACAAATCTCTTAATTCTACAAATGAATACTTTATTGCACTCTTATAGACAGCATACAAATCATTATCTAGTTTATCTACTTCATATAGTCTTTTTAGAGTATCCTTTAGTAGTCTATGGTCAAGGTTATCAAAGAATCCTTTGATATCAAAAGTTATTGCGGCAACATCAGTACCCTCTTTATTTTTCTTTTCTATAAAATCAAATACTTCCTTTGCAAAATCTATATTACATTTACCTTGTCCGTCTATTTTATTAATAGTTCTATAAGCAGTAATATTATCTGAAATAGCATTGCGCTTCAAATATTCTTCATATTTTGCACTCATTTGTAGTGCGTAATATGAATAAATTGCAGAGTCAAAATGTGTCGCATAGCATAATACTCTTTTTTTTGTTTTTTTAGAACGAATCTGCTTTCCTGACTTATTTGTTATTAATTTATACTTATTTTTTCTATGCATCTTTCTTATTAAAGGAAAGAAAGCGTGATGAACTATATTTTCTTTATGATGGATATAAGCACTGACTGCACATCGATCTTTTTGTGAAAGTCGTTGTCCAATATGGCAGTATGACTTAGTTTTAAACCAATCGCTATTTTTTCCCATCAGTAGTAATTTTTAAAAGGAGAGTCCCTATCGGAACGTTCAACTTCTATTAAGAAGATACACATACGTAAGCGTCCATCATACGAACCTATATAAAGATTCGTCCCTATTTAATAGAATTCTATTACTATCTTTGCATATTATAAATACTATAAATACACTCAATATGAAACAGAACTGGAAACAAACCGTAGATACAATCGTTTCAACAATAACAAGTATTACTGAATTAATTATGCCTAATGCTTGTCTATTCAGAATATTTCTCCAACCACACTCATTGCGGAAGTAAAAGCAAGACTCTGTATGTATTCATAATAAAGGACTCTCCTCAATTTCATCCTTTTCAAAGGATACACTTTAACCCATAACATGGGTTGTGGAGTATTATAACATTGCAAAATTATCTTTTTTTTATTTTCAATCAAAAAAAAGGAGTAAAAATATTAGTATTGAGGAAATTCATAAGATATTGCACAACCAAAATGCGAATATATATGAACTATCTATGCACCCTATATAATCGGTCCTTAGAAAATCATTTATATACTGATTACCAGTAGTATAATCGCATAATTCCTTTCATAAATCTGCAAGTTTTTGTATCTTTAGCTGTATAAACTTGCAGATTTTTATGATAAGTACAACTCCATCCTCCCCATCTCTGTTCTCATCTTTGGATAATTTACTGAACCAGCAGCACCCTTTGCACAAACTCTCGCACAAGATTAATTGGTCAGTGTTTGAAGAAGCATTCACTCCTCTTTATTGCCCAGACAATGGCCGTCCGGCCAAACCGATCCATTTGATGTGCGGATTACTGATTCTCAAACATTTGCGCAATCTCTCTGATGAGTCCGTTGTCGAACAATGGAGTGAAAATGCCTACTTTCAATATTTCTGCGGTATGCAAGAATTTGTGCCTTCTTTTCCTTGCAATTCATCCGAACTAGTTCATTTTCCCAAACGGATAGGTGAAAAAGGGATAGAGCTTATTCTATATGAAAGCATTCGGGTAAATGATGACAAGAGCGATGATGAACTTCATGGAACTGCCTTTATCGACTCTACCGTACAGGAAAAGAATATAACTGGCCCCACAGATACAAAACTACACAAAAAGATAGTTGGCAAAGTGCTTAAGATTGTCAAGGAGTTAAATTTACCCACACGCCAGTCATACGCCTTTGTTTTGAAAGGGATTTATCGGGATCAACGTTTTTGTAATCATCCCAAGAATCGGAAAAAAGCCCTAAAAACCGATAAGCGTTTGCGCACGATTGCCGGGCGTCTGCTCCGAGAACTCAAACGTAATTTAGGGGAGAATCAACAATATAATGAATTACTATCCATCTTTGAAAAAATACTTTTACAACGTCGTAATTCTACCCATAAGATTTATTCCATCCATGAACCTGATGTTCAATGTATCAGTAAAGGTAAAGAACATAAAAAGTACGAATTTGGTAACAAAGTATCCATTATACGCTCTTCCACAGGTGTCATTCTGGGTGCCAGCTCTTTCCGTAACGAATACGACGGACATACCATTGAGAAGAGCTTGGAGCAGGTGTATCGGCTCACGGGGAAAAGCATCAAGCGATTAGCTGGAGACAGAGGGTATCGTGGCAAGAGAGAGATAAACGGGACACAAATACTCATTCCCGATGTGCCAAAAAGCAAAGAGACCTACTATCAACGCAAGAAGAAGCAGAAGCTATTTTGCAAGCGTGCAGGAATAGAACCAACCATCGGACATTTGAAGACTGATTATCGATTAGGACGAAACTTTTATAAAGGATTATTAGGGGATGCCATCAACCTCATGTTAGCCGCAGCAGCATATAACTTCAAAAGAGCCATGAAGCTTTTTGGGCTACTCTTAAAAAAAATCAGCGAAACACTCCCTACAGAAAATGTTTCGCTGAAATATACTTTTTAAGGATCGACTAGATAGTTTTTACCTTTTCATATTCTCCATTTCCTGATAAATCATGATAATATGAAAGATACATCATTTTAAACTAATTGTTATTACAATAAGAATAGTACTCTATTTTTCAATGAAAGTTTACCCTCTAAAGCAAATAAACCCTTTTCGTGTAGAGAAACAGGCTTCCCTTCTTTGCATCTTTCTTTGATGTTTTCAGAAATTCCTCGAGTTCAAACTAGTTCTTTTTCGGAATTATTTTTGAAATCAAGTTCCTCTATTTGACACATATCTGTCAATTTCAATTTTCGATTTCAGCTATTAATTTTACGCATATTTTTTTTACTTTTTATCATCCATAATTGAGGCATAAATATCATTCATGAATTTTGAGAATGATTTAAGATGATACCTATTTTCTACATTTTCAAATCCCCAAAATATTTTATTTATCTCTTCGTTATTGACAACCTTTTTATTATCACTGAGAAGATTGTTTAAAAAATCTTGATTAGATTCAGGGTATTGCAAGGCATATTTCTTAATCATTTCAACAATAACATCTTTATGACCTTCGTACAATGACACTGTCCCCAAAATATGTTGATAACCATCAATGTATTTTTTTTCACCATCAACTACAATATCTACATCGTTTTCGTCTATGGATAAAGTATCGATATTTTTTAAGTTATAAGAAAATTTAAATTTACTGTTATCAAATTCAAATGGATTCATTATTATTTCAGAGACTTTAGGCTCATTGTTGTTATTAATAGGAGAAATCTCTCCTTTAACCTCTAAGCCATTGCAGAAACTGCATGAAGGTATTAGGTTGTATAAAGAAGCTCCCAAAAAGGGATAGGAAGATTTCGGATAAAAATGATCCAACTGAGGTTTGGCTATTACTGGATTCGCCTTACCTCTATCAATCTCTATGCTAAATATATAATTTCTATTACAATATGGACAAGTTCTTTGTTTCAGTTGCTTAATATGCTTTATTTTGTCAATACACGAGGTTTTGACATAGGCTTTTTGCGTATATGTGCTTTTTAGAGTTTTTCCCTCATATACTCCATCAACAAAAATTTTATATAAAATCAGATTTAGTTTACTCGAATTTAAGAATGAGTTGGGAGGCATATCAGTAATGACTTTTCTTAATTCACTTGGAGGTCCTAAAATTATTTTTTTCAAATATGCTTCTTCAACAATTCGATTTAAACAATCTTCAACTTCTTTGTCCCCATCTATTTTCACCTTCGTACCTTTACAGGTATAGCATGTGCCTCCTATGAATTTTTCAATGTAATATTTAATATTTTTGGAGACTTTTAAATAAAAAGCGTCTTTGTATTTTTGAGAGAACTGACTTGAGTCAAGATGTATCATTTTAATCCAAATATTGAGTTAATACTTTTGCCACCAAATCATCTCCAATTAAAGCAATAACCTCTTTTGCTTGCTCTTGTGTTTTTTTATCAACTTCGCCATTATTCAATTCTGTGATTAAAAGTTTTATTTTCTTAGAAGCAAATTCACCAAAAGCATTCTCTGTTAAAAAGAAATTATATTTCAAAAGGTCATAAAAATTTGAACCAAACGTATTCTTTTTCGATTCTAAAACCTTGGGTTCTCCTTCGTCTAAAAAAAGGATATTCTCTAAGGGAATATCTGACAGTACAATAGGGGAATGAGTTATAATACATATATCAATGTATATATCGGATTTCAATTGTAGCAGATTAATGCTATCAATTAATGACTGGATGTATGATCTTTGGTATTCAGGATGATAATATAGCTCTATTTCTTCTAGAATAATTTCAATATTATTGTATTTGATCCTTCCTTGCTGAGCTTCTATCGAGTCTAAATTAATGAGATGATACAATAGAGAACTTCTTGAATACAACTGTTGTCTTTCCCCCGAACTTAATTCTGTTAATTCTATTCTTGCCGTTCTCTTTTTTTCTGTTTTGTATTTTAGTTTAATGATTGTATCGAATATTGGTGGAGGTAAGAAATTCATTATCGTATCAAGATTTTTATTTTCCCCTGTATGTTTTTTTATTCTCGAAACAAGCTCATCTATGAGTAAATTACTTTCTTCTCTATAATGTTGAAATTCTATAAACCACAAAGTTTGCCTTAATTTTAACGTTATGTGGCTTGAGTCACTATTTAGCCTTTCTATAATACCGTACAATACTTTCTCTATTTTTTCGTCTTTATTTAGCGATTCATTTTTTTTAATAAGCTGATAGTAATACTCTCTAATGATTGTATATTTATATATTATTGATATTGTTTTATATACAAGATATTTCTTCGATAGTTTCATACTATATTCATCCTTTTCAACATCCATTGCAGCATATATAGCTATTTTAGACCACATCTCTAATATTTTACCAGATACACTTTCAAAGTCATCCGATAAATCTATTCCAATTACACTCCAGTATTTAGATGCTAAATTATATTTTTCATTTATGTATTTTTCGTTTTTTAGCGTGAGATTGAAAGCAGCTAACGAATATTTTTCATGAAATGAGGTCTCTTCTATTTCTGTTTTTATAAATAAAGAAATCAGCCGCGCTGTTGCTAAATCATTTTCACGATTTATTTCAATATCCCCATTTTCACGATATGGATTGAGCACAATAGGAGTTTCATAACCATCATTTTTATGAAATATTGATTGGATCCAGCATGATTTTGAATATTTGTTAAATATTTCCCTCTTGTAATTATTTACATCATAAGCATAATGAGAATAATTAACAACCAAAGTGTAAAATAAGTTCATCAATTCAGACTTGTCCTCTTTATTATTTAGAAGGGATATTCCGTCTCCATCCAACCAATCTATTGTATTGTGATCAGATTGCCTTACAATAAAACATTCACCATCTATTTCATAAAAAAACTCACCTGCTAAACCCTTAACATAACCTAATGGGTCTGCAACAGTATGTTTTTGCGATCCTAAAAACTGAAAGGCTAAATTATTAATCAACCTGAATAGAAATTCTACAATCGTACTTTTTCCACATCCATTTTTACCAACAATGGCATGAATGGATATATTATTACCATAAAAATCTTTGGGAACATTTCTTTCGTGTGTTTGAACAACTTTACCGCTGTTAAGTGTATAGTTATGATAAAACATATATGGTTTACCTTCCGTCAAGTTTTTCAGAATTGGCTTAGAGCATCCTTCCATAGGCCTTACTCCTAAAATTTTAAAAGATCTGTTTGACATAATATATAATTTAATTTTCTGCAAAAATACCCATAAAAAAACATCTGACAAAACTGCTTACCAAATACTTCCCAATAACTTACCCAAAGTTGCATATTTAAAACATATTCTACAAATTGACTCAATGCTACATGTTATTTTACGGCTCAGTCATTATTCTTGGGGATTTAACCATTACGCATATAGCATCATCACTCTATAAAGATAGAATTTTACATCATTTACTCCTCTGAATGTAGCCCTAAAGGATTTAAGCTTGGCATTGAAAGATTCAGCTGCTGCATTTGTGAGTCTGTTTTCAAAGAAATTCAATATCCTATCATTGTGATTTTTAAAGGTTTCTATTACCGTATTGAACTGAGGGTAATTCCATTCCTCTACCTTGTTGAACCACAGTGCAAGCTTTGCTCTTGCAACATTTTTATCATAGTTTTGAGAGTATATCTGTCCGAGTTGCAGAGCCAAATAATATAATTGTTTTATATCGTCAAACTGTTTAAAGAGTATTTCAGCCCTTATTCTTTGAGAGTTTGTCCATTTATCAGGACTCTTGAATAGTAGATATCTGCTTCGGACAAGAAGCTGCCTGATGGTATCTCCGTTATCAAAACATTGAGGTATATATTTTCTTCTTTCTGTTCTTGCTCTTTGTATATCTGAGTTCTCCTGCTCAATAGCCTGCCATCGATATTGCACACGTAGCTCCTGCAATGCTTCCTGCATCTGCATTTGTACATGAAAGCGGTCTATGATCTGCGTAGCGTAAGGAAAACACCTCTTGGCTATTTGTCTCATACTTCCGGCCATGTCAAGTGTCACGTTCTTGACCATCCTACGTTTTCCTTCTGGTAACTTCATCAGGTATTTGCATACATCCTCAGCTTTTGTTCCCTTTATCATGGCTATAACCGTACCATGCTTACCATGACCTGCTTTATTGGTTACAATGGTATATAGCTCTCCATTGCTGAAGGCTGTTTCGTCAATAGATATATTCTCACCTAAATTGTCCTTGAAATACATATACTCATCAGCATGCGAGAGCTGGTTCCAGGAACGATAGCCGCTTAGATGTTCTTTGTAGTAATCGTTAAGTGTCTTAGACTTCATATGGCAGAAGTCGGCTACTAATTTTATACTAACCTCATGATTATCAAGATAGCTCTTTTAAAAAAGAACCGAACTCGGCTGTTATCCTAGTTCCGTCTGCAACCAATTGCCAGTCCCTGCTGTATGTCTTACCCGTTTGCTTATCCTCCCATCTGCGACGTTTAACTTTTAAATATACAGTGCGGTCACGAACAGGAAAATCGGTAACTGTTATCTCGGGATAGAAACCTTTTGAAACTAGCGGAAGACTTGAATACTCGTCCGGTATGGTATTTTTCTCTTCAAGAGAGAATATATAATAATCACCCATATCTGAATAGTCCGTAAAATCAAAATAGTCAAGCATCCCTTTGGGAAGGAACATGGACAATATATACTTATAATCGATTGGTTTCTTTGGCATGAAGCAAAAGTAATATTTTATAAGGTAAATAGAAAAGAACGAATTATTAAATCCCCAAATTTAAAGACTGACCCTATTTTACTCAATAGTTCAAATATCAAACTTCTCTCTAATTTTATCATCTGATATTCAATAAAAATACTATCTATTGGAAGCAACAAAGTAAAATAAGTAAAAACCCAAAGATTGCAAGGTTATAAATTCAGAAGCTTTTAAATTTTATGATCATATCATATTGATATACAAGTGTTAAAAACCAAGGTTATAGTTATGCTAGCATAACTTTTAGAAAAAGCAAAGTAGATAAATTCTTGAAATCTTAGAACCTATTTAAATTTTATCCAATAGCATCTTAATGGATGCCAGTTTTACCATTTCCTCTGCCAAATCGAATGTCAATTCATAGTTTCGACAGAATCTTCTATAATTGTCAAATCATGCCAAATATTCTCTCCACAATCCATCTTTTTCCAATAAGTTTAAAGCTATTTATCTTATCTTCGCTTACCACAACTTCAAGGATATAATCCACAAGCAGTTTTTATCCTGTCCACTATTTCCCCACGATAACCAGCGTCGGCTAATATGACTTTGATATTACAACAAAGCTTCCTAAGATACCTTACTAATAAATGAGCCGCTTTAGTATCGTGTACGCAGGCAATTATTGCCATTACCGTAAGTAGGAAACCATTCTTATCAACTACTACATGACGTTTAATTATTTTTACGTTCTTATTCCTATCAACCCCGTATCACCCCAACACACTTTGACTATCCATAATTCCCAGACTAGCTTCTGCCTTTTGTCCCATTCTTACGCGTACTTTTTCTCGTAAGTTATTCAATAACAAATCAAATTCACCTAAAGAACACTATTTGCGATAATAATAGTAAACCAACTCACAGAGAGCAAAATTGGAAAGAAGCATATGCCACTGATACCCTGTTTCACTAGGTAGAAGATCACATTCCATATTTCACGCAAATTATATTTTCGTTTCCTTTCTTGCAAATTCAAGATTTTCTTGATAACTTGCCACTGTCTTTCTTCTAAATCCGTACAATACATAATTATTTGACCGGAAAGAGGAAACACTCTTTTTATTTCAATCTACAAAATTTAAATAGCCTCTTAATATTTTAAGAATTTATTTTTTATTAACTTCAAATTTGAACTCACATATCCTCCAACGCTAAACAAACCGTCCCAATCTTATACTTAGATAACAACTTATTCTTAATATGCTCCACCTTTGCTGTCAATAGTTCAGGTTTGAAGTTCTTCTTCTGCCGCTTTACTTCCGCTACTACCGCTTGGTTCTGCTCCAATTTCAAAGCAACAATATCAATTTCATTTTGATTACCTTTAGCTTCCCACCAGGAGCCGATAGCACGATATTGGAAACTTTCGGCAAACTGTTGTTTGAAATACCTTTCTAACATGATACCTGAATAAGTTGGATAATCTGCTTTGATGATAGTCTGCAAGCCGACAAAGTTCTTTATCTCTATCAGTGAACGATAGCGATCGAAATAGTTAAACCAAAAACGAATAAAGTTATCTTGTATTTCATATCGAACGGCTTGAGTCCCTTCTTTAGCTAATATCGGACGTTGGCGAACAATGATATTATAATCTTCAATCAGTCGCTTTATCTGTCCACCAACGCTTTTATCTCCCAAAGCAGCTTCTATTTCAGGCTGCGTATTGATACCGCCCGAAATAGCACTTAGGATAGAGAAATAGGTAGCATAATTCTTTCCAAACTCTTCTATCAATAGATTTTTCCCTTCATCAGTAAAAGGTGAATTTTCGCGAGCCATGAAAGAAATCATTTCATCCACGCTCAAGGCTATGTTATCACAGAACAATTCAACATACTTGGGCACTCCACCTGTAAAGGAATAGAGAGCAAGTAAGTCATCGTTTGTGTAAGCAGGATTGTAATCACGCATAATTTCTTTCAACGTAGTCAGATTGAATGCCGAAAGTTTAATAATATTATCTGCTCGTCCAAACAAAGGCTCTTTCCTATTTTGAAATATCTTCTGCATCAACGAATAGATAGAACCTGATACAATCAAATTCATTTTTGATTTTCTACGGTAGGTATCCCATATATTCTGCATGTCGCTATATACTGACTCGTTGATGTTGTAGAATTCCTGAAATTCGTCAATAACTAGATTGAACGATTTTTGCGAAGCCAATTCCATTAAATATTGAAACAATGACCGAAAAGTCCGTATTTCTGCCGGAACAAATGTATTGAGTGATTGACTGATAATCGGAATAAACTCGGAGCAAAGTGTTGCTTCGCTTTTGCGCCCAACAAATAAATAGACAGTCGGTAATCCTTCGATTGACTTCATAATAAGGCTTGTTTTCCCAATTCTCCTTCTGCCAGTTACTACCGTCAAACGAGAATGGTCGCTGAATGACAATTTCTGTATTCGTTTCAGCTCTATTAACTCACTTGTCCTATTATAAAATTTCATATCTTTTCTTTAATTACACTCGTTACAGTTACCACGGTAACAAATATAAATAAAATTTTAAACATATAGATATTTTCCCGAAATTTTCTATCAACATTATGCAAATAACAAACAAAATGATGAAAATAAATCGCAAACTAAGTCGTGAGTAGCTCCTATTTTTTTAAGTCTTAATAAATTGATTACCAATTAATTTAGGATAATATCATTTTCTTATCACCCAGAATTCACAATTCGTATTTCCTAATAATCCAATGCCATCAACACCTTCCACTACTCCAACAAATCCGGCGTTGATATCTGAGCAATAGAAAGAAACTTCTGCTTCGCCTTTTTCATCAGTAATGACATTTGGAGCCCATAATAAAGTATTACGAGGATCAGGAATAGAGGATTGAATATCTATTTCGTCCGGTTGATAAAAATCACGAGAAGCATAGTATCCTTTGGCACGCCAAAGATTATTCATTCTAAGAAGCTCTTCTTCTGAATAATGATTTGCATGATAAACAACTGTTTGACTATCTATTACAGAGAACGCACTACCTCCTAAGTGTTGAAATTTCACAACCTTATATTGTTTACCTTCAATAGGTTTTGTTCGCTTATCAGAAGATACATGGCAAGGTTTCCACCAAGGATGGGCATCATAACCTAATTTGTAGTTTTGCAAGTAACCACAACCGCAAACATAAGCACCAATCAAGTTTACTTGGGCCAGACTATCTAGACGTCCCATCACTTTATCTCTAAATGGTTTACGTCCTTTTGCCATTATCATCACTTGATTTAATAATACTGTGCTATCACTGCTTACCACTGGTAAATCTGTTATTTGCTGTTTCTTATACTGTGTCAGATCGGCTATAGGATAATAATCCTGTCTATACCTCCTTATACTATCTATCAAAGGAAAGTAATCTGTCAACTTCAATGTAGGTTTAAACTCTTTCGACAGCATTGGTTTCAAATATACATATCCACCCCGAAGTGCTTTCATCATTTTTGTATTCACCACAAAGTGCCCTATGGAATCGGTCCAAATGAAGTGGGAGTTCCCGTCCGCACCGCAGACTAGGAGAAGTTGCCCCCCTCCTCGATCTTGTTCACCTTTCTTTTTACCTTTGGGCTTAATGGTTTGCATACCATTAATTTCATCAGTCAGAAAAGGTTGACCTTGATAGTCAGGCTGTTCCGTATCCCAGATGTACCGCCTCCAACCTTGCGTAAGCAATAAAAGTTCCATCCCCTTTTGCCTATCATTGTTCTTTTCATCAAAATAATAAGTAGGATTATATATCTTCCCTCTTATTTGGGACGATAGATAACAGTAAGACAAAATAGTCATTGGGTCAGCAGGATTCTTGTATGCTCGGTCGAACACACTGATACCAAGGTTTGCCCTAACAGGTTTACCTTCTTCGTCTACAACTTTTATTTTAATGATCCCTTTTTCGCGTGTAAAGAAACTCTTTTTATCCGGTTCGGCATTAATATACAATTTCTTTTGAGGATGGACATATACCAGTCGTTCAGCAACAGGGCGCATCAGACTATCCAAAAGCGTGAACTCCACTATTCCCTGATAGAGGAAACGATCAAGTGGGATCGAGACTCTAAGACTGTCCCTCAACATACCTTTAGCCATATAACAAATCATTCCACGCATTTGTCCCATCAAGTAAATTACCCCTTTAGGCAGACCTCCACTTTGGGAAACGACAAAGTTCAATTGCTTCTTGTTTTGCTCGGCAAGTCTCAGAACCATACCCTGTGGATAAATATTGGGTAACAAATAACTTTCCCCGTTTTTCAATTTAATACTGTATTTCCTGCCCAAGGAAGGAGTAAACAAAACAGCTCCCATCCCATAATGACTGCTCTTTATTTCGCACAACAATTTATCATCCTGATAGATAGCCCCTTCAAAAAACACCGGGTTTCCTTTTCCATCGGTTGCTTTAAAAGCCAATTTAGACGCAAGACCGGAAACAAGATTTCCTCCTTCAGGAAATATTTTAAAACAGAAGGTCGTATCTTTAGAGGAAACTGCCACTTCTGAACGAACAATGTTTCTTACTATCTTTATTTTACGGGTAGGAACTATATCGAGAGTATCGTTTCTATAAAAAGAATACTTTGTATAGCCTTTCAGAAAATAATCTCCTTCAAGAAGCTTCTCTCCTATATAAATATGTCCGGATACAAGACCATTTTCAATTGGATATTTTTCTTGCCACACTACGCTATCTTCAGAATTTACCATTTGCAGATAAAGAGTCTTACTTTTGTCTGATAATCCAAAAGTCTGTGCATCTAGCTGGCAGGCTTTAAACCAAAGATCCTCTCCTGTTTCATAAATACCTTTACTCGTTTGAAAATAGATCAACTCAGAAGGTCGAACATTTGACAGATTCATATACTTTGACAAGAACTGATTGATAGATTGACTATAAATCGGAGTTGCGATGTACACACATGCAAAAAGAAATAGTAATACGATAGATTGTTTACTTGATTTTATTAGCATGAAGCTGTTTTTACTTTAATAGTTGGAAAAACATTACTTTTTGGGAATAAATATCTTAAAATTTATGCATACTTCATCTACATCTTTTTTATCAATATATTCAATATTTAAGCCTTCTTTTGTCACAAATGAATTTGTCCAATTCCACTCCCTTGATGTACCAATAAGAGTTTCGCCTAAATATTCAAATTGCTCATTCATCATAATTACGATCAATGGCTTCTCAGTTAATTGAGAGTGAATTGTTGCATCCTTAATACCTTGTTGCATAAAACGGTAATATACTTTACGCCATGGATCATATAAAATAGCAGCATATAAATCTTGTTGCAAATAATGAGTGTAAATCAATTCTTGAGGGGTCTGTTCCGATAAAAAGTCCCAATCAATAGAATATATAGTTCGGGCTATATTACTGCCACCATACGAAGAATGGCTAATATTTGAATTCCATTGGGACACATAGATATCATGAGAGGCAGTAAAACTATGAACTAAATATCCTTCAGGAGATATCGTAGGATAAACTTGCATAAACAGAGGGTCTTCCCAATTTGCATTCTTTCCATAAATTTCAGAAGGATAAGAGTGATAATATTCTATTTGATTGTTATCTAAATCAATACAGGCAGTAAAGAAGAATTTATCTACGAATGATTCTTTAATAGAGAATGGGCACAGACCTGTTAATATGAGGTGTCTGTCTATCTCAAAAATTGGACATACGGTACTGAATTCATATTGAGGGTATTTCGAAGCCCAATCAGTTCCATTACCCTTCAATGAATAACGCTGCTTTACGTGTCCATGACTATCAGCTAATACAATCTCAACAAGTGGGCGATTATATAGATAAATAGAATCTTCATTTTTTATATAATAACCGGCAATGCTCAAAATTGCATCTGAGCCTTCTTTTTCATAATGGATTTTCTTGATATATTCTCCATTTGTATAATTATAAAAGTAGATAGAATTATTGAATGGATTAAGTAGGGTAAACATCCTTACTCCGGAAATATCCGAATAAATTTGTGTATAAGGAGGTTTTGGAGCTGTAGACTCATCTAAAATAATTTTTTTCTCACTTATTAGAACCAAATCATAAGTTGAATGTAACTTTCCTGCTCGTTCATTTTTTGATGATATAATAGAATTTGAGCAGGACATTAACATTGCGAGAAAGATAAAAAGATAGAATAATTTATACATAATTTTCATGTTTTTAGAAATACTCTCAAAATGCAAATATAATAAACATAATTATATACAATATACATTTCAGATAATATACAAAAATAATATACATTATTTAATAGTATCTATACTTTGATTCGCTCACACATTAATTAATAATACCTCATGCAGGGCAGCAGGTTACCATAAAAAGCTATCTTTATAGATTTTATCTTTTAGCAAGATAGGAAAAGCCGTTCGAATAAGTTTACCATAGTTTTGCATACGATAAAGGGACTGAAAATCGGTTCCGTTCGTTAAAGCTTATATAATCATAGAATCATGCAACAAAAGTTGTCAACAAGAGAAGAGTATTCTAAACGAATAAACGACGTGATAGAATACATCAACAATCATTTAAGTGAAGAAATGTCGTTGGATACACTGGCCGGTATCTCTAATTTCTCAACTTATCACTTCCACCGCATCATGCGAGCCGTACTAGGCGAACCTGTGGGAGCATTTATCACGAGAATGCGAGTCGAGACTGCAGCCCGACTATTGCGCTACTCAGATACACCCATTCAGGAAATAGCTTATAAAGTAGGGTATGATGTACCAAGCTCTCTGTCAAAAGCTTTTAAAACATTCTATGGAATTTCACCAAACGATTATCGTAACAATAAAACTTATTCCATTATGAAGCCAATTCAAATCAATCCTGATTTAAAGTTAGAGCAAAGGATAGTTGATCTTCAAGCAACACAGGTTATCTACATTCATTTGCAAGGGGATTATAATAACAACGATTACGGTTTAGCATGGAGCAAACTGTGGGGGCATATTCATAGCTTAGGGCTGTTTACCGAACAGATGGGCCAGATGTCCAACAATACCCCCAAATCAAATGTTTTACAAAAAATGTATGATGAGTTAGGAATCAAACACATCTGCATTTATCATGATGATCCTAAAGTAACTGAAGGTGATAAGCAACGCACTGACGTTTGTATGTCAATTAATGCAAAGATGGAGCCGAAAGGTGAAATCGGAGCCAAAGAGATAGAAGGTGGTAAATATGTTGCCTTCTTATACAAAGGTCCATACAACAATCTTGGAAGCGTATATGATACGATCTATGGCAAAGCAATCTTTGAGTTCAAACGCCAGTTAGCTTCCCGCCCGGGCTTTGAGATTTATCTTAACGATCCGGAATGTACCAAACCCGAAGAGTTAATGACAGAGATTTATGTACCAATAGAATAGAGTATGCTTATTATGTAACAATCAGATTCTGTCTGCCATTGCATATCTCATTAATTGAGATATACGATGACAGACGGAATTTCAATACCTCTATCTCATCGGGTTTTAAGATGTAAATCGCACTTCTAGTTATCGCAATGATAATCTGAGGTAAATATAGTTCTTAATTTTGACTTTTATGCCTTTTCACCTCGTCTACTAATTTTGAAAAAGATTTATCTCTTTTCCGCTTCTCATGTTCCGAAGTTGAAAAGTGCCACGCTTCTCGTCGAAGTTTCAAAAAACTCTCATAAACGTCACGCCCTAATACTCCGCTATTCACTGCTTCCAAAACAGCACATCCCGGCTCATTAGTATGTGTACAATCACTAAATCGGCACGACATCGCATAGTCTGATATCTCCAACATTTCAGCAAGTGAGTCCGGCTCATCAAGAGCCAATCCGAATTCCCGAACACCCGGAGTGTCAATCAAGACGCCTGAGCCATTCATTAACACCATTTCACGACGTGTAGAAGTATGCCTCCCTTTACCGGTCGACGCACTTATATCGGACGTAAGAAGCCGTGATTTCTCACAGAGAGCATTTATCAGAGAGCTTTTCCCAACACCCGACGAACCTACAAACACTGCGGTTTCGCCTTCTTGTATCGACTGCTTTAATTGCTGAATTGTTTCGGGGCGATGAATACTTGTAAAGAACACCGCCATCTGGCAAGCAAGATGTCTAATCGCTTCATCCACCTTCTGCCTATCAAAACTTAAATCAGCCTTATTGAGCACCAATACGGGAGTGATCTCTTCATCTAATATCTGGGCCATGAAGCGCTCTACCCTACGAATATTAAAGTTATCATCAAGACTTTGTACAATGAACGCTTTATCAATGTACGAAGCAATGGCTTGCTTATTGGCAACTCTCCCACTCTTCTTGCGATACAATATTCGTTCACGGTGCAGACGATCGACAATCACTCCTTTAGCCTCATCTAAAGGCTGAAAGATCACCCAATCACCTGTACAAGGTAGCTCAAAAGCAGACTTACCAAACATCATATTTCCCGTTAATTCACATTGAAATAATCCGTTTTCTGAAACGACTTCGTAGCACGTTCGATGCACTATGGATATGCGGCCGTGGCTAAGCCCTTTATATACTGATCCTTGCTTTAGTCGTTCTAACTGATCATTCCAACCGTAAGTATATAAATTAATCATAGTTCTATCTTTTTTGCAATGTAAAACACATAACCATAAAACTCCTTATACTTACGGTATAACTCGGCATCATGACGCTGATACTCTACAAATTCTTCAGCTGTTTTATTCCCTGCATACTTATCCAGAAAAATTTCTTCTGCTCTGACTAAAGGAGCAAAATAGTGCTCTGTCCAGCAATTCTCCGGTAAGATAAAGGTAGCAACAGGGATGTATCCTGCTCTTTGTATCTGAGCTACTTTATGAGGAATCGTATCTATTTCTTCATAATGAGATACCCAATAATCATTGATTTCAACAGGACGTTCATCGGTGAACCATGAGCTTTCGGATACAGCAATATATCCTCCTGTTTTGAGGTATCTACGCCATTCCTTCAGTCCTCGTTCGAAACCGATATTATAAATTGCACCTTCTGACCAGATCAGGTCTAGCTCTTCATCTTGAAAAGGAAGATTATCCATTGAGCGAACAATGCCTTGTACCCTATTCTGAAGGTGAAACTTCTCAGCATTGGCGTTGAAAAGATCTATGAAATGGGGAAAGATATCCAGACCTGTAATATGCCCCGGCGCGTGCTGTGCCAAGACCATCGTCTGTCCTCCTGTTCCGCAACCAATATCGGCAATAAGAGATTTATCGGTAAGATTATCTATAAAACTCAGTGCTTGCAATGTTGCCTCGGGACTACCAGGTCCTTGTCGCTTCGTATTCGAAAAGAAGTCGCAAATAAAATTAAAATTGAACTCATGAATAGTTGTAATATTTTCGTTACTCATTGTTGTAATGTATTAAGCATACACCAAAAGCATAGCAATACTCTCGGAATTGTACGCGATAAAAATTAAAATTTATGATAATAGAGAACCATTCTCGAAAAGAACTTATTCGAGAATAAAACGAAAGGACAACCTGTTAAGAAATACAGATTGTTTACAACACCAAATCCAAATTAAATAAAGTAGTAAACATCCAATAATTTTAGTCCGACAAAGATAAGAGTTTTTTATTATATTGTCCAAATGAATTCAGAAAACATTGATTGCAAGCAGTTTTATATATATATCAACAAATAATGCTCCCAACGTTGAAGTTTCGACTTCACCTCGTATAAATGCAGATTAATACAAGGTGAAGTCGGCTTTTATACGGGGTGAAAACAAGACTTCACGAAACGCTTTATATAAGGGGAATACAGAAGATTAATAAAAACAAACAAATAGCTAGACATTTCTCACTACTTCTTTTGATCTTAAAGAATATAAGAGAGAGCAAATCGCTAATAAAAGCCTAAAATAAAGCTTTCTTAACAAATAAGACATACATCTGTAACATACTCCTTTTATTTTTGCAGTCCTTTAATCATAACGGAACAAACATTCAAAACCAAGAATAAACAAGTTATTAATATTAAAAGCAACAAAGAATGATCAAATTTAAGTTGTGGAGCGTGGTTCTTCTGCTCTCCTTGTTTGCATGTAGCCAAGAGGAAAATCAACAGATTAAAACAGCATCAGCTATCCAGTTTACTTCAGAAGTAGATGGTATTGCTCTTACTCGTGCCAACGGAGCCGCATGGTCTGCTAATGACTCTATCGGAGTTTATATGAAAAAAAATGGAGAAATTCTCTCCGGAAGTTCTTCAATTGAAGGAGCTACTAACATTTTATATTCTACGGTAAATGGGAACGGAAACTTTAGTCCTGTAGGAAATGGAATTTATTTTCCTCAAGATGAAAGTTCGGTGGATTTTATAGCTTACTATCCTCAGCGCACATTAACAGATCTATATGCTTACCCTGTGGATGTAACAAACCAGAACGATCTTGAGGCGATTGATCTACTCTATTCTAATAACTTAACGGGCATCAGTGATCGCTCAAACGCATTAAATCTAGCCTTTACTCATCAACTTTCACGTTTAATATTTAATATAAAGAGCAGTGATAATAGCAAGTTAACTAACTTAAAATTAAAACTTTCCGGACTAAAGACAAAAGCTTCTTTCAACTTAGCCGATGCAACTCTGACGCCTGATGAAGCTTCTGTTGACACCATCAATGTAAAAACAAGTATTACCAATAATACGGGAACAGCTCAGGCTATACTTATCCCGGAAAGTTCGATAGATAAAGTTACATTAACCATTGAAGTAGGTAATAGTAAAAAGGAATACAAACTTCCACTGACTGCTCTTGAAAAAGGCAAAGAGTATTCTTATAACCTCGACATAACGGGAGGTAGCACAGAGGTGGATCCTGAAGCTTCCTCATATATACATTGGACAGAGACTCCACTTATTACCAAAAGTACACTAAGCGATACTGATATTATTTATCTAAATCATTATATGCCCAATAGCATGACCGACCCTGTATCGGGAGGAAAAATGCGCAACTATAGTATGCTTTATAGCAAAAGTAACAAAATAGCTTATTGGGTAGCTTATCCGCTTTTCTCCAATTGCATTGGTAGCTCTGGTCGTACAAATGCCTGGGCGTATGATCCTGAAATCCTTAGTAATTATCAGGCAAATCTTTCAAGTGGATTTGGAGGTAACGGTTATGATAGAGGACATCAAATTCCGAGTGCCGACCGTACTTGCGATGCGGCGACTAACCGTACGACTTTTTATTATAGCAACATGACTCCACAAATAGGTAGAGGACTCAATCAGTCCAACTGGGCTGCATTAGAGAATAAAGTACGTTCATGGCTTAGCGGAACTGATACCTTGTATGTAGTAACCGGTGCAATGCCTCCTGCTAGCAACATAACACAAATGAAGGGAATGACTGTACCTGCATATTATTTTAAAGCTTTAGCCCGAAGGATAAATGGAAGTTTCATCACTATCGCTTTCAAATTTGAAAACAAAAGTTATTCAGGCAGTGGATATATGGAAGAAGCTATTTCTGTAAAAGAGCTGGAACAAGAAACCGGTTTCACCTTCTTCCCAACAATAGCCTCTAGTGTAAAAGCAACCCTGAACACATCTCAGTGGCAATAAAGAAGATCAATTCGAATTGACTATATAATATTAAAAAATTATTTTCAAAAACTTCAAAACAAGAAAAATGAAAATTAAAAAAATTATTTATCTCACATTTTTAACATCAGCAATCTTATCTAGTTGTACGAATGATGATGATCATCAGGGATTACCAGACACTAAAAAAGCTGTTTCTTTTAATACAACAATCACTTCAAATTCCGTTTCACGTGCCGTTGGTGATGCATGGAACGAAGGTGATAAGGTGGGAATTTTTATGATTCCTGAAGGTGGAACGTTAGCAACTGCTTTGGCAGTCAATAAAAAGTACTCGGCTTCTGCAAGTGGAGAACTTACATACGATTCAGAAGATCAAGCAATCTATTTTCCTTCTGATGGCAGTAAAGTAAACTTTGTGACCTATTATCCTTATACTACAGAAATTAATAATAACCAGATAGCTATAGATGTAACAAATCAGAGCTCACAAGCTGGAATTGATCTATTATATGCTCCTACAAATACAGGATTTACTAATATTTCAGGGAAAGTTGCACTAAAGTTTACTCATCAATTGACACGCATGGTTCTAAATATAACCAAGGCATCGGATGTTAAACTTGATAATTTTGGGATTAAATTACTAGGAACCGAAACCAAAGGAACTTTTGATTTAGCAACAGGTACTTTAACTCCAAGTACTCAGGATGTTTCTGAGATAGCTTACAAGATAACAGATAAAGGTAATAACCAACTGCAAGCAGAAGCCATCGTTTTACCAAGTAACAAGTTGGGAGATGATGCCAGTATAGAGTTTACCATTGGATCTCAGAAATTTAAGCAAAGCTTAGCAGGTAGCAATTTAAATTCTGCCAGCAACTATGATTACAATGTGGATATATCAAATAATAATGGTAAACCAGAAGTTGTGGTAGGAACAGCTAGCATAACCGACTGGGTTAGCATTTCAGGCGATGACATTAACATTGACTTAGGTAGTGGAACAACTGATCCGGATCCTACTCCTACTGACCCAACTACAGGAGTTGAGCAAACTATTTTTGCTGAAACATTCGGAACCACAGCTAAAATTGGAAAATACTGGCCAGGAGTTAATCAATTTACCGGTTGGGATAACAGCAGCCTTACTTTTACTGATAATTATTTGGATGGATCGTACAGTAAAGCCAGCGTTCGCTCTACATCGACAATGGACAGCCATGTATGGTTTGCTTCAGGCTACAACTCGGGGCTAGAAATATCCGGATTCAGTACTACTGGTTACACTAACCTTAAATTATCATATAGCATCACAGCTAATAAATCTGGTAATCAAGATGTTATCCAAGTCAAGTGTGGTAGTACAACGATGAAAGTTCCAAGCGTAGATATCTCTACCATCAATACTTATCAAACAGTTGAACTCAGTGATTTACCCGCGGATATCACATCAATCGAATTCATTTCCTCTGCTGATACAAACACAGCAGGTTATCGCATTGACAATGTGAAATTAGTAGGTACAAAATAACTTATAGAAGAGTTATTCAATACTAAGGAAGAAGTTTAACTCTATAGACTTTTCCTCAATAAATTGGATAGTTGAAACGAGATTTTTTCTCGTTTTAGCTATCCATTATTTATATACGCAACTCCTTGCTCATATTTGGCAGATTTACCATGAATGCTTAATTATTTTTTTTAAATATAATTCTATCTAATTGTATAGCTTACAAACATAAAAAAGACCTATTCTATGTCTGGATCATCCATCTTACTTGGTTAAAAGCCGAAATCAATTTCATTATGATTATATTATGCAGCATACAACGTCATTATAATCATAAACAAGCATACAAAATATAATAATGATAGCTTGGATATATTGAATTAATCTCTACTTTTGCATAAAAAAAGCAAATATATGCAGTTGCGAATTAATAATGAAACATCTACATTGCGGGCAGTTGTGTTAGGACAGCCCGGATCAATAGGGAAAACACCTACGCCAAATGAAACCTATGATGCTAAATCATACGAATCTGTTGTGAAAGGCATATATCCCAAAGAAGAAGATATTTTTAAGGAAATGAGCCTCTTCAACAGAGTCTTGACACAGTATGACATACAAGTATATCGACCTTGGACTTTGGAGAATTGCAATCAAATCTTTGCACGAGATGTGGGGTTCGTAATCAATGATAAAATCATCGTGTCTAACATTATCCCTGATCGGGAAGATGAAAAAGAGGCTTATGAGACAATTTACGACCAAATACCTTATAATAAAATCTACAACTTACCTGAGAAAGCACACGTAGAGGGAGGTGATGTAGTACTGTATGACGACCTGGTCTTTGTGGGACTTTATGAACAAGCAGACTATAGTCAGATGAAGACAGCAAGAACAAACCGCTACGCTTTGAACTTCTTACAAGAGATTTGTCCCGAAAAGATGTTTGTTCCTTTTCAACTAAAAAAGCATAACACCGATCCTAGACAAGGTATTTTGCATCTTGATTGCACCTTAATGCCGGTTGGAAAAGGGAAAGCGATTGTTTATAAAGACGGATTTCTAAATACTGAGTCATACAATCGGGTAGTCGATATCTTTGGCAGTGAAAACTTATTTGAGATCACTCAAAGTGAAATGTATTATATGAATACCAATGTTTTCTCTCTCTCGCCAAAGGTGGTAGTGAGCGAAGAGCACTTTGAACGTCTGAATAAACACTTAGAAGATGTATGGGGATTAACCGTTGAGAAGGTGCCCTACCATGAGATTTCAAAAATGGGGGGATTACTACGCTGCTCTACGCTACCACTGGTACGGGATAACGATTAATAATTGAAGAAGTTATGATTTCAACTCTATTAATGATAGAACCGGTAGCCTTCGAATTTAATGAAGAGACAGCAGCCAACAACTACTTTCAACAATGTGATCAGACTCCGGCAACGCTCATACAGGATACCGCACGCGAAGAGTTTACTGCAATGGTCAACAAGTTGCGTGCAAAAGGATTAAAGGTTATTTCAATCGCAGATACGCCAGAACCAAAAACTCCCGACTCAATCTTCCCTAATAATTGGGTCAGTTTCCATAGGGATGGAAGAGTCGCATTATATCCAATGTTCGCTCCTAACCGACGGGCAGAAAGACGTATTGACATTCTTCAGAAGATTCAGGAAGAAGGCTTTCAGATCAATGTGATCAGACTCCGGCAACGCTCATACAGGATACCGCACGCGAAGAGTTTACTGCAATGGTCAACAAGTTGCGTGCAAAAGGATTAAAGGTTATTTCAATCGCAGATACGCCAGAACCAAAAACTCCCGACTCAATCTTCCCTAATAATTGGGTCAGTTTCCATAGGGATGGAAGAGTCGCATTATATCCAATGTTCGCTCCTAACCGACGGGCAGAAAGACGTATTGACATTCTTCAGAAGATTCAGGAAGAAGGCTTTCAGATCAAAGAAATTATAGATTATACAAAGGCGGAACAAGAAGATAAATTCCTAGAAGGGACAGGCAGTATGGTACTCGACAGAGACGCCAAAATAGCTTATGCTGCTCTATCTGAAAGAACAGATAGACGGCTATTTTCCACATTTTGCCATGAATTTGGATATACTCCTTGCTGCTTCCACGCCATGCAAAGCGTGGAGGATCAGCGCTTGCCTATTTATCACACAAATGTGATGATGTGCGTGGGCGATAGATATGCTGCGGTGTGTCTCGACTCAATCGATAATTTAAGCGAACGGAAAGCTCTCTGCCAACAGCTAAGGGATTCGGGTAAAGAAGCGATCATTGAGCTAACCGAAAGACAAATCAATCGCTTTGCCGGCAACATGCTACAAGTGGAGAATACAGAAGGAACTCCACTACTCATACTTTCACAAACTGCTTTAGATGCATTAACCTCCGATCAAATTGCTACCTTGGGTGCATTTAATGAATTAGTAGCGGTCAATATTCCCACGATAGAACGTTATGGAGGTGGTAGTGCACGATGCATGATCGCTGAGATATATAATAAATTTACACTTTAAAAATAGATGAATATGAACAACAAATTAACAGCAAACCAGCTGATAGAGCTGGAGAGTCATTACGGAGCTCATAATTATCATCCCCTTCCCGTTGTACTAGAACGTGGCGAAGGCGTTTACGTATGGGATGTTGATGGAAAACAATATTTTGATTTTCTATCAGCGTACTCTGCAGTCAACCAAGGACACTGTCATCCGTACATCATAAAGGCTTTAATAGAACAAGCCCAAAAACTAACGCTTACGTCTCGTGCATTTCATAACGATCGCTTAGGAATATACGAAGAATTTGCGACGAAGTATTTCGGGTATGATAAATTGCTGCCTATGAATACAGGTGCCGAAGCAGTGGAAACAGCTCTTAAGCTTTGTCGGAAATGGGGTTATGAAAAGAAAGGTCTTGAAAAAGAGAAGGGCACCATCATCGTATGTGAAGGCAACTTTCATGGCCGTACCATCAGTATCGTATCTTTCTCGGTTGATCCGGATGCCTACGGTGGATATGGTCCTTATACTCCCGGATTCAAAACAATACCTTATAATGATGTAGAAGCATTACAGCAAGCTTTAGAAGAAAACCCAAACATTGCAGGGTTCTTGGTGGAACCTATTCAAGGAGAAGCCGGGGTGTATGTACCCGAGGAAGGTTATCTAAAAAAGTGCTATGACCTTTGTAAAAAGCACAATGTGCTGTTTGTTGCCGATGAGGTGCAAACAGGTATTGCTCGTACCGGAAAACTATTAGCTTGTGATCATGAAGGAGTGCATCCAGACATATTGATCTTAGGGAAAGCCCTTTCGGGAGGAGCCTGTCCCGTGTCTGCTGTATTGGCTGATAATGCGATCATGGACGTGATGCAACCAGGTCAACATGGTTCAACATTTGGTGGCAATCCGATAGCAGCTTCAGTAGCAATTGCTGCACTTGAAGTGGTTCAGAAGGAAGAATTAGCTAAGAATGCCGAACGATTGGGAATCATTTTCAGACAAGAAATTCAAAAGTTGTGCGACACATCGAGCATCGCATTGTCTGTTCGCGGTAAAGGATTGCTTAATGCAATGATCATCAATAATGAAAAACAGGAAGATTTGGCATGGGAAGTTTGCCTCAAACTGGCAGAAAATGGGCTTTTGGCCAAACCAACTCACACCAATATCATTCGTTTTGCACCACCACTAGTCATCACCAAAGCTCAAGTACATGAATGTATAGAGATTATAAAACGTACAATCGCTGCATTCGAATAACATAATAGCGCCGTGTATTCATTGAAGTGCACGGCGCTATCTCTATAAAAAATCTTTTCAGACTTAAAAAATCAACCTCTGTTTTTAATTAATTCGGGGTTTCACAAATCGATCCAAAGCACTAGTAAAGCTTAGACGAACAGGGAAAAGATAATGCCCTGCTTTTTCAGCAAAAGACTCTTCCTCCGATGGGCTCTCCATTGATTTCAGTAAAGAATAATCAGCTGCATTAACAGCAAAATAACTCTCTTTTTCCAAACTAGTAATACGTAGTGTCCAATCAAACATATTGCCTATAATTGAAGCAGCTTCCCGCTCCGGATTAAAAGAAGGAATATCTACCTTCTTTACTTGATAGGCTGTAGTAAGCACATAAAGAGAATGATTTTCATCCGTCATAAAAGCAAGAGTTTTACGATTTCGAAATTCTGTTATAAACAGATGTTTTAACTTTAGCGTATCAGGCAAATGTACCGCACGCACATAAGGACGACCTTTTACTTGTTTTAGATGAAACAGTTGACGGTTGGCATCCAAAAGAACATAACCCTCATCATAATCTTTACGAGTAGTGGGATTTCCCTCTATTACCTTAGCAGGAAAATGAAAACCTTTCTTTTCTAATACTTCTGTAAAGTGAGCACTTTTCTTTTTTTTCAGCTTATTCGTTTCCATATCTACAAACTCAATGCCATGAGAGGTGATGCGAAACACATCCCCGGGCATCTCCAATTTCAATCGGCCGGACATTGATTCAAGTAACGGATAAAGTCCTATGCGAGGCGCATTTACATCAGTGGGTGAAATTTTGAATATAAAGTTTTCAATCTGTATTGAACGAGGGGTAACAGCAACTCCATTGATAGAATGAGGGAAGCGTTCATCCGACATTAATTGACGATAATAGAATGTAGGTAATAAACTATCGACCTCTTCTTCAGTATATTTATTTCCAGCAAGATCACATCTCACTATTTCCTTACCCTTTGGTCCCTCTTGCCAAGCTGTCATCACAAAATCACCAATCAAGGGACTGTAAAGCACAAAAGCCGACTTGGATGGTTTTGCTGTAAAAAAATCATAGCACCAAGGCAACTGCCACAACAGAAGAAGTATAAGAGTAAAGCCTAAAAATATTTTGCTAAAACGTATCATGAATGGTTATTATTAAAGATAAATAAAGAAGAAACTTTAGTCTTGCTTACCTGCCTTAAAGCGTACTACAGAAAGCCAAGATAATGAAACAGAACAAACCGTGCAGATTATCAGCCAAGGAATAAACTGATTGTATGCTTCGGGAGTGGCCGACAGGAAATAAATACGCAGCAAAAGTACTGTTATCAATAAATTAACGATACGTCTTTTCCACGTAGGTTCAAGACAGATCCACGAAACAAGCAAATAGCTTGTCACCCCTGCAAGATACCACGGAACAGCTGTCAACAAAACATGCCTTTGCAACTCAACTGCCATTGCTCCTTGTAGATAAAGTTCCATTAATAAAAAGTTAGCCATAAAGACGGCTACAAGTACCAATACTCCATAAAGTAACATGGCATTGATCATTCTTAATTGAGGATACGGAAGATGGAGTGTCAGCTTAAGACACTTGCGCTGCATCTCTGGAACAAACTGCACCACTGCCAGCAACAAACCCACTAACAAAGGGATGTATTGCAACAGGTCTATGAATATAACATCGCGTGACAACATTACCTCCCAGATATGTGCGGCACCTTTTATATCAATCACCCTACTAATACGAAGCATCGAATATCCGGCAAAACCCATTGTTACCGCCACGGCCAAAAACAAATACCACTTCGTCTTTACCCATTCTTTATAAAATATAGCTTTGAACATATTTTCTATCTTACACGATTAATATTTACCTGTCAACCCGATAAAGGCATCTTCCAGATTCACGTTTTCACTTTGCAGATTACTGTATGGCACCTGCCTGCTCTTAAGCGCACTTTCCACTTCTTCTAGAGAGAAAAAAGAGAACGTTTCCAATACATTCCTCATTATTGTAGGATGATAAAAACCCTCTATTTCAGGTAGCACATATTTCTCCGGTACATTCATTGTGATTTTCTTAACCTCATTCAATAGTTTCTCAATGGGATGTTGCATCAATATTTTACCATAATCCATGATGATGCAATCATCAATAAGGCGTTCCATATCCTGAATAATATGTGAAGTGAGAAAAACCGTTTTATTTTCGGCCAAAGCATAGTCTCTCAAATAATCAACAAACAGGCGACGGTAACCCGGATCCAAACCTAACGAGAAATCATCTAATACAAGCAATTCAGGATTCTGAGCAAGAATAAGCCCTAAAGCCACTTGAGAACGCTGTCCACACGACATGCGAGAGATACGCTGCCCCGGAGCGACCTTGAGTTTATTCATCAATTCATAATAAGCCTCTCTTCTCCAGTTAGGATAAAAAGAAGCATAAAACTTCTCAATCTGAGAAATCGTCATAAACTGATATTGCACATGCCCCTCTATAAGCAGACCTATATTTGTCCGCAAGGCAGGAGTCATTCTTTGTATCTCCTGTCCGAAGATAAAGCACTCTCCCTCCTTTGGCTTCAGATAGCCACTCAATATATTTATCGTCGTCGTTTTACCTGTACCATTTTTACCAAGCAATCCCAATATTCGACCTTTAGGTACATTAAAACTTAGATTTTCATAAATCAGTCTTTTGCCATAATAATGCGTCAGACCCTTACATTCAATAATATTTTCCATTATTTATTATTAAAATTATCTCCTATTTCAAAAAAAGAAGAGAAAAAGTAATGGTATCATGATACCTGCAATAAATTCTACTCCCCCTCTGCCCCAAAGTCCTTTACTCCCCTTAATCATCAGTATACCTGTAAAAGTGATAATAATAAGGCCGATAGCAAAAGCATCTGCAAAGAGCGTCCACCATTTCCCCGGATTGTAATGTAAGCGAGCCATTGCTCCAATTATATAACGCCGATGCAAAGCCTCATAGACAGCCTCCCCTGTTTTTATATTCACAACTAAAGAAGATCCTCCTTTAAGAAAGATCTTCATCAGGGAAGATTCGGGGAAATAGTGTTTAGTATAATTTTTCTCTTCACCCAACGGCTTAAGAAGCGCCATCACCACCTGTTTATTAATCGCCTCTTTAGCAGGTAACATTTGCTGAATGACATACGCTTTCCGTTCAACACTATATTGTGGATTAATACTTTGTCGATGATTCATCACAAGACCCGATATAGCATAAATAAGCAACATGCCGGAGAAGAAAAATGATAAATCCCGGTGTATATTACGACTCCATTTATAAAACTTGTTATTCAACAATTTCATAAGATGTAGCTTCTATATGATAAAAAGAGAGATACTCTTTGCCCTCTTTTGCCTTACGTTTAGCAATCTTTGATCGAAAATCGGCAATTCTTTTTTGTGGAGTATTAGCAGTTTCACCCCGAGCCTGTTTTTCTGTGCTACATCCCTGTTCACCTTTGCCGTGTTGTTCAGCAGCTTTTGCCTTCAACTTTTCTTCCCAGTTTTGAAGATACGCCTCATCAATACGATCTTCTACCAACGTACCTGTTACACGAACGATACTGTTTACACATTTTTGTTCAAACTTGCCTACTTCTCCGGCTTCTATACGAATAGTTTGCGTATCATCACTTCCCATCAAGAAAATTTTTCGTCCACCGTGCGCACATATATGGGTACAAACGCCTTCGACTACCACTTTCTGCTTTACAAGCGAGTCCGCTTTGGCAAGCAGTGAATCAACTTCTAATACTGAAGAGATTTCTTCTTGATCAACAGGTTCTTGAGTTGTTTTTTTAGTCTTGTTTCCGCATGAAATAATAATCGTTCCTGCAACAAATATTGCAGCCCATAGCATGTAATGTTTTCTTTTCATTTCTCTTAATTTATTAAAGTAATTATTCGTTTTAGAAAGTCAGGCCGATCCCTGCTTGCAGATGATTCAATGTTCCGGACTCTTTATAAGCAGCATGTTTCCAACTTAAAGAAGCAAAAAGCGTTTTGTTACCAACCAATAAATGGTCGTAACGGCAAGAGAGCCCCAAATGTGCGAAGCTATCTTTCAGATAAGTATAATTCTGAAAAACAGTCATTCCCACAGCACTCTGCAAATTCAATCCATTCAACAGATAATCCGCACTAAGATTACTATCATAACCTAAAGATAGATCAGCCTGAAGTAATCCGCCTTTTACAGGAAAGGAAGCATTAGATTTCATTCCAAGTCTCAAAGTAGTCCATTCCATAGAGCGTTCAGGTATCTTATAAGCCGTCTTTTCCCATGAAAAACCGACAAATGGCAAAATACTCCAAGTTCTATTTCGCTTATCAGAATTACTACTCAATATTCCGGTAAGTGTCAGATCCATTTGTTTATCGGTATATTGCTTTAAACGACTGATAATGGGATAGCTTCCCCCAGAAGGATCACCGAAGATATTTTCTTTTCCACTGTTCAAGCGTCCTAAAGCCTCCAGTCGAGCTCCAAGCAAAAGCTTTTTATAAGATGTAAGCCAAGCCAGTTCAAACGAGGCAGTATTCTTATTCATTTTTACAATCGGAGCATAGTTAATGCTGCTCAAAAGCTTTTCAAGAGCAAAATGATTCACTTGAAACGATGCTGACAAACCATTTTGTGCTCTCGGTAGCAAATCAAAGCCAACCCCAACTCCTTTTCCTTTATAAGTAGAAGAAAACTGATTACCTGCAAAGCGAACATAATCCATCCCTAGACCTAACATCTGATAAACAGATGTGGAACCCAAGTCACTATAGAAACTAATGTTGCTATCTTGATTGTACTTACGCAAGAAAAGAGAGAATCCTAAATAATGAGTATCGGATAAAGCTCTGCTTACACCAAGAGTGGCATTAATATCTGAGATCACATTTTTAGGCCGAGGATCTTTCTGACGGTAATAGATCGCTGCCCTATAATCTAAAGAGGCTCCAACTGTCCACTTGCCAATTTCACGAGCATATCCTCCCATAAAAGAGTACTCTTCTCCATCCATACTCCCTCCAATGGAATCCGCAGTAACATAAGGAGCAATCACTCCATAATCAGAAGTTTCATTCCAAAGTACATTACCTCGATGTTCCTTATGGTAGCCGGCACGTCCAAACACACGTACCTTGTCTGAAAAACGGAGAAACGATTCGGTTTGAACACCCATAGTCTTGCCCCCATCTCCCTCTTCTGCCAAGAATGCTCGTCCTCTATCTTCCCAATCGGCATTTACTGAAAGAGAAGAAAGAGAAAAATCCTGTAAATGATAATTCAATGCCGGATTTACGTATACTTGCCTCCTGAATCGCTGTACAGGTGAGAAAGAGTGAACAATTTTCCGTTGAATGTCCAATGTATCTCCTGCCTGAGCAAAAGTGGACAAGACAATAGAGAGTAAAAAGAATATAAGACAGCGTAATCTCATTTTTATTATTTAAATATTGCTATTCGTTATTAGCCAAAGAAGGAGCAGTTGCCGGAATAAAGTCGACAGATGAGTTATTGGTATCTAGAAGAACTTCCCGATTATCAGCGGTAGTATATGATACTTTACGCCTCACTCCTTTACCCAGATTTTCTTTAACCGTATTATTCAGGCCAAAATAAGTAAATCCCATATCAAGAGAAGGTGAAGTAACATTCCAAACATAAGAGTTCTTAGGACTAAGATTTACCGCATCAATAATCCAGTCATTGGGGATATAATACGCCACATAATTTTTGCTTATTTTACCGGTACGCAACATATAGTTATAAGTATAGGTATAGTTAGCAAGATATTCTTCACTACTTACGCCTAACCGAGATAAAGTGTATGCTTTCACTCCCTGTTTGTTAAGTGCCCAAATGGTCTTAGTATAGTTATACAGCATATTCAAATTAGCTACTAAAGGGTTATCAGGATCGGGATAGCTACTACTAGTTGATGCTGTGTACCATTCAAAATCGGCATTGCTCAAATCAAACGAATTACTATTTGCTTCTGTATGATTAATAGCATTATCACAAACAATAATAGACTTACCCGGTAATACAGGATGTTCTGTTCCATTACCCGGTATCATGGCTACTACCTGTACAGTCACCACTTCATCCATCTTATTCGGATTATAATCATGTTTTAAGGTCGTGGTAAATTTTGATTCAGAAATCACTAAACCGTCCGCATAAAGAGTCTCATCAGAGTTATTGTATATCCGGATATACTGATCACCATTATACTGTTTAGTTGTACCGGGTATGTGGGTTCCTACTCCATAAATTTCGGCAATCACAAAATTATTCTTCGCGTTTACCAAATAAACTTTCAGATTGAGAGTATAGTTATCTCCTACAATCTCCAAGTTTTGCTGTGATCCCTGTAATGATTCAGTTATAGTCTCTTCTTTCTCCACCGTTTTACCATCAACAACCACGTTCGTTTTTTGAACATAAGAAGCTTTACCGGAAAACGAAACATTATATAATCCGTCGGGAAGTTGAGCGGTAGCCGCATTGGAATAAGCTGTAGTAACAGCCGTACCTGTTGTAACATTAGTAAAAGTAAAATTCCCGGAAGAGACTGATATATTTTCAATATCAGTGGATAAGTCCAAGCCTAAAGAGACTTCAGATGTACTTACATCATCACTACTACAAGCTGTAAAAGTCAGCATTAGCATCGTAAACAACGCAAAAAAGGCATAGTTAATTTTCATATCTATTCTATATTTAAATGACTAATAATTATTTTCAAAACCGTAAATTTGTCTCCATACCAAAATAGGGAGAAGAGTGTCTTCTTATCAAACTTGTTCCTAAACGATAAGTAGGATAAACAGTCAGTATCCTGTTTACAAAGAGAGATAAGCCTATATTTCTACCGATCTCTTTGGTTGCTTTAAGATTAATATTCATAGCAAAAGGAATTGTTGATTTATCAAAATAAGCTGAGGAATATGAATTTACAAGATGCTGCAATTCCGAGTTGCTTTTATCTGCTTCGGTAAACGGGTGCTCAGTTCCCGACTTATCAATATATGAAGTTGGCGTTCCATCATTCCATAAAGATTGGCTGCTCGTAAACCAGGTACATTGGGCAGTAGTCGAAAAGATCAGCCCTAAACGCTGTAGATAAGTATCAAACATGAAATTAGTGCTAAACTTCTGATATTCCATTCCATTCTCCCACTGATAAAGCCCAATATATTGTAATTGCTTGCCATTAAGCAGGATGGACGACGATTTATAAAAAGGCATACTGTTACTAGTAATAGTGCGAAGCCATGCCCCATTAATTGTGATTTTGGTTTTCAACGATTCTATCCGTTTAAAGGAAAATTGAAATTCAAGACCTCGCTTATATATGCGCGTTCCATTGCCAACCATACCATACGTATCAATTAATGTATCTGCCATATAAGTCATATCTTCCAATACAGGCGGACCGGTTAGTGTAGAAGCATCAATAGAATTTATATCATAATTCTTATACGTCAAAGCTTTGTAATAAGAGATGTTTCGGAAAGCATTATTCATCCGTTCATCAAAATAAGTCACTGAAAAATCATTCCCTTTATAAGAGCCTCCTAGACGAATCTCCCATTTACGATTACGTGCCGGCCTCAAATCATAATTGGTATTATCCCATTTATAAGTCTTCAAATTAATACGTCGATAATCGGGATTATTATGATAATAATTCAGCTGAACAATATCTTCATAATGAACATCGGGATAAAGTTGATCTACTGTAGGCTTCTTTGTATGCCAACCCAGTCCGGTAGATAAATAGATTTTCCAATCAGGATGAAATGACGGTAATGTCCACTTCACATTTACTCGAGGATCTAGATATAATTTGTCACTCATCTCATACTTATTAGATAAGTGAAGTAAGGAGAACGAACGCACTCCGGCAACAACATCAAACCGGTGCTTTGCTACAGAAAATTTCATAGCATCTTCTAAATAGAAAGCTCCTTCACCTATTGCGGGAATATCTTTGTAACTTCTGGGACGAGTAGAAGAAGAGGCAGACAACGGACGAGTCATATCATAAACCTGCCCGTCACCAAAATTCTTCATATAATTCCACTCAGTACCGAACTTCATCCTATGACTAATTCCTATTTTCTTAAATTGAGAAGTAGCGTTTAACTTTGCATACAGATTCATCGGTTTACCATCTATTAGCATATGGGAGGTATAGCTATAAGGCAAATATTCACCATCATAGACTCCCGTTTCCAATGCATTTGGTACAGCCATAGGACGATCTAAAGAGACTTTCTTCGTCTGCTCCAATCGATTAAATCCCTGAGTAACGGATGCTACCGCATCCAGTGTATGAATAAACTTATTGTGAAGGAAATCAAGATTAAGTTTTCCGGTGAAATTAATCTTATCATAAGAAGACTTATAAATATCTCCCTTCAAACTAATATCAGGGTCAGACTTAGCATCATCAAATGACCCCGTATAATCCATTGCTAAATCCCATTTATACAGAAAGTTAGCAGTCTCACCTAAGCTGTGTAATCTAGCTGAGGCATTTATTCGCTTATAATTTTCGAAATTGTTACGAGGGTCTATTTTAGAATCAAGATATCCTAAATCTGTATTCAGAATATATTTCCCATCGAACAGTTCAAACCCCTTTCCGATAGAAAAAAGTTTGCTATATTGATCTGCTTTAAAGCGTCCTTCTATAGGAGTTTCTTTGTTTTTTCTTTTGATAATAACCAAACCATTGGTAAGATTTCCATATTCTACTGAAGGAATACCTCGAATTATTTCAACACTTTCAATATTGTCGGTAGAAAGTGTCCGCATATCTAAACCTTTAGAAACAAACTCCTTATTTGAACTTTCACCAGGTATATATTGCAGATTTCCATCTGTATTAAGGGGTACACCATCCATATTAAAAGCAACTCCCAAAGAAGAAATATCCTCTCCGGTGGAGCGGGCTTCTCGTAAACTAATAAGATTGGCTACTCCCATCTTTGGGTCTATGGATTTCGCACCAGGGAGTAGCTCTAATAGATCAGTAAAACTAGTAGGCTGCAAATGTTCCATCGCTGTACGGTCTATTTTTGAAGAACTAGTCATTCCTTTTGATTCGGAAGCTGTCACGGTCACCTCATTTAATGAAGTAGCTGAAGAACGCAAGAAAAAAGATTGGGTATTAGCTAGAGGAAGCGTCAACTGTTGACTCAACTTTTCATACCCTAAATAAGAAATATAGATTTGGTATTTCCCTTCCTGAAGATTTGAGAAATGAAAAGATCCATAATTATCACTAACAGTACCATAAGACATTCCTTTTTCCGACACCAATTGTATCGTTGCAAAACTAAGAGGTTCAGCCGAATGAATATCCTTTACTATTCCACGCAAAGTGACAATCTTAACTTTTTCAGAAGAGTGTGCGGATAAGGGTGAATAATGAAGCAATAAAAGTAGAGACAAAAGGATAAACTTAAAGTGCATTTTTTGTTATTTTTTACACTTGCAAAGTTATCAAGATTGAATTCTCTGTACAATACCCAATATTTGGTATATCTACTAATATATATTAGTATTTAAAGGTTCAATTTACTTTTCAATACCTAAATAGTATTATTTTGCAAAAAACAAATATTTATTGCTACCCAACAAAAGCAATGATCTCAAGAGAGTAAACACATTTTAGTATCATCCAAATACTTATTCTTCTTTCCTCCTATTCACTACAGTATCTAAGCATACCTATTAATTGTTTTCTCCGCATAAAGCAATTGCCTTTATCAAGAAACAGACTCCGTCATGCAAATGAGGACTTTCTGTCACACAATTGAAGAACAAACATCATCCAGCTGTGTGACCCAGATCCTGCAATTGAATGACCAACTATTTTTTTAATAAAAAATGCTTAAGATGCCCTAGTAATGCAGATAAGTTAAGTATAAACCAACGATATTAAACATACAGACGATGTATGATCTTCTACAGTCCCTTATCTCTTCTCTTAAACAAGAGATATCACCATCTAAAAGTATACTCTATAATTATTTTACTACAAGTATATAGCATGTTCCTCATATAAAAAAAGACCTCCCCAAGCTCGCTAGCCTGAGGAGGTTACAAACAAAACAAACAAATAAAAAAACCGTGATTCACATCATGAGTATTTTTCTTTTCTTAGAAGAATAGATATTGCATTACGTGCCGCTTTAATTCTGAATACACCGTACTGCAAACCCGAGCTGACGATTATAGCTGTTCGCCGGAGACACGCTGATGCTATAGAAGCTCAAGTAGTATCCAGCCGTAAAACCGGTATATGCACTGCTGCTCCAACAGTAGCCGGCCTGACCAACGTAGAGCAGCGTACCACTAGAGTTACAATAGCCCGATGCAGGAAAACTACTACTATTACCATTAACGGTATACATACCGCCACTGGATATTTGAGTGGTACCTTGCGCATTACTAGACGCAGCAGTAAAAGCACCAAACTTAGCCCAAGGTGCAGTAATGGTAGTCCATGATACAGCAACAACATCAGCCACACCTGCAGCATTGAATTCTTCTGCCGTAGGCATGCGCCAATTGCCACTCACCGCACCTGTCTTACTCAAGTATTTGCAGATATCTCCTTTATATGCCGCATAGTTCGCATCCGTATTCCGAACAGCATCATTCAAAAAAGTATTCGTCTGACCTCCATTTGTTATGTCATCATCAAAATAATCAATGGAGGAAAAGGTGGTTTCTCCTGTAGCCCACGTACTATTTGTAGGAGTAGTGGAGTTATAAGTAGGCGTATATGTAACGTAAGTACTACTTAGAGATACTCCCACTAAAGAGCCCCAACGGAAACAGACTCCCTGTTTTTGATTGTTAGCGGTGGTTACCTCAGTATCAAAAGTCAACTTTGTTCCATCCCAATAAATATTACTACCTGCCCAAATCACTTTATTATAGATAATTCGGGTATCGCTATCATTGGGTTTAAGAATTATATTATAAGTGTATTGACAATTTCGCTTCACATTAAAATTAGTGGTATTGTTTGCTCCCAAATAGATCTTCCATGATAATGAAGTATAGCCCGGAGCTTTGCCATAGATGATTACATAAGCGGCAGAATCAGCAGGAGCAGCCGGAGCGTTTGCTTTGATCTTAGCACTCTGTACTGTTATAGCCCTATTTACTCCCGGACGGTTTTCATACATGTAAAAGGTGTTGTTAAATGAGCTCACATTAGCCAAAACAAGTGTTCCGCTATTTGTCCAGCTTGATGCATTGGCAGGCAAAGAGGCATCCTCGGCACGAGTGGTTTGTGTGTCCGTAGTACTCTGCTCCGTACTTAAGGGGCGGGATACATAGTAAGATCTCACAGGTAAACCATAAATGCGATACCCCGATAGAGTGATCCCACTTCCGGCGGAGATACCCACATTCAGGGTTACTTTAGCTGCCAGGCGACTCACCGTCATACCATCCGTAAGGGTGCTTTCTCCCAAAGCAATGTCTACCGTCTTGCTACCTGTCATTAGCAGGTAACCAAAGTTAGTGATCTCATCCCACGAAGAGATGCTTGTGTTCAAGGCTTTCAGCTTCGCTTCCGTATCAGCTATCGCTCCACTAAAAAGGGAAGCGTTACCCGTATTGGCTATGGCATAGATCGTACAGTTCGTGCCGCTACGAGCCCGGACCGTATAAGGAGCCGAAGTCTGATAGCTCTGACCTGTGAGTTCTCCCGAACTGTTGTACACCAGGATATGCAAATCATGAATAGTGCTTTCATCGACGGCGCGGGTGGAGATATCATTCGAATTTTCAGCACGCACGTCCAAGCGAATCAAAGCTGTTTGAACACTTTGGGCATCAGAATCTCCGTTTGGAACATCCTGCGTGCAGCAGGTAAGCACAAACAATACCATCCATGCGCACAGAAACGAAAACCACAGTTCCCACACTCCTCTTTTTATCATCTTATTTATTATTCTTGATAATCTAATACACATGCTTCCATTTATTATTGCAAAGAATTCTATTCAAACATAGGAAGTTTTTCTTCTTTACTCTTATTCAGAATTCAGTGTACTGTCCTCCCCCGCTACCCCAGGGAAGAACATTCACATTCACCAACAAACGAGCATAGTCAAAATCAACAGTGATGTAGGTCTCCATACCCGGAACAGCTTTGAGAGGATTTCCTTCATCGTCCGTATTAATGGTGAACAGAAGTTTATCATTCCGGTAGAGATCAACAAAAACTTTATAATCCTCCTGCGTGGGGAAAACTCGGAAAAGAGGAGCCATCCACTCATCTTTCCCTTGAGTAGCATGCATAGTAGGAATATATCCGGCCTCTTTACCTAAAGGATTACCTAAAAAATTGAGTGCCGTACCTACTCCCCGTAACACAATGTGCAGCTTCTCTTCTTCCCCTCCGAAATATTTCTGCAAATGACTTACTTTTACCGACAACCCCGCCGAAATACGTTCCATAACAAGTTTGACCGTATCACTCTGCATACCTCTGGTTAAAAGATTCTCGGAAGTGAGTCTCCTACGGGCATAAAAAAGATCCGTCACAGGCAGGTTATAACCTGATTCGGTTTCTAACAACCCTATCTGAGCATTCTCCAGTGAAGTACCTACCGCTAACGAAGGTACTTTCAAACTGTCTCCTTTCAGATTAGCCCAAGCAACCAACGTCAAAGATTTATTTCGATCTGTACCAAACAAATAATCCGAGGAGGTACCCTTAGGCACCATCCTGACAAAACCGTTTTCATCGAACAAATACAGATCAATGGAGGTTATCGTTCCCGAGGAGGTAACATCCTGCCCCGAAGGCGTTACCGCATTTACAGTGAGCTCATACTGTACACAGTTATCCGTTTGCTCCCCTATGCAGCCAAAGAGCAGCATCGTAGCAAACAACAAAGTAAAAAAGCGGTATAAGAAAGTCAGGGCATTCATCGTCTGTTCCTTTATTTAATCAAAAATGACATCCTGAGTAACAATAAGAGTCCAGTCCGCCACCTGAACATTCACCGTCAATGCTGCTGGCTCAATATCCGTTGCTGGGGAGGCAACCCCTTTTCCCTTAATAGTCACTCCGATCTTATAAGCCAGATTGCGTGTAATGGTTGCGTCGCCAGAACCATCATTTGTTGTTCCGGTCTGGTTCTTATTCACCACCACAGGATAGTAAACAGTCTCTTCAGAGGAAGCACCTGCACCATCGGCATCAAACGTCCCCTTAATAACCAATTTGGTGGGATTCGTTGCGTCATTGACAAAGGTATAAAACCAATAAGGAGTGGTATAGGAGGTTGAGGTGATACTTTGATCCAAGGTATTAAGCAGGTATTCATTACCAGCATCCTCTCCCGTTATCAGGCTAGTAGTTGTGGGAGAACCCGGATCAACCGTGGAAGTAGATTTGGCGTTATAAAGAAAAATACCCGTAGCCGTAAAAGTAGCATCTTTATATTGCCCGTTAGGATCAAAATCAGCCTTGATATCCGCTATGGAGATACGAGAAACCAAACGGCTTAGCTGCATGGTGACCGTATTGGTGGCTCCGGCAGTGAGATCCACCGAAGTCTGCTCTGCAGACATGGGGAGATTCGTATTCTCTTGTGCTCCAGAATTATTGGTTTGAGAGAGTTGAACCGTTTTCGCCACAAATGCAGTACGGGTCGTAACTCCCGCAAAAGTACCCGAAGGAGCGTTAGCTACTACAATTACAGAACAACTGGTAGCGGGACTACAATTCACAATACCCGTTTTAGCTGTTACTTGTCCGGATGTAAATTCAGCTATGGTATTGGTGGAGCCATCGGAGTTAAAGACGCCTACTGCAACCGTGTTAATCTTGTTTTCAGCTCCGGTATCACCGGGCAATTCTGTACCGGTGGCACGAGTGGCACTTCCGGTGAGGTTAAGTTCCATTTTTGCAGTTTTTTCTCCTGAAGAGTTAGGAACGGGATCACTCTCACTCGAACAACCTGCAAAAAGCATTGCACATGCGGCTGCCATCAAATAAAAATCTTTTTTCATAATCGTCTGTTTTTAAATTCAATATTTCTATATTACTATCTAGTACAGGAAAGTTTTAGCTTTATTCTTGTCTATTCATAATGCTCACTTTCGTATTCTTTATTCTTGCTTTCGGTTTATTCTCACTTTAGAGCTTGCTTAAGTTTTTATAAAAAGCTATTTTAAGCTATACTCTTAGGCTTTTCTTGTTTTCTGTATCATTGTCTTTTTTGGTTTTTTTACAGTTCTATTTCTGTTCGCACATCTTCTCTCCTCATTATTCTTTGATTTATTTCTTCTTCAGCTCATCTAATGCTTGTTGCGCTTCTTTCACTCCAGCAGCTGCGGCCATCAGTAAATAAATCTCTGCTTTGTCACGGTTGCCTTCGAGCAGGTAAAGAATACCTAAGTTATTGTAAGCAGCAGGAAGTGTAGCATATTTATCCAGATAAACATGAGCTTTCTTGGTATCCCGTTTGCTTAGAGCTACTGCCGCGGCGTTAATCGCTGCTTGTGGGCTGTCGGGGAAGAGACGAGCTGTCAGATCCATCGCGTCATTATACTCCGTGGAGCCTTTGGGATAGCTCATTGCAACAGCAAAGAACTCCGAGAGACTCAAAGAGTGGGAACCGGTCTCGAAGAGACGACGACCCTGAGCTGTGTCCACTCCTTTACGGGTGTAGCTGATCGCATAACTCAGGCGTTTAACTTTGGGGAATATATTGGATTGCAAATAACGATATGGTAACCCATCGCCAAGCTCCATCAACATTCTCTCTCTGCCTTTGGTCAGCTCAACACTGTTGATGATGTCGCTTACCGCTTCACGCAAGTTCATGTCAGAGGATTGCACCAATGAACGGATCGAATCCCAATCTTCCGCAGTCCAACTTATCTCGATAGGCGTTCTGCCTGCCACACGATTCTCACGCAAGTAATCCTTAAGCGAAAGTGCGCGCAGAGAAGCCTGCTTCTCATTCTTGTGCAAATGCCCTATTGGAGCACCATAACCTCTCAAGCTTAGTTTGGTCACGCTCACCCCGTTTTGTTGCTGCAAGCCACGAACCGCTTCACGCAAACGATAATAAATCTCATAATTCTGTTTCTCGGTAGAAAGTCGGTCCAGTTGCTTATCCCCATCAAAAGAGATCACTCCTTTAAGCATAGAGAGGGTATCATCTTCAGCGGCAGGGGCAACGATATTCACTAGGCTTAGATAGCGAGTATCAATATTTTCTTTGATTTGGGAAGTACGAGCTTTAGGCAGGATGATGGCATCGGCAATCTTATCTTGGAATTCCTTGGCGGGTTTACCGTTGCAACCGCACTCACGACTATTCATCAGCAGTACCGCATCTTTCATCCATTTCCGATAAGGAATCTGAACCTGATAAGAAAATTGGCGAATGCTTTTGGGATCGTTTTTTATCACTATTGCCGGAGCATTAAAACGGGAATTCTTCTTTTTAGAATATTTCCCTCCCGAAAGAACTTCTGTGCGGTGATACACCTTCTGCTGCTCAAGACCATTGACAAGGATCGAAGGAAGTTCCAGACAATAGTCCGGACTCTTTAACAAGGGAGTTAGGGTCAAGGATTCGTTAGAAGCCATTTTCAAACCTTCATAGTTCACATTCATACGTACATGAAGGTTACCCTCCGAAACATAAATCTCTTTACCCGTAAGGGAGATCTCTCCTTTGTACACCTCCTGAGCAAAAGCCGGAACAACCATCTGTTGCGCCAACAAAAACAATATTATAAGACTCTTTTTCATTATAGATTGACTATCGTTATTTCTATCTTGTTTTCTTTGTTTTTTTCTCTTTTACCAAAGCATATAAACCAGTGAAACGGCTACTTTGGTAGGACCCAAATAATTCTTATGACCGCTGCTAAGCTTTTCTCCGCAATGGGCGCAACGGTAACGGTCATAACTTGCTCGAACGTATCCCAATCCAAAAGTGGCTTCCAATCCCCAACGAGGAGAGAGTATCCATTGGTAACCGTAAGAGAGACCTGCCCCCATCACTGAACCTTCATAACGCCAACTCTTCGTACCTTTATATAATCCGGCGAGAAGATCCGTATCGGCTATATTAAACTCTCCCGCCAATAGATGTATTCCCCAGAAATGTCCGCTAAAGGGACGACAAGCCCATAAACGCAACTCGGGTTGCACCAGCCAATGCTTCCAACGTTTCAGACTCTCTTTGGAACCGAAAGGATTGTAATGCAAAGAAACATCCACACTAAAACGACCACCCAAAGATTGCTCGAAACTCACATTGGGAGAAAAGAACGCGTTCGAAAGAAGGTCGCTCTTCACAGCCAGAGACTGACTCCAAACAGTAGAAGTCAAGCCAAAAATTGAGCATAGCAGTATGAGTGTTGTTATTCGTTTGATCATAACGTATTAGCGTTGTTCACTTAAAAAGATATCAGTCAGATGAATATCAGCCAGATAACGACAGGCCATCTGGTTTAATACCCCCAGACGACGACCGGCAAGACCATAATGATTATAAATATCCTCACTGTCTTCTACCGAAAGTTCGATACCTCCACCCGTGGCAACAGCAATATCACAAAGAGAAATCTGATTAAGAGGATAGCAAAGTTCATAAGAACTTAGCTTTATACCACATTTGCATCCCGGCTTAAGACGTATAAGCCCAAAAGAGAGGAACTTGTCCAATAGCATGCGTACCTCTGTTGAAGAAAGTCCATGCTCGCGCCTACTCTCTGATGCAGAGAGACCATAATGAATGTCTTTGAGCAAAGACACGGCTTTGATTACTTTTAAGCTTAACATAATCCTATTTTTATACTTGTTTTCTGTTTGTTTTAATCCTTTTTCTGTTACTTCATAGGTAACGGAAGTAGAATAAGAAACAGAGGATGAAAAAGAAATTAAAAAGATGGGTGATAGTCAAAATATTTTCAATATTAATATTTTGCAGGATTCTGTTCTTTATAACCGAAAGAACAGATGGGACAAGTGCGCACATTTCCTATCCTGTTTAATAAATAAACAGAAAGTACATATAACGGAAAGAAATCAATGATAGATAAAACTTTCTCTACTCTGATTTTATGCTAAATGCAGACGAAAAAGCTAAAACCGAACTATTCAAATGTTTTATTTTCTTAATAATGGTGAATTCGCTTTATGAATTATTCATTGAAATGTATAAATAAATTCATCAATAGATCTATTAATGTTGTGATATAAGATAATGAACTATTTAAGAGGTCCAAAGGTATCTGAAAAATTAAAAAATAATCAAATGAATAGAATTCTTTTACGAAAACATGAAATAATCTCTTAATTTATTTGTTTGTTATATAAAATATTTCAATATTTCCCGAATAATATGATTTCCGTTACCTATGAAGTAACAGAAAAAACGAAAACAGCTAGATTCCTTTAATACAAGCGTTTATTGTTTGTTTTTTAATCTTTAGAAGAAAGATTTTTAAGTATAAAATGCTGTTTTTCATCTAATAGAAAGCCATTCTATTTTTCTCAGGTCAATCTCTTTGTCCATTTACCATTCCCCCGCCGAATAGGAATGTCTGAGGCTGAAAAATTACCCTCTCTGCTTGTTGGCAGAACCAGAGCAATCACTTTTTTATTAGCTCTCTTGAGTGTCCGGTTGTCAAAAGAAGCGAGATAGTTATAAGTTACTTTCTCAGAGCTATGACCTAAAGATTCACTGATAACGGCAACAGGGATTCCTTCCCGATAAGCAGCTGTGGCCCAAGAATGGCGGGCAACGTAAGAAGTAAGATGCTCTTTTAGCCCCAACTTCTTAGAAAGCTGATGCAGATGATAGTTGTAAAGCCGTAAGGCGCTTTGGTACTGCCCGTACTCATTTTCGCCGATCTGGGTGATAATGGGTAGCAGGTAAGGAGAGTTCTTAACTAAAGGAGCATATTTGCGAAAAAGATTCATCGCACAAGGCTCCAGGCTTACGGTTAGTTCGTGTCCCGTTTTACTACGCCGATAAGTGAGCGTATTCTTTTGAAGATCGCTCTTGCGAAGATGAGCCAGGTCCACAAAAGGGATACCACGAAGATAAAACGAAAGAAGGAACATGTCGCGTGAGAAAGCAAGCGAAGCCGAGGACGAAGCTAGATCCAACGCGCAAAGCTTACGAATAACTTCCGGATTTACGGCACGCTTTTGACAGCTCTCGGTGCCGGTAAAAACCTCTTCAAAAAGTCCCCCAGGCAGATTGGTTATCCCTCTGCGAGAAGCCTGATTACAGATAGAACGCAGCATCCTCATGTACAAGGAAACAGTGTTGCGTCTGCACCCCTGGGAATAAAGATGTTCTTCATACTGCTTAAGTAGGAATGGAGTTAGTTCGGTAAAAGTTGTTTTCTTGTTACCGGTAAATGAGACCAATCGCTTCAATGCGCTCTCATAAGAACGAGCAGTGGCATGACGACCTGAATCCAGCAATTCACTCTTCAGGCATCCAACAAAAATGCTTAATACTTCCATTTGTTTCTTTTGCTTGCACCAATGGTATTTATCCTCTTCCATAAATCATAAGTCTTTATATCTTAATTAAAACATAAATTAAGCACTTATATTTGGAAGAGAAAATACAATTAAAGTGTGTGTTAACGTAATATTTTTTGATATATAAGAGAATGAAATTGTTTTTATTTGTTTGCATATAAACTCTTTTATCACTTATCGTAAACGAAGTATAAAAGACTTCAAAAATAATAAAAAGCTTAAAAGAACCAATAAATATACATAAAAAAACAAATATAAAAGTATTGCAAAAAAAACATTTACAGATTCACACACCTCTCCCCTATTATTCAACATTAAAAATTCTAAAATCAAAAACAGACCCTCAAAATTCCTACCGCTCACTACACTCTATGATAATAAGAATCAATTGTTGTCTATCTATAAAGAGGCTACCTTTAGCTATTCTCTTTTCTTAGAAGAATAGATATTGCATTACATGCCGCTTTAATTCTGAATACACCGTATTGCAAACCCGAACTGCCGACTACCGTAGCTCACCGGATACACGACAATGCTGTCGAAGCTCAAGTAGTACCCAAGCGTAGAACCGATACATGCACTGCTGCTCCAATAGTAGCCGCCCTAGCCAACATAGCCCAGCGTGCCACTAGTGTTACAATTGCTCGAAGCAGGAAAACGATTAATGCTACCATTGATCGTATACGTACCGCCACTGGAGGAAATCTGAGTGGTACCCTGTGCATTGCTGGTTATAGCAGCAAAATCACCAAATTTAGCCCAAGGAGCAGTAGCGGTAGTCCATGCCACAGTAGCATTATCAGCTAAACCTTCAGCATTGTACTCTTGAGCCGTAGGCATACGCCAGTTGCCACTAACAGCACCTGTCATACTCAAATACTTGCAGATATCTCCTTTGTATACCGCATAGTTTGCATCGATATTCCGAGCAGCATCATTCAAAAAAGTATTCGTTTGGCTTCCATCCGTTACGTCATCAGTAAAATAAGCAATGGAAGTAAAGTCGGTTGCCCCTATATTCCAGATACTATTTGTAGGAGTAGTGGAGTTGTAAGTAGGAGTGTATGTAACGTAAGTACTGCTTAGGGATACACCCACTAAACTATTATAGCCATACACACAGCACAAAATTGTGATGTCACAAATATAAAAAATCAATGAATAACTACAAGGTATTAATCCTGTGACTTTTGGATTTTTTAAACTGAAAAGACTAATCTTCTCGCTCCACTTGCTCACCTCGAAAGATTTTAAATATAGTTCTTTCACTTTTGGATTATGAATAGGATTACCGATAGCAAGAACTTTATTATCCTTATCCAGAAAGAACAGTATCCTCACCCCAATTATAATCTTCACATATTACTCTAAAAGACCATCCAATCCCAAATAAGCAAACTGAATATCATCATCTAAAGCCATAATTATACGATTATATTCAGAATCATAACAAAATTCAACAATATTATAGCCCACCTTTAATGTCTTTATATAATTGCCATCCAAATCATAGATAATGAGACTAGTTACATGTACTTGACCTACATCAGGATTTCTTTTACCAAAATAACCTACTATAATCCGATTATTACAGATTATAATACTTCCATAATAATAAATCATAGCATTGCTCGTCGCATCATCCCAATTCGGCCCATAAATATAATGCTTCAAATTTCCTTGAAGATCATAAGTAGCCAACAAGTCATGATGGTCATAACTCATCGCAATCAAATTATTATCTATAGATGTAGCATAATGAAATCTTTTTCTCTCAATATCCGGATGTCCACTAATCAATGGATGTATATCTCCTGTTTGCATATTCCACGTAACCAAACATTCTTGATAAATCTCACCCGGTTTGGCTGTTATACAACATGCATAGCAAAGAGTATCATTGACATAAGAATACATAATCGGTATAGTAGTTTTATTTATATCAAACTTGTACTTAGGCAAACAAGCCGGATTTAATAAAATACTATCCAAATTATAACCCGAGATTTGCATTTTTCCATGATCTGCAACATATAGACAACGCAGCTTTTCATCAAGTATAAGTTCCCCTAAACTAGTTATTTCATCAGGTCCTTCTCCAGAAAGCCCCATCCCCGTGATATATGAAAAGTTTTCTTTATCAAAAAAAAGAATTTGATTTTTTTCTGATTGTGGGTCAGTTAGTATGAAATATTTATCCATAACATAAGGGCTCGCCAATCTTCCTACAAAAGGTGAGTCTATTACAATCTCTTTCACTAATCCTTTTACATCCATTACATTGCCAGAATGGTTTAAATGCTTATCAACTCCTGAGCGATGAGAACATCCCCAGCAAACATTGATTAATACCAAAAGTAATATATGCTTCATAATAAAAATATATAAATTACATAAGATACAATGAAAAAGAAAGGTAGAGCAGGCATTGCTTCAAGATACCCTTTTCATTTGGTTCATTTTGTACGGTTGAATGAGCCAAACTGTTAAGTGCTAATTAGGCTGCAGCCTCCTAGTTATCAGAATGTTGCAGCCTAACGAAATGAGTATCAGCTAAGGAGATTTATTCCTCTATTGCAGCCTGAGCTGCTGAAAGTCTTGCAATCGGTACTCTGAATGGAGAGCAACTGACATAGTTCAACCCTACTTTATGGCAGAATTTAACTGATGAAGGTTCACCACCATGTTCACCACAAATACCACATTTCAATTCAGGACGAATAGAACGTCCTTTTTCAGTAGCCATCCGTATCAACTGCCCTACTCCTTTCTGATCTAGCACTTGGAAAGGATCAACTTTTAAAATTTTCTTTTCCAAATAAACAGGAAGGAAAGAAGCTATATCATCTCTTGAATACCCAAAAGTCATCTGCGTAAGATCGTTGGTTCCGAAAGAGAAAAATTCAGCAGAAGAGGCTATGCGATCAGCCGTTAGAGCCGCACGTGGGATTTCAATCATTGTGCCAACTTTGAAATCGATCCGATCGCCTTTTTCAGCAAAGACTTCCTCAGCCTCCTTACGTATTACACTCTCTTGCTCTTTAAATTCATACAAAATACCTGTAAGAGGTACCATTATTTCAGGCTGAGCATCAACACCTTCCTTCTTCAATTCAAGAGCTGCCATAAGAATGGCACGAGTCTGCATCTGGGTTATTTCAGGATATGTATTACCTAAGCGACAACCGCGATGGCCTAGCATAGGATTGTGTTCGCATAGCGACTCTACTCGTTGTTGGATATAGGTCAAAGTAACACCCATTGCTTCTGCCATTTCTTGCTGTCCTTTCAGATCATGAGGAACAAATTCATGCAAAGGTGGATCTAACAGACGAACAGTAACGGGATAGCCGCTCATTGCCTTGAAAATACCCTTGAAGTCTTCTTTCTGATAAGGTAATATTTTTGCTAACGCTTTACGACGTCCTTCAGTATCTTGCGCCAAAATCATCTCACGCATCGCTTTAATTTTTTCTCCTTCAAAAAACATGTGTTCAGTACGACATAGTCCTATACCGACTGCCCCAAATTTACGGGCAACTGCAGCATCATGAGGAGTGTCAGCATTGGTACGAACTTGTAGTTTCGTATATTTATCTGCTAACTTCATCAATTCAGCAAAATCCCCTGATAACTCAGCGGCTTTGGTATCTACTTTACCATCATAAACCTGCCCTGTACTACCATTTAATGAAATAAAATCACCCTCTTTCAAAATAGTACCGTCAATCTCTACTGTACGATTTTTATAGTCAATGTTCAAAGCTCCTGCACCTGAAACACAACATTTACCCATACCACGAGCCACAACAGCCGCATGAGAAGTCATACCACCGCGAGCGGTAAGGATTCCTTGAGCCACTTGCATACCGGCAAGATCTTCAGGAGATGTTTCAATACGTACCATGATAACTCGCTTGCCATCAGCATGCCACTGAGCAGCATCGTCTGCAAAAAAGACAATCTGCCCTGTAGATGCTCCGGGAGAAGCAGGCAAACCACGAGTAAGAACAGTAGCTTTACTAAGAGCGATTTTATCAAACACAGGATGGAGTAATTCATCAAGTTTATTGGGTTCAACACGAAGTAAGGCTGTTTTTTCATCAATCATTCCTTCGCGCAGTAAATCCATCGCTATCTTAACCATAGCTGCCCCCGTACGCTTACTATTACGAGTTTGTAAGAACCAAAGTTTACCTTCCTGAACAGTAAATTCCATATCTTGCATATCTTTATAATGATTCTCAAGCTTCGTTTGCAAACTATCTAATTCTTTATAAATATCAGGCATTGCTTCCTCCATTGACGGATATTTAGAGGCGCGTACCTCTTCACTAACACCAGCCAAGGCGGCCCAACGCTGCGAACCGATTTCTGTAATTTGTTGAGGGGTACGAATACCCGCCACCACATCTTCTCCTTGAGCATTAATGAGATATTCACCATTGAATAAATCTTCTCCGGTACCTGCATCACGTGAGAAACAAACGCCTGTAGCAGACGTTTCGCCCATATTACCAAACACCATTGCTTGTACACTTACAGCAGTTCCCCATTCATCAGGTATCCCTTCCATCTTACGATAAAGAATGGCACGTTCATTCATCCATGAGTTAAACACTGCACAGATAGCACCCCATAATTGTTCATAAGCTGAAGAAGGAAAGTCTCTTCCTGTTTGCTTCTTTACAGCCTGCTTAAATTTCTGTACCAATTCTTTCAAATCGGCAACATCAAGTTCATTATCGAGTTTAACGCCTTTAGTATGCTTCACTTCTTCAATAATGGCTTCAAAAGGATCGATATCCTCTTTATTAGTAGGCTTCAGCCCTAAAACGACATCACCATACATTTGTACAAAACGACGATAAGAATCCCATGCAAAACGAGCGTTCCCTGTTTTGCGACTCAATCCTTCAACGACTTCATCATTAAGTCCAAGATTAAGAATGGTATCCATCATACCGGGCATGGATGCCCTAGCACCGGAACGAACAGAAACAAGTAAAGGGTTATCGACATCACCAAACTTAGAACGCATTAACTTTTCTATATGGAGGATTGCTTTTTCCACTTCGTCTTTTAACAAAGCAACAACTTTATCTTCGCCTAATTCATAATATTCAGTACAAACTTCAGTGGTAATAGTAAATCCAGGAGGAACAGGCACCCCAATAAGATTCATTTCGGCAAGGTTAGCTCCTTTGCCTCCTAGTAGATTTTTCATATCAGCTCTACCTTCAGCTTGTCCATTACCGAAAGTATAGACTCTTTTTCTATTCATAAGTATGTTATTTAAAGTTAATAAGAATGTGTTTTCTATATCGCAAAACTAATTATATTTTAGATATCGCAAAACAATTCATGAATAAATCTTCACATAAAATGCATTTTCCACTTTGCATCATTTAATATAGCTATTTATACACAGAAATCTCAGTAAAATGCGTACTTTTGCACAATTATTTATTAGATTGGTATAAAAGTGGCGCGAAAGAAAAAAGAACTTCCCTTATTAGAAAAGGTGACAATTACAGATGTGGCAGCCGAAGGAAAGGCCATAGCGAAAGTGGATGATTTGGTTGTATTTGTACCTTATGTGGTACCTGGTGACGTTGTTGATCTACAAGTAAAAAGAAAAAAAAATAAATACGCAGAGGCAGAAGCTGTGAAGTTTCATGAATATTCTTCCATACGCTCTGTAGCTTTCTGTGAACATTTTGGAGTCTGTGGCGGATGCAAATGGCAAATACTTCCCTACTCTGAACAGCTAAAATTCAAGCAGAAACAGATTACAGATAATTTAAGTCGAATAGGGAAAATAGAATTGCCTGAGATATCGCCTATTCTGGGTTCTGAGAAAACACAATTCTACCGTAACAAATTAGAGTTTACATTCTCGAACAAACGCTGGCTGACCAAAGAAGAGATACAGCAAAATGTTGTATATGAACAAATGAACGCCGTTGGTTTCCATATTCCTAAAGCATTCGACAAGGTTCTGGCTATTGAGAAATGTTGGCTGCAAGATGATATATCCAACCGAATTCGTAATGCTATACGCGATTATGCTTACGAGCATAATTATTCCTTTATCAATCTTCGCTCTTTGGAAGGAATGCTACGCAATATGATTATCCGAACTTCAACAACGGGTGAATTAATGGTTATCATTATCTGCAAGATAGACGAAGAGAATGAAGAAAAGGAAATGGGACTTTTCAAACAGTTGCTTCAATTTGTAGCCGATAGCTTTTCTGAGATCACTTCTTTGCTATATATTATCAACAATAAATGCAACGATACTATTACTGATCGTGAGGTGTTTGTGTTTAAAGGAAATGATCACATCTTTGAGGAGATGGAGGGGTTACGCTTTAAAATCGGACCAAAATCGTTCTATCAAACAAACTCTGAACAAGCATATAATCTCTATAAGATAGCTCGTAACTTTGCTGGGCTTACTGGTGAGGAGTTGGTATATGATTTATATACAGGTACGGGTACAATCGCTAATTTTATAGCTCGTCAGGCTCGTCAGGTTATAGGTATTGAATATGTTCCGGAAGCTATAGAGGATGCAAAGGTTAATGCTGAAATTAATGGCATAACAAACACCTTATTCTTCGCTGGCGATATGAAAGACATGTTGACACAGGAATTCATTAACGAATATGGACGTCCGGATGTTATTATCACCGACCCTCCGCGCGCAGGTATGCATCAAGATGTGATAGATGTGATTTTATTTTCGGAACCACAACGTATCGTATATGTAAGCTGTAATCCGGCTACACAAGCTCGCGACTTAGCATTATTAGATGAAAAATACAGAGTAACGGCTGTACAACCAGTAGATATGTTCCCACATACGCATCACGTAGAAAACGTGGTATTATTGGAAAAGAGATAACAATCGGGACAGCACATAGTGCATAACTTAAGAAAGTAATTATGGCTCTTAAAAAGAAAAAAGAGAAAGAACAAATAAGTAAACAAGAACGGCTTGCGACTCGTGCAAAAGCCAAGTTCACTGTATTCCCGGTCAAGGAACCAATGGAACTGATGGATTTTTTGATGAAGACCATGGCTGGTATCAGCCGAAACACAGCAAAATCTCTGTTATCGAAACGTCAGGTATTGGTTGATAATGTTATTACTACTTCCTACAATTTTCCATTAAAAGCGGGAATGAAAGTCCTGATTAGCAAGGAGAAAGGGAAAAAGGAATTTCATAGTAGTTTATTAAAGATCGTTTATGAAGATGATTATTTGATTATTATTGATAAACGTGAAGGATTACTTTCAATGGGAACTAACTCACAAAAAGAGCGCACAGCGCACTCCATCTTAAATGACTATGTTCAACGATCCGGTAAACAATATAGAATATATATTGTACATCGATTAGATAAAGATACTTCTGGATTGATGGTATTTGCTAAAGATGAAAAAACAAAATTTACTTTGCAAGACTATTGGGATGAGATTGTAAAAGATCGCCGTTATGTTGCGGTTGTCTCAGGAGAAATCGAAAAAGATAATGGTACAATAACTTCTTGGCTAAAAGACAATAAAGTGTATGTGACTTACTCCAGCATGACAAATAATGGTGGAGAGAAGGCTATTACCCACTATAAAACGATCAAACGCAATAATGGATATTCTTTATTAGAATTGGATTTGGAAACCGGACGTAAAAATCAGATACGTGTACACATGCAAGACATGCAACATCCGGTATTAGGAGATGTAAAGTATGGCGATGGGAATAATCCTATCGGACGATTGGCTTTACATGCATTCAAATTATGCTTATATCACCCCATTACAGGAGAACTAATGAAATTTGAAACTCCTTATCCTAGTTCATTCAAAAAGTTAGTGCTAAAAGCCATACCGAAAGAAGACAAAGAATAAGCTTATTCTAAACTGATCTAATTTCAGAATAAAAAATATAAAAGAAGAGGCTGTATTATTAAATACAGCCTCTTCTTTTATATCAATACAAGTTATCAATACCCAATAAAATCTAAAGCAAGATTACCTCATGCTGCCACCAATAATATCCAAAAGCTCATTTGTAATGGACTGTTGACGCGATTTATTGTACTGTTTAGTCAAATCTTGAATCAATTCATTTGCATTATCAGTTGCTATCTGCATAGCCATAGTGCGCGCAGCATGTTCAGAAGCATTTGAATCAAGCAAAGCCGTATACATCTTTAATGTAATAACCTTGGGCAATAAGTTCGCTATAAAATCAGCAGCAGAAGGTTCTACAATATAATCAATATTCTTACCCTTTATCTTTTTATCTACCTGATCAACAGTCAAATCAAGAGGCAAGAAATTCTCACGAACAAGAGTTTGACTGGCAGTCGATTTAAAATGATGATAGATAAGTTCTACCCTATCAACTTCTTTAGATGCAAAAAGATCCATTAAACGCTCCCCTAACTCAGATGACTCTTTATAAGAGGGTTTATCTGCCAAATGTTGAAAACTTCCCTGAACTTCATATCCCATTTTCTTTATATTTTCTTCTATCTTTTTTCCTATGGGATAAATAAGAATATTTTTTTGATCCAAATGCTTGTAATCTTCTAAAACTTGCACAAAATGTTTAGCCACATTAGCATTAAAAGCACCACAGAGCGAAGTACTGGAAGAAAAGACAACAATAGCAACCTTGTTAACAGGCCTTACAGCAATGTATGGCGAATCAATGGTAGAATCAGTTCTAAGAAAATTGGTCAATATTGCATTCAGCTTAGTTTGATATGGTAACATATTCTCAATGGCCCCCTGAGCTTTGTGCAGCTTTGCAGAAGCCACCATTTTCATAGCCGATGTGATTTGTCGGGTACTTCTCACTGAGCTAATTCTCGTTTTTATATCTTTTAATGAAGCCATGATTACTTTATTTAAATATAATAAAAATATAAACAGCTAATAATAATTTATTTTATAAACTGTTTGCCTACCATTTCTGCTGTAGATTCCAAAATTTCTTCAACTTCTTTATTTATAATTCCTCCTTTTAAAACATCCAAGACATCAGATTGGTGATTTAGTTCTAAAATTCTTAAGAAACTAATTTCAAATTCATCAACTTTTTCAAGAGGGACGTTTTTCAACAACCCATGTGTACCACAATATAAAATTGCAATTTGTTTTTCAACAGGCATTGGAGAATATTGATGCTGAACAAGCAGACGAGTATTCTTTCTTCCTTTATCAATAGCCAAAGCAGTTACAGGATCCATATCACCGCTAAATTTAGAGAATGCTTCTAATTCTTTAAACTGAGCTTGATCAATTTTCAATGTTCCAGCAACCTTTTTCATTGCTTTAACCTGAGCATTTCCTCCCACGCGAGATACGGATATACCTACATTTATCGCAGGACGATTACCTTGGTTAAACAAATCCGTATCAAGGAAAATCTGTCCGTCAGTAATAGAAATTACATTCGTAGGGATGTATGCAGAAACATCACCTGCCTGAGTTTCAATAATAGGCAAAGCTGTTAACGACCCCCCACCTCGTATTTTCCCTCTAAGACTATCTGGAAGATCATTCATTTTACAGGCAACTTCTTCCTGACTGATAATCTTAGCAGCACGTTCAAGTAAACGAGAATGTAAATAAAAGATATCTCCCGGATAAGCTTCACGTCCTGAAGGACGACGAAGAATAAGAGATACTTCTCTATAAGATACAGCTTGCTTTGACAAATCATCATAGACAACCAAAGCATGACGGCCTGTATCACGAAAATATTCTCCAATAGCAGCACCAGCAAACGGTGCAAAATATTGCAATGCAGCAGGATCACCTGCTGTAGCAGCTACTACAATCGTATAAGGCATTGCGCCATGCTGTCTCAAGCTATTTACGATTGAAGCAACAGTAGAAGCTTTCTGCCCTATAGCGACATAAATGCAATAAACTGGATCACCAGCTTCATAATTAACCTTTTGATTAATTATAGTATCAATAGCGATAGAAGTTTTTCCCGTTTGGCGATCACCAATAATCAATTCACGCTGCCCACGACCAATTGGAATCATGGCATCAACAGATTTCAGTCCCGTTTGCAATGGCTCATTTACCGGCTGTCGATAGATTACTCCTGGAGCTTTACGCTCCAAAGGCATCTCATAAAGTTCTCCACCAATACGACCTTTACCATCAAGAGGCTCTCCCAAGGGATCAATAACACGACCAAGCATGCTTTCACCAACATTAATTGATGCTATTCTCTTAGTACGTTTTACCGAATAACCTTCTTTTATTTTATCAGTAGGACCTAACAATACAGCACCAACATTATCTTCTTCCAAATTCATCACAATAGCTTTGATACCATTATCGAATTCAAGAAGTTCATTGGCTTCCGCATTATTTAAACCATATATCCTCGCTACACCATCACTAACTTGTAATACTGTACCTACTTCATCGAGTTGTATACGAGTCTCAATGCCCTCCAATTGCTCACGCAACACATCGGAAACTTCACTTACTCTTATATTCTCTGACATATTCTTCTCTATTATTATTTGAAAAACATCCTTTTACAATCTGTAACCTACACAATTCTTTTGTTTCTCTCAATGAATTGCTTCTTGACCTTCTTTAACTGAGTTGCAATACTAGCATCAAGACGATAACCATTCACATCAAAGATAAATCCACCTTCAATAGAAGGATCAACAAGTGTTTCAAGCTCCATACGAGCATGTAAGCGTTCAGAAGCAGTTCTTCTTATTCTTGCACGAGTTTCCTCATCCACTGGAACAGCAGTGACAAGCTTACCAATACCTATATGTTTCATTTTTCGGTATAGATCTTGGTACATAAGACACATGAATTGTAAATAGACTTCTCTACGTTCCTCTAGTACCAATTTCATAAAACGAATCAATTCTTCGCTTACTTCCTCTTTCTCATTCGCTACCGCTGCAGTACAAACAAGTTTCAATTTATCCTCAACAGGAAGGATTGGATTATCTAATGCTTTCCTCAAATCAGGATGCGTTCTAAATTTCTTAGTCAACATAGACACTTCCTTATACAAACGTTTTTCTACGCCATGTGCTTTTGCATAAGCAATCAACGCCTTTGCATAACGCATTGAAATAATACCTACTTCCATACTTGTTCTATTTATGGTTTAGAAGACAACAGCTCGTCCAACATCCGGTCAATCATATCCATTTGCTCTTCTTCATTAGCAATTGTTTTCCGAATAACCTTTTCTGCAATGTCAACCGACAAAACCGCAACCTGACGGCGAATATCTCGAACAGCTTCTTCTTTCTCTAATTGTATCTGCTCCTTTACTTCATTCAATTCTTTCTGAGCGGCAACTTCTGCTTGTTTACGGGCATCATAAATAATTTTATCACGCTCACGCATTGCTTCTTTCAAAATTCGTCCCTGTTCTTTATTAGCCTTGGAGAGAATAGCTTCGCTCTCCATTTTCAACTTTGCAAGTTGTTCATTGGCATCCTTAGCTACCTGTAAAGATTGATCTATATATTGTCTTCGCTCTTCCACCATCTTAACAATAACAGGAAAACCATATTTAGCCAATATAATAAATACAATACCGAAAGCTAAAAGCATCCAGAACAGAAGTCCACTTTCAGGCAATAATAATGACATATTTTATCTTTTATAAAAAAAGTACTAATAAACAAACAACAATAGCCAATAGAGCTACACCTTCAACCAAAGCTGCGGCAATAATCATATTCATACGAATATCAGAAGACGCATCCGGTTGACGACCAATAGCTTCCATTGCAGAACCACCAATTCGTCCAATACCTATACCAGCCCCAATAGCTGCAAGACCAGCACCTACTGCTACACCTAATTTACTTATTCCAACTGCTGCTGCAGTTGCTTGTAATAATACTGTTAGTAACATAATCTTTATTCTTTTAATTATTAACGTTCATTTTATCTTAATCACTCATTTAAAAGCATTTTCAATTCAAGCAGTAGCATTTTCTTCTTTAGAAGGATGTTTCACTAGTGCTAAGCCTATAAATACGGCAGAAAGCATCGTGAAGACATAAGCTTGAATAAAGGCAATCAATATCTCTAGGATATTCATAAATATATTAAATAGTACAGATGTTATAGAGAGGGTGGTAAATATAGTAGCCCCCATACTAGCTGAAATAAAGATAAGGCAAGTCAATACCACCATAGCCATATGTCCCGCAAGCATATTAGCAAAAAGACGGATCATCAAAGCAAATGGCTTAGTAAATATACCAAAGAACTCAATCATAGGCATCATAGGTATAGGAACTTTTAACCACCAAGGTACATCTGGCCAAAAAATCTCTTTCCAATATGCACGAGTCCCAAAAATATTCACTATAACAAATGTGAACAGAGCCAACACAAGGGTAATAGCAATGTTACCAGTTACATTAGCCCCTCCTGGGAAAAAAGGTATTAACCCCATCAAATTATTTATAAAGATAAAAAAGAAAGCTGTTAGCAAATAGGGAGCAAACTTTCTATATTGAGGTCCCACACAACTTTTTATTACATCATCATTTATCATCATGATAAACATCTCCATAAATCCGACGAATCCACCCGGAGCCACTAAGGCTTTTGATTTCCTTTTATACCAATGAGCCACACCTAGTACTATACAAACCAGTAAAAAAGAATTTATTAATAAGGCTAAAGTAACCTTAGTTATAGATATGTCAATAGGGCGGATTTCTACTCCATTTGGACCATGTTCTACTATTTTACCTTCATATTTACTTCCATCCGGTGCAATAGAAAAACCTTCATAATTGCCTCCGTTTTCTTCAAATTTTGAAGAAAGAAAAGTATGCCACCCTGTAGTAGCACTACGAATAATTATAGGCAGTGGTATACTTATTTTAACTCCATCCCATGTAGTAATATGCCATTCATAAGAGTCTCCAATATGCCCAAAGACAATCTTCTTCATATTAATAGGCTCTTTCACAGGCTCCGCAGCCGTCTGTGCAACGGCAGACAAACTTACAATACTCAATAGAAAGAATATGCTTGTAAATACTATATTATGAAATGTTTTCTTTCTCATGTTTTTTTCTTCTTTTTTGGTTCACTTCAAATGAGAAAAAGAACCAAGTCTCAAACACCAAATTTACGACGTAGAATACCATAAAAGTAATCAAAAACTCTTTCACAGAGAGAGCTATCGCAACACAATAAATCAACAGAATAATAATAGAAAATATCAACCGAAGTATTTTTAGCGCCATATAGCACTGTACTAATCGCTTAGGAGCGTATTTTCTGCAAGCATCAAACATAGAGATGCTAAAAATGCCCAACAACACAAAAAAAGTTGGTATAAAAGCATACCATTTAAAGAAATGCTCAGGAAAAAATAAATAAAATATGATCCATCCTACAACACTTGTAAGTATTGTCACCAAAGAAAGAGCCGTCAGATAGTTCAATTTAGTTTTGCTTATACTCATATTGATTTAATCATCACGATACACATACGGACGCTATTCCATTACTTAATTCCATAAAACCGCCCTGAATTTCTAGTCTGCACTCTTTATTATTAGCAATATATACAATTTCCCCCTCATCTAAAGAAGAAACAATAGGAGCATGCAAGGGCAAAATGGTAAAAACGCCCAATGTTCCAGGCAAAGTAACACTACTCACCTCCCCATCAAACAATTGCTTCTCCGGTGAAACTATATTTAAATGCAAATTTGTACTCATATACTTTAATATTTCAAGAAATTCATTTTAAGGATCATAATCTATTTTTTAGATTGTTCCAATAGCTTCTTGCCTTTTTCTATAGCATCCTCAATCGTTCCTACATTCATAAATGCCGATTCAGGTAAATAATCAACTTTACCGTCAAGAATCATTTTAAATCCTTTTATTGTATCTTCTATAGAAACCATCACTCCGGGAACATCAGTATATTGTTCCGCTACTGTAAAAGGCTGCGAAAGAAAACGTTGTACTCTACGGGCACGATTTACAGTCATGCGATCTTCATCAGAAAGCTCCTCCATCCCTAATATGGAGATAATATCTTGCAATTCCTTATTTCGCTGCAAGATTTGTTTTACACGTTGTGCTGTATTATAATGATCCTCTCCAACAATCAAAGGGTCAAGAATACGTGAAGTTGATTCAAGAGGATCCACAGCAGGATAAATTCCCAATTCTGTTATTTTACGACTAAGTACCGTAGTAGCATCCAAATGCGTAAATGTAGTAGCCGGTGCTGGGTCCGTTAAATCATCTGCCGGTACATAAACAGCTTGTACAGAAGTAATTGAGCCCGCTTTAGTCGAAGTAATGCGCTCCTGCATAGCCCCCATTTCTGTAGCAAGCGTGGGTTGATAACCTACGGCAGACGGCATACGACCTAACAATGCAGAAACCTCTGATCCAGCTTGAGTGAAACGAAAGATGTTATCAATAAAAAACAAAATATCTTTAGCACCTGATTCAGCTGCCAAGTCACGAAAAGATTCTGCTACCGTAAGACCAGATAGTGCAACAGAAGAACGTGCTCCCGGAGGTTCATTCATCTGTCCGAAAACCAAAGTGGCTTGTGATTTAGCCACTTCATCATAATCGACTTTCGTCAAATCCCAGTGACCAGCTTCCATGCTTTTTTTAAATTCATCTCCATATCGAATAACACCCGATTCAATCATTTCACGAAGTAAATCGTTTCCTTCACGAGTACGCTCACCCACTCCAGCAAAAACAGAAAAACCATTATGCTTCTTAGCAATATTATTGATAAGCTCCATTATGATAACCGTTTTACCTACCCCAGCACCACCAAAAAGGCCAATTTTTCCACCTTTAGAATAAGGTTCAAGCAGATCAATTACTTTTATTCCGGTATATAGAACCTCTTGTACGGTTGTTAGATCTTCAAATTTGGGAGGATCTCGATGTATAGCATATGCTCCCTTTCTATCAAGCTCTCTCATTCCATCAATAGAATCACCAACAACGTTCATTAAACGCCCTTTAATTTGCCCTCCGACAGGCATGGTTATTGGATTTTTTGTAGGTACAACCTTCATTCCACGTTGCAGACCATCCGTACTATCCATCGCAACGGTACGCACTGTATTTTCACCAATATGTTGTTGCACTTCTACGATCAATTTTCTACCATTAGGCCTCTTAACTTCTAGCGCTTCATGAATGCTTGGCAATCTCAAATCGGTTTCGGAGCCATCGAAAAAGACATCGACCACCGGACCGATAACTTGAGAAATATGCCCTATAATCTGTGACATAAGCAATATCTGTTTTTATTTTAAGATAATAAACGTAGACTGTATTTATTTGTTCAAAAGAATAGTTAAACAAACAACTTTGCAAAGGTAGTAAGAAATCAAAACGATGATTCCGCTTTACTATAATTTGTCTTTAGATAACATTCATTAGTCCTGCTATAAAGACATTCAGAACATTTTCAGTGTCCTATTCTGACCAAAAAACAGCCTTAAGAGGGTATATAAATGCCAAAAAATGTTATTAATACACCTCAATTTTTGAGGCAACCATTTTGGCTTTATCACGCAAAGAGTCCATATCATTGCCTAAAGGAGCATAACAAAGCACAACTCCCATACGACGATTAATTCGAGTAAAAGGTTTACCAAAAAGGCGTAAATACGTATTTTGCTCTTTACAGACATCTTTCATCCCTCTATATTTAGGTTCTTCCTGACTAGAGATACCTGAGAGTATAACAGCACTAACGCCGAACCTTTCCTGAGTTATTTCAGGGATAGACCATCCTAAAACAGCTCTTAAATGGAGTTCAAACTCATTTAAGTTTTGAGTGCCTGCCAATGTTACCATACCTGTATCATGTGGTCTGGGAGAAAGCTCTGAAAAATAAACCCCATTTTCATGACTCAGAAAAAATTCGACTCCCCATAAACCTGCACCTGTAAGCGCACGAGTTACTTTTTCTGCCATATCTTGAGCCTCAGCAAGATGAGCCGGATCTATATGAGCCGGTTGAAAGCTTTCCCTATAATCACCACCTTTTTGTATATGCCCAATAGGAGGACAAAAAAGAGTAGGCCCATCTTTTTGAGTGACAGTCAGCAAAGTGATTTCGCTATCAAAATGAATAAATTCTTCTATTATCAATTCACGAATATCACCACGACTACCGCTGCATCCATATTCCCAAGCTTTTTGTAGTTCATCGGCAGTTTTAACCAAAGATTGCCCTTTTCCTGATGAAGACATTAAAGGCTTTACTACACAAGGAAAGCCAATTTTATCAGCAGCTTCTTCCAATTCTTCTAAAGAAGTTGCATAAAAATATTTTGCCGTTTTCAGTCCGAGTTCTTTCGCCGCCAAATCACGAATGGCTTTCCGGTTCATTGTAAAATTTACCGCTCTTGCACTAGGTACAACTTGAACACCTTGTTTTTCAAAATCATATAAACGCTCTGTACGAATTGCCTCTATTTCAGGTACGATAACATCCGGACTATATTTTTTAACCACTTGTTCTAATTGCTCGCCATCAAGCATATCCAACACTTCACATTCATCTGCTACTTGCATAGCAGGTGCACCGGCATACGAATCACACGCAATAATATGTTGCCCTTTACGTTGAGCCGAAATAACAAATTCTTTGCCCAATTCACCCGAGCCAAGCAAAAGTATCTTTTTCATTACTCTATATTCTTTTAATATTTTATTCTAACTAGAATATTTTCTTTCTTATTGATGTTGTTCACGCAACAAATCATTTACTGTTTTTACAGGGTTAAACGTACTTAAGGGTACTTCTACAAACACCGTATTCCAGTCACTCATTGCCCCGTTCCATAATCCGGGAAGTTCAAGTGCCTTTAGCTCTTTTCCTCCCTTTGATTTATAAGAGATAAAGCCTGTAGACTTATCTACATAATTAGCTAAATCAAATTTATGTCCTTTATAATCACGTACAGCACAAACCAAATCTACCGGATTGAAATACCCCCCTTCTTTAAACATCCTTTTCTTATTAGGATCTGTCATATCAATTTGTGAACTTTCTAAGATCTGTAATGAAACAGTTCCATCAGGGTTATATGCCAAAAACGGCCCCCCACCGGGTTCTCCTACATTCTTAACCATACCACACACACGCATCGGACGATTCAACTTTGTTTTAAGATAAAGGACCAACTCAACATCTTCCAAAAGGTTCGTTTCCGGATTCTTACAAAAAAGTTTCTTCTGCAAAAACTGAAGTATTTCTAAGATTTGCTCATGCGTATACTGTCCACTATCAATCAATTCTAGATATTCGAAAGCTTGTTTTTGAAGTGAAACAAGTACTCCTGCCAATAATTTCTTATAATGTATTGTATCTTGTTTTAAACGATCAGGAACAACATTATCTATATTTTTAACAAATAAGATATCTGCATCCAAATCATTCAAATTTTCTATTAAAGCACCGTGTCCTCCTGGACGAAAAAGTATCTCTCCTTTTTCTCTAAAAGGCTCATTATTCATATCTACAGCTATTGTATCTGTTGCCGGTTTCTGTTCCGAAAAAGTGATATTATAGCTAACACCATATTTTTTGCCGTAGAGAAGGGCCTTTTCTTCTGTTAGAATTTTAAAAAAAGATCGGTGTTCGTTCGATACAGTAAAATGGATATTCGCATGCTTACTTTTCCCCGTAGCATACACGGCACCTTCTACTAAATGCTCTTCTAAAGGTGTACGCGCACCTTCATCATATTTATGAAATTTAAGTAACCCTTTCGGTAATGCACCATAGTTTAATCCACTCTCAGAAAGTAAAGTCTCAACCACAGTCTTATATTCCTCCTTTTCAATAAGTGCTAGAACAGATTTTCCTGTACGTTTCAGACAAGCAACATTCAAATCTTCATAAAAAGCAAATTGAGTAATATGATTGAAGAAATTGATTTCAAACTCATTCGAAGGTTTATCATAAGTAGCATTGAGGAACTCAAATAAGTCCTTAAACATTCTACTAGCAGCCCCTGAAGCCGGTACGAACTTTACAATTGTTTTATCCGTATTAATATAAGCCTCCCATGAGGCTAGGTATTTTTGTTCATCACCTGCGTCAGGTACTAAAACACCTTTTTCTTTTGATGCTGCAGCACTTAACTCCAAAAAAGGGAAACCTCTACGAAAGCATTCCAATTGTTCAAATATCTGAGATTCCGTGATACCTTTCTTTGCAAACAACTCTTTGTCCTGTGGTGTAATCATCGCATGTAGTTTTATTAATTGATGCCCAAAAATACAAAATGTTATTTACTTTGTGTAGCATACTAAACAAAAAAAGCTATTTTTACAACGAATTTATCTGCCACAAATCAAGGTTTAAAAATCGTTGTAACATAATGTGGTGAAAATCAATAGTATTAGTCAAGAGAACTTATGGATACATTTTTCACAAAAACAGAAAAAACGGAATTGCTTGTTCTTTATAAAAAGCTTATGCAATCTTCAGGAGATAGTATTTCCTCCCAAAATGCCAAAAGACTAAAACACTACCTCATAGAAGCTGCTAAAAACAATAATATGCAGCGCAATAATTTCGGTATGAACCCCGTAATCCGAGATATGCAAACCGCAGTTATCGTTGCCGATGAGATAGGCATGAAAGGCTCATGCCTCATTGGAATCATGCTTCATGAAATTGTAAAAAACAACACTTTGTCTGCGGAAACTGTTAAGAGTGAGTTTGGCGAAGATGTGGCAAGTATTATCAGAGGCTTAGTTAAAACAAATGAGCTATATGCTAGAAGCCCGGCTATTGAGTCGGAAAATTTCCGTAATCTCTTACTGTCTTTTGCTGAAGATATGCGGGTAATTCTAATTATGATTGCTGACAGAGTAAACATAATGAGATTAATCAAGAATACGGATAATGAAGAGAACCGCTTTAAAGTTGCTAACGAAGCGGCTTATTTATATGCCCCATTGGCCCATAAGTTAGGACTCTATAAGTTAAAGTCGGAATTAGAAGATTTATATTTAAAATATACGCAAAAAGAAACTTATTATTTTATAAAGGATAAACTTAACGAAACAAAATCTTCCCGCGATGCTTATATTGCTTCTTTTATAGATCCAATACAAAAGAAAGTAAAAGAAGCGGGATTGACATTTGATATTAAAGGAAGAACCAAGTCGATACACTCCATTTGGAATAAAATTCAAAAACAAAAAACTCCTTTCGAAGGTATTTATGACCTCTTCGCTATTCGAATCATACTGGATTCGGATGCAGATAAAGAGAAACAAGAGTGTTGGCAAGTCTATTCTATCGTTACAGATATGTATCAACCTAATCCTAAAAGGTTGCGTGACTGGCTTTCTATCCCCAAGAGCAATGGATATGAATCGCTGCATATTACTGTGATGGGGCCTGAAGGCAAATGGGTAGAAGTTCAAATTCGCACCCGCCGCATGGATGAAATAGCTGAGAGAGGATTGGCTGCTCACTGGCGTTACAAAGGAATTAAAGGTGAAAGCGGACTTGATGAATGGTTAACTTCCGTACGTGAAGCACTTGAAAGTTCAGAAGGTGACTCCATGAAGGTAATGGATCAATTCAAGATGGATCTTTATGAAGATGAAGTGTTTGTTTTTACTCCTAAAGGAGACCTCTTTAAACTTGGTAAAGGAGCTACAGTACTCGATTTTGCTTTTCATATACACAGCAAGTTAGGAAGTAAATGTATTGGTGCAAAAGTTAATGGTAAAAATGCCCAGCTGAAACAGAAGTTAAACAGCGGAGACCAAGTGGAGATTATGACTTCAAACACTCAGACTCCCAAGCAGGATTGGCTCAATATTGTTACGACTTCTAAAGCTCGTACAAAAATCCGCCAAGCACTGAAAGATATGGCTTCTAAACAAAACGATTTTGCTAAAGAAACCATTGAGCGAAAATTCAAAAATCGCAAGATAGATTACGATGAAGGAGTAATGATGCGCCTTATTAAACGAATGGGATTCAAAACGGTTACTGAATTCTATCAAAAAATAGCCGAGGGGACATTAGACATAAATGATTTGCTTGATAAGTATATAGAACAACAAAAACGAGACAGTGATTCTCACGACGAACTTATTTACCGTAGTGCCGAAGGTTATAATTTGCAAAATCAAATAGATGAAATTGCTAGCAATAAAGAGGATGTGCTCGTAATTGATCAAAATCTAAAAGGCATTGAATTCAAATTAGCTAAATGTTGCAATCCAATCTATGGTGACGATGTTTTTGGATTTGTAACCGTATCAGGAGGAATAAAAATTCATCGTCACGACTGTCCCAACGCCCAACAGATGACCGAACGTTTCGGCTATCGCATAGTGAAAGCTCGCTGGGCGGGAAAATCAGAAGGGACACAATATCCTATTACACTACGCATAGTAGGACATGATGATATCGGCATTGTAACTAATATTACGTCCATTATTTCGAAAGAAAATGGAATATCATTGCGCTCCATCGGAATTGATTCTAATGACGGTTTATTCTCAGGTACCCTTACTATTATGGTAAGTGATACTGGACGTTTAGAAGCATTAATAAAAAAACTACGAACTGTAAAAGGAGTAAAACAGGTAAATAGAAGTTAATTGAACTAATGAATGCATTTAATAAATTTTTGAGAAGTTTTTCTTATGCAACAAAAGGTATTATCAGTTTGCTTAAGACAGAGCGTAATGCCCGAATACATTGTGCAGCTATTATATTAGTTACTATCGCCGGCTTTTATTTCCGTATTAGCCAAGTCGAATGGATATCCATTATTCTTTGCTTTGGAATGGTACTTGCTGCCGAAGCTTTCAATACAGCCATAGAAAAACTCGTAAACCTAGTCTCACCAGAAAAGAATCCATACGCAGGTAATATAAAAGACTTAGCAGCAGGTGGAGTGCTTATTTGCGCCATTGCAGCTGCCATCATCGGGCTAATGATTTTCGGTCCTTATTTTTATCAGATATTCTAAAAAAATCATCTTATTTTATATCCCATGAAACAAAAAATAGTTACCCTTCTAGTTTTAATATTAGGAGCAATCACGAACATACATGCCAACGGCAAAGACAAACTGATATCTGAAGTAAACAATATTTTATGGTATAACCAACCAGCTTCTGAATGGGAAGAGTCTTTACCTTTAGGTAATGGACGTTTAGGGATGATGCCCGATGGCGGTATTACAAAAGAACACGTTGTGCTCAATGAAATAAGCATGTGGAGCGGATCGGTAGCTAATTACAACAATCCCGAAGCAGCATCTTATCTACCGGCTATTAGAAAGCTCTTATTTGAAGGGAAAAATAAAGAAGCTCAAGAAATGATGTACTACCATTTTGTACCAATAAAGCCAGAGAAAGGGGGAACTTATGGAAATTATCAAATGCTTGCCGATCTCAATATAGATTACCAGTATAAATCATCCGAAGCAATAAGTAATTATAAACGTTCCCTTAATCTAGAACAAGGCATTGCAACAACATGCTTCAGTAAAGGTAGCAATTCATATACCCGTACTTATTTTGTATCTCGTTCGCGCGACGCGATGGCTATTCATTTAGCTGCAACCTCTCTCAAAGATAAGAAACCAGTCTCTTTTATGGCACAATTAAGCAGACCAGAGCGTGCAACACTAAGAGTGTCAGGTGATACACTTATTTTGGAAGGGACTCTGGATAGTGGTAAGGAAGGGGTAAAAGGAGTCTCTTTCATTGTAAAAATGATAGTGAAAGCTCCCAAAGAATGCATTAGTGTAACAAAGAAAGGGATACAGGTAATCAATGCTAGTCAGGCAACCATCTATCTTTCAGCCACTACTGATTTTAAAAATCAAAATTACCGCTTGCAGGCTGACAAATTGCTCCAAGAAATAACATCTATTCCTTATGGCGCACTAAAAAAAGAAGCTATCTCTGATTATCAAAAGTTATTTAAACGAACTTCTCTTTTTATCGGGAAAGATCATAGTGCAGAGGCCTCACGAGGTCCATGGAAAGTACCTACTGATGAACGCATACGCAACTTCCAACAACATGATGATCCCGCACTCGCATCACTTTACTACAATTACGGTAGATATCTGTTAATTAGCAGTACACGCCCCGGTTCACTCCCCCCAAACCTTCAGGGATTATGGGCTAATGAATGTACTACTCCTTGGAATGGTGATTATCATTTGAACATTAATGTGCAAATGAATCATTGGCCTGTAGAGCAAGGCAACTTGTCTGAATTACACCTTCCTTTGATTGAGCTCACCAAAAGTCTAGTAAAGAGTGGAGAATCTACTGCTAAAGCCTTTTATGGAAAAGAAGCCAAAGGATGGGTAGCTCACATGATGACAAATGTGTGGCAATTTACGGCACCAGGGGAACATCCATCATGGGGAGCAACAAATACAGGGGGAGCCTGGCTATGTGCTCATTTATGGGAGCACTACCTCTACACATGCGACAAAAAATATCTGCAACAAATATACCCTGTAATGAAAGGAGCTTCAGAGTTCTTCCTATCTACAATGGTAAAAGAGCCCACTCACGGATGGCTGGTTACCGCTCCGACTTCGTCACCTGAGAACTCCTTTTACATAGGAAATGACAGTACTCCTATCAGTGTTTGCATGGGCTCTACAATGGACAACGAATTAATCTACGAACTTTATAGCAATGTGATTGAAGCCGCTCACGTCCTAAACACAGATATTGGCTACGCTCATGAACTGGAAAATGCACGTAAGCAATTGCCTCCCCTCCAAATAAGTAAGAAAGGTTACCTAATGGAATGGTTGGAAGATTATAAAGAGACGGATATACATCACCGACATGTTTCTCAACTATATGGACTACATCCGGGCAACGAGATTAGCCTCAGCAAAACACCTCAATTAGCGGAAGCTTGTAGAGTCACACTCAATCGCCGAGGAGATGAGGGAACCGGATGGAGTCGAGCATGGAAAATTAATTTTTGGGCGCGCTTAGGTGATGGAAATCGTGCTTATAAACTTTTCAAAAGTTTATTGGTGCCTGCCTATGAACCTAACAACCCAAAGAAAAGGCGTGGTGGAACATTTCCCAATCTATTCTGCTCACACCCTCCTTTTCAGATGGATGGCAATTGGGGAGGTACTTCGGGCATCGGAGAAATGCTACTGCAAAGTCAAGAAGGATTTATTCACTTTTTACCAGCACTTCCCGATACATGGAAAGAAGGGTTCTTTACTGGTTTTAAGGTTCGCGGAGGAGCAACGGTAAATCTTACCTGGAAAAATGGGAAATTAATAACAGCATCTATCAAAGCCGGAGTTGCTAACCGCTTCAGAATAAAAATACCCCAAAATATTTCTACTCTCAAAATAACTCAGCAGGGGAAAGAGCAATACTATAATGCAACGAAAACTCCATTTATCGAAATAACTTTGCATCAAGGAGAAATTGCCAAACTAGAGGCAAACAACCCATAAAGATATTTCTCTATTATAAAAGAAGAACATCCTCAATAAAGGATGTTCTTCTATAACTATTTAATCAAATACCAGATATCTTCCTTAAAAAAATCAATTATTATATCCATCATTTTGAGTAAACTCATCTTTATTTGTAACCGCATCAATCTGAGTTTGTGGAATGGGACGATACAAATGATAATCTTTGATATTTCCTCTACCATTCGGATTATATGCTTTTACATATTCCAAAAGCTTACCAGTGCGCTTTAAGTCGAACCAACGTTGTTGTTCACCCACTAATTCGCGAGCACGTTCAGCTAGAATAAAATCAAGAGTCAAATCAGAAGCAGTAATCTCCATTTCATTCTCTTTTCCTGCAATAGCACGTTGACGTCGAAGTAAATTCATGTATTCAAGTGCTTCTCCGGGATTGGATTCCATCTCCGCCTCCGCCACAATCAGGTACATCTCAGAAATGCGAATAACAAAAGCATCTCGAGGACTCCATATTTGAAAAGCTGCAGCACGAGTCGGATCATCAAACTTATCCATTTGAATAAAATTCTGAGTACTCTTCAAACTTCCATCTTCATTATAAATATCATTAATGTCTTGAAGTTGATAACGCTTAGCAGCATACGCTCTTTGCGCAGCAGTAGCTACATGTTTATCAATACACCACGCAGTATCTCCTAATTGCATATCAGTATATACGCCTGCAGCTTTTACTTTGGCCAATCCAGCTTCACCATCATTTTGCATCCATACATCCCTGAAACTTCCTCTATATCTTTGATCTTTGGTTTCATCAAAAAGATCAATCAAATGACGTGTTGTGGCATATCTGGAATAACCGATGGGATATTGAGTTGTAAATGCAGTCACTCCTGCATGATAATCATGACGAGGTCCAAAATAAAAATGAGCATTATGACCACCATCAGTTGAGAATGCATGCGCAGAAGATATTTCCCGATCACCATCATTGGCCATTCCTGTTTTTCCATAAAGTTGGTTATTGGAATAATTCACATAGAACACAACCTCACTGTTAGCGTCTCCATCAGCATAGTCCATACTCCAAACTGACTTATAATCAGTGAACATAGCAAAACCATAATCTTTGATTACATGCTTCGCTAAAGTCGCAGCTTTCTCTTTATCCCCGTTATACAAATAAGCACGAGCCATAAAAGCCTCCGCCGCAGGTTTAGTTATTCTCCCCCCATCTTTTTCAATTCGACCTTCCAAATCAGTTATTGCATCATCTAAATCAGCTAAGATCTGAGTATAAAAAGCGCTCACAGAAGTTTTATTTGCAGTTGTAATCACACCCTCAGAAGGAGTAGTAGAGAGATGAACTCCACCCCAAATATTCACAATATGCCATAGATAAAAAGCGCGAAGAAATTTGACTTCTCCAAGACGGATTTTCGTTGTGGCCTCGTCTAATGGAGAACGATTTTCAAGCCAATCAATAGCCGTATTACAGTTATTCAAACCCACATAAAACCTCTCCCAGTAAATTTTCATTAGTGCCTGAGAAGGATTCAAAGAACTGTTATATAAAGAATATTCCGGATGCTTACAGTCACCACCAATAATAAACAAATCTGTACCCAATTCAGTAAGAGATAATCCCCCTTCTTTTCCATACCAATAGCGCATAGTGGTATAACAACTATTCACCAAAGCCTCCATACCCGATTCAGTAGAATACAACTCAGAGGTAAGACCACTTTTATTGGTTTCTTGTAAATAATCACTGCAACCCGTAAATAGGAGCATTAACGAAAATATGATTAATATATTTCTTTTCATTTTATAGCGTATTATAAATTATTATAAAGTGACATTAACTCCAATAGTAGCTTGTCTCATCATTGGATAAGACATGCTTCCTCCTCTCTCAGGATCGTAGCTTCCAAGATGACTGAATGTGAAATAATTCTTGAAAGTAGAGTAAAAGCGAACAGTAGAGAAAGGGGTATTCCCCAATAAAGTTTTGGGAAGAGTATACCCTAGTGTAATATCTCTGATCTTAAAGAATGAACCATCTCTATAATAAAGTGTACTCATGTATTGAGAATTAGCATTTTTGTTGCTATCAGGGCGAGGATGAGAATTTGTAGGATTAGTCGGGGTCCAATAATCAACTTTTGCTGTATTCTCTATGGCATTGATTTTATAATTTCCATCAGCTTCACTCTGAATGGTTTGTCCAACTCTGGCATACAAGAAAAAAGAAAAATCAAAATTCTTATATGAAAAATGGTTACTCATGCTTCCTGTCCATTTAGGACGTGTAGTGCCAACTATTGTACGGTCAGAATCTGTAATACCTTTTACTCCGTCAAGGTCTTTCACTTTTATATCACCCGGTTTTTGTCCGTATTCCGCTGCCTCACTTTCCTCATCAAGCTGCCATATACCAATCTTCTTATAGTCATAAAAAACAGAAGTAGCTTCACCTACAAACCAATTATTTACCAAATCTCTGCTATCTCCACTAGCCAACGCCCTAATCTCCTCTTTGTTTGCGTAAAAAGAGAGATCAGTAGTCCAGTTAAAACCTGTAGGTTTAACACTTTTAATATTAACCGTACTCAGAGATATTTCAATTCCTCTATTTCTCGTTTTTCCTACATTCTCCCACACAGAAGTAAATCCACTGGTAACAGGAATGCTCTTTTGCATTAATAAGTCAGAAGTATTAGATTGGTAAAGTTCTATTGACCCCGATATCCTATTATTGAAAAAGCCGTAATCAATAGCAAAGTTATAAGTCGCAGTAGTTTCCCAAGTCAAATCCGGGTTTTTAATTTTACTCATATAATACCCCGACGCCAAAACATCTCCAAAAGAATAAACAGAAGAAGACAAGCCGCCCATGGTAGCATAAGGATCAATAGCACTATTACCAGCAATACCCCAACTTGCGCGTATCTTCAAGTTAGAAAGATTCTTAAAATCTTTCAAGAAACTTTCTTGATTGATACGCCATGCTAAAGCCACAGAAGGAAAATAGCCCCATTTTTTACCCTTTGCCAGTACAGAACTTCCATCTGCACGAAGAGATGCAGTCAATAAATATTTATCCATTAAGCGATAATTTACCCTGCCAAAAAAAGAAGCCATATTACTCTTCTCATAATTGCTGCCAATAATAATGTTTGCAGTATTCGAATTCAAATCAGAAAATCCATTCAAGGCAGAAACCTGACCTTCTCCTGATCCTGTATGAGATTCTGACATATTCTCCATTAAAGAAAAACCGCCCATTAGGTCAAAACTGTGAATTCCCAATGTTTTCGTATAGTTCAATACGTTCTCAAAAGTATAGTTTTGGACAGTTGTATTGATTATTTCAGAATGCGACCTTTGCCCTCCACCATTGATAGAGTATTGACCATAATAAAGTCCTCTCCGATAATCCTGCATATCCGCACCAAATGTGGAACGAAAAGTTAGATTTTTTATAATCTCCCAATTCAAATAAGCTGACCCAAAGAACCTCTTACTGATAGTATTATTGATATAATTATCCTTGATCTCATCTACTAATGGAGACAAGTTTGAATTATCTGCCGGATATACTTTAACAGAGCCATCTTCATTGTAAATATCTCCCCAAGGATACATTTTATTTGCTACATTCAAAGGGTCCTGTCTTTGATTACCATCTTTATAAGTATATATAACACTAGCTCCGACTTTCAAATTACTAAGAATATTTGTTTCTAAACCCAATTTAGCATTATAACGACGAAGATTGTCCTTTTTCAACAATCCTTTTTCATCATACATGCCTAATGAAAAGTTATAAGTATTACTGTCATTACCTCCGGTAACCCCTACCTCATAATTCTGCAAAGAACCATTATGAATACACTGCTTTTGCCAATCAACAAATTTATTAGCGTTGATATACGATAAATCATTGGAAGAGAAAATAGCTTGTTCATCCGTGATACCATTGGTTTTATATGCTTCTTTACGGAATGCTACAAATTCTTGACCATTCATGATATCGGCAGTAGAACCTGTTGATTGTATTCCACCATATACATTAGCATATACTTTTGGTTTACCGGCTTTTCCTTTTTTAGTTGTGATTAAGATTACTCCATTGGCACCACGAGTACCATAAATGGCCGTTGAAGAAGCATCTTTCAAAACTTCAATAGATTCTACATCCGAAGGATTAATATCCACTGTCGTCCCATAAGTGATACCGTCTACCAAAATAAGAGGGCCATTAGATGCATTCAGAGATCTATTCCCACGCAAAGTAAAACTCAGAGAAGAACCTGCTTGTCCACTCTGCTTAGTCATATCTAAACCGGAGATCTTACCTTGCAAAGATTCCATCAAATTGCTTACGGGAGTAGCAGTGATATCCGACTTTTTCATTGAAGAAACAGAACCGGTTAAATCACTTTTTTTAACTGCTCCATATCCGATAACAACCACTTCATCCAAGCTCTTTACATCAGGGAGTAACTTCACATTTATAACAGTTGAAGTTACTTTAACTTCTTTAGAAACATAACCTATATATGAGAATATTAGTTTAGCACCGATAGGCGCTTCTAAAGCAAAATCGCCGTTTAAACTTGTAATAGTTCCCGATGTACTTCCTTCCAATTTCACCGTAACTCCGATCAATGGTTCACCTCGTTCATCGAGGACAAGACCTTTGATTTTTTTTTCTTCCTGCTGAAGATCACGAACCTTACCACTCTTTTTCATCAACATGATGCTTGAGCCTTCCATGGCATAAACAACATTTGTATTTTCAAAAGTCTTATTCAGAACAACGGCTACAGGCTGCTCAGAAGCTTGAATAGATACTTTTTTATCAAGATTTACATCATCTTTACTATACACAAACAAATAATCAGTTTGGTGTTCAATCTCTTCTATGACCTGTAAGGTCGAAATCTTTTCTGCATGAATAGACACTTTTGCAGTCTGAGACCTTACCACAGATGCAAAAGCACCCGAAATAAAAAATAATGAGAATAGGCAAAAGACTTTCATAATCCGGAATATATGCTTTAATATTAGATTATTAGGAACAAGGTTTTCACAATACGAATTATTTTTCATATCTTTAATGTGTTTTTTATTAATACTTAGATTTTGAGATAAAAGTCTGGTATTGAGTTCTTTAAGCCGGGTAGTGTTGCCGCACTTCCGGCTTATCTTCTTTAATTAAGGTTATGTTTTCATAGGCTGATTCTTCATTTAAATTAAACTTTGGGTTTCATATAATTGTGATAATATTTTCTTCTTCGTCCTTTATATATTTAAAGCGATGTTTGAGTTGTAATACTTTTAAAACATGTTCAACTCCCTCTTTCATTCTAAATTTTCCTGTATAGCGATTATTAAGCAATGCATTATTCTTTACTATAATAGTAACATCATAATAAATCTCCATTTTCTTTATAATGTCAGCAACTGATTCATTATTAAAACAAATCAGTCCTTTACGCCACAAAAAATGATCAAAATATTTGATATCTTCTTCATATAACTTTCCATTTTGAGAATAGATTTTTCTATTAGGAGACAATTTGTATACTACAGAATGAGGAGTAACAACCTGCACAGCGCCCCTTATTAAAGAGGTCTCAAAAAAGCCACTTTGTTGATAAGCCATTACATTAAATTCTGTACCTACTACTCGAATATCATATTGTTTGGTATGGACAATAAAAGGTTTTTTCTCATTTTTAGTTACTGAAAAATAGCCTTCACCATCTAATACTACATCGCGGCTTCTTCCATTAAAATTTGTCGGATATGTCAATTTTGATTTTGCATTAAGCCAAACTTTAGTACCATCTGCCAAAGTTAGTTCAGCCCTCTGCCCTTCGGGAGTATACACACTTTGAAGTTCATCATTTGAAGAAAAATGAAGTAATTGAAAAACGCCAAAAGCTAATGCAAAAACAGCGACTAATTTCAAAGCTTCTCTATATATAATATTCATCCTATTTTTAGATGAAGAAAGCTTTAATGGCTTTTCCTCATTAGCCGCATCGTTCCAAAGCTGAATATCATATATTTTTCGCAAAGCCATATATTCACGTCTATTCTCCTGAGAAGCATTTATCCAACGAATCACTTTCATTTTTTCATCATCAGAAGCATCACCACAAATATACTTTTGCAATAAATTGATCATAGTGTTTTTCATTTTAAAAGGCCATTTTAATAAGCCCTACTTATTAATAACGATTCAAAGAAAGAGAACCCTAAATAAAAAAAAGAAAAAATAATAAAGAAGGGAAATAATCTTTCAGATTAGTACGTAATAGTTTCAATGCTTGAGTCATGTGATATTCTACAGACTTAACAGAAATATTCAACATTTTAGCGATTTCTTTATTTGATTTATCCGAGTAACGGCTCAGTTCAAATATAAGCCTAGTACGTTCGGGAAGCGAAGCTAGGGTTTGAGCGAGAATTTCCTGCACTTCAGCAGAGAGTAATTCTGTTGGTTCGCAAGCTTCTAAACTAGAAACCCTAATTTCCAAATCTTGCTTATAAATATCAGCAATCTGCTTAAAAGCTTCACTCTTTACCAATTCATGTTTCAAATAATCTAATGAACGATTTTTAAGCATAGTCAATAGCAATGGTTCGAAGTTGTCTACAGGTTTTTCTTTTAAAATGTCCCATAGTTTAATTAAAACATCTGATACAATATCTTCAGCAACCATCTCGTCGTGCACATAAGATTTCGTAAACAAGAATGATTTCTTATAATAATAAGAATAAAGAGAGCTAAAATTATTTAGTAATATGTTTTCCACTAGCATTTTTCTATAACACAAAACTAATATATATTTTTTAAAATGCGAATTAGGGTCAAAGATGAATTTTAATTTCATTAAAACATTACCCAATACTAACAAATCTCAATCGAAATAGGAGATCTTATCAAGTATTCTGTATTTTAATAAAAGAGTAAACATAATAGAAAATATTCTCAGGATAAATAAAGAAAATATATAGAATCAAAACGCCTATATAATGAAACAAAAAACTATAATTATCTAAAGTCCTGTCGAATCAAAAAGATTTCAAAAGTATATATTTATAAACATACCCTGTAGAAATAAAAAAGAACTCAAAATGCTTTCATCTAAGATTGATATAACATTTTGAGTTCTTTCAAAATACAATAACTCAATTAGCGTATTCTTTTTTTAATAAAATAAGGATAAGCCACTAACAAGAAAAAAGCTAATGCCATCAGTGAAGACAACAGGCTAATCCGGTAAAGTAAAGTTGGAGAATCACTTATGTATACATTAAAATAACAAGCTGCTGCCACACCCAATGCAATACCCAATTCCCAACCTAATAAGTGAGTAGTATTTGCCGTACTACGCTGACAATGCTGAGAAAGCCTCACCATCATTAATAAAAATTCAGGAGTAGACAACCCTAAGCCAATACCTAATAGTATTGCAGCTGGTACAATACGCGTATTCTCATCTGGTAATATTAGCAATAGAAGAGCTAGCGAAATCACAACCAGACCAGATCCTATTTGTAAACGCATATTCTCCTTTTTCACTAACAATCTCATCAAAACAACCGAGCAGAAAAAAGCAGAAGCCACAATTGCAAAAAAAGGTATCCCCGTATCCATTAAAGTTATATTGCGATAAAAATGAGGAATAAGAGGAATGAGCACGCCCGGAACGAAAGCAATAAGAAGCATATTGATCATAGGTATCCATCCACGTATTAGAAGAAAACGATCTGAAGAGCAAATTTTCGTTCCGATAGGCGCACGAAAAGGCACATAAAGCATAGAAAGAAAAAAAATACCCAGTCCTCCAACTCCTACCGAAATATAAATAGCCGTCTCAAAACCTTTAAGCATAAAAACAGCAACACCGCCAGCTATACCAATCATCATCCCCAAACGGGAAGTCCAACCAAAAAATATATTGCTCACACTCCTACGATTAGGATTAGTTAAATCGATAGCAAGTGTTATGCCAGAGCTAGTTGCAATGCCAAAAGCCATACCATGTACAACACAAAGCAATAAAAACTCACTAATAGATTCAGCTAAAATACAGCCCACAGTAGCCGCCAACATTAAAGCAAAAGAGAGTATATAAACATACTTTCGCTTATATACATCTACCAAATAGCTATAAAAAGGTCCCACAATAAACATTCCTGCCGTTAAAAACAGGAAAAGAGTCCCCGTAAGAGCTAATGAAGCACCTAAGCGATGGGAAATAACTCCAGGAAGTACTGGAAGTAACATATATCGGGATACAAACAATAAAAAATTACCCAGACAAATCTGAAGATAGTTTGTGGATAATAATCTGCTAGTATTGCTCTTTCTCATTAGGGAAATCCGAACTTTTTACGTCTGTTACATATTGGTGAATCGCATTAGTCATAATTGTATGCAAATCTGCATAACGCCGCAAAAAACGAGGACTAAATTCCTGGCTCATACCTAGCATATCTTGAACAACCAACACCTGTCCATCAACATGCCCTCCGGCACCAATACCGATTACAGGAATAGTAAGCTCTTTAGCTACGCGTTCAGCTAAGATTGCTGGAATTTTCTCCAATACCAAGCCAAAACAACCTGCTTCTTCAAGCAGATGTGCATCACGAAGCAATTTTTCAGCCTCAGCTTCATCTTTAGCACGTACTGTATAAGTTCCGTATTTATTAATTGATTGTGGCATTAATCCCAAATGTCCCATAACAGGAATTCCTGCACTAAGAATACGCTTTACTGTTTCAATAACTTCTTCTCCGCCTTCCAATTTCAAAGCATCAGCATGACTTTCTTTCATGATACGGATAGCAGAAGCCAATCCTTCCTTCGAATTTCCCTGATAAGTACCGAAAGGCATATCAACTATCACCATTGCACGATTTACAGCACGAACAACAGATTTTCCATGATAAATCATCTGATCAAGCGTTATAGGGAGAGTCGTCACATTACCGGCCATCACATTAGAGGCGGAGTCGCCTACCAAAATCACGTCAATTCCTGCACCATCCACTATTTTTGCCATCGTATAATCATACGAAGTAAGCATTGATATTTTTTCGCCTCTTTCTTTCATTTCGATCAGGCGATGAGTAGTCACTTTCCTAGAATCATCTGATATATAACCAGCCATAACATTATAAATTAATTAATATAAAATCGCGGCAAAGTTATAGTATTCACTTTTAAGAAAGAAATTTTTCTCTCCTAAAAGCGAATATATTTATTCTAACCAACTAATCTTCTTTAGGTCTGGATCGAAAAATAAAGCGTACAGATTGATCATAGGTAAGATAATTCCATATCCAATTAATAAGAATCATTAGTTTATTTTTAACTCCCAAAATAGAGCGAAGGTGCACAAGCAACCATACCATCCAAGCAAAAAAGCCACTCAGTCTTAGTTTTTTAAGATCTGCCACTCCTTTATTTCTTCCTATCGTTGCAAGCGTTCCTTTATTTACATATTCAAAAGCTATCGGAGATTGTCCCTTAAGCATCCGTTTAAGGTTATCAGCCAACAATTCCCCTTGTTGTATAGCTACCGGAGCAACTTGCGGATGTCCTTTAGGATAGTTTGCTTCCGTCTGTAAAGCAATGTCTCCAATCACAAAAACATTCTGAGTTCCTTTAAGTAAGTTAATTTTATCCACTATCAAACGCCCCCCCCTTCCTATTGATTCAGACGGAATATTTTCAAAATGTTCCGCAGTAACACCACTAACCCATATTAATGTTTTTGTAGGAATAGTGCGCCCGTCGCTCAACACAGCACAGCCACTCTCATAATTTTCCACATGACGTTCAAGAGTTATTTCTACTCCCATATCGGTAAGATATTTCAATGCATTAGCCGATGCCTCTTCAGACATCGCAGCTAGTAACCGATGGGAACCTTCAACCAAGTGTATATTAAACTCATCATCCCCCAAATCCGGATAATCTTTAGGAATGATGTACTTTCTCATTTCAGAGATAGCACCGGCTATTTCAACTCCAGTAGCTCCTCCACCAACAATAACAACATTAAGTAAAGCCTTTCTCTCTTGAGAGTCTGTCGTATCCATAGCCCGTTCAAGATGAAGCAACAAGGTATTTCTCAAAGTCAGTGCTTCTTCTACGCTCTTCATAGGCAAAGAAGCCTGACGCAACGTTTCATTTCCAAAAAAGTTGGTAGTGGTTCCCGCCGCAATAACTAGATAATCATACTTTACATTACCTGAGTTTGTTTCTACCTCATTATTTTCAAATAAAACACTTTTTACTTGAGCCATTCTAAAATAGAAATTTCTCTTTTTTCGAAAATTCTTCCTAAAAGGAAAAGAAATAGAGCTAGGTTCTAATCCCGCCGAAGCAACTTGATATAAAAGAGGTTGAAATTGATGATAGTTATGCTTATCAAGAAGTACAACTTGAAATTCACCGTTACATAGTTTATCTGCAAGAGCCAACCCACCAAAACCTCCACCTATGATGACTACTCTTTTTTTATCTGTATTTGGTATCTTAATGTCCATATTGATCATATATTAAGAATTTATGACATAGTAAGATAACAGCTACTATAAACTTCTTGTTCAGCTAATTAACACTTTACGGTAATGCTTTCTCATTCATTCACGTTTCTATAAACATGCACGATTACTTATTCCGCAATGCAATTAACTTTTAGTAATTTTTCGAAAGTCATTTCTTCAAAATCATCAATAACCATATGAGCTTTATCTACCACTTCGTCATGCGAATTAGTTGTAGCTAAAGCAACAACTCTTGCACCGGAAGCGATACCGGCAGCCAAACCATGAAATGAATCCTCAAAAACAAAAGTATTCTTTGGTAAAGCATCAAATAGTTGCATACCTAACAGAAAGCATTCAGGATCCGGCTTAGAATGATTAAATAAGTCTGCAGTAATAATCTTATCAAAGTGGCTCTGCAAATCAGGATGTACGCGATATACGTTTTGCATTTTCTTTTGATTGGAACTGGTAACTATCGCCATCTTCACTCCATGCCTACGTAAATCGTCTAAGAAAGTAACCAATCCGGGGATATACTGATAAGACATATTCTGTTCATAAAGATCAAGGTCTACTCTGATTTGATGTTGTACATCCTCCATACCTGCAAAATATTTTTCATAAATCTGACCCAGTGTTTGTCCTTTTATCAACTTACCAAATTTTTCAATAGCAAGATATTTACGACCTTGTTCATCCCAGAAAATTGTATATTGTCCTTCAGTATCCATTATCACTCCGTCAAAATCAAACAAAGCAACTAACGTATTTGTCTTATTCATAAATAATATTCTCCATTTTTCTTCTAAATATATTCCATAAAAGAGGCTCAAAGTTCCGAATAATCATTGAAAAAGACAAATATTTATTACCTTTGCTCCAATATAAATGTACTTTAAACACATGCCTCAACAAAACAACCCTCATACTTTAGGTTCTGAAAATATTGGAAAACTATTAATACAATACTCCATACCTGCCATTATAGGTATGACAATCACTTCCCTTTACAACATAATAGATAGCATTTTTATAGGACACGGTGTTGGGCCAATGGCTATTTCAGGATTAGCTATAACTTTTCCTTTTATGAACTTAGTTATGGCCTTTTGCACTCTTGTATCAGGAGGAGGAGCTACCATCTCTTCTATCCGTTTAGGAGAGAAAGATTTAAAAGGAGCTACCTCTGTACTAGGGAATACCCTCATGTTATGCATCATCAATGCTGCTTTTTTTGGTATTTTGGCTTACCATTTTCTCGACGAAATTCTTTATTTTTTTGGAGCAAGCGCAATAACTCTTCCTTATGCGAGAGATTTTATGCAAGTCATCCTCATAGGAACCCCCATATCTTATATCATGATCGGATTAAATAATGTGATGCGCGCTACCGGATACCCCAAAAAAGCAATGCTTACTTCGGCTGTTACGGTATTAGCCAATGTCATCCTTGCTCCACTTTTCATATTCCATTTCCATTGGGGCATCAGAGGTGCCGCTATTGCCACTGTCCTCTCCCAATTCATTGGTATGGTGTGGGTTTTGAGCCATTTTATAAACCAAAATAGCTACGTGCATTTGGCACGGAACTTTTGGAAAATGAATATTCGCATTGTAGGACAGATTTTTTCAATCGGTATGGCCCCTTTTCTAATGAATCTATGCACATGTACAATTATAATTGTTATTAACGTTAATCTGCAAAAGTATGGAGGTGATATGGCCGTAGGTGCTTACGGCATTATCAACAGATTAATGACTCTCTTTGTAATGACCGTAATGGGACTTGCTATGGGCTTACAACCAATCATAGGTTATAATTATGGTGCTAAAAATATGCCTCGTGTGATGAAAGCATTACGTTTGGGTATTCTAACAGGAGTAACAATCACCAGTAGTGGGTTCCTCATCTGCGAATTGTTTCCTCATGCTGTATCAAGCATGTTTACCAATGATCTTGAGCTAATAAATATGGCCGCATCCGGATTACGAATTACGATTATGCTTTTCCCCTTTGTGGGTTGTCAGATTATCATATCCAACTTTTTCCAAAGTATAGGAAAAGCCAAAGTAAGCGTATTCCTTTCACTATCCAGACAATTAGTTTATTTACTACCTTTCCTTGTTATCCTACCTCAATACTATGGTGTTAAAGGTATATGGATGAGTATGCCAACATCCGACTTTTTCGCTTTCTTCACAGCAATAATAAGCCTAGGCATTTATTTGCATTATCTACGCCGCAGTAATTTGCAAAAGAATATGTAAAATAAATAAAGTAATGCCAAAACAACAAACAAAAGTCGTTCCTTGTTATGATAATAATAACTAGTATTGAATATGCTTGAAAAATTATTATCCAATTCCCTCTTTCATAATATTACCACCTCTGATCTTCAAAAAGATTTTGAAGGGCTTACCTATCGTATAAAAGAATATCACAAGAATGAAATACTGGCTAGTCAGGGAGACATATGTAATCGACTAGTAATCCTTATCGAGGGAAGTGTGCGTGGTGAAATGATTGATGATTCAGGTAGACTTATTAAAATAGAAGATATTGTAGCACCTAGGGCAATTGCTCCTTTATTTCTTTTCGGCACAGCTAATCGATATCCTGTTGAAGTTACAGCCAATGAAGCTAGCAAAGCTATCGTTATTCCTAAAGAGGGTATTTTAAAATTATTTCGCCGAAACGAAACTTTTTTGGAAAATTACATGAATTTATCAGCTAATTATGCCAGAACACTCGCTGAGAAACTTTTTTTTCTCTCTTTCAAGACCATTCGTCAAAAATTAGCATCTTATTTACTACGGCTATCTCAACAACAAAATACCGTTCTAATGGATAGGCCTCAACAAGAGTTAGCTGATTATTTTGGTATTTCCCGTCCTTCTTTAGCTAGAGAATTAGGAAAGATGCAAGATGACGGTCTTATTATTGCTGACAGGAAACATATCACAATATTGAATAGAGAAATTTTAAAATCTATAATAAAATAGAACAATTCTCTGTTTCTTTCTTTCCTAATTACAGAGCAGAACCAAACAAGAAAATTGTTCTTCCTAAACGATGGCTGCTAAACTAATTCTATTTTCCCTTATTAGAAAGGTAATCTACCCATATTTTAGCAGCTTCTTCAACCATCTTAGGGCAAGGTCTTTTGGCATAATATTGCCGTGTTCTCTCTTCAGGAGTAGAAACAATGGGTTCTTTTCCCTTAAGCCCTAATAATTCGGCACAGATCAAAGAGCCGTTTCTTTTCTTAAATTCAGCAGCTAACTCCTGAACTAGTGCATAATTGGCTGCTTTACCCTTTCTATCTTTGGGTTCAACAGTTCCCTTCTCTAAACCCGCAAGCAAAAACATACCACATGCAGCCCCACAAGTTTCGCGCATTCGACCTATTCCTCCACCAAAAGAAGCCGACATGCGTAAAGCCTGTTCTTCAGTAAAATCATACATATCAGCAAAAGCTGCCACTACAGATTGCGAGCAGTTATAACCACTTTTAAATAGTTCATTAGCTCGCTCTATTCGTTCTTCTAAATTTTCTAGATCTTCCATGTCTATTTTAATTCAACAAAAAACAACACAGAGTTTTCAAAAAGCAAACTCTGCAGCATTTTATTCTATGTTTTTAATTTATGAGAATAACAGCATTATATTCAGAACCGACACTATAACTGCTATAGAATATAATACAAAGGTACTCCACTTGCTATTTACATACTTACCCATAACCTTACTAGATGAGGTTAACCCCACTTGCAGAAATACAGTAAAAGGCAACTGAATACTTAATATCATTTGAGAAATGATCAACCCTTTAAAAGGATCGGAGATAAAAAAAATAATTAACAAAGCCAGTCCTAAGGAGAGAATAACTCCAAAGAGAGAATGAATATCTTTTATATGATAAGACTCCCCAAAGATTCCCGAAAAGATAGAACCGGCAGCCATTCCGCTTGTAATTGTAGAAGAAATTCCAGCCATTAACAGAGCCAAGGCAAAGACAATAGCGGCATTGCTACCTAATAGAGGTTCAAGTAAAGACTTCGCCTGTTGCAATTCGTCCACGCGAATACCGTTTCTAAAAAAAGTAGCTGCAGCCAAAAGAATCATAGCACTATTGATAGCCCAACCTACTATCATAGAGAAGAGAGTATCAAACAATTCATATTTCAACACTTTCTTTATAGATGCATCATCTTTTTTATTGTACTGATGGCTCTGGATAACCTCTGAATGCAGAAACAAATTATGAGGCATAACAACAGCTCCCAAAACACTCATAACAATTAGCATACTGCCATGAGGAATAGAAGGAACAATCCAACCTTGAATAGCAAGAGGCCAATCTATCTCCACTAAAAAAAGCTCATAAATAAACGAAAGGCCTATTACAGAGACAAAAGCAATAATAGAGCGCTCTATCTTCTTATATGAATTCGTAAAAAGCATAATACAGACAAAGATCGTCGTAAGTATTGCTCCCCATATAATAGACATACCAAATAACATTTGTAGAGCAATTGCTCCACCCAAAATTTCTGCTAAAGAAGTAGATATGGAAGCTAATACGGCTGTACCTAATATCGGTCGAGACACCCATTTAGGAGTATATTGTGTAGCAGCCTCCGACAAACAGAGTCCGGTAACAATTCCTAAATGCGCCACATTGTGCTGAAGAACAATGAGCATAATTGTAGATAGGGTAACAACCCAAAGCAATGTATAACCAAATTCAGAACCGGCGGCAAAATTTGACGCCCAATTTCCCGGATCAATGAATCCCACTGTAACCAATAATCCTGGACCGATATATCTGAAAATATCTAATCCGCCTAAATGACGCTTGTGATCTCTTCTTTTGAAATCCTGAAATATATTTCGCATACTTAAAATTCTTAATGTTTGTGCAAAGATAATGATTTATAACAAGCAGCTAATTCTTAAAGTTCAGAAATCTATTTAAATAGCAAAACGGCGATGAAATAAATCGTTATCGTATTTATCTCATCGCCGTTCTAACTATCTATTTAAGAAAGTCAATATCCCATTTCATGAAGAGCTTTACAAAGTTGGTCGGGACAAGAGGTAGATCTTCTACCGCAACGGACACCTTCCAACGTCTCAATGACTTTAACAACTGGCATACCCGTTACCAAACGAGAGATTCCTTGCAAATTGCCATTACAACCGCCCCAAAAAGCCACTTCTTTCACAATATTATCTTCTACATCCAGTTCAATATTAGTACTACAAGTACCCTGAGTTTTATAAGTATATTTCATTACTCTTCTTCTACTTCAGGTTTCATGTTAGTATATACATTTTGAACATCTTCATCATCCTCCAAACGTTCCACCATTTTTTCAATTGTAGCACGTTGCTCTGCATTCAATTCTTTTTCATCTGTCGGTATACGAGTAAATTCAGAACTCTTTATCTCATATTCATTTTCTTCAAGATATTTTTGAATCATGTTGAATGACTGGAATTCTCCATACAAGGTTATTTCTTCATCATCTTCTTCCACATCTTCATCCACTCCAAAATCAATCAAATCCAAAATAAGATCTTCAACAGACATCCCTTCTTTCTTGGCGATAGTAAATACGGATTTATGACTAAACATAAAGTCCAAACTTCCTGATGTTCCAAGCGTTCCAGCAAACTTATTAAATACACTACGTACATTAGCAACAGTACGAGTAGTATTATCAGTCGCCGTTTCTACCAATACAGCAATACCAAAAGGTCCGTATCCTTCATAGACCATCTCTTTATAGTCTTTTTGGTCTTTCCCCATTGCATTCTTTATAGCACGCTCCACATTATCCTTAGGCATGTTTTCACGCTTAGCATTAGCAATAACCGCTCTTAAATGAGGATTATTCTCAGCATCAGGACCGCCTGCCTTTACAGCAATAGCTATCTGCTTACCTATTCTCGTGAATGTGCGGGCCATATTGCCCCATCTCTTCATTTTCGTCGCTTTTCTATATTCAAACGCTCTTCCCATTGGTTTTTAATTTTGAAGACTCGGTCTCTATCACTCTAAAGACAAAGCCATTATTTTTATTATTATTCTTTTCTATCTCTTATTTTATCTAAGCTTAGCACCAAGTTTGTTTTCAAGGTTCTTCACTAATTTAGACATAACCTTATCAATCACTTTATCATTTAAAGTCTGTGTTTCATCCTGAAGTAAAAAGCTTACCGCATACGATTTCTTTCCGGCATCCAGATTTTTACCTTCATACACATCAAACAAAGAAACATCACGAAGCAATTTTCTTTCAGTTTCATAAGCGATCTTTTCTATTTCAGCAAATGAGATATTACGATCGATCAATAAAGCCAAATCTCTCTTAACAGCTGGATATTTAGACAATTCCTGATAACTTACTTTTCCCGACTTAATAGCTCTCATCAACTCTTTCCAATTTAGGTCAGCATAATACACTTCATTGTCTATATCAAACGCTTTAAGAATCTTCTTAGTAACCACGCCGAAAGTAGCGATGCGTTTTCCACCTTTCGTGTTAACCGAAAGTGCGGTAGCAAAAACATCATCAGCAAGATTTCCAACGACTAAATTATGTAAGTTAAGTCCTAGGCGTTGAAGAATATTTTCTACATAAGCTTTCAATTCATATACAGAACTGTTTTCATCCTGATGAGCCCATGAGTTAAATACTCGCTTACCAGTAAGCCATAAGCCTAAATGATAGTCTTCCGAATAAGCAGCTAGTACTTTCTCCGGATTTTTTTTATCGGCATCAAAATAATAGCAATTACCAAATTCAAAGAATTTCAGATCAGCACTCCTACGGTTAACATTGTGTGCAATGCTTTCCAAACCACCAAATAAAAGTGATTGTCTCATACAATTCAAATCAGCACTCAACGGATTCATCAACATCACTAAGTTAGCAGCAGGATAGACATTTAATCCCTCATAATAAGCAGCCCGGGTTAAAGAGTTATTCAATATCTCATTAAAACCGGTACCCACAAGTTGCTCTGAGATAATATTTTGCAACTTGTTAGATTTATCTGCATCACCTTTAGTAGTCAGGCTTGATTTTAATGTACTAGGTATCTCTACATTGTTATATCCATATATACGCAAAATATCTTCTATCACATCTACATCACGCTGTACATCTACTCTATATGGAGGAACAGCTAAAGTTAATCCCTCAGCTGTTTCCGACAATATTTTCATTTCCAAACCAGCAAGAATCTGTTTTACCGTTTGCACCGGAATTTCTTTTCCGATAAGCGTATTGATCTTTTCATAAGCAACATCTACAATAAAATCTTCAGCAAGAGCAGTACATACATCTTTTATATCACAAGAGATCGTACCCCCTGCTAGCTCTTTTACCATAAGAGCAGCAAGTTTCAAACAATAGATAATTGAATTAGGATCAATACCTCTTTCAAAACGAAAAGAAGCATCTGTATTCAACCCATGACGACGAGCTGTTTTACGCACCCATGTAGGATGAAAATAGGCACTTTCCAAAAAGACATCAGTGGTTGTTTCCGTTGAACCGGAATCCATACCGCCAAACACTCCGGCAATACACATAGGCTCTTTAGCATTACAAATCATCAGATCACGTTCAGAAAGCTTACGTTCTACCTCGTCAAGAGTGACAAAAGGCGTTCCTTCAGGCATTGTTTTCACAATTACCTCTGCTCCTTCAATCTTTGCTGCGTCAAAGCAATGCAAAGGTTGACCAAAAGCATGAACGATATAATTAGTAATATCCACCACATTATTAATAGGGCGAATACCTATAAGACGAAGTTTATCTTGCAACCAATCCGGACTTTCCTTTACCGTTACTCCTTTAACAGATACACCTGCATAACGAGAACAAGCTTCCGTATTCTCTACCGTTACTTTAATATCTAAATCACTATTTTCAACCGCAAACGCATCAACAGAAGGGCGTGCAAGAGAGGTTTTATACCCATTTTGAAGCAGATACGCATATAAGTCGCGAGCTACCCCATAGTGAGAACAAGCATCCGCACGATTAGGAGTAATATCCACTTCAAGCACATAATCACTCTTAATATTATAATATTCTTTAGCAAGAGTACCTGGAATTGCATCCTCCGGAAGCACGATAATACCATCGTGTGAAGTTCCAATACCAATCTCATCTTCAGCACAAATCATGCCGATAGATTCCACACCACGTATTTTTGATTTTTTGATTGTAAAGCACTCATCGCCATCATAAAGTTTAGTACCCAAAGTGGCTACAACCACTTTTTGTCCGGCAGCAACATTAGGAGCACCACATACAATCTGTGTAGGTTCGTCGTTACCTAAATTTACGGTAGTAATGTGTAAGTGATCAGAATTGGGATGTTCGATGCATGTCAATACTTCACCAATAACAAGGCCTTCCAGTCCTCCTTTTATGGTTTGTACCTCTTCCACCCCTCCTGTTTCCAATCCGATTGAAGTAAGCGCAGCCGCCACTTCATCAGGGGTTAAGTCAAAGTCAACATACTCTTTCAGCCAATTATAAGAGATATTCATATCATTAAGATTTTATTGTTTTCAAAAACGACTTGCAAATTTAATAAGTTTTTTTGGTTGACAGGGAATAAAAACATATAAAAAGGCTGCATTTTCATCTAAACAGATGACTTAAAAGGGATATAAAAGAGCGATTTTAATCAACTTATAAAAAGAAATGAGGCATTACATCAAGTAGGCACCATTACATTATAGGATATCAACATAACTTATAATGTAATTGAAATAACTTATAATGAAACGGAACATTACATTATAAGTTATTTACCTAGAGATTAATTGTAACGATTAGACCTTGTCATTACTGGAAAAATTGTCATCTTTTTTATTTATTTTAAATAATAAATGAGACAAAAAGCAAGCAATAAGTCAATAATTCTAAAAATCAATGACAGAATGACATTATTCTTTTTTGGTACAATATTTGCCATTCAATAGATGAGTTTAAGAAGCAAAACAGAACTTAATAGAAAATAAAAAGATCAAATAGTAACTTCTGAAACTCAGTATAATATAAATGTTTAACTTAAAGATAGGAGACTATAATTATGATGCCTGTAATAAAATCTCAAAATTGGTTACCAAGTATCTTTAATGATTTCTTTGATAACGAATGGTTAGAAAGAGCTAACACTACCGCTCCAGCAATTAACGTAATAGAATCGGATCAAAGTTTCAAAGTAGAAGTTGCCGCTCCGGGTATGACTAAAGATGATTTCAATATTCGTTTGGATGAAGATGCAAACCTTGTCATTGCAATGGAGAAGAAAAAAGAAAATAAAGAGGAAAAAAAGGAAGGCAAGTATTTACGCCGTGAATTCTCATATGCAAAATTCCAACAAACAATGGTTTTGCCCGACAATGTAGACAAAGATAAGATTACTGCTAAAGTAGAACAAGGTGTTTTGAGCATTGAGATACCTAAATTGTCGGAAGAAGAAACCAAGAAAGCGCAAAAGCTTATTGAAGTACAGTAAAACAAACTGTATTCAAAATTGCATGGAAGGTGACTAATAAACGTAAATGATGAATTACTAGCCGACAATGAAGGAGGAGATACTTTCACAAGTATCTCCTCCTTTTTTAGTATCATTTCATGAGTAGTATTTGCTATCCAAGTTAAATTAGTTTAGCAAGCTTAATACGAATGGCCAAACTAATTATCTCCTTTAACAAAACAAGAGATAAAACCACCCACTAAGCACCCATAAACACAATTGGTCCAGCATTCTGACGAAAGTGGATAACTTCCCCAATAAATGCCGAAACGCAACCAATAGAAGTAACCGGCTAGAACTCCCAGAAACATTCCAAATAGAACAATAACGTTCTCTCTTAAAAACATAAAAAAACTTTTTATCATCTCCAACATTAATAAAACATCAGTACTACAAATACCTATCGCAAATAAGCAACATATTCTTTAACGAAACAAGTCCCATTATACGGCAACATTCTTCATTATCTCTTAAAACAACGATATTAGGAACTCCAGAGATATTCCATTTAGCACAGTACTCAGGATATTCATCGGCATTAAGTTCAATAAAATTTGCCTTATTGGCTTTTTGAGCTGACAATAGATAAAAATTATGCCTTACTTTCTTACAGATATCAGAATCATCTTTATAAAAGAATACAAAGCTTAATCTCTCATTTGAGATGGAATCCTGCAATATCGGAGCATTCAATTTTCTTTCCACCGCAGGTATAGTTTCTATCTCGCGCTCTGAAAGCCAACACGTTAAGAAAAAAAAGAATAGTAGCAAAAAAGAAAAATGCCACATTTTCAAACGAAAGATTGTTTTTTTTTCATTCATCTCCATCCTTATTTATGAATTTTTACGATAACTACGTACTGCCCATACATTAAACACAAAAGCAAAAGCACTCAAAGCACCCAATGGCAAAAACAGCTCACTAACCCCACTCCCTTTTAGATAAACCATACGCATCATATCAACGAAATATTTCAAAGGATTAAAAATTGTAATCATTTGAGCCCACTGTGGCATACTTCTTACTGGGGTAAAGAGCCCACTCATCAACATCAATATAATTAAAAAGAAAAACATAACAAACATAGCCTGCTGCATAGTGTCTGAATGATTTGATATAACTAACCCAAAGCCAGACATTACTAACACAAATAAAGAAGCAAAAAGGTAAATCACATAGAAATGCCCTAACGGTAATATACCATACAACAACCATGCCAAACCAAAACAAATAGTAAGAACTAGAAAACCAATCGTCCAATATGGAATCAGCTTTGCCAAAATAAAAATAAATTTACCCACAGGGGTCACATTCATCTGCTCAATAGTTCCTGTCTCCTTTTCACTTACAATATTTAATGCAGGCAGAAAACCACAAAGGATAGTTAATAACATAACCATCAATGCCGGAACCATGAATAATTTATAATTCAAATGAGGGTTATACAAATTCTTCGTAGCAATCCTCATTGTAGGAATAGCTGATGCCCGAGCCGTGCTCAATGACTGGTTTCCATCTAATATAATTGCACGAGTTCTAGATTTTGGATGCTCAGCATGCAAATCTGCGGTATATTCATTTAGAATAGCTGTTAAGTACGAACTTCCCAAGCCTCCTTTAGTACCGTTGACCGCATTAGCAGCAATCAAAACATGGGGCTGACCACCCCTCATCCAGTCGCGTTCAAAATACCTTGGTATTTCTACTATAACATCCACTTCACCTGTTTCAACCATTTCCAAAGCATCCTCATAAGAAGCTGAAGCAGCTGTCAAGCGAAAATAACTTGAAGCATCTATTTTTTGCACTAACTTTTGAGAAAGAGGAGAATGATCATGATCTACTACATCTACGGAGATATTTTTGATTTCCAGATTCGCTGCCCATGGCATGAGAATCATAATCATGCATGGATATCCAATGATCAATCTTGGCAAGAAAGAGTTGCGCAGTAACTGTTTAAATTCTTTTTCTATAAGAAACTTTATCATACTTATTCTATATTTACTCCAACCTGATTTTGAACTTCTTTAAACTCACAATGATCAGTACTAAAGCCATCAAAGACAAAATAGCGATTTCCTTAGCGACCAATACAATACTTACCCCTTCAATCATAACCTTCCTTACAATGTCAATATACCATCTGGCAGGAATAAACGTTGAAATAACCTGCAAAATGGTAGGCATACCATCTATTGGAAAGACCATACCCGAAAGTAGCATTGTAGGCATCATCAACATTAATCCGGATACCAACATAGCAGCAATCTGCGTATGAGTAATGGTAGAGATAAATAACCCAAGCAGCAAGGAAACAAAAATAAAAAGTAACGAAACCGCGACTAACGAAATTAAGCTTCCGGCTATAGGCACGTGAAGCACATAAACAGAGAGCAACAAGATGGTACTTAAGTTAATGCAAGAGAGCACAAAATAAGGTACCGCTTTTGATAAAATAATCAGCAAAGATCTCATCGGAGACACTAATAATACTTCCATGGTACCAATTTCTTTTTCACGCACAATGGAAATCGAAGTCATCATCGCACAAATCAACATCAAAATTAGTCCCATCACTCCAGGCACAAAATTATAAGCGCTTTTCATTTGCGGATTATAGAGCAACCGCACATCAGAAACAATAGTAGCAGGTGTTGCTCCAGGAGGTAGTAACTCTTGCTCGGCAGCCACAATAATCCCTGAGGCATAACCAGAACGAGTAACAGCCATATTCGGATCAGAGGCATCTGCTACAAGTTGTATTTTAGCATCCCCAGTGTAGAGATTGTCAAAAAAACGAGGACTGAAAACAATAGCCAAATCAATCTCACCTTGCCGGAAAGCTTCTTCCATTTCCTGAGGTGTATGCAGATTATCGGTCAAGGTAAAATATTCGCTAGCATCAACTCGATCTATAATTTTTCGACTAATCACATCTCCAGAAGGATCTAATACTCCTACTCGCACATTCTTAACTTCCGTACTGATAGCGAAGCCAAAGAGAATGATTTCAATAATAGGCATTCCTAAAAGAATCATCATCGTACGCCGATCACGAAAAATATGTAAAAACTCTTTCTTTACAAATATTCTAAATTGTTTCATAGCTTAATCTGCTTTACGTATGGCTTTTCGAGCCAATTGTTGAAAGACACCATCCATATTATCTGTTTGGAACTGATGCTTCAGATTGCGAGGTGTATCTAAAGCATCAATGCGCCCGTCTACCATAATCGAAACCCTATTACAATATTCTGCTTCATCCATATAATGCGTAGTCACAAAAACAGTAATTCCTCTATTTGCCGCCTGATAAATCAATTCCCAGAATTGTCTTCTTGTGGCAGGGTCTACTCCTCCTGTCGGTTCATCCAGAAAGACAATCTTTGGTTCGTGAAAAATAGAAACAGAAAAAGCCAACTTCTGTTTCCAGCCCAATGGCAAACGCTTGACTAAAGTTTCCCGCTCTTCGCTGAATTCCAATCGCTGAAGTAATGCTTCCGTTTTTTCTTCTATATCCTTCTCATGCATTCCATAGATACCGGCAAACAATCGGATGTTCTCCCATACTTTCAGGTCTTCATAAAGAGAAAATTTTTGGCTCATATAACCAATATTCCTTTTAACCTCTTCAGATTGTTTATGAATATCGAAACCGGCCACCATCCCTTTTCCCGACGTTGGTTTACTTAATCCGCACAGCATACGCATAGCGGTTGTTTTACCAGCTCCATTAGCTCCTAGAAAGCCAAATATTTCTCCCTTATGTACTTTAAAAGAAAGATGATCTACTGCTGTGAAAGAGCCGAAACGTTTTGTGAGATTTTCTGTCTCTATTACTATATCTTTTTCATTCATGAGATACTGCTAATTTCATATAACAATCTTCAATTGTTGCCTCAATGGCTTTTATCTCGATTTCTTTATGCCCTCGCTCCGCAAGTTCAGTTACCAACTGTTTTATATCCATCCCTTCCTTAATCGTAATGTGGTGTACATCTCCGAAAGCAAAGCAACTGGTGACCTGTGGATGTTCTCTCAAATCATTGAGCAAACGATACATATTCTGAGCATGAACAGCCCATAACGTCTCCCCGAAATCATCGATAATTTGTTGTGGCGTATTAATCTTCAAAAACTGTCCATCCTGAATAAGAGCAATACGGTCACACAAAGTAGCCTCATCCATATAAGGAGTGGAAACCAAAATAGTGATACCTTGTACTTTCAGTCGCTTCAGCATTTCCCAAAATTCTTTTCGAGACACAGGATCAACCCCTGTAGTCGGTTCATCCAGAAACAGGACACTTGGTTTATGAACCAATGCGCAGCATAAAGCTAACTTCTGTTTCATTCCACCCGAAAGGGCGCCAGCTTTTCTTTTCTTAAAAGGAGCGATCTGTTTGTATATATCTTCAATAAGGTGATAATTTTCTTTCACCGTAGTTTGAAAAACAGTCGCAAAAAAGTCTAAATTCTCTTCTACCGAAAGATCTTGATAGAGGGAAAAACGTCCCGGCATATAGCCCACTCTTTTACGAATTGCCTTATAATCTTTCACAATATCAAAACCGTCGACCATTGCTTTTCCACTGTTAGGAAGCAATACAGTTGTCAACAATCGGAAGAGTGAGCTTTTCCCTGCACCATCAGGCCCGATAATACCAAATAATTCACCTTTACCTACAGTGAAAGAAACTCCACGCAATGCATCTACCGTTCCATAACTTTTTACGATATGATCTACTTCTATTGCATTCATCATTCTTTTAATTTCAAACCACCGTACATTCCTATTTTCAGATTTCCATCATTCTTCATCGCTACTTTAACAGCATATACCAACGTAGCACGTTCATCCTTTGTCTGAATCGTTTTCGGAGTAAATTCAGAATGCGCAGAAATCCAAGTAATTACTCCTTTATATTCCTTACGTATATCATCACCATAATCAGAAAACACAGTCACCTTGTCACCTAACTTCACTTCTGCCAGCTGAGCCGAAGTAATATAAGCTCTCAGATAAATATTGTCCATATCAGCTATTTTATATAATGGTTTACCGATAGTGGCCAATTCACCTGCCTCTGCATACTTAGCTAATACGGTGCCAGTAATAGGTGATTTAATATGACATTTATCCAATTGATCGGCTATTTGAGCCACCTGTATACCAACCGAAGAACCTTGTTCCGTAAGACTTTGTTGACTTTTTTGTAAAGAAGATATTTGGGCACTGAGTTGATTGCGTAGCACAGCTAACTCCGAATTTCTATCATCCAATTGTTTCTGGTTAGCAGCTCCTGCTTTCAAGAGGTTTTCCACTCGCCTCTTCTCTCTTTCAGCCGTGATTATTTGCTGTTTCGTAGCAGCGACCTGCTTATTCAAATCAGGACGCTGACTCTGTACAGACTTCATACTAGCTTCCAACTGCAACATCTTCAATTGCAATTGCACCGTATCAATAAGTCCCACTTGCTCTCCGGCTTGTAGCAATATTCCCTCTTCCGCATTAAAATGAAGCAAGCGTCCAGCCGCCTCTGCCGAGACTGTAACTTCCGTAGCCTCAAAAGTTCCGGTAGCATCATAATCGCCATCACCATGCCCGCAAGCAGTCAATAATGCCATAGCAGACAAAATCCCTAAAAATCCAATTGATTTCATATTTAATTATTCGTTATATATTTCAATTTATAGATATCCATTAGTAATTGTACTTCGTGCAAAGCCTTAGTCTGCTTTGCCAGACTCTCAGACGTAATTTCCCGAAGCATATCCGTTACCGTCAGAGTTCCATTAGCGACCTTGGCTTCAGCGGCTTTACGAATATTGGCACGCAAAGAGATGATCTCTTCATCTTTCTGCATCAAGGTGCGCATCGACTCTATTGCAGTAGTCTGCTGAGTAGCTTGCAAACGCGTATTAAAAAGGAACACATCTCTATTACTAAACAATTGTTGTCTGTTTGCCTCAATCAATCTCTTATCGTTATGGAAAGTATACAATCCTCCAAAATTCCACGTAAGTTTCACCCCTCCGAGATAATATGGAGTAAATTCATTCTTCAACATATTCAACCCAGGATTGCCATAGGCACCTTGGACAAACAAATTCAGCCGAGGAAGATTGCGCACTTTAAGAGCCTGCTCATTTACTTTCAAACGACCGTTTTGCGCTTCAAACCAAAATATTTCAGGTCGATAGATTCCAGCAGTAAGCGACGGTGTAGAAACCTCTGCTTCGGGCCGTTCAAAAGTAGCCGTATCCGCAATATCATCTCCGGTAAAAACAGAAAGCATTTTTATATAAGCCTGCTTCGAAGCAAGCAACTCTGTATGTTTTTGAGTAGTATTCAATTGTTCCACCTTTACTGCATCCAGATCAGCTGAATTAGCAATGCCATTATCTACATAAGCAGATACCTGTCGAAAAGTCCTTCCTAACTGCTCTTGTAGCAGTTTGTTTTGCTTCAATTGTTCATCTAGCATTAAAACGCCAAAAAACAGATCATTAACCCGCTCCGTAAGTGCGTACATATCTACATTCAGTTTTTCTCTATCCACATCAGAATTTGTTTTCACTAATTCCTTTTGTGTGCGAATATTACCTCCATCCCAAATGTTCTGTTGCATTTCCAGCACCACTTGATATTGATCTTTTGCAAGAGATTTTATAGATACTCCGGGAATTTGCACTCCTAGTTTTGTTACAGCACTTTGATATGTCGCTTTACCGGAAAGTGAGAACTGAGGTAGATTCCCTTTAGAGGCATTACTCAGATTATATTCTTTTGTTCTTTCAATCAATCCATACTGCCTCACCAATGGATAATTCTCACGCGTTTTCTTTTGGCACGCATCAAGAGTTACCTGAGCCCGTATTGGAATGATTATTGTCACAAATAGAATTCCCAACATGATTCGTTTCATAACTTTGTCATTTTATTATTGAATAGTAATCTAATTCGTCTGCAAAGATAGAGCTTTTAGAAAACCAAGAAGGATCTAAAAGTTTTCATTTATGCTCTATTAGTTCGAGAAAACAATAAAAGAATAGCATGAATACAATAAATTATACCCTTTTATTTATAAGTAACAACCTTTTTCCCTCTTATGATCAACAGAACACAAAAAAAATAGATAAGTTTGCTGCTAGTAATTATCAAGAATAAAGTATGGCAAATATTAAAGAACCAATAGAGCTGACTTTAAAGCGAGTTAATGACTATAGAATAGTAGCTAAATCTGAATACAGGTTTATCACAACAGATTTTGCTATCGTCGACAGTTTCAAACAATTAGACAGCTCGCTATTTGGCATCAAACGCCCATACAGAATGAAAGAAGGTAGAATTATCTATGTGACTAGTGGCTGGATGCATGCCTCTATTAATTTAATAGAGCATAATTTTCATTCAGGTGATGTAGCTATTTTTTCACCAGATTCCATTGTAGAGATAATAGAATACAACGATGATTTTGACATGAAAGCAATTGTCATTGGAAAAGATTTTATACAATACACCAAAGTAAATGATACATTGGAGCATTACATCACTCCAAGACAGAATGTCAAGGTTGTGCTTAACCCAAAAGAGCAAGAACAAATAGAAGCATATTTTTCATTGATATGGAGCACTGTACATGAAAGTCTTTTTAGAAGAGAAGTAGTGCAAAACCTTACCAGTGCACTTCTTTTCAATATCAGCTATATTCGCAAAAATAACATGAGAAACCTTCAAACCCAATTGTCTCACCAAGAAGAACTCTTCCATCGTTTTATTGCGTTAGTCAACAAATTTAGTAGCACCGAGCGAAACGTCTCTTTCTATGCCGACAGATTATATCTTACCCCACGCTACCTAAATACAGTGATCAAACAAACAAGTCATCAAACAGTCATGGAATGGATTAACCAATCCACTATAATGGAAGCAAAAATATTATTAAAACATAGCAATTTATTGGTCTATGAAATCTCAGACCGACTAAACTTCGCTAATCCATCTTTTTTCTGCAAATTCTTTAAAAAGATGACAGGTATAACACCTTTAACTTATCAACGAGAGAAATAGCAAGAAGCCTTCGAACACGCTAGTCCGAAGGCCTACAAACAAAACAAACAAATAAAAAAACCGTGATTCGCATCATGAGTATCTTTTCTCTATTCCTCTTGAACACAACGTATCGGAGCACCACCTGAACGAATACCATCAAGATTCATTGGCTGAACACGCTCTTCAGTAAAATTTAAAACCATTGCATGTCTATCATTAGAATTATATGAAGAAGATGTCCAATAATAACCTATAGTCCCTATTCCCACTAGAACTGCATTAGAAAGAGTACGACAACCTACTGATGGCCAATAAAAAGTTGTTCCTGAAGTTGTTCCATCATTATAAAAGTTCCATCCTTTATCGTATGAACCTGATACAAGAAAATCATTTGTAGCAGATGCATTTATACCTGTAACAGTAAATTCTGTATAACCATCTGCTCTGGTAACCATCCATCCGGGAGGACAAGGGTCATAAATAGATTTGCTACCTGTTTCCTCATTAGGTGTTTTATCTGATAAATTGGGATTTCCCCACAGATTATCTCGTTGTTCTGAACGATTGACAGCATGAATCCAATCATTAATAGTTTCCTCTGATTTTATAAAATGTGTTGGGTGCTTTATTGCATAGGAAATACTTCCGGAAGCATCAGAGGCAACATCTGAAGGCAGCTTTGCTTCTGCATCAGCAGCACTCCCATCAAACCATTCATAGCCCGAAGCATTCGTCGTTGTTATGCGAACACTTCCATAACTCGTGGTAGTAGTCCAGTCTGTAGCTCCCACAAAGGGATCTTTACGCCCCCATTGATAGTACAACCCCAATTCCCCGGGTACTCCCGAAGTAGTATAATTTGCAGCAGTCGCAGTAGTTCCCAAATTATACTTCATCATCTTAAATGAGCGCGAAGGTATAGAGTTATAACCCGGATAGGTTGATGTATCAATGGTACGTGTTCTGTAAGTATCATAGGTATTTGCATCATACACATTCGGAGCATAATCTGTTTTCCAAATATGCCAGCTCCAGAGAAGTATACCGTTAGCATCCTTTACACCTATTAAAGCATTACCATTGGTAGTATTGTTGGCTGTTTTAAAAAATAAATAAGTATTATTTATTAATTTTAGGCTTCCATCTTCAATAACATCGCCTTTATTACCTGTTTCCCAAATAACAAAAGCTGAAGCCGGAGCCAAAGTAGTCGGTACAATAGCGGGAGCTTCTTGCGTAAAAGCAGTTCCATAATCTATTCCTGAAATAGTAGCAGCCGGCGTTGTTTTACCATTTCCCATTACAGTTGCATTAAATTGGTAAGTCTGAGCAGCCTGATTAACAATATAACAGTTAGCCGTAGCTGCCTGCCCATAATTATCCAAGGAAAGATTTTTTGGAAATGAAATCCGGGCATCCGATTCATTCAACCCTTTAATAGTCATGGATATTGCATAAGAAGTATTACGGTTCAGATTGAAATCTGTGGTGAGGTTATTGCCCGGATAAAAGCGATAAGTTGCATATTCCACTCTTCCATTGCTAAAAGTGTAAATACCTTCCACTTCAATATAAGTACTATATGCAGGTGCATTAATTTTAGTCTTATTTTCTTGAGCCTCAATGGAAGCAACAGTACCTTTTAAATTCTCCGGAACATACCATGTGATGACATTACCCGAAGTATAAGAAGATTCAGTTGCATAGTCAATATATTTATCCGCATCAGCAGGTGCATTGCCAGGATAAACACCTGTAGGATTTTCTAATTGAGTAACATTTGCTACTGAATAAAGACGAACAGACTGTATAGAAAAAGCATCACTCGTATTTTGAAGATTTACTGTGCAGCTAAAAGTTATCTTAGCTGCCAAACGAATTAAAGAGATCGTATATAAACCGGGCATGGCTGTACCGGTATAACTACCTACCATAGGCAAATCCGATCCCGTAACCACAGAAGACTCTGTAGCCATATCATAAAGAGAGTTTTGAAATTCCTGCAAAGTAGTAGTATTAGCTGCGTATCGGTCTCTTATATCTCCAAGATTAGCTACCACGTAGATCGTCTGCATGCTTGAACTTTCGCTCAGGGAGGTTATAAGTTCCATACTAGGCAGTGGATCGTAATATTCATCTTTAATCAATTTGGAAGTAGACTCAGTTCCATCAAATTGAAAAACACAAACTTCATGTACAAGAGATTCATCCACACCTGTAGATCCTTTTGTATCAGGAGTTTTATCAAAGAACTGCCCTCCCATACTAACAGCTAATGCAGTGCCTTGCTCATCCGAAACATTTGCTCTCGAAAATGCAGAAGATTTCATCATTACCGGCTTCAGGGTAAAATGCATCTCCACACTTTTCCCCTTTCCGATAATCTTTTGCCAATCATCTCCACTGCATGATAAAAGTAACACAAGCGTTAAACTTATTGCAAGGGCTTTATTTAATCTATTTTTATTTAATATCATAACATTCTTTGACTTCAACTTATTTTGCTATTCTTTAACACAACGGACAGCATAACCATAACTTCGACGAGTCGTACCAGAAGCAAAAGAAGCCTTATCCATAAAGACACAATAACTTCTAAAAGAACGACTTAAAGTAGCAGTCAAGTAACCTCCTCCGTGGATTAAATCAGATAATGCACCAGTATACGTGCGTCCTCCTGTAAACGGATAGAAGGCAATATTAACCTCATTTTTCGTAAAAGAAAAACCATAAGATTCATATGTAGCCCCATAGTTATAAGGATCATAAGAATAGAACGCTTCACTAGACACTACAAGCAAATATGTCCAAGGAGTATAATATATTGCTCCACCACTCATATAAGTAAGTGGGACACGCCACCCCTGAGGACAAGGATCATAGACCGTTTTCTTACCTTCTTGAGTATTCCATAAATACCGATAATCACTCTCCAACCAATTGAATAAATTACTGATATATGTAATTGGATGCCGGACAGATTGTGTTAGTCCTAAAGTGTTAGAAACCTGAACACTTGTAACTTCTCCATAAAGAGTCGGTTCCGTCTCTGTCCAATCGCTACTATTTGGAAAAGGGTCTTTACGCCCCCATTGATATAATAATCCAACGGTTCCTATATCTCCTTTTAGATTAGAAGTAGCCCCCAGATTCCTATCCATAAACACATAATCACGAAACTCATTCGTTATCAAATCAGTAGCTCCTGTATTCGGATCATAATCCGTTACCCAAATATGCCAGGACCACAGTATAGAATCTGAACTATTTTTGATAGCAATAACAGCGTTACCGCCACTATTCTCGGCAAGGCTATTGGCAGTCACTGTAAAATAACCAGCCGGTCCTGTGCCGGTACTGTTGCTAAGAGTGACTAAACCGGAAACACTCTCCCACAACACACTGGTCTTCCAATTCGTGGTAGAAGAGATCTGTGTATAAGTGCCATTAGCACTTAATGTAGCATCATCTATCGCAAGGGTACTTTCATTTGCCCGAGATACAGGAATATCAACCGAACTTCCGGCAGGAAGCATATAACAATTAGAAGTTGGCAGACCTAATTCAGTATCCAGACTGACAGGATTATTCCAAGTACCCTGCGAAACTAAATTTAAAACAATCTGATCTCCATATAATTTCAACAAATAGATATACTCCTTCCCTTTTTCATAGACAATATCCGGAACGGCAACTGTCATTGTACGAGCGGTAGAATGGCCATTGAAATGCGCTGTTAGCGTTAATTGGAGCGAGCCGGCACTCTTGGGCAATACAATTGCAGAAGCCGATGCTTTCCATGCGTCAATAGCATCCGCAGTAAAATCCGAAGTAGTGAGAGTTAAGACTCCATTTTTTTCTGTGTTGACGGGTAAATCAGAAGCTATAGTTGCCCCTACCATCGGGGTAGTAGAAAGATTTTCCAATTTTAATTCATCAATAATCACACTCTTAACAGAAGTGGCCCCTCGGTCTATATTAAAAGTCAATTTAACACATTTCCTCTCCAACGTGGTGAGTGCTACCGTTTGTGCATTATTATTGGCATCAATAACTATATTTTCTGTTAGTGAAGTTGCATAATCACGCCCGTTGGGCACATTCACAGTAGCTCCACCCGTACGAGTTACTTTCAAAGCCGGAGTTATAGCGTAAAAATCATAGACTCCCGAACGAAGAACCATTTCTGTACCTGTATCCGAAGTCTTATTTCCATTGTCGTCTGTTATACACGGATTTAGACTTCCATCAGAAGAGACTGCATAGGTGTTTTCTGTAATGTACGTATCTACAGAAAGATTAGCAGAACTTCCCACGCGTTGATATACCAAAACACGCATGGTAGCACCTGCATCCAATGTAGAACGAGTGGAAGAGTTATTCTGAGCCACAATGCCAGGCATAGTGAAATTTATCGCCATGAACTGTTTATTTGATGATTGGCTATCATCTATACAGGCAATACTTCCTATTATCAATAAAAAAAGCAAGAGATATTTATTCTTCATTTCGTTTACAGGTACATTGTTGCTTGAAATGTTTTGCTAATTATTTATTTTCTTAACCTTTTTATTATTGTACACCTACAGGAGTTTCAATTGTTGTAGATGACCAATCTGTGATAGTTGCTGTAGGACTGATACCAGTAGATTTAAATAACAAACTGATTACATAGGCTGTACCTGCTGCATATGCTTGAGAAGGCAAGGCAACTGTTTGGGTACCTCCCTTTACTGTAGTTACATCTATGCTCAAACCTGTTGCGGGTGGAATCATTGCGTAACCGCAAGATACTGCTGAAGTAGAACCTACTGCTAGAGTTGCTGAAGTTTCGGACATTGACACTTCAGCATTGGATTCTGGGAAAGTGACTGTAGAAGGTAAGGTAATTTTACAGACAGAGGGCTGTGATTTAATTTTTATAGCAGCAGTGATATCACCCCATAAATTTAATGCATCATCATCTTCAGCATAAGCTTTAATCTGTATTTGAGTAAGCTGATGTGCGAAAGTAAGCGCATTAAAATGACTAGTTTTACTGCCTGAAACTTCGCTACTAAGCATAATGTCTGTGCTTCCGTCTAATAATGTATAAGTAATCACTCCTGAAGCGGGGGTAGCCGCAGGATACCAACTTACTAATTTTGTACTATATCCGTTAGCCTGGTAATATTGTGTAGTACTGAAAGCTATTGTTCCGCCTGTACTAACGGTAGCTGCTAAAGCTGAAGATAAGGTGCTGTATTGGGGATATGGGGGTGTGCCATCAGTAGCATCAAGTCTGGCAAGGCTGACATTAAGCGCACTTGCCAGTGATGTGCCTGAAATCACTCCACCACCTCTAGTACTAGTTTCTATACTTTGAATACCTGCATTCAATTTAATTTCCACCGGATCGGTTGTATTTGTTCCGCTTTGCGGTTCATTGTCCGAAGAGCAAGCTGCCAAGAGCAGTAAGGACAATGAGAATAAAGTCACTTTTTTCATGTTATCGTTCTTTTTTAATTTATTGTTTCTATATACTTTCTATTCTTTTACATTTGCGTATCCTGATCAACCTGATCCCAATCAGATATTTCAACCGAGACTTTGACTCTCGCATGACTAAAGTCGATGTTCACATCAATCTGTTTTCCTGCCGGAGCCTGCAAGGGGTCCCCCTGATCATCAGTGGAAGTGGTGAAAATCTTCTCTTCTCCCTTATACAGGTCGATAGACAGAGCCGCGTTTGATTCGGTGGGAAAGACCCTGAAAGCAGGAGCATAAAGGTCTCCCAGAGACGAGGTTTGAATATCCGGTTCATAACCCGCATCCCCTCCGGTGGGGTTACCCAGAAAATTAAGGGCATTGCCCGCTCCGCGAACCACAATCCGATAAGCTTCTCCCTGCTGAGCCTGACCGAAATAGTCGCTCAAAGAATAGGTCTTGATGCTTACAGCTGCCGACATGCGTTCCAACACCAGCGTAGCAGTACTCTCGTTCATCCCCCTGGTGGTAGCATCCTCGTTTCCGGAGAACTCTACACGACTGTAAAATAGATCCGTAGAGGGCAGGTTGTTACCGTTCACCCGTTGAAGTAACTGTACCCGGGCATCTTTAAGAGAGGTGCCCACAGTGAGTCCGGAGAGCTGCAAACTGTCCATTTTGAGATTCCCCCAGGCTACCAGGGTCACACTCTTTCCATACTCCTCACCCAAAAGAAAATCGGTGGAAGTGCCCTCAGGAATAATTCGCACAAAACCCTTCTGATCAAACAGGTAAAGCTTTACCGAAGTTACTGTTCCCGAAGTGGTAATGTCATTGCCTTCCGTATCCACCACCTTGACCGAGAGGCTGTATTGCACACAACCGTTTACATCCTCTCGCACACACCCGCTTGGAAGCAGAGCAATGCAGATAAGACAGGCTAAAAGCACAATCCCTTCTGGCAAAATAGAGCTTATATGTATTGGTTTGGTTTTCAACCTTTGTTTTTTGTTATCAGATTATTCTTCCTAATTAATAGATTATCACATCCTGCAGGAAAGTGAGTTCCCATTCATCCACGCTCACAGAAAGCTGCATGCTTACCGGCTCAATATCCTCATCGGGAGAATCGGCACCGATACCTTTGATCGTAGCGGTGATGGCATAATCCCTGTTGCGGGCAATGGTGGAAGTACCTCCTCCTGTGCCTTCGATATTCGTACCCGTTTGTGCCTTATTTACAACAATAGGATAATAAACCCGCTTTTCGCTGTAAGTCGTCCCGCTGCCGTCCGTATCAAAAAGTCCCGAGATTACCAGTTTTGTAGGGTTGGTAGTGCTGTTGTTGGCAAAGGTATAAAACCAGTGAGGGGTAGTGACCGAAGCCGAAGGTGTGGAAAGCTCATCAAGCAGATAATCTGTGCCGGTTGTCCATGTTCCTGCGCTCACTGTTCCGCCATTAAGCCATGCAGGAGAGGTTGGCATGGTAGTAGTAGCATCTCCTGTAGCCACTTTAGAAACACCGGAAGCATTATATAGGAATATCTTGTCGGTCTTGAAAGTGGCATTGTTATATTGACCACCTGCATCGAAAGCGGTTTTGATGTTTGATACTGAGACCCGGGCTACCAAGCGGCTCAGGGTGACTGAAGCGTTGGTGGTGACTCCTGGTTGTAAAACCACTCCAGTGGTTTGTCCCGACATGGGCAGGTTATCCGAGCTCTGTACTCCGCCCAGGGCTGTTACTCCCAAAGATACCGTCCGGGCAAGAAAAGCCTCTTTGGTGGCTGCTCCAGCAAAAGTACCTGAGGGAGCATTGGCTACCACAACAACATCACACGTGCCTTCAGTGCAATTAATAGTCGAGATTGTGCTGCCGGAAATGCTAGGTTCGGCAATGGTATTCACACTACCGTCAGCATTGAAAACCCCTACGGCAAGTGTCTTTATATTATCCTCCGCCGTAGGTAAAGTGCTGCCCGAAGCTCTTGTTTGTGCAGACACACCTGCAGTTTTTGCTTCTGAACTGCCTTCGAGGGTTAATTTCAAAGAGGCTGTCTTATCAGTTACAGTGCCTAGTTCACTTTTATCTGACGAACAAGACCAAAGCAATGAGCAGAGAGTAAGCACAAATAAGAACGGTAGAGTCTGAAAAGGTCTGTTTCTTCTTTTCTGAATAAAAGACGAAGATTTTAGTTGCTGCTTCTCTCTCATCTCTGGCATAATACTTGCTTTCCTGTTTGTTATATCATTTGTTTTCATAAGATTCTTTTTTGTCTATTTGTTCTTATTTTTTTCGATTTTCTATTTACTTTTTTTTCAGTTATTTCTTTTTCAATTCATCCAATGCCTGTTGCGCTTCTTTCACTCCTGCTGCTGCCGCCATCAGCAAATAAATCTCTGCTTTGTCACGGTTGCCTTCGAGCAGGTAAAGAATACCTAAGTTATTGTAAGCAGCAGGAAGTGTAGCATATTTATCCAGATAAGCATGAGCTTTCTTTGTATCTCGTTTGCTAAGAGCTACTGCCGCGGCATTAATCGCTGCTTGTGGACTGTCGGGGAAGAGACGAGCTGTCAGATCCATCGCGTCATTATACTCCGTGGAGCCTTTGGGATAGCTCATTGCAACAGCAAAAAACTCCGAGAGACTCAAAGAGTGGGAACCGGTCTCGAAGAGACGACGCCCCTGAGCTGTGTCCACTCCTTTACGGGTGTAGCTGATCGCATAACTCAGGCGTTTAACTTTGGGGAATATATTGGATTGCAAATAACGATATGGTAACCCATCGCCAAGCTCCATCAACATTCTCTCTCTGCCTTTGGTCAGCTCAACGCTGTTGATGATGTCGCTTACCGCTTCACGCAAATTCATGTCAGAGGATTGCACCAATGAACGGATCGAATCCCAATCTTCAGCAGTCCAACTTACCTCGATGGGTGTTTTGCCTGCCACACGATTTTCACGCAAGTAATCCTTGAGTGAGAGTGCGCGCAGAGAAGCCTGCTTCTCATTTTTGTGCAAATGCCCTATTGGAGCACCATAACCTCTCAAGCTTAGTTTGGTCACGCTCACCCCGTTTTGTTGCTGCAAGCCACGAACCGCTTCACGCAAACGATAATAAATCTCATAATTCTGTTTCTCGGTAGAAAGTCGGTCCAGTTGGTTATCCCCATCAAAAGAGATCACTCCTTTAAGCATAGAGAGGGTATCGTCTTCAGCGGCAGGGGCAACGATATTCACTAGGCTTAGGTAGCGAGTATCAATGTTTTCTTTGATTTGGGAAGTACGAGCCTTAGGCAGGGTGATGGCATCGGCAATTTTATCTTCAAACTCACGAGCAGGCTTACCGTTGCAGCCGCACTCACGACTGCTCATAAGCAATACCGCATTCTTCATCCATTCCCGATAAGGAATTTGAACTTTGTAAGAGAATTGTCTGCTACTTTTTGGATCATTCTTGACCACCACGGCAGGAGCATTCACACGGGAATTATTCTTGGAATATTTTTTCCCGGCTAAAACCTCTTGCCGGTGATACACTTTTTGCTTTTGGATGCCGTTGACAAGAATGGAAGGAAGTTCCAAAGAGTGTTCGGGGCTTTTTAACAGGGGGGTCAGGGTTAATGACTCATTGGAGGCAAGCTTCAAACCTTCGTAGTTCACATTCATACGCACATGAAGATTACCTTCTGAAACATAAACCTCTTTACCCGTAAGGGAGATCTCTCCTTTGTACACCTCCTGAGCAAAAGCCGGAACAACCATCTGTTGCGCCAACAAAAACAATATTATAAGACTCTTTTTCATTATAGATTGACTATCGTTATTTCTATCTTGTTTTCTTTGTTTTTTTCTTATTCTTTTTATTATCCTATTCCCCTTTTCCTCTTTCTTTCACTCTTCTTTCTCTGCCTAAAGCCTTACTCTTTATAGTCAGGGTATTTTATATTTTAATAATCCATTTTCTTTTGGATAAAAGCTCTTACCTATTTTACCAAAGCATGTATACTACGGAAACGGCTGCTTTGGTAGGACCTAAATAATTCTTATGACCGCTGCTAAGCTTTTCTCCGCAATGAGCGCAACGGTAACGGTCATAACTTGCCCGAACGTATCCCAATCCAAAAGTGGCTTCCAACCCCCAACGAGGAGAGAGTATCCACTGGTAACCGTAAGAGAGACCTGCACCCATCACTGAACCTTCATAACGCCAACTCTTCGTGCCTTTATATAATCCGGCGGGAAGATCCGTATCAGCAATGTTATACTCACCCGCCAATAAATGTATCCCCAAAAAATGCCCGCTAAAAGGATGACAAGCCCATAAACGCAACTCGGGTTGCACCAGCCAATGCTTCCAACGTTTCAGACTCTCTTTGGAACCAAAGGGGTTGTAATGCAGCGAAACATCCACACTAAAACGACCGCCCAAAGATTGCTCGAAACTCACATTGGGAGAAAAGAACGCATTTGAAAGAAGGTCGCTCTTCACAGCCAGAGATTGACTCCAAACAGTAGAAGTCAAGCCAAAAAATGAGCATAGCAGCATGAGTGTTGTTATTCGTTTGATCATAACGTATTAGCGTTGTTCACTTAAAAAGACATCAGTCAGATGGATATCAGCCAGATAACGACAGGCCATCTGGTTTAATACCCCCAGACGACGACCGGCAAGACCGTAGCTCTTATAAATCTCCTCACTATCTTCTATTGACGAAAGTTCGATACCTCCACCCGTGGCAACAGCAATATCACAAAGAGAAATCTGATTAAGAGGATAGCAAAGTTCATAAGAACTTAGCTTTATACCACATTTGCATCCCGGCTTAAGACGTATAAGCCCAAAAGAGAGGAACTTGTCCAATAGCATGCGTACCTCTGTTGAAGAAAGTCCATGCTCGCGCCTACTCTCTGATGCAGAGAGACCATAATGAATGTCTTTGAGCAAAGACACGGCTTTGATTACTTTTAAGCTTAACATAATCCTATTTTTATACTTGTTTTCTGTTTGTTTTAATCCTTTTTCTGTTACTTCATAGGTAACGGAAGTAGAATAAGAAACAGAGGATGAAAAAGAAATTAAAAAGATGGGTGATAGTCAAAATATTTTCAATATTAATATTTTGCAGGATTCTGTTCTTTATAACCGAAAGAACAGATGGGACAAGTGCGCACATTTCCTATCCTGTTTAATAAATAAACAGAAAGTACATATAACGGAAAGAAATCAATGATAGATAAAACTTTCTCTACTCTGATTTTATGCTAAATGCAGACGAAAAAGCTAAAACCGAACTATTCAAATGTTTTATTTTCTTAATAATGTTGAATTCGCTTTATGAATTATTCATTGAAATGTATAAATAAATTCATCAATAGATCTATTAATGTTGTGATATAAGATAATGAACTATTTAAGAGGTCCAAAGGTATCTGAAAAATTAAAAAATAATCAAATGAATAGAATTCTTTTACGAAAACATGAAATAATCTCTTAATTTATTTGTTTGTTATATAAAATATTTCAATATTTGCCGAATAATATGATTTCCGTTACCTATGAAGTAACAGAAAAAACGAAAACAGCTAGATTCCTTTAATACAAGCGTTTATTGTTTGTTTTTTAATCTTTAGAAGAAAGATTTTTAAGTATAAAATGCTGTTTTTCATCTAATAGAAAGCCATTCTATTTTTCTCAGGTCAATCTCTTTGTCCATTTACCATTCCCCCGCCGAATAGGAATGTCTGAGGCTGAAAAATTACCCTCTCTGCTTGTTGGCAGAACCAGAGCAATCACTTTTTTATTAGCTCGCTTGAGTGTACGATTGTCAAAAGAAGCGAGATAGTTATAGGTTACTTTCTCAGAGCTGTGGCCTAAAGATTCACTGATAACGGCAACAGGGATTCCTTCCCGATAAGCAGCTGTGGCCCAAGAATGGCGGGCAACGTAAGAAGTAAGATGCTCTTTTAGCCCCAACTTCTTAGAAAGCTGATGCAGATGATAGTTGTAGAGCCGTAAGGCGCTTTGGTACTGCCCGTACTCATTTTCGCCGATCTGGGTGATAATGGGTAGCAGGTAAGGAGAGTTCTTAACTAAAGGAGCATATTTGCGAAAAAGATTCATCGCACAAGGCTCCAGGCTTACGGTTAGTTCGTGTCCCGTTTTACTACGCCGATAAGTGAGCGTATTCTTTTGAAGATCGCTCTTGCGAAGATGAGCCAGGTCCACAAAAGGGATACCGCGAAGGTAGAACGAAAGAAGGAACATGTCGCGTGAGAAAGCAAGCGAAGCTGAGGACGAAGCTAGATCCAACGCGCAAAGCTTACGAATAACTTCCGGATTTACGGCACGCTTTTGACAGCTCTCGGTGCCGGTAAACACCTCTTCAAAAAGTCCCCCCGGCAAATTGGTTATCCCTCTGCGAGAAGCCTGATTACAGATAGAACGCAGCATCCTCATGTACAAGGAAACCGTATTGCGTCTGCACCCCTGGGAATAAAGATGTTCTTCATACTGCTTAAGTAGGAACGGAGTTAGTTCGGTAAAAGTTGTTTTCTGGTTCCCGGTAAATGAAACCAATCGCTTCAATGCGCTCTCATAAGAACGAGCAGTGGCATGACGACCTGAATCGAGTAATTCACTCTTCAGGCATTCAACAAAAATGCTTAATACTTCCATTTGTTTTTTTTGCTTGCACCAATGGTATTTATCCTCTTCCATATTTCATCTATGTTTATTTCTTAATTAAAAACATAAATAAAACACTTATATTTGGAAGATAAAATACAATTAAAGTGTGTGTTAACGTAATATTTTTTGATATACAAGGGAATGAAATTGTTTTTATTTGTTTACTTGTTTACTTGCTTTATACTATTATCACCAATCGCTAATCCCAGAGAAAGTGTAATAAGACTCCAAAAATAAGAAAAAACTAAAAAAAATCATAAATATACATCAAAAGATAAAAGCATTATCTAAAAATTAGTACATTTTTTTATATTATTTAATATTAATATTATAAAAGAGCACATCATACAAAATCCTCTCAGTCATAATGCTACCTGATAACGGTTATTAATTGCATTCTTCATAAAAAACAACTACCTTTATCAAAGAATAGAGTCCGTCATGCAAATGAAGTATCTCCGTCACACAGCTGAAGGATCAACATCATCCAACTATGTTACTGACAGTTCCCAACTGAATGACCAACTATTCTCTAGATAATAAACGCTTAAGATACCCGCCAAGCACAGATAACCTAAGCACAAACTAACTATATTAAAAGTAGAGACTATGTCAGCAATGTATGATCTTGTAGAAAAGCCTAACCCTAAGGGAGATGGCAAGAAACAAAAACTTTACCCGCGTATCGTATCAAGCGGTACTATTTCCACTGATAAACTCATAGCAAGAATATCAGAAGCTTGCTCTCTCACTCCTGGAGATTTAAAAGGAGCAATCACCGAATTAACGCATATCACGGCAGAATATCTTAAAGACGGGTTCACTGTAGAAATAGGTGACTTAGGATACTTTTCAGCAAGAGTTAAAGGCCGTGGAGTAGATGATAAAAAAGAGATCCGATCTACGTCTATCTATTTTGATAATATAAACTTTCGTGCTAGCAAGAAGATGCGGCAAAACATTTATGCCCCATTGGAACGAGCCCAATATGGATTTAAAAAGTCATTGCAAAGTAGTGAAGAAAAGCGTAGAAGACAATTAAAAGAATTTCTAGATAAAAATACATTTATCACTCGTAGCGAGTATACACAACTCACCGGATTATTAAAAAACAAAGCATTAGAAGAGCTGAAGACATTAGAAAAAAAGGGGATTCTTTGTAAACGAGGCAGAGGAAGTCACATTATATTTATGAAAACTGTTACTTCAAAAAATACTTTATAAAAAAATAGAAATGAAAAATCAAAAAAAACGATATGCTCAAAAAGCATATCGTTTTTTCAATCTATGGATTTATTACTTAGTTACTCTAAGATCACAACACGGTTTAAATAGTTCTTATTAAACATATTCTCTGTACCGCCAAAGCCGATCAACTCCAATTGATCTGAATTAACACCCTCTTTAAGAAGAGCATCGTAAACAGCTTGAGCACGCTTTTCACTTAATCTTTGGTTCAACTTAGCACTCCCTGTAGCTTTATCTGCATAGCCGGCAATTTTATACCTCTTACCAGGGTTAGCTTTAATAAGCTTAGCCGCCAACTGAACATTGACCATACCTCTACCGCTAATTTTAGCTTTTCCTATTTCAAAGAATATTGCGCGGGGACCTGCAACAGCCACCTCTTTAACAACCTCTTTGGTAACAGGTTTCACATTAGCAAGATCTTTTTTTGCTTTAGCTAGATCAGATTGAGCATCAGCCAATTCCCTTCTATATCTGTTAACTTCATCATTAATAGCCGATTGGTCAAGATCCTCTCCTCCACAAGAAGCAAAATTCTTGCCTCCAAATGTGTAAGATAATCCTGCTGTCAGAGAAACAGCACCATCAGTATAAGCATTACTCTTGCTTCCAAAGATAGATGGAGAAACTTCTCCTCTAGCTTCCAAATTCAAATCAAAATACTCATTAAGATTAAACTGCCCTATCACACCTACAGATCCATTTATTAAAGCATTTATATCTTTCTGGTTACCAAAAGCTTTTGCAAAAGTTAGCCCCGGGCCTGCAAAAGCTGATAAAGAGAACAAACGATCTTCCTTATATCCTGCAAATAGATTTGTAAGGTTCATCAAGCCATCAGCATGTAAGGTCATATAGTTTTTATTCTTAATTTCATTATATCCATTAGTCATTCCATATTTAGAATATAGAGTAGACCACATGCCCGCAAACTGGGCACGAACACCCCATACAGGATTAAACAATTTACCCACGGAAATATGAATCAGTGGAGTTATGGCATGTCCAAAGCCATAATCAAAATTGTCTGGATTTACATTCAGTTGAGCTCCTACTCCAGCACTGATAAAGATATTGTCCTTAAACTTCTCAGAATAGAACTTTTCTTTAGCACCTTCATTTTGAGCCATAGCAACCGATGCACCAGCCAACAATAAAGATAATATTACTAATTTACTTTTCATTGTATTCTTTTTTTATATTTCAACTCATTATTCTTTGCTTTCACCATTACTTAATGTCTACTTCAAATAAAACTTGTAAGTAAGACCTCCGGTAAAATATTCCATTCTTTGCATTTCTACCTGAACTAGTAAATGATTGAAAAACAAACAGTTTCCGCCTACTGCAAGATCTTTTGAATCATAATCTGCTATGATATTAAAATTGGGCAACATTGAAGGAGAAAAAGTTATTCCGCCAGCAAAACCATTTAACGAATAATCATCTCTCTTATTATAGAGATAAGATAAATGCAAGCCTAATATATTTTTCTCAAAAGTTATATGCTTAGTAGCTGCTATGAAAAAACGATTAAAATAACCATTTCCATCCGCAGAAGCGACTTGTCCTCCGCCCGATTCCGTAAAAGGATCAGAAGAACCAACAACTACCGCCGGCATATATTTCCAAAATTGTTCTTCTTTCAACACACGCATCCTCAATGAAAAATATCGATCTTGATTCGTGAATTTATCTTTGCCTACTTTCCAATCAATTCCTACTGTTTGAGATTTAAATAACGTACATGTATACGCAACCTCTAACCAAGGGAAAATTGTTACATTAGCAAAATAATTATATGTATGATATGACCAAGTGGAAGGAGTTAACTCTTTATTCATAAAGTTGCCCCCTATCATGATAGTCTTATCTCTCTGCATCTCAGCAGACGGAGCATGTAATAGTCCGGTAACCCCATACGTCAATTGAGCAGAAAGTGCACAACAGTAAAACAATAGACAAAAAACTATAAATAATTTATTCTTCATTTCGCCATCTTTGCTACTTTCATTTCAACTATACATCGAGATTCTTTATTCTGAACCAGCACTACCACCACCTGCATTTGTGGTACCTCCATGATTATCATGGCTATCATGGCTATCATGAGTATCAAAAATAGGTTCAACTCTAGTGTTATCCATCCAAGTTACATCTCCTGACCATGATTCTTCAAGAATCTTAAAAACAAAAGTCTTTACATTAACATTAGATATGACTCTAAAACCTATGATAGATTTTCCTCCTCCATCTAAAAGAGCTTTTTCCGTTTTTTCAGACAGACTAAAAGGCAGATTTAAATATTTCGACACATTAGCTATAAACTCGTCTCTTCCTGTTACTGCTTTAGTTACAACAGCAGGTTCATTAACTAACTCAAAACCTGATTTATACGAATAAGTCACTTGGATAGGATCAACAGTAGAAGTTGTCAAAGTTAAAGGAGTAGTTAATGTAACAGTACCGTCATTATTAACAACAGCAGTCGTTTCGCCCATAGTTGTTCCGGCAGGAGGAGTACTTGGAGTAAATGCGGTAACCAAATCTGCTTTAACAGCGTCAATCTGAGTAGTAGATGGAGTTTCAATCTGCTCAGGATATATAATAGGCTGAGAAGCTGGAGTAAACAAAGCAATAGCAACTACAGCTGTACTTGTTTGTCCGTCGGCTACTTCAACGCAATATACTGTTCTTGTTACATCATAATAACCTTCTGCAGATACAGTAACAGTATGTGCACCGGCAGCCGTTACTTTTTGTTTAAAAGCTTCATTCTTTAATGTAACAGCAGTTCCGTCAACAGTCACAGTAGCTGTTGTTATAGGCTGTTCATTAGAACCATCAGTGATTGACCCAACTACATAATATACCGCTGGAGGAACAGTGGTAACATCTACACTTTCTTTTTCATAGCAGCTAGTAAATAAAGTACCAAAAACTGCTAAAACGGATAACGCTAACTTAGCATTAAACCCGAAAACATTACTTTTCATTTTCATCTCAATAATCTCAATAAAATTAATAATTCAATAATTCTGATTTAATAAAATACGGGTTAAAACTATTATCTTGCATCATATTATCACTTGCTTGCGATTTATAACCTTTCCCGTAAACTCTTTCATTACCTGCATTATAACTAATGCCAAAGTTCTTTGAGGTCATTACTCTAGGGATATGCCCTTTTCGTTTATATTTGTAAGGAGGCAAAGCTATTTGAAAACGAAAACCTCCATTAAAACCACGATTACCAGCATGCTGTACTTTCATTGCGTAAAAGCCAACCGAAGCATACCGAAAATGGCGAATCATATCAAACCGGGCACCATATTCTCCTTCTAAATATCTTTCGCCCTTTAAACTTAACTGCGTATTATATTTAGTCCAGTAAAAATTGCCTCCAAAGTTTCCTGTAAGAAGCCACTTTTTACCATGGTAATATGCCCAGTTTTCAAAATAGCCACGTCCAGTGTAGCCAATTCGTCCTTCCAAAGAAAAACGTTCATCCTTAAAAAAATGTTTTGCTCGGGCATCAACACCCCAACGAAAATTATTAAAAAATCCGACAGAAGAAGTTAAAAATGTTCGTTGAGGTAAACGGAACGACTGAGAAAGAGTAACGAAGCCTGGTCTCACCTGTTCATACCTCGCCCCATAATCGTTTACGATAGGAATTATGACTTGTCCGGTGAACTTCATTCCGTGCCACAAAGAGACTTCTACAGCTGGGCATAAGTTAAATAAAATATCATAAACTCGAGATAGCCTATAATTTTGAAAATTAAATTCAGGATAGACAAGAACGTCAACTTTATACAAAGAACTATTCTCTCTTTTTTGGCTTTTTATTTTAGACCAATTGCTTCCTAATTCATAAGTAACAGTCCAATCTTCTCTTCTCACGACATGAGTACTATCAGATATTGACTGACAGTATAAAGAAATTTGAGGCACGTTATTATCTAAAACGATAAGACGACAACGTTTATTTCGGGGTAAACCCATTTCCTGTATTTGATCTATGGCTTTGCCTATAGCTACCCCCGATAATCGATAAGAAATACATTCAAGCAAGTAAGTACGTTCTTCTTCATTTTCCACCCAATTAAGATTTTCAAACCCCATATCAGAAAGCTTTTGAACAGTTTGATTCCCGTCTTGAGAATACACCTTTTGGATTGTCGAAAAGTGCACAATTAGAAATAAGAAAATAAATGAAGATTTGCTAATTGCAAAAGTGTAGTATATAGAGTTATCTATTTTCATAAATATAGCCCTCAAGTTATTCAAGAGTGAAAAAGTTGTTTCCATTTGTTTAATCCTACAAAAATAAACAATTATTTAATATAGCCAAAGAATTTTACATAAAAACGAAAGTTATTTGCCATAAATCAGATTTGTATTATAGTTTTCGAAACAAATATGGCATCTATATGAATTTATATTGTAATTTTGCAAAAAAAATATGAGTAGAGTTTTAGCAATTGATTATGGAAGAAAACGCACGGGTATTGCTGTTACAGACACGATGCAAATCATAGCAAGTGGACTGACAACAGTTTCAACACATGATGCATTGGATTTTATAGTCAAATATGTACAAAATGAAGATGTGGAACGCATTATCGTCGGATTACCTAAACAAATGAACAATGAGCTATCCGAAAGCATGCAATATATCAAGCCATTTGTTAATAATCTTAAGAAAAAAATGCCTGATATGCCCATCGAACTTGTAGATGAACGCTTTACATCAGTTTTAGCACATCGAGCAATGCTAGACGGCGGACTAAAAAAGAAGGCTAGACAGAACAAAGCATTAGTAGATGAAATAAGTGCAACTATTATTCTCCAGACATATTTGGAGAGCAAATATATTAATCAATAAAAAACAACTATTTACTTTATGATTTTACCTATATACATATACGGTCAACCGGTATTGAGAAAGGTCGCCGAAGATATTAGTTTGGATTATCCAAACCTTAAGGAGCTAGTAGAAAACATGTTTGAAACAATGGATAAAGCCGAAGGTGTAGGACTTGCTGGCCCGCAAATAGGTCTACCTATCCGCGTTGTTACAATTAGCTTAGAAGCATTATCAGAAGAGTTTCCAGAATTTAAAGATTTCAGAAAAGCATATATTAATGCCCATATAATAGAGTTTGGCGAAGAATTAGTCCCTATGGAAGAAGGCTGCCTAAGCCTTCCCGGCATTCATGAAAGTGTTAAAAGAAGCAACAAAATACATGTAAAATACCTAGACAAAGATTTAAAAGAGCATGATGAATGGGTAGAAGGTTATCTTGCTAGAGTAATGCAACATGAATTCGATCATTTAGACGGCAAGCTGTTTATAGACCATATATCTCCTCTGCGAAAACAAATGATTAAAGGTAAATTGAATGCTATGTTGAAAGGAAAAGCGCACTGTTCTTACAAAGTAAAAACTGTAGCAAAAAAATAGATTTCCATCTACTCAAACGAGCTTTAAATTAGTCAAAAAACATAAAAAAGCATAGACGGATCTATGTAAGTGAGCAAAAAATACTACTTTTGCTATGCATACTTACAGAAAGAATCTAAAGTCAATGGCAAAAAAAATAATATTAGCATTATTGCTATTTCCTGCTTTTTTAGCTGCTCAGATTAACACTGAACGAGTAATGACTATTGCCCGTAATGCGCTCTATTTTGAAGATTACGTGCTTTCAATCCAATACTTTAATCAGGTTATCAATGCAAAACCTTATTTATATGAACCTTACTTTTTCAGAGGACTAGCTAAGGTCAACCTAGAAGATTATCGAGGAGCAGAAGTCGACTGTGACGCAGCCATTCAACGTAACCCCTTTGTAACAGGAGCTTATCAAATACGGGGATTAGCTAGAATCAAACAAAAGAAATTCGATGGTGCCATAGAAGATTACAAAAAAGCGATTCAATACGATCCTGAAAATGTAACACTATGGCACAATCTAACTCTATGTCATATCCAAAAAAAAGATTATAAAGAAGCGCAAGAGGATTTAGATAAACTGATCACAATATCTCCCCAATATACAAAAGCATACTTAATGAGAGGTGAAGTTTTTTTAAAACAAAACGACACAATTCAGGCTCTAGCTAATTTCGATAAAGCCATCTCAATGGATAAATACGATCCGGATGCATGGTCATCACGCGCAATGCTCAAACTACAACAAAACAAATTTGCAGAAGCAGAGTCTGATCTGAATCATGCCATACATCTTAATTCTAAGAATGTAGGGAATTACATAAACAGAGCATTAACCCGTTTTCATCAGAATAATTTAAGAGGAGCTATGTCAGATTACGACATAGCATTAGATATTGATCCGAATAACTTCATAGGACATTATAACAGAGGATTACTCCGCGCCCAAGTAGGTGATGACAATCGAGCTATTGAAGATTTTGATTTTGTCATCAAAATGGAACCTAATAATATGATGGCCATATTTAACAGAGGATTATTACGGAAACAAACAGGTAACTATCGGGGAGCTATAAAAGATTATACCACCGTAATAAAAGAATACCCTAATTTTACAGCCGGCTATTATCACCGTGCGGAAGCAAAGAAAAAAATAGGAGATGTAAAAGGAGCCGAGCAGGATAATTTTAAGGTTTTGAAGATGCAATTGGATAAACAAAACAAGTTAACTGCAACTAATAACACATCATCTAGCTCAGGAGAAAACAAAGACACGAATAAAGATAAGAGTGAAAAAACAAGAAAGAAATCTGATAACAATATGAATAATTATGGCAAGATAGTAATTGCCGACGATTCAGAAAGGGATCAACAATATAAGAGTGATTATAGGGGCAAAGTACAAGATAAAAACGTAGAGATTGAACTGGAACCAATGTACACTCTCTCCTATTACAAGAAGGTAACTGAGATCGATCGCATTGTTCAATACCATAAAGCAATTGAAAAATTAAACAACAGCAATATATTACCCAAACGCCTGTATATTACAAACACTGAGTCTCCACTTACAGAAGAACAAATTAAATACCACTTCGCACAAATAGACTCACACACATTAGAAATTGTACAATCACCCAATGATGCCAAAAAGCGCTTTACCAGAGCACTGGACTTTTACCTTGTACAAGACTTCTCAAGTGCAATTGAAGATTTAACGCAATGTATCTTACTTGATGACCATTTCTTTCCGGCATATTTTATGAGAGCTTTAGTAAGATACAAACAATTAGAATATCAAAAATCAAAACAACCACTAACTACTCAAACAGATCTGTTTGAGAAGAAATCAACACAAAAAGTTGCAACATTAGATTACGATGTTGTTAAAAGTGACTTAGATCGCGTAATAGCTTTAGCACCAGATTTCGTTTATGCCTATTATAATCGGGCTAATCTCTTAGTATTGCTTAAAGAATATCGTGCTGCGATAGTAGATTATAATAAAGCGATTGAAATCAAAAAAGATTTTGCGGATGCCTATTTCAATAGAGGTTTGACTCAAATATTCTTAGGAAATAACAAAAAAGGAATCTCTGATCTCAGCAAGGCTGGAGAATTAGGAGTAGTATCAGCATACAACATCATCAAGCGCTTTACAGAGCAACCTGAATAATTTTTTCTATTGACATAAGGTAAAATCTTTCAGATATAATAAAATTTATTTGAATCCAAACGATTTCTAAGAAAGATTTATTTAATTTTGCGTTCTAATTTTGAAATATAGCACATTATGATCAAAATAACATTTCCTGATGGCTCCGTTCGTGAATATAACGAAGGAGTCAATGGTCTGCAAATAGCAGAAAGTATCAGTAGTAGATTAGCAAAAGAAGTTTTAGCATGCGGTGTCAATGGAGAAACATACGATCTTGGTCGCCCTATAAACGAAGATGCAACTGTCGTTCTTTATAAATGGGAAGACGAACAAGGGAAGCACGCTTTCTGGCACACCAGCGCTCACTTATTAGCAGAAGCTCTTCAGGAGTTATACCCTGGAATACAATTTGGTATAGGACCTGCTATTGAAAATGGATTTTATTATGATGTAGATCCTGGAGAAATAAACATAAAAGAAGGTGATTTAGCTGCCATTGAAACTAAAATGGCTGAACTGGTTGCTAAAAAAGAGGCTGTGATTAGAAAGAACATCAGCAAGGCAGATGCATTAGAGATGTTTGGCAATAGAGGAGAAACCTATAAATGTGAATTAATATCCGAACTTGAGGACGGACATATAACCACATATACCCAAGGTGATTTTACGGACTTATGCCGTGGACCACACTTAATAGATACAAGTGCGATCAAAGCAATCAAACTCACTTCAGTAGCAGGAGCTTATTGGAGAGGGCATGAAGATCGCAAAATGTTAACTCGTATTTATGGTATTACTTTTCCAAAGAAAAAAATGCTTGACGAATATTTAGCTCTAATGGAAGAAGCTAAAAAAAGAGATCATCGCAAAATAGGAAAAGAGATGGAACTTTTTATGTTTTCGGAGACAGTAGGTAAAGGCTTACCAATGTGGCTTCCTAAAGGCACAGCGCTTCGTTTACGTTTAGAAGATTTTCTAAAAAAGATTCAGAAACGCTTTGGATATCAACAAGTGATGACACCGCATATCGGTAATAAATTACTTTACGTAACATCTGGGCATTATGCTAAATATGGTAAAGATTCGTTTCAACCAATAAACACCCCCGAAGAAGGAGAAGAGTACCTATTAAAACCGATGAATTGTCCCCACCATTGTGAAATATATAAGTGGCAACCTCATTCATATAAAGATCTACCTTTACGCCTCGCTGAATTCGGAACTGTATATCGTTACGAGCAAAGTGGCGAGCTGCACGGGCTTACAAGAGTTCGTAGCTTTACACAAGACGACGCACACATATTCTGTCGCCCAGATCAAGTAAAAGAAGAATTCTTAAATGTAATGGATATTATCTTCATTATATTTAAAGCACTAAACTTCGAAAATTTTGAAGCACAAATATCTTTACGCGATCCTAATAACCGCGAGAAGTATATAGGAAGTGACGAGAATTGGGAAAAGGCAGAACGCGCCATAGTAGAAGCATGCGAAGAAAAAGGTCTAAAAGCAAAAATAGAATTAGGAGAAGCTGCTTTTTACGGTCCAAAACTCGACTTTATGGTTCGCGATGCAATAGGGCGAAAATGGCAATTAGGTACTATTCAGGTAGATTACAACTTACCTGAACGTTTTCAACTAGAATATACAGGTGCAGACAATCAAAAGCACAGACCTGTTATGATCCATCGCGCTCCTTTTGGTTCAATGGAACGATTTGTTGCCGTATTAATAGAGCACACAGGAGGTAAATTCCCACTATGGCTAACCCCTGACCAAGTAGCAATACTACCTATTAGTGAGAAATTCAATGACTATGCAAAAGACATAAAAAAATATCTTGAAAACATTGATATTCGTGCAATAGTAGATGAAAGAAATGAAAAGATAGGGCGAAAAATACGTGATAATGAAATGAAACGTATTCCATACATGCTAATTGTAGGAGAAAAAGAAGCCATGAACAGAGAAGTTTCTGTTAGAAAACAAGGCGAAGGAGATAAAGGAAGCATGAAAATTGAAGAATTTGGTAAAATTATGAACGAAGAAGTTCAAAATATGATAAATAAATGGTAACTTTGTGCCCAATTAGTAGAAGCACAGCATTAAACAATGTTCTAAAGTCCGCTGCTACTTAAAAATGTTTAGATAATTGGTAATAAAAAAGAAACAAACTGGAAGAAACCGTTTTTTAATGAAGAATGACAGCTTAAAAGGGCAATTCCGAATCAATGAACAGATTCGCGCCAAAGAAGTTCGCATTGTAGGCGATGAAGAAGTTGAGGCAAAAATTTATCCTATTTTTCAGGCATTAAAAATGGCTGAAGAACGCGAAATGGATCTCGTGGAGATTTCTCCCAATGCAGAACCACCCGTTTGTCGTATTATCGATTATTCTAAATTCTTGTACCAACTTAAGAAACGTCAAAAAGAGCAAAAAGCCAAGCAGGTCAAAGTAAATGTAAAAGAAATACGTTTCGGGCCACATACAGATGCTCATGATTATGACTTCAAACTAAAGCATGCTAAAGGCTTTTTAGAAGACGGAGATAAAGTTAAAGCTTATGTATTTTTCAAAGGTCGTTCTATCCTATTTAAAGAACAAGGTGAAGTTTTATTACTCCGCTTTGCTAATGATTTAGAAGACTATGCTAAGGTAGAACAAATGCCCGTACTTGAAGGTAAGAGAATGACCATCTTCCTTTCTCCCAAAAAGAAAGAGGGACAAAAGAAGGTTGTTACTGCTCCAAAACTTAATGTGGTAAAAGCCAACAAAGAAAAGGTTACAGAAGAAGACACAAAGAAAGAATAAGAAATGCGTAGCGCGCAGGTATAGTGCGCTACCATATTAATTTAATAATCTAAAAATAAGTAAGATGCCAAAGATGAAAACTAACTCCGGTTCTAAAAAAAGATTCGCTCTTACCGGAACAGGTAAAATCAAAAGAAAGCACGCTTTTCACAGTCACATTTTGACTAAAAAGACTAAAAAAAGAAAGAGAAACTTGTGCTATTCAACTACTGTTGATGCAACTAACGTAAGCCAAGTTAAGGAACTCTTAGCTATGAAGTAATCAAAGCGTAAAAGTATTATTAAAGTATTAACCGAATGCATTAGCTTTTAAGTTTATTATATAAAATAATAACGCTAACATTCAAAAAAAAGTAAAACTATGCCAAGATCAGTAAATCATGTTGCTTCAAAAGCAAGAAGAAAGAAAATTTTGAAACTTACCAGAGGTTACTTTGGTGCAAGAAAAAATGTATGGACCGTAGCTAAAAACACTTGGGAAAAGGGTTTGACTTATGCTTTCCGGGATCGTAGAAACAAGAAAAGAAATTTCCGCTCGCTTTGGATACAGCGTATTAATGCTGCAGCACGCTTAGAAGGAATGTCTTATTCTAAATTAATGGGTGGTCTTCACAAAGCTGGTATCGAAATCAACAGAAAAGTTTTGGCCGATTTAGCTATGAATCACCCAGAAGCATTCAAAGCTATTGTTGCTAAAGCAAAAGCTGCGTAATTTCATAAAATTACAAAAGTTTAAATAGCTAAAAAATACTTAGCTACTGCTAAAATAAAAAGCCATTTTATCTCATATGAGTTAGAATGGCTTTTCTAATATCACTTCACTAAATTATAATCAAAAAGTAAACCTGTTATAAATGGAACAACTTAATACCAAGCACAGTAACTTTCTTTTTGTCATTAAAAGTCTCAAGAGCAAATAAATTCATAAAACATTTCCCCATAGATACTTGTTTATCCTATAAAAAAGAAGTATATTTGTTGTATTAAAAGCATTAGCCGCATTGGTTGGATTGGGAAACTCATCAATTTAAACAGAAAACCGAGACAAGCTTTGCTTCTCAATGGCGGGCCGCATATCCTTCGGGATAACTTTTTATAAAGTCAGTGGATTACAGAGAGAGTGAGCACTCAAATCATGTCATTCGGAGTTTCATCACATCATCGATGCGGCTTCTTATTAAAGGGAGTAACCCATTTGGTTACTCCCTCTTTTTATAATATCGGCGCAACTCTTTCTATAAAGTTCGAAAAAACAAATATCTAGACTATCGTTTCTTATTACAAAGTAGCTACCATATAAAAGAAAAAGCCCCAATTAGCTTAAAACTAATTGAGGCTTTTTACTAAAAATGTAATGTCTTAATACACCCTATACAATAACCAAGATCCTTGAAAATCTTTTCTATTAGGATACTTAGCTTTAAAAGCATCACGAGCGTCAGCAGCTGTAGCCTTATCAGAGTATGTACTTACAATAACACGATACATTGCAGCCTCAGCATTAAAAGCGATAGTAGCATTATACCCTTCAGAATCTAAAAAGTCTTTCAAACCTTCAGCATTAGCCTTCAAACCAAAACTACCACAAACTACACTATATTCTTTTAAAGCATCACTACCAGACACAACTGTAACTTTCTCCTGGCGTACAGTAGCGTCTTTTTTAACCTTGACTGCAACAGGAGCAGCAGGAGCAGTAGTAGCAACAGGAGTTACATCAACCGAAGCTGTAGTCTGAGGCTCCGCCAGTTCTTGTTGTTTAGCCTTCTCATAAGCTTTTTTATATGCACTTTCGCTTGATTTACATGAAGTAAAAGCCAAAACAACGCATACGCCCATTCCAAAGAGTGCCAATTTTTTCATAATCTATACTTTTTAGTTAATAATTTCATTTAAATATTTTCAATATACTCGTTTACTTATTTTTATAAGAAATAGTAGATGTAGCCTGATTAGTAGGCATCAACAAGACTTCTGCTATCTGAACATGAGCAGGAGCGGAAGCAGCAAAATAAACAGTTTCAGCAATATCATCACCAGACAAAGCATGTATCCCTTCATAAAAATTATCAGCACGCTCTTTGTCACCTCTAAAGCGAATGACAGAAAAATTGGTTTCAACCATACCAGGCTTTATATTAGTTACTCGAATAGGAGTATCAACCAAGTCTATTCGAAGTCCATCAGATAAAGCTTTTACCGCAGCCTTAGTTGCACAATAGACACTACCACCGGGATAAGCACCATCACCTGCAATAGAACCTATATTAATGACATGCCCGCCTTTACGCTCAAGCATACCAGGAACAACCAATCGCGTAACAGTTAACAAACCCTTGATATTTGTATCAATAACAATATCCCACTCGTCAAGATTTCCCTCCTGCTCTTTATCAAGACCAATAACAAGTCCTGCGTTATTTATCAAAACATCAATAGCCTTCCATTCATCAGGCAATAAAGTTATTGCTTCAGTCATTACTGCACGATTACGCACATCAAACGGAAGTAGATAAACATGTATAGGATAACTAGATTCAAGCTCTTCTTTAAACGATTCTAAGACATCTATCTTTCTGGCGTTAAGTATCAAATTATAGCCCTGAGAAGCAAATTTGCGAGCGCATCCAGCACCAATACCGCTACTTGCTCCGGTAATAAATACAATTTTCCCTTTCATTTTTTATCTGGTCATAAGTAAAAGACAAAAGTACCGTTTAGCATTTGTCAATGGTTAATCTTCTTAGTTAAATATGTTTAAACAAAAGAGAAGAATCATATATCCAACCGATGTTAGCGTATCTTTGTTGAGAATAAAAAATATAACAGAGCTTCATCGCTCATCAATTATCATACATGACATTTGAACAATTAGATCTTATAGAGCCCATCTTGAAGGCTTTACAACAAGAGGGTTATACCTCCCCTACCCCTATACAAGAACAATCCATACCAATCTTACTTAAAGGAAATGACCTTTTAGGATGTGCACAAACCGGAACAGGTAAAACTGCAGCTTTCTCAATTCCTATACTACAAAAACTGTATAAAACAGATAATAGAAAAGGGATCAAGGCATTAATAGTCACTCCAACAAGAGAGTTAGCAATTCAAATAGGAGAAAGCTTTGAGTCATATGGAAAATATACAGGGTTGCGTCATACCGTCATTTTTGGCGGAGTAGGTCAAAAGCAACAGACAGATGCTTTAAAAATTGGTGTACAGATACTTATTGCTACTCCTGGAAGATTAATAGACCTTGCAAATCAAGGATTTATTTCATTAAAAGCACTGGATTTCTTTGTATTAGATGAAGCCGATCGCATGCTTGACATGGGCTTTATCCATGATATCAAACGTATTCTAAAACTATTGCCAACAAAACGACAGACCCTCTTTTTCTCTGCAACAATGCCGCCTGAAATAGAAAAGCTAGCAAATTCCATGCTTACTCACCCACAAAAGGTGGAAGTCACCCCTGCTTCTTCAACTGTTGACATCATTTCCCAATCAATTTATCTTGTTGAAAAGAAAGAAAAAACGGATTTACTCATACACCTTTTAGAGGACAAATCAATAGAATCAGCACTAGTATTTACTAGAACCAAACATGGGGCAGATAAACTATCACGCGTACTCAAAAAAGCAGGCATTCCGGCCGAAGCAATCCATGGAAACAAATCACAGAATGCTCGCCAACGAGCTTTAACCGATTTCAAAAGCCACAATTTACGTATTCTTATCGCAACGGATATTGCCGCACGTGGAATAGATGTAGATATGCTTTCGCATGTTTTCAATTTTGAACTTCCAAATATACCTGAAACATATGTTCACCGAATTGGAAGGACTGGACGCGCAGGACATGAAGGTATTGCTATTTCCTTTTGTTCAGCAGAAGAACGCCCTTACCTCAAGGATATTCAAAAATTAATAAAGAAAGCAATACCTGTAATAGCAAATCATCCGTTTATAAGCATGGAGGGAATCAATGCTCAAAAAGAAAAAGAAGAAGAGATAAAAATAAAAGCTAAAGAAAAAAAAATATACCAAGGAAGTCGCAGCAATGGAGATTATTGGAGGCGAAAAAAACAAGCTCCTCAAAACTCTAAAAAAACAAATAGCCCAAATATTAAGAATAAATAAAAACTATATAAAAAGGAAGTTGCTATTATATTATAAATGAGAAGCTTTTATAGTGAACAATAAAATTGCACAATCTGTTAGATAATAATAAACATTTAAATAAGGAGGTTCCAAATGAAAGGATTAAGTGTATTTGCCGCATTCTTAGGAGGAGCAGCAGTAGGTGCTGCAATAGGTATTCTCTTTGCTCCAGAAAAGGGAGAAGACACACGCCAAAAAATTGCTGAAATTCTACGTAAAAAAGGGATTAAACTCAACAGAAGTGAGATGGAAAGCCTTGTTGACGAAATAGCTGCAGAGATTAAAGGCGAAGGAACAGAGTAAAAAAGATAGAGCTATCATGTTTACAAACGATGAAAGTATAAAAAGCATTCAGCAGCTATTCGCTGAGTTCAAAAAATATTTAGAGCTTCAAAAGGAATATAGTAAGTTAGAGATAACAGAAAAACTTACCATACTTCTTTCAACACTAATCTTAATATTTATACTCATTACTCTAGGCATGGTGGCTTTATTTTATGCCTTATTTACTCTTGCATATATCCTAGAACCTTTAGTAGGAAGTCTTCAAGCTAGTTTTGGTATCATTGCTGGAATAAATATAATGCTTATACTACTTGTTTTCAATTTTAGAAAAAGACTTATAATTTCTCCTATGACTAAATTTTTGGCAAATCTTTTTCTTAACGATTCGGAAAAATAATTATGAATAATGGAATATTATCAGAGAGCAAAATTATAACTCTAGAAGATATAGCATCCCGAAAAGCTGAAGTTCTAAAAGAGATACAGAATCAAAAAAGAATAATGACAGAAGCCACTCGGGATATCTTTGCACCTTATTCTGGAGCAATGAAAAGTGGTAATGCTTTTATAAAAAGACTAAATACAGGAATGGCATTATTTGATGGAGTCATTTTGGGAATAAGAATGATGAAAAAGATCCGTAAAATGTTTAAATAATTTTTTTATAGAAAAATCATAAAAGAGCCGCGTTTAAAATAATATTAAACGCGGCTCTTTTATAAATAAAAAATAAGATCAAACTTAGATACTAAACGTAAGTCTCAAGTAATTTCACTTTTCCTCCTTCAGGAATAATGGAGACATTTTGTGTAGTAGCTGGAAATAAAACAGTTTCCCCTGATTGAAGAGTTATTTCATTCTTTTCATTATCTACAATTGTACAAGCCCCTTCTATACAAATAAAAATAACAAACGAATCCAATTCTGAATAATCACATGAAATTTCTTCAGACATATCATAGATTGAAGTAGTAAAATAGGGACAAGCCACTAATTCCACAGGTTCATTAGAAATTGGATCATACTTTGTTCTATAATCATCCAAGGCTTCAAAATCTATCGCTTCGCGAGCCAATTCCGTATGAAGTTCGCGGGGATTACCATTCGCATCTTTTCTTTCAAAATCATATATACGATACGTTACATTAGAAGTCTGTTGTATCTCTGCTATAAAAGAGCCTGCACCTATACTATGAACTCTTCCAGCTGGTAAAAAGAAGACATCACCCGGATGTATCTCATACTCCTGTAAAACTTCAGTTATTGTATTGTTATAAACTCTATCCTTATATTCTTTGGGCGTAATACTCTCTGAAAACCCAGAACGCAACTTAGCCCCCTTATCAGTCTCTATCACATACCACATTTCTGTTTTCCCCCATGAATTATGGCGTTTTTGAGCCAATTCATCCGAAGGGTGTACCTGAATAGAAAGATCTTGTTTGGCATCGATAAACTTGATTAACAATGGAAACTGATTTCCAAAACGAGCATAATTAGCTTCTCCAACCAATTCGTCACGATACTTAGCTACCATTTCAACAAGTGAAAGACCTTTATCTACTCCGTTAGCAACAATAGATTCACTATTTTCAACTCCTGAAATTTCCCAGCTTTCTCCTATTCCTGTCGAATTATCTTTTAAATGCTTAAACGAAATAATTTTATCACCCCCCCAAAGCATCTGCTTCAAAATAGGTTCAAATTTTAATGGATACATTTTTTTCTTTTATAAACTTTAGATTAAACCACTTAATTTTAACAATATGAGAACAAACATACAAAAAATATCAAAAACAAAGCTATATCACTGTTCTTTTTCAAAAAAAATAAGCGAGAAATACCTTCCCCCATATTGTCACTAAAAGAAACGAATAAGATAAACGCTAAACTTTCATAAATAGCTATCTATATTTGACCATAATAATTTTGAGGAACGAGAGAATTTAGCTTTATTTGCAAGAAAATTAAATAATACCGAACATGATAAACACATACTCCACAGAGGGAAATTTATCCGGATTAGATTCGAAAAAATTTCAAAAAGAAATAGATGGTAAAAAGACTGAGTTATACATTTTAAAAAATAAGGCAGGAATGGAAGTAGCGGTAACCAATTTTGGTTGCGCAATTCTTTCCATCATGGTACCTGACAAAGATGGGAAATATGCTAATGTGATATTAGGACACGACAGCATTGATAACGTAATAAATAGTCCTGAACCATTTTTAAATACAACTATTGGTCGTTATGGCAACCGAATAGCCGATGGAAAATTTAAATTATATGATGAAGAATATTCATTAACAATAAACAATGGTCCGAATTCTTTGCATGGAGGACCTACAGGATTTCACCGAAGAGTATGGGATGCTGAACAACTAGATCAAAGTACAATAAAATTTTCATATATATCTGCTGATGGTGAAGAAGGTTTTCCCGGAAACTTAACTGTTTCAATGAGTTATCATCTAGAAGAAGAGAGTAATGCACTCGTTATTGAGTATAATGCTACGACTGATAAGCCTACCATTATAAATCTGACAAATCATGCTTTTTTCAATTTGGCAGGAATAGCTAACCCAACCCCTACCGTTCATAATAATGTTCTGAGTATCAATGCTGATCACTACATCCCAATTAATGAAGTATCAATACCTACGGGAGAAATTCTAAGTGTAGAAAATACTCCAATGGATTTTCGTACTCCTCATACCATTGGCGAAAGAATAGACGAATATGATCTACAATTAATTAACGGAAGCGGGTATGACCACTGCTTTGTTCTAAATAAATCCGAAGCAGGAGAACTGACTTTGGCTGCCACCTGTTTTGAGCCTGTAAGCAAACGTACTATGGAAGTATATACAACAGAAGCAGGCGTACAGTTATATACAGGAAATTGGCTTAACGGTTTTACTGGAGCACATGGCGCCACTTTCCCCGCACGAAGCGCAGTTTGTTTTGAAGCACAATGTTTTCCTGACACTCCTAATCGTCCTTATTTCCCTGTATCGACTCTATTCCCTGGAGATCAATACGCTCAAATAACCATTTACAATTTCGGAATACAAGATAAATAACTAACCAAAATTTCATAACTAACAATTAATAACCATGACTCAAGAAAAAAAGAACTATGCATTGCCTATCGCAATGATGTTCGCCCTCTTTTTTATGATTGCATTTGTTACAGGACTTCCAAGTCCAATGGGTGTGATCGTAGCCAAACAATTTGGCGCTTCCAATTTTGAATCACAATTAGGTTTCTTTGCAAACTTTATAGCCTATGCCTTCATGGGAATTCCATCAGGTATTATGCTCAAAAAAATTGGCTATAAAAAGACTGCACTAGTTGCCACCGTAGTTGGCTTTGTAGGTGTAGGCACACAATTTTTATCAGGACAGGTAGGTAGTTTCCCCGTATATCTTATAGGAGCATTTATCTGCGGTTTCTCTATGTGTATGCTTAACACCGTAGTTAATCCTATGTTAAACACGCTCGGAGGAGGAGGAAACAAAGGAAACCAACTCATTCAGTTCGGAGGTTCAATAAATTCTATTGGCGCCACAATTACTCCAATGCTAGTAGGTTATTTAATGGGAGCAGAAGCAGGCCGTACAATAGGGAAAGCCAATCCTGCTCTTTTTCTTGCTATGGGTATCTTCGCCTTAGCATTTTTTGTCCTATTCTTTGTGAACATTCCAGAACCTCATATGAAAAAAAATACAATAATAGAGGAAAAGGACAAACACAGTCCTCTTTCTTTCAAACATTTCATATTAGGTACTATCGCTATTTTTGTCTATGTTGGAGTTGAAATAGGTATTCCAAGTACAGCCAATTTGTATATGACAAAAGGCTTAGGAATGGATGCCGGCATAGCAGGGACCATCGTAGGTATATATTGGTTACTTATGCTTGTTGGCCGTTTGATAGGTGCAGCGGTAGGAGCCAAATTTTCAAGTAAAGCCATGATGACTTGCGTAACGACTGTTGGAGGAATCTTCATTTTATTAGCTATATTCTTACCAACTAGTATTGCAGTAAACATTACTAATCTTATTGGTGTTGAAGCAAATATTCCAATTAATATCGTATTTTTAGTATTATGTGGGCTTTGCACCTCTATTATGTGGGGTGGAATATTTAACCTTGCAGTAGAAGGCCTAGGCAAATACACAGCTTCCGCATCAGGCATCTTCATGGTTATGGTCTGTGGCGGTGGTATTGTACCTTTATTACAAGGTTATGTAGCAGATCACGCAGGATACCTAGCTAGCTATTGGGTAATGTTTGCGTGTGTAGCCTACATGTTCTATTACGCTATCAGAGGATGTAAAAATGTAAACACCGATATTCCGGTAGAATAAAATAAATAACCACTAATTTTTTATTATAATGGATATAGAATACGTAAGAAGTCGCTTTCAGAAACACTTTGATGGAACAACAGGATATGTATATGCATCGCCAGGACGCATAAACCTTATTGGAGAACATACCGATTATAACGGTGGATTTGTTTTTCCGGGAGCTATTGACAAAGGAATGATAGCCGAGATTAAGCCCAATGGCACTCAAAAAGTACTAGCCTATTCTATCGACCTTAAAGATTATGTAGAATTTGGTCTTAATGAAGAAGATGCTCCACATGCTAGTTGGGCTCGATATATTTTTGGCGTCTGCCGTGAATTAATTAAACGCGGAGTTAAAGTAGAAGGTTTTAATACAGCTTTTGCAGGGGATGTTCCGTTAGGAGCTGGTATGTCTTCATCAGCTGCATTAGAGAGTACTTATGCTTTCGCATTGAACGAATTATTCAATGGAAATATTGATAAATTCGAATTAGCTAAAGTTGGACAAGCAACTGAACACAACTATTGTGGAGTTAATTGTGGTATAATGGACCAATTCGCATCTGTATTTGGGAAAGCCGGAAGCCTCATTCGTTTAGATTGCCGCTCATTGGAATATCAATATTTCCCATTCAAACCGGAAGGATATCGTTTGGTATTGCTCGATTCTGTGGTAAAACATGAACTTGCTTCTTCGGCATATAACAAACGCCGTCAATCTTGCGAGACAGCGGTAGCTGCCATCAAAAAGAATCATCCTACGGTAGAATTCTTAAGAGATGCCACTATGGATATGCTCAAAGCAGTTAAGAATGATATCACTGCAGAAGATTACATGCGCGCTGAATATGTCATAGAAGAGATACAACGAGTTTTAGACGTATGTGATGCACTTGAAGCTGGTGATTATGAAACTGTTGGGCAAAAAATGTATGAAACCCATCACGGAATGAGTAAGTTATACGAAGTTAGTTGTGAAGAACTAGATTTCCTAAACGATTGTGCAAAAGAGCATGGCGTAACAGGCTCACGCGTAATGGGTGGAGGATTCGGAGGTTGCACCATCAACTTGGTGAAGGACGAACTCTATGATAACTTCATTGCAAAAACAACAGAAGCTTTCACTGCAAAGTTCGGCAGAGCACCTAAAGTCTATGACGTAGTCATAAGCGATGGAGCAAGAAAACTGTTGTAACAATATTCTTCTCTAGAAGAAATCAAAAGGCTGTCTTAAGATCATTAAGACAGCCTTTTATCATATATTACCAGCCATAAATCCTTTATTTTTTTGTATATTTGAACAATCAAAGACTTCACATTTGATAATGCGTTTCTCCGAGAACCGATAAAAAAGATCTCGCTCTTCAAACGCAAACCGGCAGGTTTCCATATGGAGACCCGCCGGTTTGCGTTTGGAAACTATAGAGTCCCCGCATGGAAAACTAAACCTTTAAAGTAAGATAAGTAATTAATAGTCCCTTCTCTTTAGACTAATATAAGGGAGTTAGACACTTAAGAAACCCATTCACAAACACAGTCTCTCCATTAGCCAAACTTTGATGACGTAGAAGAGTTTCGATATAATAATAATCAACATAGATAATGGAAGCATCAATTCCCTAACCAAACATGTAGTGCTAAAATAAAAACAGTATAAAGAAAGAGGAGTAAATCATTTAAGACTCACTCCCCTTTGTTTATACTGTTTTTTTACATTAAATGTTTAAAACTCCTTCTGTAGTCATCTGGATATGCTTCATCATTCCATTACCACCTATTTTCTTACTTTCTTAAATTTATAAATAGCAAACGTATACGGTTCCAATTGTGCATCTAATGCTGTTCCAGTAATGGAGATGGGCATTGTTGTTCGAGGCAGAATAGCATATGGATGTTCTAAGGTGTTGTCACTATCCAGTTCTGTAGAATGGAGCTTAATGCAAATGCCATCCATCAGCTTCTCATGCTTCTTTAATCCGGTGAAAGTCAATGGAACAAGCAATGCTTTATCCGTTGTATTAACCACTTTCACAATATATGAGTTTGTTGGCGCATCCCACACCGCACTAGCAAAAAGACCATCTTGTCCTTCAGCACCGGTAACCGGCTTGCCATTCATCGTCAAAGGAATAACATTAGTACCTTTATTCTGAGAATAGAGTTGCTGTACATAATAGCTAGCCGTACGAACGGAATTCAGGTTATCAAACCAGATCATATCCGGGCGCCATTGCCAACCTTCAACATGAGCAAATAAAGGTGCATAAGTAGCCATCTGTACTACATCAGCATTACGTTCAAGTCCGGTCATAAAGGCCGCTTCAAGTAAAGAAGCATAGAAGTGGTTCCATTTCTTCCCTTTGCCATGACAAGCATATTCTCCAGCAAAAACTTTCGGACCCTTGCGATCATAATTGTCGTAACGTGCTCCCTCTTTAAGGAACCAGCTTTCAGGACGATAGAAATGCTCATCAACAAGATCAACCTTTAATCGTTTCATTTCCGGCCAGAGATATTCAAACTGTTCACCTTCAGAATTTGGTCCTGAACTACCTACTATCTTTATTTCAGGATGTGCCTTACGAATAGCTTTAATAAAAGGTTCCAGACGAGCCGGATATTCCGGTCCCCATTGTTCATTACCAATCCCTACAAATTTCATATTGAAAGGTGCAGGATGCCCCATATCAGCACGCACTTTTCCCCATTTAGTCGTCACGGCTCCATTTGCAAATTCGATTAAATCGAGTGCATCCTGAATATAACTACCTAAATCACAGACAGCGACGTGTGCTTTAGGGTCTGAATTTTGAAACTGGCAAGCCAGTCCACAACTCAAAATAGGCAACGGTTCAGCTCCAATCTCCTCGGATAGCAGAAAATATTCGTAAAAACCAAGACCGTAACTTTGATAATAGTCAGGGAAGAAACGATTCGTAAAAGTATATTGCCAGCGGTTTTCATTCAATGGTCTGTTTTCAACAGGACCTACGCTATTTTTCCAGTTATAACGAGTGTTAAGGTCTGTACCCTCAACGATACAACCGCCAGGAAAGCGAAATACTCCGGGGTGAATATCGGCCAAGTCTTGTGCCAAATCTTTACGCAACCCATTCTCGTGCCCTTTCCACGTATCAACGGGGAAAAGTGAGATATGTTCCAGATCAATAGGACCTTTAGAATTCAAGAAAATACGAAGTGTTGATTTAGCCTCCCTCATACTGGGTTTTAGTATCACCTGATACTTTTTCCATTCTTTAGAGTCAATCACTAAATTCTGGGTCGCAAAAGCCTGATTTTCAGTATTAGAATTAACTTTTACCAATTCTATTCGAAGTTTACCCTCAGTACCACCTTCAGGCAAGCGAGCCCATACAGAAAAACGATACTCTTTACCAGCCTTTACTCCTATACCAAAAAAGCCTTCATTATCCAATCCCGTATGTTTATGCGGGTGCCCGGGATCAGATAGACGAACATAATGCGGATTACGATCAAAAGGTCCATCATCTTTCACTGTGACTTTACCATACGTGTTCCACCCCATTAGATGTTGAGGAAACTCAAAAGAACGATTTTTAACCAATTCAGCATACAGCCCACCATCAGCAGCATAATTGATGTCCTCAAAAAAGAGTCCATACATAGTAGGCTGAATCTTTGCCCCTAGTTTTTTCGTTTGAATAACCAATTCATTTGTTTGTGCACTCAAAGAAAGAGTAGCTGACAAAACCAAAGAACCTAACAACGTTTTGTGCATTCTCATAATTCTACATTTATATAATTCAACATTATGCATTTTATTTCAATATTGGGTAATCAAGTAGAAAGATATAATTTCAACCTGATATCTCCCATCAAGTTGGCAAATATAATCATATTTTCAACAATTACCTTCTCGAAAACAACTCCACTCTTTCTCATTTCAATTTCTCTTTATTATAATACAGTTAATAATCAAAAAAGGATATAAAGTATAATCAATTTACCTTTTCATAAAATTTTAATTCATGTTGCATAACATATTATAGAAATAAACAAAATAAATAATAAGTGTTACTTTTACACCCAATAAGTTTAGTAGCTCGTTTAAATCCTATCACTCTAAAAACGGAAAACATGAAAAAACAATTATTATCAATCGGTATTATTGCATTGACACTGATCTCATGCAAGACTACAACTAAAAATGAATTAACCCTATCGGGATTAAATCCAAAGAACTTCCAAAAAGAGGTCAACCAAATGCCAGTTAATCTCTATACCTTAACAAACAAAGCAGGCATGGAAGTTTGTATTACCAATTTTGGAGGACGTATTGTATCTATTATGGTTCCTGACAAAGAAGGAAAAATGAAAGATGTCGTTCTTGGTTTTGACAGCATAGCTGATTATGTAAATATACCAAGCGACTTCGGTGCTTCAATCGGTCGTTATGCCAACCGTATAAAAGATGGAAGAATGGTTATTGACGGCAAAACAATACAACTTCCACAGAACAATTTTGGGCATTGCTTACATGGTGGCCCTAAAGGATGGCAATATCAAGTATATGAAGCAAAACCCATCAACGCACACAAACTAGAATTAATACGCAACTCTCCTGACGGAGATGAAAACTTTCCAGGAAATGTAGTAGCCAAAGTAACTTATACTTTAACTGACGATAATGCTATTGATATCAAATATGAAGCAACAACAGATAAAAAAACGGTAATCAATATGACTAACCACTCATATTTTAACCTGTCTGGAAACCCTGAGTTGCCAATAACCGACAATATATTATATGTAAATGCTGATAAATTCACTCCGGTTGACAGTACTTATATGACTACAGGTGAAATATTACCGGTAACGAATACTCCAATGGATTTCACTACTCCTAAGCCTATAGGTAAAGACATTACGGATTATTCTTATCCACAAATAAAGAATGGCAATGGATATGACCATAACTGGGTATTAAATACTGCTGGAGATATCAAACAGATAGCAGCAAAATTATCTTCTCCTGTTAGCGGTATAACTTTAGAAGTGTATACTGATGAACCAGGTATTCAAGTTTATACAGGTAATTTTCTTGACGGAACGGTGAAAGGTAAAAAAGGTATAGCTTATAAGCAACGGACTGCAGTGTGTCTTGAAACACAGCACTACCCAGATAGTCCTAACAAACCTGAATGGCCATCGACTATTCTTGAACCGGGACAAACCTATCACAGCCATTGTATATTCAAATTCAGCGTAGAAAAATAATTATTAACTTTAAATAAAATAAAATTGTGGGAACATTAGACTGGATTGTCATTGCACTATTTTCCGTTGCACTCATCGGAATCATTGTTTGGGTAGTAAAACAAAAGCAAAATGACTCGGAAGACTACTTTTTAGGAGGTCGTGATGCAACATGGCTTGCTATAGGTGCATCTATTTTTGCCTCAAATATTGGTTCAGAACACTTAATTGGTCTTGCTGGAGCTGGCGCATCAAGTGGTATGGCCATGGCTCATTGGGAAATACAAGGCTGGATGATCCTTATTCTAGGATGGGTATTTGTTCCATTCTATTCGCGAAGTATGGTACTTACAATGCCGGAATTTTTGGAACGTCGATACAACAAAGAATCAAGAACAATTCTATCATTAATATCTTTAGTAAGTTATGTCTTAACTAAGGTCGCCGTTACAGTATATGCCGGAGGATTAGTATTTCAACAAGTATTTGGTATCAAAGAGCTATGGGGTATTGATTTCTTCTGGATTTCAGCTATAGGTCTTGTCTTGTTAACAGCTGTATATACCATATTTGGTGGAATGAAATCAGTGCTTTACACCTCAGTTCTTCAAACCCCTATCCTCTTAGCAGGCTCTATTATTATTCTTGTGCTTGGGCTTAAAGCAGTAGGTGGATGGGAAGAAGTCTTAGCAACCTGCGGTGCCACTCCGGTTAATGAGTATGGAAATACCATGGTAAATTTGATACGTAGCAACAATGATCCAGATTTCCCATGGTTAGGTGCATTAATAGGCTCATCAATTATCGGATTCTGGTATTGGTGTACAGATCAATTCATAGTACAACGTGTACTTTCAGGCAAAAATGAAAAGGAAGCACGCCGCGGTTCTATCTTCGGTGCATATCTAAAATTATTGCCTGTATTCCTATTTCTTATCCCAGGTATGATTGCCTTTACCATGTCTCAAAAAGGTGTTATGATAAATGGTGTACAATATGTATTGCCTTCAGCTGATGCTGCTTTTCCTTCATTGGTAGCTAAATTGCTTCCTGCCGGAGTAAAAGGACTTGTTGTTTGTGGTATCCTTGCTGCCTTAATGAGTTCATTAGCTTCTCTATTTAACTCTTCAGCAATGCTCTTCACTATTGATTTTTATAAAAGATTCAAGCCTAATACTCCTGAGAAAAAGTTAGTGAGAATAGGCCAGATAGCAACAGTAGTAATTGTTATATTAGGCATACTATGGATTCCTATCATGAAAAGTATTGGTGATGTACTTTACAATTATCTACAAGATGTACAATCAGTGCTGGCTCCGGGTATCGCAGCTGCCTTCTTAATGGGTATTACATGGAAACGTACTTCTGCCAAAGGCGGTATGTGGGGACTACTTTCAGGATTCATAATTGGTCTCACCCGCCTAGGAGCTAAAGTATATTATACTACCATCGGTACTAACGCAGGCGAATCAATGTTCAAAAGCTTATTTTACGATTTGAACTGGCTGTTTTTCTGCGGATGGATGCTCCTATTCTGTATCATTGTTGTAATAATAGTTAGTTTATTCACCAAAGCACCAGATCCTGCTAAAATTCAAGGTTTAGTATTTGGTTCCTCAACAGCGGAGCAAAAAGCTATATCAAGAGCAAGCTGGAATCATTGGGATGTTATTCACACAATTATAATATTAGGCTTCACAGCGGCATTCTATTGGTACTTCTGGTAATTTCAAAACTAACTTAATTCATTAATGAGTAGTTATTATAGTCATAATCCGAAATTCTATATTTCGGTAGATTGCATAATCTTTGGTTTCAGTAAAGGAGAACTTAACCTCCTTTTACTGAAACGAAATTTTGAACCAGCCATGGGTGAATGGTCTTTAATGGGAGGATTTGTTCAAGAATACGAAAGCCTTGACGATGCAGCAAAACGAGTGCTTCATCAGCTCACCGGGCTTGAGAACGTTTATATGGAGCAAGTAGGAGCATTTGGAGAAATTGAACGTGATCCCGGAGAAAGAGTAATATCTGTGGCCTATTACGCATTGATAAACATAAATGAATACGATAAAGAATTAGTTCAAAAGCATAATGCATACTGGGCTAACATCAATCAACTTCCCTCTCTATTCTTTGACCATCCTAAAATGGTCGAACAAGCTAGAGAGTTAATGAAGAGTAAAGCAAGCAATGAACCAATAGGCTTCAACCTGTTGCCTGAGCTCTTTACTTTGAGCCAATTACAAGCATTATACGAAGCCATCTATGGAGAAGCATTGGACAAGCGAAACTTCCGAAAAAGAGTGGCTGAAATGGATTTCATTGAAAAAACAGATGAGATAGATAAATCAGGATCAAGGCGAGGAGCTTTTCTCTATAAATTCAACAGAAAAGCTTATCGTAAAGATCCCAAATTTAAATTATAAATATATGCTAGAAGCTTTAAAAGAAAAAGTATTCCATGCCAATTTGGAGTTAGTAAAACACGGATTGGTCATATTTACATGGGGAAATGTGTCAGCTATTGATCGTGAAAGTGGATTGGTAGTCATCAAACCAAGTGGAGTATCTTATGATGATATGAAAGCTGAAGATATGGTCGTGGTAGACCTTAATGGGAAAGTGGTGGAAGGGAAACTTAAACCTTCTTCAGACACTCCTACTCATGTAATTTTATATAAAGCCTTTCCTGAAATCGGAGGTGTGGTACACACCCACTCTACATATGCCACAGCGTGGGCACAAGCAGGTATTGATCTTCCTAATATTGGAACAACTCATGCCGATTATTTCCACGATGCAATTCCCTGCACTGAGGATATGACAAAAGAAGAAGTAAATGGCGCTTATGAACTGGAAACAGGCAACGTCATTGTAAAAAGGTTCGAAGGGGTAAATCCAGTACATACTCCAGGAGTACTTGTAAAAAATCACGGTCCTTTCTCTTGGGGAAAAGATGCGAATGATGCGGTACATAATGCTGTTGTAATGGAGCAAGTAGCTAAAATGGCTAGCATTTCTTTTGCAGTAAATCCTCAATTAACGATGAACCCCTTATTAGTCGAAAAACATTTCAACCGTAAACATGGGCCAAACGCTTATTATGGACAGAAATAAAATATAAATAACAATTTAAAATATACAAATTATGGCATTCGAAAATTATGAAGTATGGTTCGTTACAGGAGCTCAGCTTTTGTACGGAGGCGATGCAGTTATTGCAGTAGACGCACACTCTAATGAAATAGTTAAAGGCTTGAATAATTCAGGCAATTTACCTATAAAAGTGGTTTATAAAGGTACAGTAAATTCAGCAAAAGAGGTAACTGAGACTTTTAAAGCTGCTAATAATGAAGATAAATGTGTCGGCGTTATTACTTGGATGCACACTTTCTCTCCTGCCAAAATGTGGATTCACGGATTGCAGGAATTGAAAAAACCATTATTGCATTTCCATACTCAATTCAATAAAGAAATTCCATGGGAAACAATGGATATGGATTTTATGAACTTGAACCAATCAGCGCATGGTGACCGTGAATTTGGTCATATGGTAACTCGTATGCGTAAAAATCGCAAAGTAGTTGTAGGGCACTGGCAAGATGCTGAAGCTCAAGCAAAAATAGCTGTATGGATGAGAGTTTCAGCTGGTTGGGCAGATGCACAAGATATGCGCATCATTCGTTTTGGAGATCAAATGAATAATGTTGCAGTTACCGATGGAGATAAAGTAGAAGCAGAAATGCGTCTAGGCTATCATGTAGATTATTATCCAATAGCAAATCTCGTAGCCGTATTAAATCAAGTAACTGACGAAGATATTCAAAAATTAGTTGCTACTTACGAAAAGGAATATACTATTACCGAAGAACAAAAAAAAGATGCTCATTTCGTTAAACAGATAAAAGAAGCTGCACGTGGAGAAATAGCTCTTCGTCGTTTTCTTTCTGAAAAGGGAGCAAAAGCTTTCACTACAAATTTCGATGACCTAGCCGGAATTGACCAACTACCAGGACTTGCATGCCAACGTTTGATGGCTGAAGGTTATGGTTTCGGTGCTGAAGGTGACTGGAAAACAGCTGCTCTCTTCCGCACAATGTGGTTTATGGGGCAAGGTCTTCCTAAAGGTTGCTCATTCCTCGAAGATTATACATTGAATTTTGATGGAGAAAAGAGCGCTATTCTACAAGCTCATATGCTAGAAGTATGTCCTTTAATAGCTGAGCATAAACCTAAATTAGAAGTTCATCCATTAGGAATCGGTGGAAAAAATGATCCAGCTCGTTTAGTATTCACCTCAAAACAAGGAGAAGGTGTAGCAGCAACAATCGTAGACATGGGTAACCGTTTTCGCCTCATTGTTAACAAAGTAGACTGTATCAAGAGTAAAGAGTTGCCAAAACTTCCGGTAGCTTCTTCTTTATGGATTCCTCAACCGAACTTGGAAATTGGAGCAGCTGCATGGATATTGGCAGGTGGAACACACCATACCAGCTTCTCCTACGACTTAACTGTTGAATACTTAGAAGATTATGCTGAAATAGCAGGTATTGAGATGGTTGTAATTGATAACAACACTACAATTAGCGAATTTAAAAAAGAACTTCGCATGAACGAGATATATTACATGTTAAACAAAGCTCTTTGCTAAATAATTAATTATGGATAAATTCGTCATAGGACTTGATTATGGCAGCGATTCTGCCCGTGCACTTATAGTAAATGCATTAACAGGAGAGACATTAGCCACGTCAGTTAAATATTATCCCCGATGGCAAAAAGGATTGTACTGCAATCCTGCCATTAACCAATATCGTCAACATCCGCAGGACTATATTGATGTACTAGAAGCTACCGTAAAAGAAGCATTAGCTGCTTGTCCTTCTGGTACTGCTGAAAAAGTTATTGGTATTGCGTTTGATACAACAGGAAGTACTCCTGCTTTTACAGATTCTACAGGTACTCCATTAGCTTTATTACCGGAGTTTTCTGAAAATCCGAACGCTATGTTTGTATTATGGAAAGACCATACAGCCATTAAAGAAGCTGCTGAAGTAAACAAACTTTGTGCTAATTGGAAAATTGATTATACGGCTTATGAAGGAGGTATTTATTCTTCTGAATGGTTTTGGGCAAAAGCACTACATGTGCTTCGCGAAGATGCAAACGTAAAAGCCAAAGCATATTCTATTGTAGAATATTGTGAATGGCTACCCGCCCTCATAACAGGAGTAACCAAAAGCGACGACATCATTCGTAGTCGCTGTGCATGCGGACATAAAGCTATGTGGCATGAAAAATGGGGAGGCCTTCCGAGTGAAGAATTTCTAACGGCACTCGATCCACTTTTAGCAGGCTTCAGAGCACGCTTATTTGAAAAAACAGAAACAGCAGAGAAACCTGTAGGCAAATTAAGTGAAGAATGGGCTAAACGTTTAGGATTAACCACTAATGTGGTAGTAGCCGGTGGAGCATTCGACTGCCACATGGGAGCAGTAGGGGCAGGAATTACGCCACGTACATTTGTACGAGTCATCGGGACTTCTACCTGTGATATCATGGTTGCTTCATATGAAGAAATTGGTAATAAGCTCATTAAAGGAATTTGCGGTCAGGTTGACGGTTCTGTAATACCTGGAATGATTGGATTAGAAGCTGGACAGTCAGGTTTTGGAGACATCTATGCATGGTTTAAACGAGTACTCGAGTTCCCTTTAAAAAACATTATCGGAGAAAGTTCATTGCTCGACGAAGTAACAAAAGCCAAGTTAGTGGAAGAAACTTGTGAACGTATTATTCCAGCTTTAACTAAAGAGGCAGAAAAAATACCCGTTAGTGAAAGCGCCATCATAGCAACCGATTGGATGAATGGACGTCGTACTCCAGATGCTAACCAATTGCTAAAAGGCACAATCACCGGTTTATCTTTAGCTAGTTCAGCACCACAAATATTTCGTGCATTAGTAGAAGCAACGGCTTTTGGATCAAAAGCCATTGTGGACCGTTTCAGAAATGAAGGCGTACAAATAGACAATGTCATTGGAATTGGTGGCATCGCCCTGAAATCACCATTTGTGATGCAAACGCTTAGTGACGTACTTAACATGCCTATTAAAGTTTGTAAAACAGACCAAGCTTGTGCCCTTGGTGCAGCAATGTTTGCCGCCACAGCAGCAGGAGAATATAGCAAAATAGAAGATGCTCAAAATGCCATGTCATCAGGGTTCGCTTTTGAATATTCACCCATAGCGGAGAATGCAAAAGCCTATGAAGACATATATGAGCAATATCTCAAAGTAGGACAGTTTACCGAAAAAGAACTTTTTTCATAAACAGCCCTTTCATATTCATTGAATGCAAGCGGAACATTTATTTTGTTCCGCTTGACATTTACCTTTCTTTATCTATTCAGCCATTCGTTCATAGCGTAATTTAGAATATACGTAATGTAACGCCCAAAGTAATGCATAGCCAATCCATATATAATTTCACACTATGAAGAAAAATCTATTATTCCTATCATTGATAACTATACCGCTAGGTTTAGTAGCACAAGAGATTCACGGACCTGACAAATCTTTAAAAGTAGAAGTGATATCTACTAAAGGGACTCCATTCTACACAGTAAGTTATAATAATCACACAATTCTTGAAAAATCTCCATTGGGACTCGAAACCAGTATCGGCAATTTCACTACTGGACTAAAAAAAATAAAAGACTCCATGCGTTATATCGATGAATATTATTCTCTGCCGCATGCAAAGATTAGCCGTGTACATTATCAGGCCAATGAACTAATAAACACTTATCTTAATACTAACAATGACACTCTAGAAATAATCTTTAGAGTTAGCAACAATGACATATCTCAAGCATATCGTATAGCCTCCGCCACACACACGCACTGTACCATAAACAAAGAAATTACCGGATTTAAATTCCCCAAATCGACAACCACTTTCATCACTCCACAAGCTCCAGCAGGTGCTGGTTGGGAGAAGACAAAACCAAGCTATGAAGAAGAATATACTATTGAAGAACCCATAGGTACTCCTTCAAAATATAATCTAGGCTATACTTTCCCTGCGCTTTTTCATGTAAAAGGAAGAAATTGGGTCTTACTATCAGAAACAGGAGTAAGTAGCCATTATGCAGGAACAAGATTAAGCGACGGAACCAAAGAAGGCTTATACACCATCGCCTTTCCTGACAGTAAAGAGAATGATGGAATGGGAGATAATACCGTGACCTCTAACCTACCTCTAATTACATCATGGAAAACTATCACCGCAGGAGAAAGCTTAAAGCCTATAGTAGAAACGACTTCTGCCTATGACGTTGTAAAGCCAATATACGAACCATCTCAGGTATATAAACCCGGGCGAAGCACTTGGAGCTGGATATTATGGCAAGATGCAAGTTGTAATTATCAAGATCAAAAAACTTTCATTGATCTTGCAGCATCTATGGGATACGAATATATATTGATTGATGCCTTATGGGATAAACAAATTGGTTATGAAAACATGCCTTCACTAATAGCTTATGCACAATCAAAAGGTGTAGATGTTATATTATGGTATAATTCCAACGGAGCATGGAATGATGCACCGCAAGGCCCCAAACAAAAAATGGACTCAGCCCCTGCACGTCAGAAAGAGATGGCATGGATGAAATCATTGGGAGTAAAAGGGATCAAAGTAGATTTTTTTGGAGGGGATAAACAAGTTACAATGAAATTGTACGAAGATATTTTGACCGATGCTAACAAATATGGAATATTTGTTAACTTTCACGGAACTACCTTACCTAGAGGTTGGGAACGAATGTATCCTAATCATATGAGTAGCGAAGCTGCTTTAGTTTCAGAAAACTTGGTATTTAATCAATATTATACTGATAAAGAAGCCTATTCTGCTACTATGCTTCCATTCACCCGTAATGCTGTTTCTGCAATGGACTTTGGACCGGTATTTTTCAACAAACGCTTTTCAAAGGACCAAACAAGTGGAACCATACGCAAAACAACTGATGCTTTTGAAGTTGCAACTTCTATTCTTTATCAATCACCTATTCAACATTTCGGCATTACTCCCAATAATTTGGAGGAACAGCCTGACTATATACTAAATTTCATGAAGAAAGTACCTACGGTATGGGATGAAACTCGTTTTATAGACGGATATCCAGGGCAATATTGTATCATTGCCCGCAGGTACGGAGACAAATGGTATATAGCAGCTGCAAATGCAGGTAAAGAGCATAGAGCATTAACCTTATCATTACCTTGGCTTAAAGGAGAAAATTTAAGCATAATCTACGATAAAAAGGATCGCACTGCAGGAGAAAAAAACATAAAGGTAACTAAGAAAGGCACCCTAAAAATTGATCTTTTAGGAGAAGGTGGTTGTGTTATTTATAAGAAGTAAGACCCTATCTAATTTAAACAATAAAGAAACATGAAAAAAGAAATTTTAATTAGTGCTTTATTAATGGCTAGCATGTCATTATCAGCCCAAAAGACTGCTACAGTAAAGATCTATCCGGAACGAGGAAAGCAGATTATTCCTAAAGAAATCTACGGGCAATTTGCGGAACATCTAGGTTCATGCATATACGGTGGACTATGGGTTGGTGAAAAATCGGACATACCAAACACCAAAGGTTATCGTACAGATGTACTTAATGCCCTTAAAGAATTAAAAGTACCCGTTCTCCGATGGCCAGGTGGTTGCTTTGCTGATGAGTATCATTGGATGGATGGAATTGGTCCGAAAGAGAATCGCCCCAAAATGGTTAACAATAATTGGGGAGGCGTTGTAGAAGATAACAGCTTTGGGACAAATGAATTCCTAAACCTTTGTGAAATGCTAGGATGCGAGCCCTATATTAGCGGTAACGTAGGAAGTGGTAGCGTAGAAGAACTCGCTAAATGGGTAGAGTATATGACTTCGGACGGAGATTCTCCAATGGCCAATTTACGCCGTAAAAATGGACGAGAAAAGCCATGGAAAATCAAATACCTCGGCGTAGGAAATGAAAGTTGGGGCTGTGGTGGTAACATGACTCCCGAATATTATTCAGATCTATATCGTCGTTACTCTACTTATTGCCGCAACTATGATGGCAACCACCTATTCAAAATAGCTAGTGGAGCAAGTGATTACGATTATAAATGGACAGATGTTTTAATGAAAAATGTAGGTGCGCGTATGAACGGGCTGTCCTTACATTATTATACTGTTACAGGCTGGAATGGCAGCAAAGGTTCTGCTACAAAATTCAGTAAAGATGATTATTATTGGGCAATGGGCAAATGTCTAGAAATTGAGGATGTGATAAAAAAACATATAAACATCATGGACAAATATGATCCCCAAAAGCATGTAGGACTAATGGTCGATGAATGGGGTACATGGTGGGATCAAGAGCCAGGAGTAAAAAGTGCACTCTATCAACAAAATTCTATGAGAGATGCATTTGTTGCTTCATTGACTTTAGATGTTTTTCATAAATATACTGACCGCATTAAAATGACAAATATCGCACAAGTTGTTAATGTACTACAATCTATGATCCTCACCAGAGGAAAACAAATGGTACTAACTCCAACTTACTATGTATTTGATATGTATAAGGTACATCAAGATGCAACTTATTTGCCTCTTGACCTTATCTGTGATAAAGTAGATGTGAGAGATAATCGCACTGTACCTTTAGTTAGTGCTACTGCTTCAAAAGATAAAGAAGGAATAATACATGTGTCTTTATCTAATGTAGACACTGATAATACGCAAGAAGTATCTATAGATGTTTCTAATTTCAAAGTAAGTAATGTTAGCGGTCAAATTCTTACTTCAGCACATATTACCGACCACAATTCATTTGAAAATCCGGATATAGTGAAATTGGAAGATTTTAAAGACGCTAAAGTAAGTAAAGGCATGCTAAAAGTAAAACTTCCCGCCTTATCAATTGTTACTCTAACTATAAAATAATTCTCACTAAGCCGCAGATAAATAATAGTAAAATATTATCTTTGCAGAAAACTTAACTTACATATTATGAATGATAATAAACTCATGACACTTGCAGCTAACAATATCCGTATTTTGGCTGCTTCAATGGTTGAAAAAGCAAATTCAGGGCACCCAGGAGGTGCTATGGGAGGTGCTGATTTTGTCAATGTACTTTTCTCTGAATTTTTAGTATATGATCCAAAAAATCCGAAATGGGAAGGTCGTGACCGTTTCTTCCTCGATCCGGGACACATGTCTCCAATGCTATATTCAACATTAGCATTAACCGGAAAATATAAGATGGAAGAGTTAGCTCAATTCCGTCAATGGGGAAGTCCTACTCCAGGGCATCCTGAAGTAGATATTATGCGTGGAGTGGAAAACACTTCCGGTCCTTTGGGACAAGGACACACCTATGCAGTAGGTGCTGCTATCGCTGCAAAGTTTCTTAAAGCACGTTTTGGAGAAGTCATGAATCAAACCATCTACGCATATATATCAGATGGAGGTATTCAAGAAGAAATTTCTCAAGGATCAGGTCGTATAGCTGGTCACTTAGGATTGGATAATCTAATAATGTTTTACGATTCAAACGACATTCAGCTCTCTAGCACAACAAAAGAGGTAACAAGTGAAAATGTTGCACAAAAATATGAAGCTTGGAAATGGAAAGTTATAACTATCAACGGTAATGATCCCGATGCAATTCGTAAAGCAATAATAGAAGCTCAAGCAGTAAAAATGCAACCGACTCTTATTATTGGCAAAACCACAATGGGAAAAGGAGCAGTCAAAGCTGATGGTTCTAGTTATGAAGACAACTGCGCAACTCATGGAGCACCTCTAGGAGGAGAAGCATATAAGAACACAGTCAAACATTTGGGCGGTAATCCTGAAGAGCCTTTCAAAATATTTCCTGAAGTTGCCAGCTTATATGCTAAACGTGCCGAAGAGTTAAGCACAATTGTTGAAAAAAAATATGCCGCTAAAGCAGAATGGGCAAAAGCGAACCCTGAATTAGCTGCTAAAATGGAATTATTCTTTAAGGGCGAAGCACCTAAAGTTAATTGGGATGGAATTGTTCAAAAAGCTGGTTCTGCTACTCGTGCTGCTTCTGCTACGGTATTAGCTACATTAGCTACTGAAGTAGAAAATATGGTAGTTACTTCAGCTGATCTTTCTAATTCAGATAAAACCGATGGATTCTTAAAAAAGACTCATGCATTCAAGAAAGATGACTTTAGTGGTTCTTTCCTGCAAGCAGGTGTTTCTGAGTTAACAATGGCTTGTATTTCTATCGGTATGTCTCTCCACGGAGGTGTGATACCTGCATGTGCTACTTTCTTTGTATTCTCAGACTACATGAAACCTGCAATTCGTATGGCAGCTCTAATGGAACAACCAGTAAAATTCATATGGACTCACGATGCTTTCCGAGTAGGTGAAGATGGACCTACTCATGAGCCTGTAGAGCAGGAAGCTCAAATTCGTTTGATGGAAAAATTAAAAAATCACAAAGGTCATAATTCAATGCTTGTACTTCGCCCTGCTGATGCAGAAGAAACAACTCAAGCTTGGAAACTTGCCATTGAAAATACTGCAACTCCATCAGCTTTAATATTCTCACGTCAAAACATAGCAAACCTACCTGCAGGGAATGATTATACTCAAGCAGCTAAAGGTGCATACATTGTAGCAGGATCAGACAATAATCCAGATGTAACTCTAGTAGCTTCTGGCTCTGAAGTCTCTACACTTGTAGCAGGTGCTGAACTACTTCGTAAAGATGGGATAAAATTACGCATTGTATCTGCCCCTTCCGAAGGATTATTCCGCAGTCAAAATAAAGAATACCAGGAATCAGTAATTCCTACAGATGCTAAAGTATTTGGCTTAACAGCAGGTCTACCAGTAAATTTACAAGGACTGGTTGGAGCAAAGGGCAAAGTATTCGGTTTAGAATCATTTGGCTTTTCAGCTCCATATACAGTGCTTGATGAGAAGCTAGGTTTTACTGCAGAAAACGTATATAACCAAGTAAAAGCAATGTTGTAATTAGCAATTAATTACCTAGAATAGTAACTTAGTTCCACTAAATCGTGTGAATTAAGTTACTAATATCTACCTTCATAAATCACTAAAGAATGAAAACAATAGGAATTTGTTCCGATCATGCAGGTTTTGATTTAAAACAGTATGTAAAAAGCTGGCTAGAAAAAAAAGGCTGGGTATATAAAGACTTCGGAACCTATACAGCAGATAGTTGTGACTATGCTGATTTTGCACACCCTCTAGCATCAGCTATTGAAGCAGATGAATGCTATCTGGGTATTGCTATTTGCGGCAGTGGAAATGGCATTAATATGACATTAAACAAGCATCAAGGCATTCGCGCCGCTCTATGTTGGACGCCAGAGATAGCAGAACTTGCCCGTAAACATAACAATGCTAACATTTTAGTTATGCCAGGTCGTTTTATTAACTTCAAAGAGGCTGATGAGATTATGACTAAATTCTTTAATACAGATTTTGAAGGAGGGCGTCATCAAAGACGAATTGAAAAAATTCCAGTTTGATTCATGCACTAATAGTATAGTTTTAATAAAGCTTTCCAAGCTATTAAAATTAATTTATAAAAAGGAAGAAGTTTAAAACCTCTTCCTTTTTTAGTATATTTAAATGGAACTCCTCTACCATAAAGTATAAATTGTATAAAATAGTTCTGTAAAACAAAACTGCAAATCTATTAATTCAAGATAAAGCATATGTTTGCAAAAAAAAACTCAATTACATCAATAATTACACTATTTCCAACAAAAACTAGTATTTAGACTATATTCTGAATGATATATTTGCACTTTAAAACCAAGTAACCATAAAAAACAAAAGTAAATAATGAAAAAAGTATTCGGAATAATTTGCCTACTCATAAGCGCACTTTTTGCCAATGCTCATCCTGTCGATTTTGAAAAAGCATTCAAAGAAAGTGCAAAAATTGAAAAGCAAATCAAAAAGACAACTTTCCCTAAACGAACATTTAAGATTACTGATTTTGGTGCTAAAGTTAATGATAAAAATGAACTATGTCATGAAGCTATAAACCAAGCAATTCTCACATGTAGCCTTTCAGGTGGAGGTACAGTTATAGTACCAAAAGGAACTTTTTACACTGGACCAATTACATTGAAAAGCAATGTAAATTTACATATAGAAAAAGGAGCTATATTAAAATTTTCTACTGACCAAAGTCTCTATTTTCCAGCAGTCATTACCCGCTGGGAAGGCATTGACTGTTATAATGCCCACCCATTAATCTATGCATACGGGGAAAGAAACATTGCTATTACCGGAAAAGGTACTATTGATGGACAAGCTTCCAACGATAATTGGTGGGCCATGTGTGGAGCACCTAAATATGGTTGGAAAGAAGGAATGATTGCTCAACGAAATGGTGGTCGAGAGCGCTTACTAATGTACGGCGAAACAGGCACTCCTATTTACAAACGCATCATGAAACCAGAAGATGGAATGCGCCCGCAACTCATTAATTTTTATTCATGCAATACAGTGTTAATAGAAGACGTAACATTACTTAATTCACCATTTTGGGTTATTCATCCTTTATTTTGCGAAAGTCTTATTGTTCGTGGTGTAAACATCTTCAATCGTGGACCAAATGGTGACGGATGTGATCCTGAATCATGTAAAAACGTGTTAATTGAAAACTGCATATTTGATACAGGAGACGACTGTATCGCTATAAAATCTGGAAGAAACGAAGATGGACGTAAATGGAATATTCCTAGTGAGAACATTATCGTTAGAGGATGCCAAATGAAAAATGGACATGGAGGCGTAGTTGTGGGAAGCGAAATTTCTGGAGGATATCGTAACCTATATGTAGAAAACTGTAATATGGATAGCCCGGAACTTGATAGGGTGATCAGAATAAAAACCAGCACCTGCCGGGGTGGAATAATAGAAAATGTATTTGTGCGTAACATCACCGTAGGACAGTGTAAAGAAGCAGTCCTACGCATCAACCTTCAATATGAAAATCGCGAAAAATGTAATCGAGGTTTTCTTCCGATCGTGCGCAATATACATTTGAAAAATATTACTTGTAATAAAAGTCAACTAGGAGTATTAATTATCGGACTTGACAAACCTGATTATGTATATAACATCAGTGTTGAAGATTCTCATTTTAATAATGTTGCCAAAGGCAGTAATGATATAAAGAACGCCAAGGATGTTAGCTTTAAGAATTTATATATAAATAATAAACTAGTGGAGCAATAAATTAATAAATTAATAGATAAAGCGCCGAATTGGTGACAGACAGATAGTCTCTCTACCCCAGTTCGGCTTTTTATTTGTTTGTTTTCTAATTTTTCACAGTAAAGATGAACACTGTTTGTAAATAACAACTATCTTTGCCTTTCGATAATCCGTATATCTTAAAATAATATGGAGCAACTGAATACTATAAAAGAACTTATCAATAAAGGGAATATAGATACTGCGATCCAAGAACTCAATCGTTTTCTACAGACGAATGCCACCGAAAAAGACCATGCCTACTATCTTCTGGGAAATGCTTATCGGAAATTAGGTAATTGGCAACAAGCTTTAAATAATTATCAGAATGCTATTGAGCTCAATCCTCAGAGTCCAGCTGTACAGGCTTACAAAATGGCTATGGATATCATGAATTTCTACAACCAAGACTATGTATAATCAACTAACGTAATAATATAAGATTATGGCAAAAATAAGAGGAGCAATAGTTGTCAACACAGAGCGCTGTAAAGGGTGCAATTTGTGTGTGGTAGCATGCCCTGTCAAAGTTATATCTCTGGCAAAAGAAGTAAATTCTAAAGGGTATAATTACGCCCTAGAGTATTTAGAAAATACCTGTATAGGATGTAGTGCGTGCGCTACAGTGTGTCCCGACGGATGTATTACTGTTTATAAAGTTAAATGCGATTAAATTAAATAATATGGAAGAAGAAGTTGTATTAATGAAGGGAAACGAAGCTATTTCTCATGCTGCGGTGCGCTGCGGTGTAGATGGATACTTTGGATACCCCATCACTCCACAATCGGAAATTCTGGAAACTTTGGCTGAATTGAAGCCATGGGAAACCACAGGTATGGTGGTCCTTCAAGCCGAGAGTGAAGTAGCAGCTATAAATATGGTATATGGTGGAGCCGGAAGTGGTAAAAAAGTTATGACTTCCTCATCAAGCCCTGGTATTAGCTTAAAACAAGAAGGAATCTCTTATATTGCAGGAGCCGAATTACCTTGTCTTATTGTGAACGTAATGCGTGGGGGGCCTGGACTGGGAACGATCCAACCTAGTCAAGCTGATTATTTCCAAACTGTAAAAGGTGGCGGACACGGAGATTATAGATTGATCGCATTAGCTCCTGCTTCCGTACAAGAAATGGCTGATTTTGTAGACCTTTCTTTCGAACTAGCATTCAAATACCGCAACCCTGTAATGATATTAGCAGACGGAGTAGTCGGACAAATGATGGAGAAAGTAACTCTCCCTGCACAGAAAAAGAGGTTAACAGATGAAGAAGTCATTGCTCGTTGTCCATGGGCTACTACCGGCAAATCTAAAGGGCGCAAGCCTAATATTATTACTTCATTAGAGCTAAAACCTGATGCCATGGAGCAAAACAACCTCCATCTACAGGCTAAATATAAAGTTATCGAAGAGAATGAAGTACGATATGAAGAAATAGGATGTGAAGACATTGACTATCTTATTGTCGCTTTTGGTTCTATGGCACGCATTGGGCAAAAAGCAATGGAAATAGCCCATCAAGAAGGAATAAAGGTCGGAATTCTCCGTCCCATTACCTTATGGCCGTTTCCTACAAAAGCAATAGAAAAATATACTGATAAAGTTAAAGGTATACTTTCTCTTGAACTAAATGCCGGACAGATGATAGAAGACATTCGCCTCGCGGTAAATGGCAAGGTAAAAGTTGAACACTTTGGACGCTTAGGAGGTATTGTACCTGATCCAGACGAAATTGTCGAAGCACTAAAAGAGAAACTCGTTAAATAACAATCATAGAGATGAATCCGCAAAAAATAAGAAACATACTCAATATATTATTCATGATTGGCGCATTAGTATCCATGATAGTATATTTTACCGTAGATGATAAAAAAACATTCATTTACGTATGTGCCGGTGCCATTTTTATAAAGATGGTAGAATTTTTCATACGATTCACGAATAGATAATAGGACTATTATGATAGCAAGAGAAGATATAATTAAACCCGAGAATTTGGTTTACCAAAAACCGGTTCTAATGAACGAAGCCAATATGCACTACTGCCCAGGGTGTAGCCACGGTGTAGTTCACAAACTTATCGCTGAGGTGATAGAGGAAATGGGAATGGCAGAAAAAGCCGTAGGTATCTCACCAGTAGGTTGTGCTGTATTCATTTATAACTACTTGGATATAGATTGGCAAGAAGCTGCTCACGGACGTGCACCAGCCCTCGCAACTGCGATCAAACGTTTATGGCCTGACAGACTTGTGTTTACATATCAGGGAGATGGAGATTTAGCTTGTATTGGTACAGCAGAAACAATACATGCACTTAATCGTGGAGACAATATCACCATTATTTTCATAAATAACGGCATCTATGGTATGACAGGGGGACAAATGGCACCAACCACTCTATTGGGGATGAAAACGGCGACCTGTCCTGAAGGACGCGATGTGAATCTACATGGTTACCCTATCAAAATGACAGAAGTAGCTGCTCAGCTAGAAGGAACAGCCTATGTTACGCGCCAAGCTGTACATACAGTAAGTGCCATCAGAAAAGCTAAAAAAGCAATTCGGAAAGCTTTCGAAAATTCAATGTCAGGGAAAGGCTCTAATCTTGTAGAAATTGTATCTACTTGTAACGCAGGTTGGAAAATGACCCCTGCGGATGCTAATACATGGATGGAAAAAAATATGTTCCCATTCTACCCCTTAGGTGATATTAAAGACAAAGAATAAAGCTAAAACCAAATAATAAGATGAAAGAAGAAATTATTATATCAGGCTTCGGTGGACAAGGAGTCTTATCAATGGGAAAGATTTTGGCTTATTCCGGACTGATGGAGAACAAAGAAGTAACTTGGATGCCTGCCTACGGACCTGAGCAAAGAGGGGGTACTGCCAACGTCACAGTAATTATCAGCGATGAAAAAATATCATCACCGATATTAAGTAAATATGATACTGCCATTATTCTAAATCAACCATCTCTAGAGAAATTTGAGAGTAAAGTTAAACCAGGTGGAGTACTAATTTATGATGGTTATGGAATTATTCATCCACCTACGCGTAAAGACATCAAAATTTATCGCATAGATGCAATGGATGCTGCTAATGAAATGAACAATGCCAAAGCATTCAATATGATTGTACTTGGAGGATTATTAAAATTACGTCCTATGGTCACGACAGAAAATGTATTGAAAGGACTTAAAAAAACTCTTCCTGAGCGTCATCATCATTTAATACCAATGAATGAAACTGCCATATTAAAAGGAATGGATCTTATTCACGAACAATAAGAAAATACGTTTTAAATAAACTTATTATAACCCACTCTTACAATAATTATTGTAAGAGTGGGTTTTTTATATATAAAACAACATTCCTTTTTTTATCACAAGATAATTAATAACTATGAAAGCAATAATTGAAGTTAATGTACAAAGCTTTTCAGTGGGCTATTTATTTTTTATTGTATATTTGCCGCTAATATGAAAAGATTTATAATTTTATACTATATAATATTAGCTATTGCTCCCGTCGGCGCAATAGCACAAGTCCGGATCAATGATGCCTTTGATGAGAATGGCAATCAGATAGATCCATCTATGCGAATAAAAAAAGACACTTCAAATGTAGAAGTGCAAAGCATTCCCCCTAAATTATACATGTGGAATATAAGTCAAGAATTAGGCAATATTAACCCAATAGAAACAGATACTATTTACCAATATTTTCAGAACACTAATTTAACAGAAGGAATCAAAGGACATTATAACTATTTGGGTAATTTAGGTGCACCCCGTTTATCTCGTCTATTCTTTGAACGCACAGAAGCCTCTTCGTCCATGTTTATGGACCCTTTTTCCAGTTTTTACCAAAATCCGTGGAAATTCAAATTCACTAATAGTAATGTCCCGTACACCAATATAAGCTATTACAAGGGCGGTAGTAAAATAGATGGAGAAGAGCGCTTTAAATCCTATTTCTCAGTAAATGTCAACAAAAGACTTGCTTTTGGTTTCAACATAGACTACCTCTACGGGCGAGGAAGATATAATGACCAATCTACTGCTTTTTTCACAGGAGGGTTATTTGGTAGTTACATAGGTGAACGATACCAAGCTCACTTCATTTACAACAACTACACAATGAAGATGGCTGAGAATGGAGGAATTACTGACGACAGATACATCACTAATCCGGAAGCTATGGCTGAAGGGAAAAAAGAATATGAGGCCGCAAATATTCCTACAAAATTAGAGAGTACATGGAACAAAAACAATAAATATTACGTCTATTTCACCCACCGCTATAACCTTGGATTTACAAGAAAAGCAAGTGGCATAGAAAACGATACATTAGACAAATACATTCCTGTGACTAGCTTCATACATACCGTTAACTTAGAAAAGTCTCGCCATCGTTTTCTCTCTAAAGCTGAAAGAAAAGGATTTTATGATAATACCTATATTAACACCGGTGGTCTTGCAAGTAATGACTCCACAACCTATATAAGCCTCAAAAACACATTCGGCATCTCTTTACTAGAGGGATTCAACAAATACGCAAAATCGGGTTTGACAGCATATATTTCTCACAAGATGAGTAAATATGAGCTAATGAACAAAGACTCTGTCTCCACTGATAAATATAACGAACAAGAAGTTTATCTAGGAGGAGAGCTGTCCAAACGTCAGGGAAATGTATTGCACTATATCATTAATGGAGAAGTCGGTATGCTCGAAAAAGCGATTGGCCAATTTCGCGTAAAAGGAAATATTAATCTAGATTTCCATCTATGGAAAGATACAGTAAATCTTGTTGCAAGAGCATCCATTAGCAAGACTTTGCCAGCGTTTTATATGCGTCATTACCATTCCAATCATTTCTATTGGGACAATACAAATTTTAGCAATGAATTCCGTTCACATATTGAAGGGGAACTCAATATTCAACGTTGGCATAGCAATCTTAAAGTAGGAGTAGAAAATATTAAAGATTATACTTATTTTAATCAAAATGCCTTACCAGCACAATTTAGTGACAACATCCAAGTTATTTCTGCTATATTTAATCAAAACTTCAAGCTCGGTATTTTCCATTTAGATAATGAAATTACTTGGCAACAAACAAGTAATGCTACTATATTACCATTACCTAAAATATCTCTATATCACAATTTGTATTTAGAAACAAAATTAGCTAAAAAAGTACTAAGTGTACAACTAGGAGCTGATGTACGTTATTTTAGTAAGTATCATGCTCCTGCTTACACTCCCGCTATTCAACACTTTAATTTGCAAGCCAATGATGATCAAATTGAAATAGGAGGTTATCCAATTGTCAATTTATATGCTAACTTACAATTAAAACGTACTCGATTCTTTATAATGATGTATCATGCCAACCAAGGAATGATGAGTAATTCAAATTATTTTCTTGCTCCCCACTACCCTATTAATCCTAAGATGCTTAAATTTGGACTTTCATGGAATTTTTATGACTAAAATTTATGATAAAACTATCAGCTTCTAACATAATAAGGTACCTTATTATAGGTATAGTATCAGTATTCATAGCCACACTATGGTTTAATACAAAGAAACCAGATGATGAGAAATTGTCTCGTGATTATGATGCCATAAAAAAAGAAGGTATTATAAGAGTTGCCACAGAATATAATTCACTCAGTTTTTATACAAATGGGGATACTCTTTTAGGCTTCAATTATGAATTGATTCGACTTTTTGCACAACAAGAAAAACTAGAGGCAAAGATAAGTCCAATCATGAGTTACAAACAAAGGCTTGAAGGACTAAAGAAAGGTAAATTCGACATTATAGCCTATGGCATGCAAGCTAACGATCGCCTTAAAGACTCTCTATCCCTCACCCAACCTATATTTTTAAGTAAACAAATCTTAGTGCAACGCAAATCGGATTCACAAGATAGTTCTCATATTCATAGCCAGCTTCAATTAGCAGGCAAAACATTGCATGTAGTCAAAGGGTCTCCAGCTATACAACGTATACAAAATTTAGGAGAAGAAATAGGTGATACTATTTACATAAAAGAAATCAATAAATACGGCCCTGAACAATTAATGGCCATGGTTGCGCATGGAGATATAAAATATGCCGTATGCGATGAAAGTATAGTATTGGCTAATCTAAAATCTTTTCCACAATTAGATATTAACACAGACATAAGTTTCACTCAATTCTACTCATGGGCTGTCAACAAAGAATCTCCAAAGTTACTAGAAGTTCTAAATAATTGGCTCGGCAAGTTCACTAAAAGCAAAGAATATCAGCAGCTCTATAAGAAATATTACAACAAAAACAACAAACAGTAATTTATAAAGGCATAATTTTAATCGTAAAAGATCGCAGCTAGAAAGTTTGTATTCAGTTTTACTTTAGGCTAATTCATTATGACATTATCATCACTTCATACTTTAATAAAAAAATAATCATGTATCTTTGCAAAAAGTAGGTAATTAACAAAGATTATGGATGATAAAATAGTTAAATGGGGATTTATTGGGTGCGGTAACGTAACCGAGCAAAAAAGTGGTCCAGCATTTGAAAAAGTAGAGCAATCTAAGGTGGTAGCTATTATGAGCAGAGACGCTGACAAAGCAAAAACTTATGCTCAAAAAAGAGGTATAAAAAAATGGTATGATGATGCACAAGAATTAATCGATGATAAAGAGGTCAATGCAATTTATATTGCTACTCCTCCTTCTTCTCATGCCACTTATGCCATTATGGCAATGAAAGCTGGCAAGCCTGTTTATATAGAAAAACCTATGGCTGTGACTTACGAAGAATGTACCCGTATTAACCGTATATCAAGAGAAACAGGTGTACCTTGTTTTGTCGCCTACTATCGACGATACATGCCTTACTTTCTCAAAGTGAAAGAATTAGTATGTAATGGTACTATTGGTAACATTATAAATGTCCAAGTTCGTTTTGCTCACCCTCCTTTTAATTTCGATTATAGCAAAGACAACCTCCCCTGGCGCTTGCAACCAGATATATCAGGAGGTGGATATTTTTATGACCTTGCACCTCACCAAATAGACTTATTACAAGATATTTTTGGTTGTATTCTTGAAGCTAAAGGATACAAAAGTAATCGAGGTGGATTATATGAAGTAGAAGATAGTTTAAGCGCATGCTTTCAGTTCGATTCAGGATTGGTCGGCTCAGGTTCATGGTGCTTCGTAGCCCATGAATCAGCAAAAGAAGATCGCATAGAAGTCATAGGAGACCAGGGAATGATATGCTTTTCAATGTTTACCTATGACCCAATAGCTCTACATACCAAACAAGGACGCGAAGAAATACAGATAACCAATCCAGAGCATGTTCAACAACCTCTAATTCAAGCTGTAGTAAATCACTTGCTAGGTAAATCAACCTGCGCTTGTAATGGGGAGAGTGCTACCACCACCAATTGGGTAATGGACAAGATACTAGGCAAATTATAAGCCTCTAGGTGCCTAGAGAAACATTTCTGATACATGCAAATTCAACAATATACAAAAGTCACAACTTAACGAGTTAGTTCAAAGGCTTATCCTGCTGCCTCAACAGCCTATGAAGTCAAAGCTTTGTCCATTCTCTAGAAGTTCTCTTTAAGAGAGCAACTCTGGTATAAGATAAACATGACCGTTAAGTTGTGTCTTTTCCTCAAAATAAATAAAAAAGCAACTTTCTTCTTATTTCATGTCACGTTAGTACACTTCATTTCGTCTTATTTATGTAGATGGAACTCAAACAGTTTAAAATAGCAGTTCTCCCGCTTCGAGGCAAATTACTAAATTATGCCCGAAAGCTGACTGACGATACTTCTGATGCGGAAGACGTAGTGCAAGAAGTGATGATAAAACTATGGAATATCAGGCAAAAACTTGACCAATATAAAAGCATAGAGGCATTAGCCGTAAAAATAACTCATAATCTCTGCATGGACATGTGGAGAAGTAAGAAGCCTACATCTTTACCTCTTGATCAAGTACAAAAGGCGAGCGAAGGTTTGGCACCTGACCATTTAATTGAAGGAAAAGATGAATTTCGAATAATCAATGAGATCATCAATTCATTACCGACTTTGCAGCAAACCATTATTCGAATGAAAGATGTAGAAGAATATGAAGCCGATGAAATAGCCGAAATAACAGGATGCAGCCCCGAAGCCATTCGCAGCAATTTGTCAAGAGCACGAAAAAAAGTAAGAGATATTTATTTAAGCTTAAAAACAAATGTCTAAGAGGAAAAAACATTTATAAATCATCAGATTATAAACCAATGAGGTATGAAAATAGAAGACTTAATAAGCAAGTACTTTGAGGGAGCCACTTCTATTGAAGAAGAGCGCAAACTACGTCGATATTTTGCAAAAAATCATATACCTGAAGATTTGCAAAAATACAAGCCTATTTTCGCTTATTTCGAAAAAGAAATAAAAGGAAATCAGGTAAAGAAGAAATATTCGATGAAACAACGTATAACTTATACTCTTAGCGGTATTGCTGCTGGATTACTCATAGCTATTAGTATATCAGGCCTCTACAAACAGATGGATGCAAAACCTGATAATTATGTTATCATTGATGGCAAAAAATACACCGATACACATATGGTACAAGCACAAGCAAAAGCAGCATTTCAAAATGTGAGTAGCAGCCAAGATGATGTACTCGCTACATTATTTAATGAATAAAATGAACCCTATAATAACCACAAGAAGTATGAATAAACCGATTCGCATCATATTTATAATCCTTTTAATGGGTATAAGCACTAGCCTATATGCTCAACAAGGATTACAAATAGCTTCTGTATTTCAAAAATACAGCAAGCACAAAGGGGTAACTATGGTAGAATTATCTAACGAAATGTTAGAAACTTACGAGATGACTCTCTATAAAAGCATTAGTTTCAAAAATGCAGGAAAAGCAATGCCGCTAATTCTACGGTGTTTAGAAATAGATAAAAAAAAGGCGAAAAAAGTGAAAGAAGTTATTTTAGACGGAGAAATTCAATCTGGCTATTATCAGCTACCAGCAATAAAAGAAGATATTAATCGCTTTATTCTATTTAAAACTAGTAAAAAAGGAAACGCCACTCTTATCTACATTGAAGGAGAATTAGATGCTGATGACTTGGTCACTATGCTATTTATGAAAAAAAATTAATTTGATTAAACAATAAAATTTATGAAACGACTCATTCTAGCTTTGCTTATATTGGCTCCCATAGCAGCCATGGCACAAGAAATTAACGCACAGGATACGACCCTCTTTGTTAACGGCCGGAAAATGACTATTAAAGAACGAGATGGTAAAATAAAAGTAAAACTCTATGAAGGAATGTCTAGGGGAGATACCATTGAGAATGCTCAAGTTTTTGAAGGAGTATACATGAACGGTCAGAGTACTGAAAGAAGAATGGGATTGAGCATTCCTTTCACCAAAAAGAAAAATAGAGGGCGCTTTGAACCCCACTATGCGGGTCTATATTTGGGGTATAGCAGTTTGGCTGACGGACTGAGTCTCAAGAATGCCAAAGGAATAGATCTTGTAGCTTCCAAATCATGGGAGATAGGTTTGAATCTCTTTCAAGGTTCATTAGTATTAAGCCCCGATCAACAATGGGGGCTCGTAAGCGGATTGGGATATGCATATAACTCTTTTCGCATCGACGGCAACAAAGCTTTTCAAAAAGTAGGTGAAATTACAGCACTTGTAGATGCACCCCAAGGAATAACTTACAGCCGAAGCCGTCTGCGTTACAATTCATTTCGCATCCCCTTGCTGTTAGAATGGCAACAAAGAATTGGCAATAGAGGGCCGCTATTCTTCTCTCTCGGAGGGGAAGCCGAAATACGTTGTTGGATAAGATCGAAAATAAAATCCGACGGTAACGAAAAAACATTGGATAAAAGCCTCAATATTCACCCCGTAGGTATCAATCTTCTTGCTCAGGCCGGATTTGATGATTTTGGGGTCTATCTACGTTACTCCACTTTCGACCTGTTTGAAAAAGGCAAAGGCCCTGATCTACATCCAGTTACCTTCGGTCTAGTTTGGTATTGGTAAAACAATCTTAAAACGATCCTTCTCAGCAGACGAAGCATTCGTTTATAGCCTGAAACATTTTCCAAATCGAAAATTTATTTTGTACATTTGCCCCAAAGTAGTAAAAGACGAATAAGAAAATGACAAAAGAAGAATTGATGAGGAAAGCAATCGAGCTTTCTAAAGAAAATATTGAAAACGGTGGTGGACCATTCGGGGCAGTGATAGCAAAAGACGGAAAGATTATAGCCACAGGAGTCAATCGTGTAACTGCATCATGTGACCCCACAGCCCATGCCGAAGTAAGTGCTATACGCTCTGCAACCAAACAATTGGATACTTTTGATTTAAGCGGATATGAAATATACACTTCGTGTGAGCCCTGTCCCATGTGTTTAGGAGCTATTTACTGGGCACGTTTAGATAAAATGTACTATGCTAACAACAAAACAGATGCTAAGAACATTGGTTTTGACGATTCATTCATCTATGACGAATTGGAACTTAAACCTTCCGATAGAAAATTACCATCTGAAGTATTACTAAGCAACGAAGCTATCAAAGCTTTTGAAGCGTGGGCACAGAAAGATGATAAAATAGAATATTAACAAAATATCTCCGAAGCAATAAATTCTCCCTAGCGACCTATTTCATAGTAGAGCGTTAGGGAGAATTTCTGTAAAGCCCCCAATAGCGACAAGTACAAGAAAATTATTTCCCAAATGACAAGGCAATATCTAGAGAAATAGATGCAATCCTAGGTGAGTCTAAACTAAGAGGAAACTTCTTATCAAATATAAAACACCTGCAATTATCTCTACAAAGTCAGACCTTATCTTGAGAAACTATGACTTAATTGATGAGCTTTCACATTCAGCCGTGACATTCAAACATTATCAAATATCCCGCCATTACAATTAACTAATATTATAGTAGAACTAAGACTAAACAGAGGCGAAGATGCAATACCTTTTTCATGAACATATATCAAAGCAAAAAGAATAAAAAAGCCTCGGAGGCTGTGATACACTCCAAGGCTAGACACTAAAAAAATTATTATTATAAAAACTGTATATTTCTAAAACCTCATTCCTAAGGTCAATAATACCTGACTTCTTGTATTCGTTACTTTCGTCGCATTAAGATATATTTCGTCGAAAGCATAGAAATTTTCCTTATGTGTACTATACTGATAAGCTAAATCAGTGTAGAATATTGATCCACGATAACCAATACCTATCGTATAATTATTAGTAGCATCAGCATTTGCAAAATCTGTATCTGTATTTATTGAATTATAAGGTAGATTCTTATAAGCATCATTCTTAAATGCTGTAGAAATATAATTATATCCTAAACGGAATGCAAACTCCGGAATAATTTTATACTCAGCACCAATACGAAATGTATTAACGCCTTTGGTCATAGACTTAATAGTAGCATTCTCATGGCCAAAAACAGAACTGCCGTAATCAGAATCACGAAATTTCATTGTAGAGTAATCTTGGAATTCATATTCAGCTCCAAGAGCCAAGTTGTTGCCAACAGTATAACCTAAACTAAAATTATACTTCCAAGGAGTACGCAAATCAAAGTCTCGAGACATATCTCTGTTATTCAAAGCATAATATGTATCAACATCTGTAGCTGTTATCGTTGCATCTTCTCCAAGAAAAACATCCGATTCTAAACGAGCACTAGTATCTAATGTCAGTTGGTAAAAAGTAGGTGTATGTACTGCAAGCCCTATACGCAATGGCGAATACTCAAAAGGTCTGAAAATAGCACCTAATTTGAAATCAAATCCTGAGCCACTTACATGATTCCAACTCTGCAAATTATATCTAGCACCACTACCATAATCCTCATCATATATAGAGTATTTACGATAATTCACATCATAAGCGCCAACAGTTAAACCCAAATAGATACGATCACTGAAATTAAGTGCTACATTAAAATCATATTGATCAACACCACCTGATTCTTTCGAATGAAACTTTGCATAAGGAGCATTAGCCACAAAACTTTTAAACCCTTCAGCCTCTTGATTTACAATTCTTCCTTGAACACCTAAAGCTCCAAGCCAACTCGCAGCAGGATCAGTAAATATATCATTAGACATAAAATTAAGAGATTCTTTATAATTATCCAAAACATAATTATATGATTGGTTTGCCAAATAGGCCATTTGATTAACTTGAGATAATACTTCCTTGCCAGGACCCAGATTTATTAAACCTTCCATCGACATATTTTTATAAAACGATTTTGAACGATGATAGTTAAACCCAAAGTTCACATATCTCAAAGGAGTTTCATTTCCCACTTTAGTTGAAAAAACAACTCCTAGATTATCAAATGTGACACGGTTTCTATCAGAGTTAACACTCATTCCACCATAAGAGCTTTCTGTTCCCGTTGATGAGTAACTCATTGTTCCCATTACATCATTACTTCGATAAATACCTATACCCGCAGGATTAGTTCCAATAGTAGAGATATCACCTCCTAAGGCTCCCATGGCGCCTCCCATACCCACAAAGCGAGCCGTACCATTCAAATCCTTATCTGTAAATTTAGCGGCATCATAAAGAGTCTGTGCGCCAACACTCGTACCCAGCAAAAGAGCCAAAGATGCCAGAGTCATTATCTTTTTCATATATTTTCTTTTTATTTACTTATCTTTTATCTACGAGAACTCCTACTACTTCTTGAAGAAGAGCTACTTCTACTCGAACGAGAAGAACTACCACTTGAATAACTTCCACGAGAAGAAGATCTGCTTGGTGAATAACTTCTTGAAGAAGAGTTATTAGGAGAATAATTCCGTGAAGAAGAATTATTGTTATAAGAACGTCTTGACTTTTCCTGAGGAGAATAAATGCGAGTTGATCTCGACGAACTTCCACGTGAATAAGTTTTTCTCACAGACTGAGAAGAACCACGATTAACAGATGATCTACTTCTACTTGAGCGAGCAGAATTTATACGTTGCAATTCGTCCAACGAAATAGTGCTACGAGTACTACTAGGACGTGTATAAGTTGTTCTTCGTGAAGATGAAGCGTCAGTTCTAGAGCTAACACCAGGACGTTCACCCACTTCACGAACACCTACTACTCTACGAGAAGAGCGTGTACTACGATTTTGATAATCATTACTATAGCTACGTCGTGTATTTGAACCTGAAGAAGCGTAACTAGAACGACTAGAACGACTAGATCGTCTCGAAGAATAGTAATCTCCTACAGAGCGACGATTTGTGTAGACTTTATTACTTCTCCAATGTCCGCTACCGCCTCCATGCCAATATCCCGGGTAATAATCATATCCCCAATAGTTTCCCCAGCCCCAAGATGCACCAGCATACCATGGGTTCCCCCAGCCAGTATACCAACTGCCATAATAGCCACCATAATAAGGATATCCCCATCCATAGCCTAAAGAATTATAGCGCCAATCCCACCAAAGCCTATTTGGGAAAGTAGGAAATGCATAAGCATACATTCCATCAGTATATACGTTCCAATCCCAGGAATTAGTACCATAAACTATATCCCAATAAAGTGGGCTACTTATTGAAACAGCAAAGCGAGGGTTGCGGAAACGAATAAGCCGTTCAGCATATTCATAATCATCTTGTGAACCATTAAAGCCATTCACCCATTCACCATCTAAATCTGACGATCTATTCTTTCCTTTAATATACAAAGTATCATTTTGCATTTCAAAGTTATTATTACTAGAATCATAACGTCGATTATATTCATCAACATCGCGTGCATTTCCACTACGATCCTGAACCACAATATTGGAACCTGGAGTAGTATAAATACGGGTAGTGTTTACCATCCCTTTTGAACGCTCCGAAGAAGTGTTTTCTTTCTGATGCGACTTATTTTCCTTTTTAGGAATATAATAAAGGTCGTCATCATAGCTTTGTGCCATTACAGCCAATGGTAGGCACAAGGCGATAAGCAATAAAAAAACAATCTTTTTCATAATCTTATGGTTTATATAGTTATTATTTTTTTCTTCACTTTACAAAGATAAATAAGGCATATCCCTTTATATAGAGATTTTCCCCAATTAATAATAGGGATTTCCCTAAATAAGCTATATTTGCAATAAAATAGCGCTTTCAGGTGCATAGAGAACAGTCCGCAAACAAAGCTTGTTCGATCATTTAACGATAAATAAAAACTTCCAATGAAATATTTAGAATTTACTTTTAAAACACAACCATGTACCGAAATAGTAAATGATGTTCTTTCCGCCGTATTGGGCGATGCAGGATTTGACAGCTTTATAGAATCAGACAGCGGTTTAACTGCCTACATCCAGCAAGTTGCGTTCGATGAGAAAACACTCAAAAAAGCGATTAAAGAATTCCCTATAGAAAAGACAGAGATTTCTTATTCGTGGAAGGAAGCTGAAGATAAGAATTGGAACGAAGAATGGGAAAAGAACTTCTTTCAACCAATTATTATTGGCAATAAATGTGCTATTCACAGCACTTTTCACAAAGATATTCCCAAAACAGAATATGATATCATTATTAATCCTCAAATGGCTTTTGGTACGGGACATCATGAAACAACAAGTCTCATTATTAGTGAATTATTAGAAGCTGATTTACAAGGAAAGTCACTGCTTGATATGGGGTGTGGTACCTCTATATTAGCTATTTTAGCGCAAATGCGTGGTGCTTATCCTATAACAGCCATTGACATTGACTCATGGTGTGTTAGTAATTCTAAAGAAAATATAGTTTTAAATCATGCTATCGGCATTGAGGTTGAGTTAGGAGATGCATCCGTATTAGAGAAAAAAGGTCCCTTTGATATCATCATAGCAAATATAAACAGAAATATTTTGCTCCATGACATGCCCGCTTATGTAGCGCGTATGAACCCAAATGCAGAACTTTATATGAGTGGTTTTTATATAGAAGATATTAGCATGATTAAAGACAAAGCTCAATCCTTGGGGTTGAAGTTCATAGATAGTAAAGAAAAAAACCGATGGGCTTCTATCAAGTTATTAAAACCTTGAAAAAGCAATATTTAATGCAATGTCATATTTTTAAGTCTTTCTATGGTACCATTAAAAACGTTCAGATCAACCTCTTCTTTAATGCCTTGCACAACACCGACATCGGTATGTTGCCAGAAATCCCAGTGTCCCTTATATTTCACAGAGTCAACATAATAATGAGCTATCCAATATGGGTAAAGATCAAATACAGGATCATCTAAATATTTCATTTTAAACTTATAAGATGTATATAAAATAGGTTTCACTTTATAGTGCATTTCTATGCGTTTAAGCCAAATCTTCAAACTCTCTTGCAATTCTTTTTTGCTTTTTCCACCTTTAAGCTCTACATCTAGCACAGGAGGCAAATCTCCAGGGCACAACTCTACTTTACGAATAAAAAACTCAGCTTGCTTCAATGCATCCGCTTTAGGAGAGAAGAAATGATAAGCTCCACGAATAAGACCGTATTGACGTGCCAAAGCAAAATTTTGTTCAAAAGCATCGTCTGCTAAAGCTTCTCCTTCAGTCGCTTTCATAAAAATAAATTGAATAGGAAAATTAGTTGTATCATTTAATCTTAATTTATCCCAATCAATACTTCCTTGGTAATGAGAGATATCAATGCCGTGCACATCATAACAGCAAGGTATACATACCCCATATTCCTTTTGTCCGCTGCAAGGTTTCCATCTATAAGCATAAGGACGAATAAAAAAATAATAAAAACCTGAGAAAAATGCCAAGATTATAAAAATCGCCAGCAAGTTACGAAGCCACACAGGTATAGAACGTATATTTTTCTTACGTTTTCCCTTACGAGTAGAACGTGAATTTGGCACTCTCTTTTTTTGAGATGTACTTTTGTATATACCTGTGGTAGTTTCGGACATATAAGATCCATGATAAAATAGACCGACAATAAGCAAGCTAAAAGCATGTTTAATTGCCGGTCTATTTATTTTATCTAATTTATTTAGCTTGCTCTAATTGCAAGGTCTTAGTAGGTTGATCACATACTTCTGTCGGACCAAAATATTGTATTGGACCCGGATATACATATGCAGTTTCAATAGCCCATTTATCACGTTGAGCAACAAAAGCTTTAAAAGGTGCTCCTTCTAGTTTCACCAAAGCTTTCTGTATTACAGGCTTCATTTCTCCATGACGACGTTCCATATTCATCATCATTGTAATTGGAACACCTCCCGAAATCCAATCCGCAGCAGGAGCTGTAGTGTTGCGTACAGATGACATATAGCCAGTCTTACCATTAGCTATCAACATTGAAGCTGTGTATCCCAAAGAGTAGCAATAGTCAGCATCATAATTTGAAGGAGCTGCACATCTTCCTTCATAACCAAAGAAATGATGCAAAGCAGAGAATTTACCAACAAATTTCCCTTCAGCTTTCCATTGTGAAAGTTTAGTCCCTACCATTTCAGAAAGCAGTTTCTCCGTTTCAATCAATGAAACTTGTACATTACCATGAGGATCTCTATCTAAAGTCAACTGACGAGCTACCCCTTCAGGTAAACTAGCATAAATGTCCGCATTTGGCTTAGAAAGTTTAGAAATAATGTAATCACGTTGATGTGACTTCTTAATATGAGAGAATTCTTCCGCATTGGTAGCTAAGAAATCATTTAGTTCAGCAATCAATCGTTTCATTGCTGGAATAAATTCTATCAAACCCTCAGGAATTAACACCGTACCGAAATTATTGCCTTGCGCAGCTCTGTTTGCAACAATTTGCGCAATGTAAGTAACAACATCATCTAATGACATATCCTTAGCTTCCACTTCTTCAGATACTATACAAACATTCGGCTGCACCTGTAATGCACATTCTAATGCAATATGTGAAGCAGAGCGTCCCATCAGCTTAATAAAATGCCAATATTTACGGGCAGAGTTGCAATCTCGTTGAATATTACCAATCACTTCTGAATAGACCTTACAAGCTGTATCAAATCCAAAAGAAGTCTCAATCATCTCATTCTTCAAGTCCCCATCAATTGTTTTAGGACAACCAATTACTTGGATACCTGATTTTTTAGCAGCATAATATTCAGCCAAAACACAAGCATTAGTGTTTGAATCATCTCCTCCAATTATAACAAGAGCCTTAATACCCAATTGTTTCAAAACCTCATAGCCTTTTTCAAACTGTTCTTCAGTCTCTAGTTTGGTACGCCCTGAACCAATAATATCAAAACCTCCGGTGTTACGATATTCATCAATAATATCAGCAGTTAGTTCCATATAGTTATGATCAACCAATCCACCAGGACCTAAAATAAAGCCATAAAGTTTGCTATCAGCGTTCAATTTTTTAATTCCATCAAACAAACCTGAAATAACATTATGCCCACCGGGTGCTTGTCCACCAGAAAGAATTACACCAACATTAGTAGACGGAAAAGCTAAAGATTCTGTTGCCTCTGTAAACTGAATCAATGGCATCCCATATGTATTAGGAAATAACTTCTTAATAGCCTCCTGATCAGCTACAGATTGAGTTGCCGGACCTTCAGCTACTTTCACGGCTCCTTTCAAAGCTTTAGGAAGCTTAGGCTCATACGCAGCCCTCGCAATTTGCAATGCACTTTTAGTCATCTTTTTATATTTTTTTTAAAGGGGTTAGTTAGTTCAACTTTATTGCAGCCACAAATTTCGCTCTTTTTTCTGAATTATAAAAGAATGTACAACTCAAAAGAAACTTTAAAGTGCAGAAAAAGTACAAAATGAAACTTAACTGCAATATACAGATAGCATTATTAATGCTAAAAAAAGAACTTTTATATATATAATTGTCATTTTCGCCCAGAAAAGCAGGAATAATCAAATCTTTTTTTTAATATTTGCATTAGTATTAAACAAAACTCTTTAAGTGATTTACGTATTTGTGCTTATAGCGGAAAGATAGTGGACATCTATTAATCTGCAATTTTGAGATATCATAAATGCTCATATCTCTTAAACAAACGAAACATTTTATGGGACTATTAAATCGAGATAGAATTGCTATAAAAAATATAGCTTTCTGTCAGACCAATGATTCAAAAAAGTTCAAAAACAGACAACAGGCATTAATTATCCTATTCTTCTTATTCTTATTTCCCTCTTTGGTATTTGCGCAATACCGAACAGGAATGTATTATGATGTATCTTTCAAAAATTATGAGAACCAATATGGCACATTAGAACATAAGGAAGATAGTCTGATATTTAAATTTGTGCCTTCAGATCGTTTTTGGAAAGTTTCAATTACAAATCATTCCACAGGAATAATTATGGTTGATTGGGCCAATGCACAATTTATCATATCTGGGAGAGCCTCAGGAATAACATCTCCAAACATAGATGACGAAAGCCAGATAGAGGACACCATTTATATAAAGGAGCAAGCAACTATATCAAAAGAGATCCTCCCTGCGATCCTACAGAATAAAGGGAAGATATTTAATGCAAAAAGATTAAAACACAAAGGGCAAAAAAGTTATGCTACAATTGTTTTACCTATAAAAATGGATCAAGATCCAAAGAAATATTTCACATTTGACTTCAAAATTGAGTGCAAAAGGTAGAGTAGAAACCACTAAAATAATCACAAACATTCGCCTAAACCAAACAAAGTCCCTATCTTTACCGCAATTATTTTTATTAATCATATTAAATGTAAAGATTATGGCAAGTAGAAAAGAACTTAAAAAGAATATAAATTATATCATAGGAGAATTATTCTGCGAATGTGTAGTGAATGCCAAATATATTCCGGGGACAGATAAGGCTAAGGCTGATTTGCTAATGCAGGAAATTCTAAAGACACAAGATGAGTTCATCAGTCGTATTAGTCATACAGAGCCTGGAAATGTCAAAGGGTTTTACAAAAAACTTTACCAAGATTTCGATTCTAAAGTCAATGAAATAATTGAAGGGATAAGTAAGCTTAACTAAGAAGAAGAGCTATAAAAATGAGAAAAGCAATTTACGGTTTTATTTATCACCGCATATTGGGATGGAAAGAAAGAGCATCTGCACTCGATTACGATAAATGCATTATTTGCGCCGCTCCTCATACAACAAATTGGGATTTGTTCATAGGTAAACTATTCTATGGTACCATTGGGAAAAGAACAAGTTTCATGATGAAAAAAGAGTGGTTTTTCTTTCCTATTGGCATATTCTTTAAAGCTGTAGGTGGTATTCCGGTTAACAGAGGACGCAAAACATCTTTAGTGGACCAAATGATAACTCATTTTGCAAAAAATGATAAATTCCATTTAGCGATTACCCCCGAAGGCACGCGTAAAGCAAATCCTAATTGGAAAAAAGGGTTTTATTATATTGCATTGAAAGCTCAAGTACCAATTGTTCTTGTGGCCATTGACTACGGAACGAAAACAATCACAGCTGAAAAGACAATCTTCCCATCAGGTGATATTGAAAAAGATATGAGAGAAATCAAGTTATATTATAAACAATTTAAAGGAAAGCATCCTCAGAATTTTTCCATCGGAAACATAGACTAACGTTAAACAGAAGTATACAGACATACATGTATTCCGAAAAACTAAAAATTTCATTATTACAAACAAATATTGTTTGGCAAAATAAACAAGAGAATCTTCGTCTCCTCCGTGAAAAGATGGAAACACTTCACGGAGAGACGGACATCCTTGTATTACCCGAAATGTTCTCTACCGGATTTTCTATGGAAAGCCACTCTTTAGGAGAGCCTTTAAATGGAGAGACAATTACCACCTTACAATCTCTTGCTACAAAACACAATATAGCTATTACAGGTAGCTATATCGCTTGCGAAGATTCGCATTATTACAACCGTGCCTTTTTCCTCACCCCTGAAAATCAAAATTATTATTACGACAAGAGACACTTATTCCGCATGGGCGGTGAATTCGATTCATTTTCCGCTGGCAATAAACGATTAATCATTCCCTATCGGGGATGGAATATTTGCCTCTTAGTTTGCTACGATCTTCGTTTTCCTGTATGGAGTAGAAACAAAGGGAATGAATATGATTTGCTAATCTATGTGGCCAATTGGCCAGCTTCCCGTCGCAGTGTATGGGATACCTTACTTAAAGCCAGAACCTTAGAAAACATGAGTTATGTATGTGGCGTAAATCGAGTTGGCATAGACGGTACTAAAGTTAAATATGACGGTGGTAGTACTCTTTATTCGCCCAAAGGCGAAATACTTGCCAGTATACCCGACCATAAAGAATCTCTATACACACAAGAAATAAGCCTCATCACTCTACAAGAATTCCGATCAAAATTCCCTGCATGGAAAGACGCTGATAGCTTCTTTATTCAAGAATAATAAGAAGGTATTAAAATGTTAAAAGGATCTTTTCTCAGCAACATTATAGCAAAAAAGACGTTTTCATAACAAAAACAGTTTGTATATTTGTTGTCGAAAACAGTCGCACGACTTTAATCTAAAATAACTTAAAAAGAACTTATGAAGACAAATCTTAGTTCTCAAATCACTCTCAATAGGGTCTCCCCCAGATACTACAGACCAGAGAATGCATTTGAGAAATCGGTATTAACCCGATTTGAAAAAATTCCTACTGACATTTACGAATCCATAGAAGAAGGTGCTAAACAAGTTGCAGCGGAAATAGCATCAGTTATTCGCGAGAAACAAAAAAACGGTCGTTTTTGTGTATTAGCACTAACCGGAGGAAGTTCTCCACGCAATGTTTACAATGAACTCGTTCGCTTGCATAAAGAAGATCAACTAAGCTTCCGCAATGTTATAGTATTCAACCTATATGAATACTATCCTTTAGCCCCAGATGCAATAAACAGTAACTTTAATGCATTAAAAGAAATGCTTCTGAACCATGTTGATATTGACAAGCAGAACATTTTCACCCCAGACGGTACTATAGCCAAAGATACGATCTTGGAATATTGTCGTCTTTACGAGCAGCGCATCGAAAGTTTTGGTGGAATTGACATTGTGTTATTGGGTATCGGACGTGTAGGAAATATTGCATTCAATGAACCGGGGTCTCGCTTAAATTCTGCAACTCGTTTGATTCTTCTCGATAATGCGTCACGTGATGAGGCTGCTAAAAGCTTTGGTAGTATAGAAAGCACTCCTATCAGTTCTATCACGATGGGTGTATCAACCATTTTAGCAGCAAAAAGGATTATTCTTACAGCTTGGGGCGAAGATAAAGCCAGCATGATTAAAGAATGTGTAGAAGGAGCTGTCACAGATACTATCCCCGCATCTTATCTCCAAACTCACAACAATGCTCAGATAGCTATAGATTTATCGGCTGCTGCTAATCTAACCCGCATTCATCATCCTTGGTTAGTAACTTCTTGTGAATGGAATGATAAACTAATCCGAAGTGCTATTGTTTGGCTTTGTTCACTCACAGGTAAGCCTATTCTAAAACTAACGAATAAAGATTATAATGAAAATGGATTGAGTGAACTACTTGCTCTCTACGGATCAGCATACAACGTAAACATTAAAATATTCAACGATTTACAACATACCATCACAGGATGGCCGGGAGGAAAGCCAAATGCTGACGATACCTATCGTCCGGAACGAGCTAAACCCTTCCCAAAACGTGTCGTTGTCTTCTCTCCTCACCCGGATGATGATGTTATTTCTATGGGAGGAACGATCAGGCGTCTTGTGGAGCAAAAACATGAAGTACATGTTGCCTATGAAACCTCTGGAAACATTGCCGTAGGAGATGAAGAAGTTATACGCTTTCTTCATTTTATCAACGGTTTTAATCAACTTTTCGTAAATAGTGAAGACAAGATTATAAGCGAAAAATATGCTGAGATTCGTGATTTCTTAAAAGGTAAGAAAGATGGAGATATAGATACGCGAGATATCCTCACGATAAAAGGATTAATTAGGCGTGGAGAAGCACGTACTGCTTGTACGTACAACAACATACCTCTTAATCGTTGCCACTTTCTAGACTTACCTTTCTACGAAACAGGAAGGATACAGAAAGGGCCAATTAGTGAAGCAGATATAGATATTGTTCGTAAGCTATTGCAAGAGGTAAAACCTCACCAGATATTTGTTGCAGGAGATTTAGCTGATCCTCACGGAACCCACCGTGTTTGTACCGATGCCGTATTTGCCGCTATTGATCTTGAAAAAGAAGAAGGAGCTAAATGGTTGAAAGATTGCCGCATCTGGATGTATCGAGGTGCATGGGCCGAATGGGAAATTGAAAATATTGAAATGGCTGTTCCCATTAGTCCTGAAGAGCTTCGTGCCAAACGAAATTCTATATTGAAGCATCAATCACAAATGGAAAGCGCCCCATTCATGGGCAATGACGAACGTCTGTTCTGGCAACGCAGTGAAGAACGTAATCGCGGGACGGCAGCCTTATACGATAGCTTGGGGTTAGCTTCTTATGAAGCTATGGAAGCTTTTGTTGAATACCTCCCACTCTAAAAAAGAATAATCTTTCAATTATAAAAATCCACAGAGCATATTGTCATTCAAAATGAAATATGCATCTGTGGCTTTTCTATTTACATAAATCATGAAATAGAGCTAATTTTGATTTATTACATCTATTTTTGTAGCACAAATTGCGGAAAAGATGAAAAAGCGAACTCTACTCTCCATATTATTATTACTATTATTCAGTCACACCTTTGCACAAGATGTAGAACGAAACATTAACGAGCGATTAAAGGATTTTTTCAATCAATATACCTGTTCATCCACTAATGTAGGCAAATGCAAATTAGATAGTTTTAAAGTTGATTACAACAAAAAGAAACTATGGATATATGCTAATGCAAATTTTGGCTACCAACCTTTCTTGCCGGAGATCACTGAGAATATTTACAGGCAATTAAAACAATTGTTACCTGGGCCAGTTTGTTTTTTCGATATGAGTGTTATTACAGATGGAAAAACAATAGACGAGCTCATTCCAAACATCTACCGGAAAGGGAAAAAAGATAAGTCACGCCTTTATACAAAATTAGATCACACAGGTGCTCCATGGGTTAGTAATATCTCTCGTCCATACAATATTGACAGAGGATTAGATGGCCGGGAAATTGCCGTATGGCAAAGTCATGGAAAGTATTACATCAATGACAAGAAAGAATGGGGATGGCAACGCCCTCGAATATTTTGCACTACAGAGGACCAATTTACTCAATCATTTATATTACCTTACGTCATTCCGATGCTTGAAAATGCAGGAGCTAATGTGTTTACTCCACGGGAGAGAGACACACAAAGAAACGAAGTGATTGTAGATAATGACACAAAACAGAGCAACTCCATCTACCTGGAAATGAAAAGTCGCAAAGCGCATTGGGATACTACACCTATCCCTGGTTTCAAGGGCATGAAACAAATGTATCAAGACGGAGAGAATCCTTTCTCAATGGGTAGAGCCCGTTTTGCAAAAACAGAAAAGAGAAAAAATAAAGCATTTGCTGAATGGGTACCCTATATTCCGGAAACAGGAAAGTATGCCGTGTATGTTTCTTATCAAACTCTCCCCAATAGTGTCAGCGATGCTAAATATTTGGTTTTCCATAACGGAGGAGTCACAGAGTTCAAAGTCAACCAAAAGATAGGTGGAGGTACATGGGTTTATCTAGGAACTTTTGCGTTCGATAAAGGTAGTCATGACTATGGCATGGTGGTTTTAAGTAATGAGAGCAAGGAAAAAGGCGTGATTTCTGCCGATGCCGTGCGCTTTGGAGGGGGAATGGGAAACATCGCTCGCGGAGGATCTACAAGTGGCTTGCCTCGCTATCTGGAAGGAGCTCGTTATTCTGCTCAATGGGCAGGTATGCCTTATGAAATCTACGGAGGTAAGAAAGGAACAAACGACTACATTGATGATATTAACACCCGTGCCAATACGATAAACTATCTATCGGGAGGATCTGTATACAACCCACAACAAAAAGGATTAGGAGTCCCTGTGGAAATGACTCTTGCACTGCACACAGATGCCGGATTCAGCAAAGAGAATGATATTATCGGTTCGCTAGGAATCTACACCACAGCCTATAACAATAAGCTGCTAGGTTCCGGCGTTAGCCGTTACGCTTCCCGTGATCTGGCAGATATCATACTCACCCAATTACAAAAGGACATCCCCTCCGAATTTAATGCACAATGGACACGACGCCATCTATGGGATCGAAATTATAGTGAAACCCGCCTACCGGCAGTGCCCTCCACTATCATCGAGCTACTCTCCCATCAAAATTTTGCTGATATGAAATTGGGACATGATCCTAATTTCAAGTTTACCGTAGGAAGATCAATTTATAAGGCTGTACTCCGCTTCATCTCCGCGCAACACAATGAGAACTATATCGTGCAGCCACTTCCGATAAGCCATTTTGCTATTCAGTTTGGAAAGAAAAAGAACACTCTACAACTGAACTGGAAAGGTGAAAATGACCGCTTAGAGCCAACTGCTAAACCTAAAAAATACATGGTTTATACCAGAATCGGACGTGGAGGGTTTGATAATGGTACATTAGTCAACTCAACTTCGCACACCGTAAAGATAGAGCCGGGAATTGTTTATTCTTTTAAAGTAACAGCGGTGAACCGTGGCGGAGAAAGTTTTCCTTCGGAGATATTATCAGCTTATAAAGCAAAAAACGAACGAGGGAGAGTACTGATTATTAACGGCTTTGACCGTATAAGCGGTCCTGCCGTAATAGACAACAATGATGAAGCCGGATTCAACTTGGAAGAAGATCCCGGAGTGCCTTACCTTTATGACATTTCTTACTGTGGTGTACAAAAAAACTTTAATCGAGAGAGAGCTGGGAAAGAAGGGAAAAATGGGCTGGGATACAGTAGCGGTGAACTAGAGGGCATGAAAATAGCAGGCAATACCTTTGATTATCCTTTCATTCACGGAAAAGCCATACAGGCAGCGGGAGGTTATAGTTTCGTGTCGTGTAGCAATGAAGCAGTGGAGAGTCGACTTGTCCGTTTGGAAGATTATCCGGTAGTAGACCTAATCTTAGGATTAGAAAAGGAGGACAGCAAAAGCAATCCTGCACGTAATATTTATTATAAAACATTCAGCTCAGTCATGCAGAGATTGCTCACCGCCTACTGCCAATCGGGAGGAAATGTCTTAGTAAGTGGTTCTTATGTAGGAAGTGACATGAACGATTCGCAGGGAAATCGCGAGTTTACAGAAAAAGTTTTAAAATATGGATTTCAACATTCACTACGTAACACGTATTCCGGAAAAATCAACGGCTTAGGGCGAAGTATCACCATACCACGCCTACCCAATGAAAAGAGTTACGCTGTTACTCATCCGGATTGTATCACCCCGGTATCTCCTGCTTTTTCCGTATTTGCCTATTCTATTGGTCAGCAGAGTGCCGGCATTGCTTATAAAGGAACGTATCGTACATTCGTTTTAGGATTTCCTTTTGAAAGTATTGAATCAGAATCCGACAGAGCTGTTATTATGTCCTCAGTTTTGAACTTTTTTTTAGAACATTGAGCAAACATTTCACTCAGAAAAGAGTTATTACAAATAAAGTTAAGAAAACAGCTTCATTGTTGATTATCCGATATAAATTCTATCTTTGCCTATTTAGTAATAACCTGTAAAATAGAAACACTATGTACACAATACAAGCAAACACATCGGGCACCCGATGCATGGAAATTTCAGAAAAGAATTTGGCTACTATTGAAAAATATGCTTTGTTCCGTCACTTGATTGACAGTACAGGCATCATAGATGAACCGGTTCTAGAAAAATTAAGACTCAACATTCGTTCCATTATAGCCTCCGAAACAGAAGATTGCAAAGACTTACTAGATCTATGCATTGACGTGATTTATCATAATAATATGAAAGCTTTCGGACTTCAGCAGCTTATACAACTCTATCTAAAGTGGCTATCTGAAGACGATGAATCAGAAGAAGAACAAAAATGAAGACTATAAATACTTGTGAGGAGGCTGACTACAGCCCCCTCATTCCGGCAATAGTCGGACTCTGCACAGCAAAAAAAGGTGAAAGCCTCAAAATTATCATGAACAATGCTGAAGCATTTAGTGATTTAAAAACATACCTATCAAAGCAAAATATAGGGTTTCGCGAAATATACGATGACTCTCGCATGACTGTAGAATTCACCATTTTATAAGTCTACTGGATATCAATCACCGTACGTAAACAAAATTATCCGTATCTTTGCCCCCATGAAAGAATATAGACTGACCGATTGGTTACCTACAACCAAGAAAGAGGTGGAGCTCAGAGGATGGGATGAATTAGACGTGATTCTTTTTAGTGGCGACGCCTATGTAGATCATCCCTCATTTGGTGCTGCCGTTATCGGGCGCATCTTAGAAGCAAAGGGATTACGAGTAGCGATTGTTCCTCAACCCAATTGGCGAGACGACTTACGAGATTTCAAAAAGTTGGGACGCCCACGCCTTTTCTTTGGTATCAGTGCAGGATGTATGGATTCGATGGTCAACAAATACACAGCCAACAAGCGTTTGCGTAGTGAAGATGCCTATACTCCTGACGCCCGTCCAGATATGCGCCCGGAATATCCCAGCATTGTCTATACTCAGATATTAAAACAACTTTGGCCCGATGTACCTGTCATATTAGGAGGTATAGAAGCATCTATGCGCCGACTGACGCATTATGATTATTGGCAAGACTCTGTCAGAAAAAGCATTTTATGTGATAGCGGAGCAGACCTACTCATTTACGGCATGGGAGAAAAACCAATCACAGAGATGGTTCATCACCTCAATGAGACACTTGCCACACAACAGAAATCGCAAATGACTGTTGAGTTATTGAGAAGCATCACAGATATTCCCCAAACAGCTTATATCAATACTACATCTGGCATTCCACAACAAGAGGGAGATATCACTCTCTATAGCCATGAAGAGTGCTTACGCGACAAAAAGAAGCAAGCAGCCAACTTCCGTCATATAGAAGAAGAGAGCAACAAATATGCCGCATCACGCATGACTCAAAAGGTAGGCTCTGAAACAATAGTGGTCAACCCTCCTTATCCTCCTATGACACAAGCAGAGCTCGATCGTTCATTCGAACTAGCTTATACTCGCCTGCCACACCCCAAATACAAGAACAAGCGTATTCCGGCTTACGACATGATTAAGTTTTCCGTCAATATTCATCGTGGCTGCTTTGGCGGATGTGCCTTTTGTACGATCTCTGCCCATCAAGGCAAGTTCATTGTCAGCCGTAGCAAGGAAAGTATCCTAAACGAAGTGAAAGCAGTAACAGAAATGCCAGACTTCAAAGGGTATCTTAGTGATTTGGGCGGACCTTCGGCAAATATGTACAAAATGGGAGGACGAGACGAAGCCGTGTGTCGCAAATGCAAGCGACCGTCATGTATCCATCCTAAAGTATGCCCCAACCTCAATACCGACCATCAACCTCTCTTGGATATATACCATAGTGTAGACGCTATGCCCGGTATCAAGAAAAGCTTTATCGGTAGCGGAGTACGTTACGACTTACTACTACATCAGAGCAAGGATCCTAAAGTAAACCGCAGCACAGCAGAATATACCCGTGAGCTGATAGCCAACCATGTTAGCGGTCGACTTAAAGTCGCTCCGGAACACACCAGTGACGCTGTGCTCAGCATCATGCGCAAACCCTCTTTTGAGCAGTTTGGCGCATTCAAAAAGATATTCGATCGTATAAATAAAGAGCTAAATCTTCGCCAACAGCTTATCCCCTATTTCATAAGCAGTCACCCCGGGTGCAAAGAAGAAGATATGGCAGAACTCGCTGTACTCACCAAACAACTCGATTTCCATCTGGAGCAAGTACAAGACTTCACCCCTACTCCCATGACCGTGGCTACCGAAGCTTGGTACTCCGGCTTTCATCCGTATACCCTAGAGCCTGTGTTCAGTGCCAAGACCCCTCGCGAAAAGCTGGCGCAACGACAGTTCTTCTTCTGGTACAAACCTGAAGAGCGCCGAAACATCATTAATGAATTAAAGAGAATTGGTCGGCAAGACTTGCTTGATAAGCTCTACGGGAAAAGATGAAAGCATGAAAATATTTTAGATTCCCTCTAACAAATAGAAGAAGTAAGCAAAGGGGGCGTTTCATTATAAGTTATCTGAATTACATTATAAGTTATGCACATAACTTATAATGTAAATGCACAAACATAAGTCAATGAAATGATTTCAATTTTGTTATAATCTCCCTTTCATTCAAAAAAAACTCTTCCTTCGGAAGAGCTTTTTTTACTTCAGAGAAAGTTATTTCTGATTTCCAATTTTCAAATGCCTGCACGTCAATTGCTTTGTTAAGTTGAACTGTTACTCCATCTGGAGATTCCTGCACGTCTTTGCTATTAAAGTGACGCAACAGACTAGCTATAGGAAAGCCTATGGAAACGACCTCACTACCGACACGCTTTACATATCTCTTCTTCACTGCAAACGAAGCAAAGCCAGTCACAAAAGCAAAGGCGGAACGCTCATAAGCTTTATAAAAAATCCCTTCACGAAAGAGGAAAATGCAATCTTCATTCGAAGACTCTAAAGACAAAACAAAATCCATAGTAGACATAAGCAAATATTTTTAAAGAGTCGGGCGGCAACACCGCCCGACAAATAATCAAAATGAATCCAAGGCGCTCGACAAAGCTCGCTACAAATCTGAAACACAACGGATAGCGAACCCGAAGTTACGATTGTAGCTGTACGTGTACACATTGCTGCTGTCGAAGGGCAAGAAGTACGCACCGGTGCTGCTGTAAGGAGTACTAGACCAATAGCAGCCACTGCTACCGACACCGCTCATAGTCGTGGTACCAAGGTCGCGACAGCCGGAAGCCGGCAAAAAGACATAATTATCCATGTCTGCATTAACGGGAACAGAAGTGGTACCGAAATAACGACCATTAACACCATTGTAAGTAGCATAAACTGAACCTGTAGCTTTCAATGCATCAATTTCTGCTAGTGTTGGCATACGCCAAGTACCTGCAGGAACAACCTGCTGACAAGGGTCAAGAGAAGCTGAATAATCACCGCTATAATTATTTGTGTAATCCGTAGGATCTAACGTACACCAATTCCAATAATCACCACCATTCCAAACACCAGAGTACAACTCGTGACTGGGCTGGAAAGTATAAGTACTACCTATTTTGATCAAATTAGCACTAGCCCAAAGAAGACCACCGATTATTACACCTGTTGACTTTCTGAAATTAACACTCAAAGTATACTTTGTATTAGCAGACATCGATTTGCCCGTGAAAGTAATACTCTTGTCTATCAGAGTAGTGCTACCAATAGTGATAGAAGTAAAAGTCAGCGTGACAGCCTCACCATTACTAAAAACAGTAGAAGCGTTACTCGAAACAGAATTACCGTTGGAAGAAGACCAACTCAAAGCTTTAGCTGAAGAGGTGCCAGAAACCGTAGCAACACCCGAACTTAAAGGCAAAGTGGCACTGTAATTGGGGCTCAAAGTAGCACTGCAAGCAGTAATGTTACTACCACTGGAAGTAGCAGTAACCGTAACCTGACTAAAAACATGATCAAAAGCAATAGAAAAGCTACTGCTGGCACTGGTGATACTCACATTAGTCTTATAATACAACACATCATTCTCAGGAGTTACAGATAAGTCGGTAACCGAACTGTCAAAAGCGGGAAGAGCATTGCTGTTACCATAAGAATAACAAACAAACGTATAAGTCTTATTCACAGGAAGCCAGAAATCGGGAGCCGCATCACCTACAACGTAATCGGCATGATTAACGTAACCAGAAGCAGAAACATCATTCTCTTTGTAAGCGATCACACGATAATGAACACCGTTACTTAAAGCAGTGGCAGCACGGCTATGAACATCTTTAACAGGAGAAAGCGTAGCAACCATACTCCAATGCTTATCCAAAGGGACCGTAACACTTGAAGAAGCGGCAGAAGAAGTAGAACGGCTAGAAACAACCTCATCATCATTCCAAGATTCACCAACACGCACATGAACAGCAACAAGAGCATCCTTATCAACACTGCCGGAATCAGAATCATCATTACTACAAGAACACAAAAAGCTAACAAAAAGCAAGAAGCTCAAAAGAGGAAAACGCTTTAAGAAAGAAAAACGACTATTTTTCATAACTTGTTCTCTTTAATAGTTAAAACTCAATATCACTCTAAGAAGAACTACCACCACTCCAATTTTTAACAGGAGGAGAAGGATTAGCAGAAGAGGCATTCGAAGACTCCAAAGACAAAACAAAATCCATAGTAGGCATAAGCAAATATTTTTAAAGAATCGGGCGGCAAGACCGCCCGATAAATAATCAAATGAATCCAAAACGCTCGACAAAGCTCGCTACAAATCTGAAACACAGCGGATAGCGAACCCGTTGTTACGATAGCCGGTGCCCGTAGATATATTATCGTAACCCAAGAAGTACGCATTGGTGCCATCGCTGTAAGGAGTACTAGACCAATAGGCGCCAAAGCTACCGACATAGAACATAGTCATGGTCTCACTGCTGTGAGCGCCGGAAGCCGGCAAAAAGACATAATTATCCATGTCTGCATTAGCAGGAACAGAAGTGGTACCGAAATAACGACCATTAACACCATTGTAAGTAGCATAAACTGAACCTGTAGCAATCAAAGCATCAAATTCTGCTAGTGTTGGCATACGCCAAGTACCAGCAGGAGCAACCTGCTGACAAGGGTCAAGGGAAGCTGAATAATCACCGCTATAATTATTTGTGTAATCCGGATCCAACGTACACCAATTCCAATAATCACCACCATCCCGAACACCCGAGTACAACTCGTGACTGTGCTGGAAAGTATAAGTACTACCTATTTTAATCAAATTAGCACTGGCCCAAAGGAGACCACCGATTATTACACCTGTTGACTTTCTGAAATTAACACTCAAAGTATATTTTGTATTGGCAGACATCGATTTGCCCGTGAAAGTAATACTCTTGTCCGTCAGAGTAGTGCTGCCAACAGTGATGGAAGTAAAAGTCAACGTGACAGCCTCACCATTACTGAAAACAGTAGAAGCGTTACTCGAAACCGAATTACCATTGGGAGAAGACCAACTCAAAGCTTTAGCTGAAGAGGTGCCAGAAACCGTAGCAACACCCGAACTTAAAGGCAAAGTGGCACTGTAATTGGGGCTCAAAGTAGCACTGCAAGCAGTAATGTTACTACCACTGGAAGTAGCAGTAACCGTAACCTGACTAAAAACATGCTCAAAAGCAATAGAAAAGCTACTGCTGGCACTGGTGATACTCATATTAGTCTTGTAATACAACAGGTCATTATCAGGAGTTACAGATAAGTCGGTAATCGAACTGTCAAAAGCGGGAAGAGCATTGCTGTTACCATAAGAATAACAAACAAACGTATAAGTCTTATCCACAGGCAACCAGAAATCGGGAGCCGCATCACCTACAACGTAATCGGCATGATTGACGTAACCAGAAGCAGAAACATCATTCTCTTTGTAAGCGATCACACGATAACGAACACCGTTACTTAAAGAACTCCCTGCACGGCTATGAACATCTTTAACAGGAGAAAGCGTAGCAACCATACTCCAATGCTTATCCAAAGGGACCGTAACACTTGAAGAAGCGGCAGAAGAAGTAGAACGGCTAGAAACAACCTCATCATCATTCCAAGATTCACCAACACGCACATGAACAGCAACAAGAGCATCCTTATCAACACTGCCCGAATCAGAATCATCATTACTACAAGAGCACAAGAAACTGAGGAAAAGCAAGAAGCTCAAAGGCGGAAAACGCTTTAAGAAAGGAAAACGACTATTTTTCATAACTTGTTCTCTTTAATAGTTAAAACTCAATATCACTCTAAGAAGAACTACCACCACTCCAATTTTTAACAGGAGCAGAAGGAGAAGGATTAGCAGAAGAGGCATTCGAAGACTCCAAAGACAAAACAAAATCCATAGTAGGCATAAGCAAATATTTTTAAAGAATCGGACGGCAAGACCGCCCGATAAATAATCAAATGAATCCAAGACGCTCGACAAAGCTCGCTACAAATCTGAAACACAGCGGATAGCGATCCCGATGTTACGATAGTTGTCGCTCGCGTACACATAGCTGCCGTAGAAGGACAAGCTGTACGCACGGGTGCTGTTGTTTGGAGAACTAGACCAATAGTTGCCATTGCTACCGACAGGGCCCATAGTCATGCGACCAGTGTCGCGATAGCCGGGAGTCGGCAAAAAGACATAATTGTCCTTGTCTGCATTAACGGGAACAGAAGCAGTACCGAAATAACGACCATTAACGCCATTGTAAGTACCATAAACAGAAGCTGTAGCTTTCAATGCATCAAATTCTGCTAGTGTCGGCATACGCCAAGTACCTGCAGGAGCAACCTGCCGGCAAGGGTCAAGGGAAGCTGTATAATCACCCCTATAATCATTTGTATAATCCGTAGGATCCAACGTACACCAATTCCAATAATCACCACCATTCCAAACACCAGAGTATACCTCCTGGCTACTTTGGAAAGTATAAGTATTACCAATTTTTATTAAGTTACCCTTAGCCCAAAGAAGACTACCCACAACTACACCAGCAAACTTTGCTTTAAAGTTTACAGTTAACACATACTTTGTATTGGCAGACATCGATTTGCCCGTGAAAGTAATACTCTTGTCCGTCAGAGTAGTACTACCAATAGTGATAGAAGTAAAAGTCAGTGTAACAGGCTCACCATTACTAAAAACAGTAGAGGCGTTACTGGAAACAGAAGTACCGTTGGGAGAAGACCAACTCAAAGCCTTAGCTGAAGAACTACCCCAAACGGTAGCAACACTCGAATTTAAAGACAAATCAGCAATGTAATTAGGACTCAAAGTAGCACTGCAAGCTGTGATGTTACTACCACTGGAAGTAGCAATAACCGTAACCTGACTAAAAACATGCTCAAAAGCAATAGAAAAACTACTACTGGCACTGGTGATGTTCACATTAGTCTTGTAATACAACAGGTCATTATCAGGACTTACAAATAAGCCGGAAATCAAACTGTCAAAATCGTAAAGAGCATTGCTATTACCATAAGAATAACAAACAAACGTATAAGTCTTATTCACAGGCAACCAGAAATCGGGAGCCGCATCGCCTACAACGTAATCGGCATGATTGACGTAACCAGAAGCAGAAACATCATTCTCTTTGTAAGCGATCACACGATAACGAACACCATTACTTAAAGCAGTGGCAGCACGGCTATGAACATCTTCAACAGGTTCAAGCGTAGCAACCATACTCCAATGCTTATCCAAAGGGACCGTAACACTTGAAGAAGCGGCAGAAGTAGAACGGCTAGAAACAACCTCCTCACCATTCCAAGACTCACCAACACGCACATGAACAGCAACAAGAGCATCCTTATCAACACTGCCCGAATCAGAATCATCATTACTACAAGAACACAAGAAACTGAGGAAAAGCAAGAAGCTCAAAGGCGGAAAACGCTTTAAGAAAGAAAAACAACTATTTTTCATACCACGTTCTTTTTAATAGTTAAAACTCAATATCACCACCACTCCAAGAAGAACTACCACCACTCCAATTTTCCGTAGGAACAGAAGGAGAAAGATTGGCAGAAGAGGCAATAGAAGATTCAAGATAGACTTCCAAAAACTCTATCACAGGAGCATCATAACTAAGCAAGGATATTGCATCCATTTCTTTATTCATTTTTTATTCTTTCTTTTAAATTAAACCACTATGTATTATTCTGCCTGAATGATCACAGAACGGCTTAAACGAGGATCACCATAAAACAAGTTATCAACACCTCCTTTAGAAGTGATCTTCAGACAAGAAGAAGGTACTCCAAAGACATTTACCAAAGCATCATAAACGGTTCTTGCACGAGCCTTGCTTAAACGTGCATTTAATGAAGCACTACCCGTAGTATTATCCGCATAACCAGTCACTAGGTAAACAAGATCCTTACTTTCTCTGATAACTTTTGATAGAAAGCCCAAATTAACCAGATTTGCATTACTCAAAGCGCTTTTACCTATGGGAAAAAGAACCAAGTAAGGAAATGATACAGAGTTTTTATCAATAACTGTATCAACATTGCTTGACATTGAAGACAATGAAGAAGACAAACGATTACGAAGGCTGTCATTCTCTAATTGCATAGCAGAAACACGCTCCCGAAGAGAACGAATCTCAACAATACTCAAACCGGAAGCATGAGAACCTGCACGTTTCCATCCACGATGACCAAAATGATAAGTCAAACCAACACTCGCAGAGAGAAGACCCTCCTCCTTACGACCTCCAACTTCACCGTCAAAACGGTCGTTCACAAGGCTACTACGTACATCAAGGTTCAAATCAAAAGCAGAACTTAAACGAAAACTATTTAAGAGACCCAGATTAGCACTTACTTCATGAGTTTTGGGAGAATCACATGTGCTCATCCAACCTAAACCAACATAAGGAGTCAAAGAGTAAAAACGTTTCTCATTATAACCGCACAAGAGGTTGGACAAATTGAACAATATATCACCGTGCAAATGCATCAGGTCAAATTTCTGATCATACAACTCTTGAGATGCATCGTAAACCCTACCAGTGGAATGACTCCCGTTTTGAGTAACTCCTTTGGCTGAAAGCCCACTGTACATCAAACGAACCCCAACACCGGGAGTAAACCATTTGCCCAAAGCAATATCAAGAGCAGGAGAAAGACGATCGCCAAAGCTCATCTGCTTATTGTGGTCACCGAAATAAAGCTGAGTGCCACCACCCACACTTATGAAACAGTCACTCCAGAAAGAATTAGTCTCAACTTTATATTTTTCGACATTGATCGCTTCCGCATGATCAGAAGAGACTCTTTGAGCTAAAAGAGAACTTCCTAAAAATAAAAAAGAAGCTGCAAGAAGATTTTTTCTCATCATTTTTTCCATCTCAATAATCCTGATATTTGTTAAATAGGATAACAAAAGTAACTATTTATTTCCTCATATCATAGCAGATAAGCGACACTGATACACGCTGAGAGAAAGCGTTTTTTCAATAAAACATAGAATATATAACTTATTGAAAAATGTTATATATTCTTAAATATACAACTCCTTCGAGCATCTTAATTCAGAGGAACAAACAAATAGAGCCTGATTCACATCATGAGTAATCATCTAAAATGATTGAAACGATCTTCATTCGAGAATTTAAAAGAGAACATTGGAACCATAGTAGGCGTAAGCAAAGATGCTAAAGAATCGGGCGGCAACACCGCCCGATAAATAAGCAAATGAGTTCAATGCGTTCAGTCAAGCTCCTTAAAAATCTGAAACACAGCGGAGAGCGAACCCGCTGTTACGCTTGTAGGTGTTCGTGTACACATTGCTGCTGTCGAAGGGCAAGAAGTACGCATCGGTGCTGATGTACGGAGTACTAGACCAATAGTAGCCATTGCTACCGACATCGAACATAGTCGTGCCACCACGGTAGCGATAGCCGGAAGTCGGCAAAAAGACGTAATTATCTCTGTCTCCACTAGCGGGAACGGAAGTTGTACCGAAATAACGACCATTAACGCCATTGTAAGTACCATAAACAGAACCTGTAGCAATCAAAGCATCAAATTCATCTCTTGTTGGCATACGCCAAGTACCCGTAGGAACAACCTGCTGACAAGGGTCAAAAGAAACTGAATAATCACCGCTATACTGATTTGTGTTATTCGTAGGATCTAACGTACACCAATTCCAATAATCACCACCATCCCAAACACCGGAATATACTTCTTGAGTGGGTTGGAAAGTATAAGTACTACCAATTTTTATCAAGTTACCCTTAGCCCAAGTGATAGCCTTTTTAAAGTTCACAGTTAATACATATTTTGTATTAGCGGACATCGATTTAGCCGTGAAAGTAATACTCTTGTCGGTCAAAGTGGTGCTGCCAACAGTGATGGAAGTAAAAGTCAACGTGACAGCCTCACCATTACTGAAAACTGTCGAAGCGTCACTCGAAACGGAAGTACCGTTGGGAGAAGACCAACTCAAAACCTTAGCTGAAGAGGTACCAGAAACCGTAGCAACACCTGAACTTAAAGGCAAAGTGGCACTGTAATTAGGACTCAAAGTAGCACTGCAAGCTGTGATGTTACTACCACTGGAAGTAGCAGTAACTGTAACCTGACTAAAAACATGCTCAAAAGCAATAGAAAAGCTACTGCTCGCACTGGTGATGTTCACATTAGTTTTGTAATACAACAGGTCATTATCAGGACTTACAGACAAGCTCGTTACAGAACTGCTAAAAGTAGGAAGAGTATTGCTGTTACCATAAGAATAACAAACAAACGTATAAGTCTTATTCACAGGAAGCCAGAAATCGGGAGCCGCATCGCCTACAACGTAATCGGCATGATTAACGTAACCAGAAGCAGAAACATCATTCTCTTTGTAAGCGATCACACGATAACGGACACCATTACTTAAAGAACTCCCTGCACGGCTATGAACATCTTTAACAGGAGAAAGCGTAGCAACCATACTCCAATGCTTATCCAAAGGGACCGTAACACTTGAAGAAGCGGCAGAAGAAGTAGAACGGCTAGAAACAACCTCCTCACCCTTCCAAGACTCACCAACACGCACATGAACGGCAACACGACTTTCCTTATCAACACTGCCGGAATCAGAATCATCATTACTACAAGAACATAAAAAGCTAACAAAAAGCAAGAAGCTCAAAAGCGGAAAACGCTTTAAAAAAGGAGAATGAGTATTTTTCATCTTTTATTTAATTATTTTGATATTTGTTGAATATATAGGCAAAATTACTGATTTATTTCATCACATTATAACAAATAAAAGCCACCGAGAAAGACTTACAAATACAAATATTCAATAATGCATAGAATATATGAATTATTGAAAATGTTATACATGGTTAAATAATAAAAAAGCCTCCCGAACACTTTCGGAAGGCACAAACAAAACAAACAAATGAGCCGTGATTCACATCATGAGCGGTTACTTGAGATTATTGAATTTTTTATTGTAAGATCCTAAGTAAAATTTATTAAAATACAAAGACGAAAGTAATTATTAATTTTATCATATTAAAACAAGTTTAGCAGCCTAAAACAGGGTGATAAAAAGTAAATTTTCAATAATGTATAGAATATATAATTTATCTAAAAAGTTGTATTATGTTAATTAACTTTTACTCTTAACTATTTCTCTCATCACCATAGTTGTTTTAGCCAAGAGAAGCCACGCTTCTTTTGTAGATAAAGTAACAAAAGAGCTATTATGGTAGTAAAAGCTAATACAATTATCGTAAAGAATAAAAGTGAACTGATATGAGGCAAGAAACAGATCACTGCATAGATTACACCGATATGCAATAAATAATACAACAGCAATAGCTTTCTTAATTTGCTCCAGATAGGGTGATCGCCTATTCGCAAAGAAACGATGAGCAAAAGCAGGATGCTGCTGAACAGAACATTGCATAATGGCCATCTATAGAAAGCTCCTATGCCACAAACGATACACAATATAATCACTCCCAATTGGGGTAATTGTTTAAACACTGCCATGTATGCAGCTACTAGCATACCCCCTGCCATGTAACCCAATGCTTGAAAAACGCCATTCCTTGTAGTGTAAAAATAGGTAAAATAAAACTCCCTCACACTATCAAGAACAGGTAAGCTGCTATCATTCAAAAACCAACCTGCCAACATCAAAAAGAAAGCTATAAACAATAAACCGCATAATTTGATGCCACAGCGTAATAAGAGACCTATAATGGCAATGCTATGCAGAGCTGCCAACAAATACCACAATGGCCATGCTTTATAAAATCGCCCTGTGACCATGAAGTTCCAGCCTAGATTACAAATAATTTTAGTAATTGGAAGGTTCATATCACAGAGCACACTTATTTCCAGAGGGCTATATATTAAAAGCCAAATGAGGTATAGTTTCAAATATTTGCGCAAATATTTGTCTATTTGCGTAGAATGAAGCTGCCGATTTTCCTTCTTATAGAGTAGTAGATAACCTGAAATAGTGAAAAAAAATGGAACAACCATGTGGAGCATAAAAGTTAGTACTGCCGGAGGTTCATAATTGCGCACAGCAAATACATGAATTAACACAACCAGAATAGCTGCAATAAATTTGCTCAAATCAAGACTATTAATCATTCTTTCTTATAATTATTGTACCGCAAGTATCTATCATAGGCAAGGCACTTTCTTGATAGGTACATTCAAAAGTTTGGCTATTTTTTTAAGTTCTCCACTGTACCATCTCAATTCCTTAAAGAAATAGCCAGTAAAAGTAAATTTATCTATAATCCTTTTGAGAGTACAGTCTGTATCTGAAAACTCCAAAGACAAAACAAAATCCATAGTAGACATAAGCAAATATTTTTAAAGAATCGGGCGGCAACACCGCCCGATAAATAAGCAAATGAGTTCAATGCGTTCAGTCAAGCTCCTTAAAAATCTGAAACACAGCGGAGAGCGAACCCGCTGTTATGCTTGTAGGTGTTCGTGTACACATTGCTGCTGTCGAAGGGCAAGAAGTACGCATCGGCGCTGTCGTAAGGAGTACTAGACCAATAGTAGCCATTGCTACCGACATCGAACATAGTCGTGCCACCACGGTAGCGATAGCCGGAAGTCGGCAAAAAGACGTAATTATCTCTGTCTCCACTAGCGGGAACGGAAGTTGTACCGAAATAACGACCATTAACGCCATTGTAAGTACCATAAACAGAACCTGTAGCTTTCAATGCATCAAATTCTGCTAGTGTCGGCATACGCCAAGTACCCGTAGGAGCAACCTGCTGACAAGGGTCAAGAGAAGCTGAATAATCACCGCTATACTGATTTGTGTTATTCGTAGGATCTAACGTACACCAATTCCAATAATCACCACCATCCCAAACACCGGAATACAATTCTGGACTGGGTTGGAAAGTATAAGTACTACCGTTCTTGATTAAATTGCCCTTAGCCCAAGTGATAGCCTTTTTAAAGTTCACAGTTAATACATATTTTGTATTAGCGGACATCGATTTAGCCGTGAAAGTAATACTCTTGTCGGTCAAAGTGGTGCTACCAATAGTGATAGAAGTAAAAATCAGTGTAACAGGCTCAGCATTACTGAAAACAGTAGAAGCGTTACAGGAAACAGAAGTGCCGTTGGGAGAAGACCAACTCAAAACCTTAGCTGAAGAGGTGCCAGAAACCGTAGCAACACCTGAACTTAAAGGCAAAGTGGCACTGTAATTGGGGCTCAAAGTAGCGCTACAAGCAGTAATGTTACTACCACTGGAAGTAGCAGTAACCGTAACCTGACTAAAAACATGATCAAAAGCAATAGAAAAGCTACTACTGCCACTGGTGATGTTCACATTAGTTTTGTAATACAACAGGTCATTATCAGGAGTTACAGATAAGTCGGTAACAGAACTGTCAAAAGCGGGCAAGGCACTCGTACTAGCATAAGAATAACAGACAAACGTATAAGTATGATTAACAGGCAACCAGAAGTCAGGAGCAGTACCTCCAACAATGTAATCGGCATGATTAACATAACCAGAAGCAGAAACATCATTCTCTTTGTAAGCGATCACACGATAACGGACACCATTACTTAAAGAACTCCCTGCACGGCTATGAACATCTTTAACAGGAGAAAGCGTAGCAACCATACTCCAATGCTTATCCAAAGGGACCGTAACACTTGAAGAAGCGGCAGAAGAAGTAGAACGGCTAGAAACAACCTCCTCACCCTTCCAAGACTCACCAACACGCACATGAACGGCAACACGACTTTCCTTATCAACACTGCCGGAATCAGAATCATCATTACTACAAGAACATAAAAAGCTAACAAAAAGCAAGAAGCTCAAAAGCGGAAAACGCTTTAAAAAAGGAGAATGAGTATTTTTCATCTTTTATTTAATTATTTTGATATTTGTTGAATATATAGGCAAAATTACTGATTTATTTCATCACATTATAACAAATAAAAGCCACCGAGAAAGACTTACAAATACAAATATTCAATAATGCATAGAATATATGAATTATTGAAAATGTTATACATGGTTAAATAAAAAAAAAGCCTCCCGAACACTTTCGGAAGGCACAAACAAAACAAACAAATGAGCCGTGATTCACATCATGAGCGATTACTTGAGATTATTGAATTTTTTATTGTAAGATCCTAAGTAAAATTTATTAAAATACAAAGACGAAAGTAATTATTAATTTTATCATATTAAAACAAGTTTAGCAGCCTAGAACAAGATGATAAAACGTGAATTTTCAATAGTGTATAAAATATATAATTTATCTAAAAAAGTTATTTTACGTTAATTATTCTTTACTTTTAAGTATATCCTTCACTACCATAGTTTCTTCAGCCAAAAACAAACTGCGTAGTTTGATACCACAGCGTAATAAGAGACTTATAATGGCAATGCTATGGAGAGTTGCCAACAAGTGCTACAATGACCATGCTTTATAATAACGAAAGTACCTATCATAGGCAAGGCACTTTCTTGATAGGTACATTCAAAAGTTTGGCTATTTTTTTAAGTTCTCCATTATACCATCTCAACTCTTTAAAGAAATAGTTGCCATACTCTTGCTTTCTCTCAAAAGGTAGTGGGAACAAATAGACGCCTGTAAAAGTAAATTTATCTATGATCCTTTTCAATGTCTCATTATTATCAACAAGACACAACCTGTTATCCTTATTTCGACGAAACCAGATATTATCCTGATACACATCATCTCTTTTGATAAAGATCATATCCATAAATGTCATATCATCTGCAAAATGCTTAAATAAACAAATGTCTCTTGCCATTGCTAACTCGGGGTTTTCACTAAGGTCCAAGCCAAACAAGTTATCGATATCCGAAATAGTGAACTCACATTTCAACTCTGAGAGAGTAGGAAAAGCGTTTTCTTTAAACGGATTTATAAATTTTGCACACAATCCTTCACTAGAAGCATTAGCGTAGATTTCTTGTAAAATCAACCAATAAGAATCAATCATTTGAGTGGAGATTTCAAGCTTCAAAAGATATTTCCGAAACGCTTCTAACCATTTCTTATCCATCTGTATAAAATAAAGCGGGCGCTTACTGTGATGGAAAGCGATCGTTTGCTGCAATAATGAACTACATAAGCGGGCTTTAGCTTTTCTACCTTCTTTTTTATATTCTTGAATTATCCCTTTAAGGTAAGGAATAAACAAAAAGGGTTTCTGATTCAATCGGTATAACTTAAGGATATCGGCAACAGTAAAATCGGTTACATAAGAATTCAGAAAGGTTATGGCATATTGAATCGCTATAATTTCATCCAGTAAGTAGCGTAACATCGCATCATGCACATCACCTTTCTGAGTATAAAGGAGAACACTCTTTACAAGGCGCACAAATTCTTTCTCTGAAACTTGATAATAAGTATCTAAACGTCTCTTTTTATCATAATGCATCACTTCGATAATTAAAGGATACGTTTCATCTACGGATCTCTTTAAAGTATCTATAGAAAGCACGATTAAAGGTTTACCATTCTCCATAAACAAGTATTTAAAAAATTCTCCTGAAAAATTTCGCTACCTTTCTTTTCCATTTTGGAGACCCTGTATCAAGAGTATATCCATAGCCATAGCCATAACCATATCCTGAACGATCTTTTTTAGTACCATTCAGTAATAGAGCCATGTTACTAAATTTTTGCTCTCTATACAAATTCTCTAATTCAACGAGTAAACGACGATCCAGCTTTCCTGCACGAATAACGAAAAGAGTTAGATCTGTGATACGATCGAGAATAGCAGCATCTGCCACAATTCCAATCGGAACATTATCTACTATAATATAATCATAACGTTTTTTGAGTTCGCAGATCAATTCATCCAGCCGGGTGCTGAGCAAAAGCTCAGCAGGATTAGGGGCAATAGCTCCTACAGGAATCAAATCAACTTTATCACAGAGGGCATTCTGAATAAGAATATCCTCTATTGTCAGAGTCTTTTCGGAGAGATAGTGTGTAATTCCTATTCTCTTTTGTCGCCCACAAACCAACGAGCTCAACGCTCCTTTTCTTAAGTCCAGATCAAGAAGAAGTACTTTTTTATGTATCTGTGTCAAACTAACCGCTAAGTTTATAGAAGTAAAAGTTTTGCCTGCGCCAACGCCAAAAGAAGTGAAAGTAATCACTTTTTGGGTATCAGCCTTTACGGCCATAAACCCTAAATTAGTCCGTAATATCCTAAAGGCTTCCGTTATGGAATCACGCCCCTGTTCCTTAACAAAAACGCCTTTATCAAACGTTTTTTTATCAATGGTCAAAGGGATCTCTCCCAAGAACGGAAGCGTTAATGCTTCCAGATCTTTACGAGTACGTACCCGCGTATCTAAGAGCATAAAGGAAAGCAAGATAAGAGTAGGTATCGTTAAACCACATCCTACACCTAACAACATTTTTTTATAGATATTGGGGTACATAGGGGCATTACTTCCTGAAGCAGGATCGATAATTTGTGCGTTATCATCGTTCATAGCCTGATGCAATTCGTTTTCTTCTCTCTTGTTAAGCAAGAAGATATATAAATTCTCTTTTACATCTAATTGTCTCTTCATCGAGAGCATCAAACGTTGTTCTAAGGGAAGCATTTCAACTTTACTCCGAGTTCCTTCTTCTTGCTTTAAAAGATTTTTCTTCTTTGTTTCGAGACTAGCCAGCATATTATCCACAGAACTAACAATGGTTTTTCTCATCGCTTTAATAGAGAGAGTTAATTCCCGCACTATCGGATTTTTGCTACTACTCCCCTCACGTAATTGATTGCGTTTTAACAACGCACTATTATAGCGCGAAATGAGGCTTTCAATATCTTGACTGACCAATCCGGTATTATTAGGCATTAGTTCTTCACTACCTTTAGCATCTTGTAAGCACTTTTTTATATATCCGACCAAATACAATTGTGTATCCAGCTCTTTTAATATGGATTGTGACTCTTTGGTATCTGAAATCAAAATATCGGAGAAAGTGCTCACATCAATCCCATTATTGGCTATTTTCAAAGAATCGATATTGGACTCCACACTTCTCAATTCTTTCTCTATAACAGCGAGACGTTTATTAATAAATTTACCCGTTTTCACCGCTACCCGATCTTTTTCTTCAATAGCTTCTTCGTTATAAACAGAAACCAGTGCATTGAGCATATCTATTGCACGAGTAGTTGAACGATCCTTTAAGGAGATATGCAAAATCGCCGCGTCTTCTTCTAACTGCTTGATAGACAAATTAGCTAAAAAGAAATTCATCATACTCTCCCGAGATTTTTTGGTTATCTTAAGTTCCCTTCCTAACCACTCTGAAGAATAATGAACAGAGCGGGATATTACTAATGATCCTACAGGAGTAGAAACTGTATCATTAAAATGTACCAATAACTTTTCTTCTTTTTCTGATGCCGAGAAGCCGGACAATTCTACTCTGTCAGCACTTAAAAAAAGAGCGGAAAAAGAGAAATGATCATCGGACATCGATTTTAAGAAAGAGACCTTGATGGGCGCATCAGTGTACAATTCCTGTTGCCGCAACCCGCTTCTGCTCGTATAACTAATGTCCGCATGAAGCTTATCAATCGTTTTACGTATCAGTTCTTTAGATTGAAACTGCAAAATTTCACTCGTCACATTCACCTGAGACATATAACTATTATAGCGATTCATTCGCATCGTTGCCTGACTATTTTCAGGAGTCTTAACCATCACTGTCATCGAACGATTATACATAAAGGGAGTAGCATAATACTGATATCCAAAGTAACTCCCAAAGAGTAAAACTGAGAACAGAAACCATCTCCAGTAGATAGCCAGATGCATAAAGAGATCAACTAAATTAACTGATTTTTCTTCTGAAAAGAGAGGTAGCAAGGTTTTATCTGATTTATTGATAGCCATTTGTAGTCCTATTTAAATAATACATATAAGGAAGTAATAATGCTAATTAACCCTATACCGGTAGAGTAAAGACGCCAATTACGATTTTCTTTATCACTAGATCTTGCAGCCTGTGGCTGCACGTAAACAATGTCATTTTGCTGTAAGTAGAAAGCCGGAGAAGAGAAGACGGAAGCAGAACGCAAATCGGCCATTAACATTTTACGCTGACCGCCTTCTTCGCGAATGACAGCGACTTTGTCCGGACAAGCATTGGTAGTGAGACCTCCGGCTCTTGAAAGAGCTTCCATAAGAGTGACATGCCTGTCTTGAATGGATAAAACGCCTATTTTGCTCACTTCGCCCATCATGGTTACTTTCATATTCAAAAGTTCTACTGATACAATAGGATCATTGATGTATTTTTCATCAATCAGACGTTGCCTAATTTGTTGAGCCAGTTCTTCTCTTGTTAACCCTTCAACATGTAAAAGACCTAAAACAGGAAATTCTATGCACCCATGACGGTCGACAATATATCCGTTCTCTTTCGTTACAAGACTTGAGTTAGCGGTTGTCTCTCCCTCTGCATCTACGCGATAACTACTTCCTGTCCTGGTATTAAAAGGGATAGACAGTTCTGGTTTTTGAGAACTAATAACAATGCTCAATTTGTCATCTTGCTTAATCTTTTGCTCATTTTGCCGGGTAATGGCGTACAGGGAATCTATTTGCATATCCTTTAAATACACAACTTTCTTGGATGAAAAGCAGGAAGTCAACAACAGCGAACTACCTAACATCCATAAAAACACATACTTTTCTACTTTCATATTATCTCAATTTTTTATTATTTCATTATAGCAAAGCAATGCAGCTTCTCTATCGGGTCGGCACTGTAAGCAAGCAATAGGAAGCTGACGGACAACAGTTTCTAATAGGTCACACAATGTGGAATACAGACGACTATTCCAACGCATCGAAGAGCAACTAGGCAAAAGGGTAAGCATCGCTTTTAAACCGTCTTGCCGAAAAAAGCTGTTATGCAATGACTGTTCCAAGCGCACTAAAGCTTTCAATGGCAGTTTACGATTCTTATAACAAGGTGTTTTACCACTCCAGGGAGTACCATAAATATAAATCTGCCCATCGTCTTCAATGCGTATAGCGGGATTATCATCATTAAGCAATTCAACTCCGTCAAGATAGCGTAACCAAAGAGCACTATGAGTACTTTTCCCGGTGCCACTCTTTCCTAAGAAAGCATAAGCCTCTCCTTGCTTTTCTACAGCAGAAGCATGAATTAGGAAAGTCTGATGGAGCACAGCAGACTGAGCAAAAGCAAACATCAGGAAAGAGGTTAAAACATTTCCGGCAAAAAGATCATTACAGTCAATGTAAGCTCGTGAAGAAGTGAAACATTTATCACACACCATTCTATGCAAAGGAGCATTTTCTACAAACTGTATCTCCACAATGTAATTGTCAGCGTTCTCCATCAAACGAAAAGAAAAGCCTAGAACTTCTGAAATAGTACTAAGTGTCTTTGAAGAAACGCAATCAACTACTATCGGCGAGGTTACAACCTCCAAAGAGGTAATTGCTTCTCCAACTTCTGAAAAAGCACATCTAAAAGGAGCAAATGAAGGTAGCAATTCCTCTAGCCTCTTAACATTAATCTTGCAAAGATCAATAAAGTGTCCTCCTATACAAAAGCGAGCCGTATCTTCTCCGAACAAATCTTTTTCTTCTTTCATATCCAATCAATCTATTTAATCAACTCAGCCGGACGACCTGCGAGCAAGCTTCCATCACCTGAGAATCATGTGTTACAAAAATCAATATTTTGTCTCTACCTGCTTGTAGCAGGTTACTCATAAGTTGCTTTGTGGTAGTAGCATCAAGGGCTGAAGTGGGTTCATCAAAGACCCATATAGTAGCATCTCGAAGTAAAGCACGAGCAATGGCAATACGTTGTGCCTGCCCTTCCGAAAGTCCGTGTCCGGATTCGCCTACTAATGTATTCATCTCCATAGGGAGAGAATAAACAAAGTCTGCACAGGCTATACGTAAAGCACCTCTCAACTGCTCATCAGTAGCCAGTGGTTTAGCTAATAATAAATTCTCACGGATGGTTCCGGTGAATAAAGTATTCCCTTGGGGAACATAGGCGAAATTAGCACGTGTACATACAGAAACAGCATAATCTCTACCACTGGCAATGAAAGAGAGTGTACCACTATCAGGTTTCATTAAAGCTAACATCAAACGAATTAGTGTGGTTTTTCCCTTACCGGTACTCCCTACTATGGCACTAGCAACTCCCGTTTGAAAAGTCGCACTCAGATGTTCTATGATTTTGTTATCATTATAAGAAAAAGAGAGATTATTCAAAGTCAACGTAACCGGAGAAGAGAAGGAAAGTTCTTCTCCCTCCACTTCACTTTTTTCTTCTTGCAATTCCATAAGACGATCTATTGCAGCACGGCAACGAATAGCCGCCGGTAGAAAAGCGATCATGGTAATTACGGGCATCTGAATTTGCCCTACCAATTGAAGGAAAGCGGTCATGGTACCATAAGATATATGCCCCGTGTATAAGCGATACGCTCCCCACACAAAAGCCAATAAATATCCCCCATTAAAGGCTAATTTTAGAATACCTTGAGTAAGCGTAAAAAACTTTAGCTGATTAAGTTTTAATAAGGAAACGGAAGTTTGAGAGTTAAGTAGTTTATCCCAACGTACTTTAGTAAATAGCAGTGCCCGCAGCAATAACTTATGTTTCAAATTCTCCTGCATAACAGTGCCCAGATAACTTTCAGCCTGCTTCACATCTCTACTAAGTTGCCTCATCTTTTTATAGTAGATTTTTGAAAATGCAAACAAAGGCAAAAGAATCAAAAACAGACCTCCGAGCATCGGATCCATGACCCAAAGGAAGCCAAAAGAAGCTAGAAATTTAACGCACGTAATGCAGAAAAAAGGAAAGCTGTAGGCAAGCATTTGCACTACTTCCGAACAATCACTATTCAGCCGAACCAACAGATCTCCGGTATGCCACTTTTTTATTGCTGTCCATGCTGACATCATCTGAGTATAAGCCAAAGAATTTTGTATATCGGCTTTCAATTCAATTTTTATAGACTCACTAAGCCATGAAGAGATTAAATCTACAATGATTGAGGAAACAATACTAAGCACAAGATAAATCACCAGTATTTTGAGATTTCCGGGAATCATTTTTGTAGCAACATCAATAACCTGTTTAGAGCAATAAATAAAGAGTAATGTCAATACAATGCTTATTGTCTCCAGAAGCATGTATAGAGCAATTTTATGACGATAACTTTTAGTTATTGACCAAGCCCAAGCAAACTGATTTGTTACGCTATAGCTCATCTGTTTCTATAATTTTTAATTCGAGAATAGATTTGTAAGACAGGAAACCAAAAAGCTTCCGAGGGAACATAACGAACATTGTGAAGAAAGCGACGGAGAATATGAAATCCGTAACGTGTATCATAAAAGCCAAAGTTTCCTCCCCGAAAAATATCTTCCATCATCCAGCCGTATTGCGAATCAAACGATAATGGGAAAGGTAAGTAAGTAACGGGCATGCCTAACTCTTGAACCAACAGAGTATTGAGTAAACACATCCAGCGATAGAGACCTGTTTTACAATAGACTTCTTTCAAGAGCGTCTTATCTATTTCATCATGATAAGCGCAACAAATACGAGCGGAGTCACACAATTGACGAAGACCAATTCCAAAAGATAAGAAATGCTTTAGTATATGAGAATTTACAGATACATGAGTAAGCAGAGGAGAGAATAAAGTTACTTCTCGCTCTCCTAAGCACAAAGCAGTCTTATTTTTATACTCTACCTGTTGCAACTTTGCCAAATATGAAGAGACAAAAGGATTGTGTATATCTAGTAAGCGGCTATGGTGTTCTATCAAAAAGCCTCTCCATTCATAAGCAACACTATATCCTGCCTGTATTTTAGTTGGAATGCCTTTACTCCTTATTAATTGATTGGCCCTATCATATTCCGATTGGCTTTGAAAACACCAATCAACATCCCCACAAATGCGATGCAAAGGCTTTTCATAACAGGCTGCGAGACCTTGCCCTTTCTGTAGAAAAGCAGTAATATGATTCTCAAGAAAAAGGTTATTCAACTCTTCGATAGCCTCATTCATCTGCTTATTTCTACTCTCTATGGAATCAATCAACACAGTCCATTTTATCAACAAGTTTTTAGGAGGAAGGCTTTCAGTAGGTAATAACATGATTCCATCATAGATAAGACCTTCTACCGTCTGCTTGCGTGCTAAAAAATAAATTTGTTCCCAAACGTCTGCATTAAGAGGAAAACATTCGTGTTCAGGGCTTTTAGACCAAAGCCCGGCACGGAGTAAGACAAAGAAAGGAATAGGTATATTATTCAACTTCATGCTCATCTATCAACAATCCCTGCTCTTTGAATTTTTGCACTAGCACAGTAGCATCAGCCACAGCTCTATCACTATCCACATTATAACGTTGCAACAATAGCGTTGCTATTTCCTCAATACTGAAATCACTCTCCTTCAGTTGTTGCCAAAGCCAGGCAGCTGTTTCATTCAACGAATAAACTTTCGTCATATCTACCTCTCCCTTATTGGGATCGATGATGATGTATTCATTACCTATGTGACGTAAGGTCAACTCTTTTTTCAATCTCATTCTATATCTATTTTTTGTTCAACCAATAATAACCTCCAAGCAAATAACCACGAAACGGACGAACTGCTATCCAGAGTAAAGCTACCAAACGCTTTTTCAAAGAATAAAGCTTCAAATCTTTCTCATCTCGAAAAGCGGCTATAGCAACAGCTAACACATCTGTCGGAGCAACCCATTCTAACTGTTTGGCATTAGCATCTCCGGCAAGGACGATTTTTGGAGGTTCAAGACGCACCACACGATGCAGCACTATTCCATAAAGCGTTTGTGCCAAAACAACACGTCCTCTACAAATATTTTTTGTTTCAGCGCGAGATAACAAAACCTTATCACCATTTCTCAGAAAAGGACGCATACTATCTCCCTGCACATTTATATTGACTTTCTTTTTTGCATCTAGCAACGCTTTCACTTCTTTGAAGAAAAGCTCATTGGAGATGAAAAAACTTTTTTTATGCGTCATAATTCTTATTCTCTAAAACAGAATGATAAAGTTCCACACATCTATCTATCATATCGTCTTTCATGAAAAACGTTTCGTAACGTTTCCGTGCATTGTTTGCCATCCGTATATAGAGTCTATTATCCGATAATATCGTAGTAATAGCTTTCGCTAATGCTTCAACATCCTGAGGCTCAACATTCAGTCCGGATATTCCATCAGCGTTTACCCAGCTCACCCCCGATTCTTTAATTCGAGTAGCCACCACCGGTTTTCCGCAAGACATTGCTTCTATCTGTACAATTCCGAAAGCTTCGGTTTTCTGTATGGAGCTCAGGCAAAACAGGTCACAAGCTTCAAAATAATGAGGCAAAGCATTCTCGGAAATAAATCCGATCAATTTTACTTTCTCTTCTAATCCCCATTCGCAGATCAATGTTTGCAACTCATCTTTTAAAGGGCCACTCCCTCCAATCAGAATCACATAATCATCACTTATCTGTTGAGCCGCTTTAATTAAATATTCGTAACCTTTATACTTTATCAAACGTCCTAACGAAAAAACGATCTTCTTACCTATATATTTTTCTCTTATTTTCATCACTTCCCCTTTAGCATAAATAATCTCATCCACTCCGATAGGAATATAGGTCACTTTACTCTGTACAGATTGCAAAAAAGGAGACTGCTGAACATAGACAGGTGTTGTTCCAACAATCACATCTGCTCGTTTTAGCAACCATTTTTGCAATGGGTTATAGAGTTTCAGCAACATTTTTTGTTTCAAGATATCACTATGCCAATGCAAGATAACTTTACCTTTATAGCCAGAGAAAAACAATGCCAGGCAAGCCATTGGATCAGGATGATGGATGTGCACAACTTCATAATCATTTCGCATTTTGCGCAACTTGAATATCATTGCCGGAGAGATCATGGTAGCAGCCAGCTTGATCCAGGTAGGCATACAAAATAGTCTGGCATATTCGTTCAGTTGGATAATACCGGGTTGCTGCCGCTCAACAACTGCACACAACATATCACAATAGATCTTTCTTTCAGATAACCCTAGCATGATATCATACATCACTTTCTCAACTCCTCCCCTTATGGGATAAAATTTTCCTATTTGAAGTACTTTCATTTCAATAAAATATTAAATAATTCTTGCCACGTTTCTGCTAAAGGAGAGGCTATGTTATTTTCACTTACAGTAGCAAGGAATGCATGATTACCAAGAATCAAACCTCTCATTTCAGTTGCAAGCTCTTGTGGACTGTCAGGGTTAAAAAAGGCAATCTTTTTTAATCCACCTGCTGTTTCATGCGCATAGGGTAAATCCGCCAGCAACATTGGTTTCTTAAAATGTGCAAACTCCGTAATGGGCAACCCCCATGTTTCTATCTTAGATGGAAATATTAAACAATTACATTTATCATAATAATGAAACAACATTTCTTTATTCATATAACCTGTAAAATGAAGAGAGCTGGCTTTTTGTCCCCATCGACGGAATAACCACTTAGCATAGCTATTTTCATTACCCTTCACCGTTATATAAACCTCAAATTTTTCTTTTCCCATCTCTTTCTCCAATAACTGAACCGCTCTGCATATACATTCAAAATTCTTATGACTATCAGCTGTAGCAGCAAAAAGAAACTTATACTTATCATCCTGCTGTAAAGGAAATGTTTGTTCTTTAACATCCATCTGCGGAAATGACGGAGGAGCTACTATAATATCTTGTTCCTTCAACTTAAAAAGTCGAACAAACTTATCCCTAAGCCACTGTTGTTGAACAATGACATACTTATTCTCATGAATATTTTTTTTATAAGCATACTTCGTAAACAAAGCAAAGAACACTACTTTAGGAGCAAACAGCAGTTCATGAATTCTCCATTTATAGAAGGGAAACGAATTGTGACAATACACCACTCTTTTTTGAGCTATTACCGTTGGAGTAGTATCGTGTAAAGAAATCCACAAATAGACCGCAGACAATTTTAGAGAAAGACCTTTCATCGTTACATATTCACACCAAAGACGATTTATCCAATTTCTTTTGGGCCATTGCATTTCAATATACTCGATGTGCGGATAGTGAACTAATTCCTTGCTATAAACCAAAGCTACAACACGATAATTGCCTGCTGCCGCCAATCCCGACAAATATCGCATGCAGTCTCGCAGAATAGTGAGAGTACCTCCCTTGTTCAAATTAACAGCCGACACAACAATTGTTTTCATCATTTATTATTTAGTAATTTCTCAAATAAGATCGTCCACGCATTCATTACATTTGCTTCCGTAAAACATGCTACTTTTTTACGAGCCTCCTCTCCCATCCGTTTTCGTAATTCATCATTTTTCATTAACAAAATAAGTTTATCTGATAACTTCTTTATATTCCCTTCTGGAACCAAAAAGCCATTTTCTCCATCAGAGACAATATCCAAAGGACCGCACTTGCAGGCAAAAGAAACAATCGGGAGTCCGAAAGAAAGCCCTTCTAACAGTACCATTGGCAAACCTTCATAACGCGATGACATTGCCAAAATAGATGCCTGGGCATAGAATTTTTCAATCTGATTCGTAGAGGGGACTAAATGAACAACGTTTTGCAAATGAGTCCCATTAATTTGTTGCTGCAATTGTTCTTCAAGCTCTCCTTCTCCTATAATATTCAACATCCATTCAGGTTGGACAGAATGAACATAGCTCCAAGCGCTAATCAAATAATCGAAACCTTTCTGATGAGTATAACGACCTACTGCAAGAACATTCTTTTTTTCAAGAGAGGCTACTTCTGAGGGAATAGAACTAATTGCGTTCGGGATCACCGCTATATTGGATAAATTTCCCCATAGCTTCTTATCTTCGTGAGTTAAAACAACAAATTGATCAAACATTCCCACTGTCCTTGCATCCATCCAAGTTCTCAGGGAATCAGCCAGTAACCACATCCCTTTACGTCCATACTGTAACCTCTTCAATCTAGAAAAATGAATTTCCAACACTTTTTTACTACCATCATGGATACCTGTAATAAATGATGCATCATTACAAAACATGGAGATGACAATGTCTGCCTTTAATTTATTCAACAGAATCGATAGTTTCTTTCTATGTGCTATCCACTTAAATGGATAATGAAACAATTTATTCAAAAAAGATTTCCCATTATTTCTCTCATAGTTCACATTCAGATCATAACAATCAATCCGATTATCTAAGAAGAAAAAAGGCTTTCTTCCCAATTGATCAGTAGTCACGATAACTACTTCATGCCCATTATTTACCCAATAGTTAGCTTTATTAGCAAGCACTCGCTCCATTCCACCCGAATTATATGTTCCTGCTATACAGTAAACTAACTTCATACTCCCACCTCCTTTTTCTCATCCATGCAGTATAATAAAGCGTACATTATAAATAAATCAGTTGAAACCTTGAGCCAAATAACAAACCCTAAAAATAGAATGGCAATACAGAATTTTTTATAGGGCCCCAATTTGTCCATATTGGCTATAGCATTATAAATAAAAAAGATAGAAAAAATGATTAATCCGGGAAGGCCTGAATAGAAAATGAAACGACAATAGCCTATATCAGTCCCCATATATTCAAAACTACCTTTTCCAATCAACCACGTTTTCATATCAGTAGGCCAGATCCACATCGTATTATTCAATCGATTAGTCGACTCAGTATACCATTTGCCCTTTTCCCCCCAATTAAAAAAGCCTTCAAAGCCGTAACGCAACAAATTATGTATAGAAGCATCATTATAGTATAAATAGATTGAGGCAGAAGAAATAAGTACTACTACTGAAAACACTATTGACCACAAAAAAATTGATCTCTTATCTATTCCTTTATTAGATATCTGAATAGCATATAAAAGATATCCCAATGCTAAAACCATGCCAACAGATGTTGTGCGGGATATCATATTGCCTACAATACAAATTATAAAAAAAGCAAGTGAATAAAAGAATAGAAGCGATTTATTGTTCCTGACTTCTTGCCCATGAGACATCAATGCCGCTAATCCTAGTAGGACAATGGAAAAACGTGTACCTGCAACATCGAGTGCTGCTCCAATGCCATATAATCGATCCACTTTCTGCAAAAAAGCATCATCAGTAATGGTTTCCTGAGAAATATAAGAATCAATCCAAACTTTAAATGGCTCTATAAAATCAATAGCCAAAGCAAGTATGCATTGCAAGACAGAAACAATAATCAAATAATGAAATATTAATCTGAACGTGGCTTCTCCATTAAAATATCGGAGAATGCAACAAACAGCATACGCCCCTCCTAACCAAGTAATAAAAGAGAAGATATAGAGAGAATAAGTAAAATCATTAGTATGATTATAATCTACAGCAATAAATCCGAATAAAGAAAAGACAATAGCTATTATCGTAGCTATGACAAGATTTCTATGTAAAACTCTATATGATTTCTTTAAACCGTAAAAATAAATAAAAAGTATACCTAAAACTGCCAATATAATTTTTGTATTTACTCCCTTAGGCAAGAAGGTAAATTCAAAAGGAAAAAAGTAACAACTGACAACGGTCGTAGATATTACTGATGAAAAAATAGATCTACGCATACTATCTATATATAATTCCATATACAAATTTTACAAATACATAATAATAGAGTTGAATGAACCAATATTGCCGCTTTATCGCTGCATATTGAATACAGCGAATACGAAACGGAAAAGCATTGTTTTGCTTAATATATTCATTGGAATCGGGGAACCATTTTAACCAAACCTCATACATTTCTTTTTGAGAAGAGATCAATAAAGGCAATTTCACAGTCAATCTAAAAAGATGGATTTCCTTCTCTAATGCTTTTGTACCTAAAACAGTATGAATATAATCGATGGTCTTATTAGCATTAAAATAGATTTGATCTAAATACTGATCCGAAACAATCTTGGTATATGCATTCGTATTGACTTGCCCATAGTGATAAAAAGCTTCTTTAAGATGAAAGATCTTTGCTGAATGGCAAAAAAACTTTATCATAGCCATATCTTCTCCCATACCCAAACCGTCAGGAAAACAAATCTGATACTTCGAGTATAAATCTTTCCTTATTAATTTATTCCAAACATTATATTTCATTCTTCCACAAAGAATTCCTCTCAGACAATCTTCGGATGTGTTAAAATGCGGCTGTGACATATATCTTTCTTTTTTCTGATAAGATAGATACCAATCGGTATACACAATATCTGCTTCATTTTTCTGTGCAGCCAAATACATCATTTCAAACATCTCTCGATCCGCCCAATCATCACTATCAAAATGAAAAAGATATTCACCTCTGGCTATAGATAGGCCGGAATTCCGAGCAGTAGGAAGACCTTTATTACTATCATGAGAAATATATACAATATCTTTAGCCCTATTAGGATAGGATAAAACGACTCTTTTCAGCAATTCCAGACTATTATCAGACGTGCAGTCATTCACAAAAATATATTCTATGCTGCTAAATGTCTGCCCAAATAACGATTTGGCACAGCGCTCAATGTATTTTTCTACATTATAAACCGGAATGATAACAGATATCTTATAAGCCATTGTTGCCTCTCTTTCTCTTTAGATAAATCCAAAAATCAATAATAGGCCATATGCCTAATGATGTACACCAGCCAATAAATCTTAAGTGTAAAGGAAGTGCTGAATATGACCATATATATCTATTAGACTCCGCATACAATCTTCTCCATTGAATGAAAGAATGCCTATCGGTCGCAAATAACAGAGTCTGCTTTGCTGCCAATTTTAGATGATTCAAATATCGATCTATACCAGGTATCTCTTTCTCTTTAAGAAAAAGAATCAGACTTTCTGCATTGCCAAGTATTTCAGTTATTTTGGGAGTTGCTGCACTTACACTAATTGAGTTCATATTATACTGCGCATAATGGTAATAGGCTTCAGGAATATATGTTATTTTTCGAGCATAGAAGAATAACTGTACAATGACTCGTAAGTCCTCCCAGATATTCAAACCATCCAAAAAAGAGATGTTATTTTTAACATATAAACTCCGCTTAACAAGTTTATTCCAAAGAGCAGCATGCCTTTTTTCAGCTAAAAAGTGTTTTATGCAAACCATCGGATCCAAACGATCTTTCTGTCGCATTAACTTTTCATATTTCACATAAGAATAATAGAAATCACACCACACAATATCCGAGTGATTTGCCTCGGCAGCTTTGTATAACTGTTCAAACATATCCGGCTCAACCCAGTCATCAGCATCAACCCATCCAATATATTTTCCTCTTGCATGATTCAAACCTGTGTTTCTTGCAGCAGCCGAACCTCTATTTGTTTTATGGTTTACAATTTTCACACAGGCAGCGCGAGAAGAATTTTTAATGAGTAATTGATATAAAATATGCATACTAGCATCGGTACTATAGTCATTCACAAATATATATTCTATGCTATTCAATGTTTGCTCAAACAGAGATAGCACACAGCGTTTCATGTATTTCTCAACATTATAAACCGGAATAATTATAGATACCTGAAAACTCATAACATAATTATTATTTTAAACATCCTCTAGTTTTGAAATATCGTAATAGTATTTTAACTCTTTTCCATAAAGACAACCTATCATATTCATCTAACTTAATTCGATAGAAATCATAGTAAAATTGTGGATCAAAAAAAATGGATTTCCTATAATATTCCCACCAAATATCAAAATTCAAACAATATTGCTTCCAGGGTTTGGGACCACTATAATGAACAATACCTCTGTCTTGTGCTTCTAGAAGTTCTGTTATTGAGTATAAAGGTTGTTCTAATTTACAAGCTGCATATTTGCTTATTTCTGTAGAGAGGCAAAAGACAGGAGGCAATCTTTTTATTTTCCCTCGACATACTAAATTTATAATGTCCATCTCTTGGTATCTATACGCTGAAGAATGAGATTTATCTCTAAATTTTTCAACAAGATGATCTTGCCTGATTAATTGAGAATTAAGAATCATATTCCCATCATATATATATTCATTCCAATTTAAACCTAGCTCATCAACAATATATTTTCTATGGTTAGGGCTAAAATAAGAAGCATCCACTACACCGGCAACATAGCAATCGGTCATATCCGCATGCTCAAAAATAGAAGAAAGATCCTCTCTGAAGATGACATCTACATCTGAGTAGATAATTCTATTATACTCAGGTATCAATTCAGGAATCAACAGCCTATAATATGCAGCAATGGTTATGCCCCTGATTTCAAAAGCGCCCTCAAATTCTTTGCCAACACAGCGATATGTTATGCTACAGTTTCCATATTTCAATGGTAATTCATTTAATCGTCCATGCGGAAAAGTGGATTGATCTGAATGCAATATAAATATATCGTAGAACGTATCCGATTGAGCATTGAGAAGCAAAGATGTTAGGCAAGCTCCCGCAGGAAGCTCCAAATTATCATCAAAACAAAATGCAATAGGAATTTTCTTCATTGTAGTATTCGAGTATTATAATAAGTTTTTAGAACAATCCAGATATTCAATAACAACCAACATCTCAGCATACTAACAACAGCGATTATCTTATGCCTTAACCGCATATTCTTACTGCGAAAGATTTGATAATTAGATTCAGGAAAAATAGATCTCCATCTTTTGAAATCTTCAACATTAGTAGAAAACAACAATCTTCTTTTTGCTGCCAACTTGAATAAATTAAGCTCTAGCAAAGAGATCTCATCAAACTGATGTTTTGCAAAAAAAGTAACAAGATCTTTTGCATTTTCTATTTCCTCATATATACGCTCAGAGCATGAATCTCTTGTTAGGGCTAGCGCACTATATTGTGTATAATGATATAATGGCAACGTAACATGTTTAATACATTGTGAAAAAAAGAGCAACTTGATAAACACATTTTTATCTTCGGCCATATTACATCCTTCTATAAACTTTATATGATGACTATAATAAATCTCTCTCTTAACCAACTTATTCCATAACATTGCTTGCATTTTTCCATTGACAACAGCATGGATATATTCGTAATTATCCTCTTCCACCAACTGCTTATCTTCTCTTTCAGAGTGATAATCTGTTAGATAGAAATTGCACCATACTATATCAGCATTATTCTTTTCTGCCGTTGTATATAATTTTTCAAACAGATCCGGTTCTATCCAATCATCACTATCAACCCATCCGATATATTTCCCCCTTGCATACTCTAACCCTGTATTCCTAGCTGCTGCCGAACCTCTATTCACCTCATGGCTAATTATTTTTATATCTGCACAACGATTAGAATACTCTAGAACGACTTGCTCCAATATGTCGAGACTACGATCAGTACTGCAATCATTAATAAAAAGATATTCTATATTGCTCAATGTCTGTTCAAACAAACTTCGAGCACATTGCTCTATATAATGTTCTGCATTATATAGCGGTATGATTACAGATACCTTAGGATTCATGACAATGCCTTTTTTAAAAAAGAAAATGACTGTTCTCTTTTTTCATTTAATAGTTTATCTATCCTGTCCCAATCTATTGGAAGAAAACGTCTTTCTTTATACTCTTTGAAGGAAGTCACTGATCTCAATTCTAAGCCAAATAATTGTAGCAAAGAATCAAACCGATCTATGCCTCGCCTTTCATTAGGAAAAACGATAAAAGCTTTATGAAATAGAATAGAAAAAACACAACCATGAAAAGAATCTGTAAAAACTAAATCAGCTTCATAGAGGCCCTGAATCCAAGATTCCAAAGAAGGGGATGTTTCTTTTTCTTTAAACGCAACCATTTCCTCCCCCACATTTCTACATTCAAAACTTTCTACATGAGTTAGATCATTTAGAATCGATTGCTTATCTTGATCCATATCTAATATATATGTTGTTAGTTGCTTCATTTGTTTATTAGAATATGTAGGGCTTATAAACCTTAAATAATCGGACATAGCTAGCAACATAGTAGGATCTAACAGATGTTGTACAGATTGTAAGTTGAAATATTGACGACACAAACCTACAGCTGATGCTTCACGAACCGATACAGCATCAAATTTTTGTATCAAATCGGCACATCGTAGTGTTTGTTTATCAGTATATTCCCATCTATTTGTACCAAATGACGCTGCATAAGCCACTCTCTTAATATTCCAGTGTTCTGCAAAAGCCAAATAAGCATTTTCTATCTCCTCAAAATATAGAGGTCTCCATATTTGATCACTCCCTGCAACAATAGCATCAAAATGTGATTTCTGTATCTCGTCCCATCGATCTATTATTTGATAATCAATATACTTTTTAATAAACCGATTCGTTTTTCTAGACTTCATCAAGAATCTATCGATCCGTACTTCTTTGCCAATGGAACAGACTTTCTTTACTCTATATTTTAACCACCAATAATAGTAAGAAGGGTAAAATATTAGAGAAGAAGGGCAATACCTTTTATGACCTTGATCTATATGATCTTGACCGAATAAGATGACATCATGCCCCATCCGCTTTAGTACTGTTTGAAGAGCATAAGCCTGAAGAATTCCACCATAATTGGTATGAAGCGATAATGTTAAAATACCTATTTTCATCTAAAAAAACGCGTTATATAATGATATAATATCGTAAATCATCTCAACCAAGAGAGACTATTACATAACCTCAAATCAAATGCATTAGAACTTATTCTCTCATTCCAAGCATCTAGACTTTGTTTCCTAATTTTCATTCTCCAATTCTGAACCCATTGAAATTCTATGGGTATTTTCTCTTTCTCATATCTTTTGGGAGGAATTAGAATATTCTTTTTCTTAACCTTCCGTATTCGATATCCCATCGCTTTGTGACGATGATTGAAACGACCTTGTTGAGATGCAAGAAAAATATCCAAAGAGAGGGGAGAAATCTTTAAATCTCCTGAAAGAATCCCCTTTTGTATGATGTTCTCTGCTAGTTTTGATCTTGTGACAATAACATTAGTGCCTTTTCCATCTAATTTATATTTATACGGATTCATCCAAGCATCTCCCAGCGAGATATCCGCAAGTTCAGTAGTCACATCATCACAAAAATCACAGGCATTGTTTTTAAACATCCCTGTTCCCCACATATCGCCTACTGAATACATTCTTACATTATGAGATTCACCCTTCAAATCTGTACAAGCATAAGAATAATCGGATGCTGCACTAGAAGTATTTTTTATTCGAAATTGAGGATGAAAGAATTGTCTGGTATCTACTCCTGCTTTACCCGCCAGATATTCTGCAAAAAAACGGCTTTTCATTCCTCCACAAATAATACCAATCAGAAAAGCAATCTTTTCTTTCAATTCGGGATGATAATATTGGTGCAAACGAATTGCTTTGATAAAGCAAGCGACTCCTACAATAGCTACTTTTCCTTTTATATTGGGTAACTCTTTCATAACATCAGCCAGAGTTACAGGATAATATTTGGTTTTAGATGCAGAAACGGCTTCTTCTATTGTATGAATAATTCCATATTCATAATGTGCATATTGACTAGAGCTTTCTTTTACTACAAAAACAGCGTCCACAACCTGTTCATTTAGCAAGTTTGCAATAAGATAAGCTATTCCACCCGAAGAAGAAGTTAATCTGTACGTATCCGAATAACCCGCATAAGTATTAAAGTAATGCCCAATTTGGGGATGATCATTAGGGGTATTCGTCAAAAAAAGATCTGCCAATTCATTTTCTGTTCTCACTTCCTTATCAGGAAAGGGATTAAATGGACAAACTTTGGTACATAAATCCGGAATCTCCTTCATTCCTACTAATGAAGGAATCAAAAAACCTTTTTTATCCCATTTCATAGGGAAAACCGGCTGAGAATTCTGAACAGTACAAAGTCCACATCCAGTACAAAGTTCTTGCTCAATCACTTGATTTAATATATCAATCTGGTTTTCTCTCATTACGAAATTATTTTTCTATATTTATTGACAATAATATTATATAAGATATTTTTTTCTTGCTTATCCATTCCCCATAAATAAACCAAAACGATTACAGAGAAGAAAGAAGAAAGGCATACTAGAATAAAACGAAAAAGCATATTGGGCAAAACGTAATAGCATAAAAAAGGCAGTAGAGGTGCAAAACAAAATACTAAACCAGATCTTATTATGACCTTTTTAAAGTAGTCCCGTAATGAAAGCAATATCATTGATCGTACCAATACAACACGAACAGCATGACCAATAATAGCCATTGCTAAATGAATAATAAATACGGACTCCGGAGGATACCCCAACTTCAAAGCAAGATACGCTAAAGGCACAATTAATAATAATAAAGTGCCCAAGACAGATTGATACACTTTAATGTGACCGGTAGCCTTTGCTGATATAATCAACGGATTGGCTAAGCAATCAATAAACGAGATCAAAATCATGATCCGTACAAATATGATTGTATAGTCCGGTACTATTTTTAGCCACCAATATAGTAGGCTCTTAGTTTCAATAAATGCAGGTAATGACAAAAACAAAAGTAAGAAAAAAGAATACTTAGAACTGGCATAAATAAGCTTATGCATATATTCTAAATCATTGGCCGCATACGTTTTTGTAATTTGTGGATTTAATGCCATCTGAAAATTAGAGATGAATCGTGTAAAGACTCTTTGCACTTGAATCGCAATTCCTCGTGCTGCATTCACGACAGTCCCAAATAAAATATTAAGAAGAATATTCACCCCCTCGGTAAACATCATAGCGGCTGCATCACCAAACAAGCTCCAACCGGCAAAAGAACTCATTTCTTTAAAAACATTTTTATTCCACAAAAACTTCATTCGCACTTCTTCAAAAGCTCGAGAGCAGTATAACATATAAATACATCGCATTATCACTTGCACAATTAATAATAGAACTGCATAAAGTTTTAACTTGTCATACGATATAGACTCTAATAAAAAAACGACACCTAATTTTAAAGAAATATCAAGAAGTGAAAGATTGGCAAATACTCCCATCTTTTCATGAGCAATAATAGATGCATTGTATGGTACATTAATCATGCTCAGAAAAGAGACTGCTACAGAACAATGAAAAACCCATTGAGCCGCTTCCATTCTGAATAAAGGTATTTGCATTTGTGTTTTCAAAAACCAGAGACCTAAAGTTTCTGCTAAAGCGCAGACTCCTAAAGCAATCATTCCGTGTATTAAAAGACTTTGGCTAAAAACAACTTTAAGCTTTTCCAAATTTCCGGCTCCTAATTCAAATGTCAAAAACCTTATAGTAGAAAAAGCCATAGCAGTATTTGCTATTCCGAACATAGCCATAACCCCACCAACAACGTTGTAAATACCGAAGTCTTGAACCCCCAAAGTATTTAATACAACTCTTGAAGTGTATAAACCTATCAACATTGAACAAAACATCTGAAGATAGAGTATAAAAGTATTTTTAGCAATTCGCTTACTGTTCTCTGTGTTTGACATTAATCTATATATACTTTTGCAAATTCATATTGTAAAGTTCGTCTCAGACCCTCTTCCAAGATATAGACTGGTTGAAAACCAGAAGACATTGCTTTAGAAGAGTCAAATTGAGTTACTGCACAGAATTTTTTAACACGCACAGAACTTACAGGTAATTTTTTTCTTGAAATTTTACTCAAAACATCAAAACAATACCCGCCCATCATTCCCAACCAATAAGGGAAATGAGTTGTGGGAATATGCTTCTTCAAAACATCTCCCGTATGATATACTAGATCATTCATTGTGAAATCGGGCTTATCGACATAGTTAAAGACATTATATCCTACTCTTTTCTCACGAATAAGAAAAGCGATAAAAGCGACTACATTACCAACATAAGCCATTGACTTATGATTCTCCCCATTACCTATCATTAAAAAATTTCCAGAAGCGATTTGATTTAAAAGATTATACACATTACCTCTATTATTCTCTCCAAATATCACTGTAGGTCTGACGATGTTAATATTCCAATCCGAATGCTTTGTATACCACGCTTGTGAGATACATTCAGCTTCCCATTTACTACGTCCATAATCATTAAATGGATCGGGCGAAGTTGACTCAGAAGGATTATTCTTATTTAAGCCATAAACTGCAACTGAACTGGTAAAAATTAACCGAGTAATTCCATTTCTCTCCATAGCTATCAGAGTATTACGCATTCCTCCAACATTCACATCATAATAAAGCGACTTGGGTGTAACATTATCCTTATGCTCGGCGGCAAGTAAAACAACAACATCTGTATCGACCAATAAGGTTGTTAATCTATCTACATCTAGAACATTACATAGCTGTGTTAGCAGAGGATATTTCACACTTTGCTGTTTATCAATATTTTGCAATTGTACATCAGACAATTCGACTAAAGAATCAATAAGGCGAGTACCAACAAAACCGGATCCTCCTATTATTGTAATTTTCATTTTATATTTTTTGTTTATTCATCTTAATGAGCTTAACCTCTTCTATCTTATCAAGACATAAATTAAAAATAATCCATATTGACAAATCCAATAAGAAAACAATATTGCTATCCATATATTTTACAGAAATAATATTTAAGAGGCAAAAGAAAGAGACCATGAGCAATATTAGAATCATTGTAACATGATGAGAAATGCCAAGCCTCATCAGCTTATGGTGTATATGATTACGATCTGGCAAAAACGGAGATTTATGAGATTTGATGCGAACAAAAATCACGCGTATGACATCAAACATAGGAACTACTAAAGTAGCAAATGCAACAATAATAGCATCACTAGAGAAAGGTTTTATATAGGTATCGGACATGGCGTAACTAATAACTAAAAAGGAGATTGATAATCCCAATGTTAGGCTGCCTGTGTCTCCCATAAAAATACGACGCTTACCCTTCGACCTCCCAAACACATTGTAATAAAAAAAAGGAAGAAGTATACCAGTAGTTATAAAAGCTAAAAAGGCATGTAGCCAAGCATTATTATAGATGAATAAACTACCAAGAAATAGGCAACCTATAGCTATCATTCCGGAGCAAAGCCCATCTATACCATCCATTAAATTCACCGCATTGATTATGAAGACAACAATGAAGACAGTCAATGGCATACCGAACCATGCAGGCAAAGTGGTCACTCCCAATAAGCCATATAAATCATTAATCCAAAGATTTGAAATAGGAAAAAGTGAAGCTGCTATAACCTGAGTAACAAACTTCCAGCGGTAGTTAACCCCAATCAAATCATCCGCTATCCCAATTGTAAACAAGAGAATTAACCCACATATTAACAACAAAAATTGAGGCAAAACAACATAAACATTTGAACATAAAGATGCCAATCCAAATTTATACACACAAAAGAAAGATAATATTAATAAGTAACATTGTATTGGGAAAAAAACCACTCCTCCTAAACGAGGAATAATTCCAGAGTGCTTTTTACGCACATCAATAGAATCGAACAAACGCTTACGAAAAGCAATAAGAAAGATATATGGGATAATAATTCGTCCCATAAAAACAGCCATTATAAACACTACTACTATATATAAATAAATCACTTTTTATTATTTATTTTTTCCAAAAAATATTTACTAGACCTAAATTTCATAGTGGTTTTCGTTGATATCTTGCATCGATCCCCTGTTTGTGGATTTCGTCCTATACGTTCAGGGCGCATGTAAGGTGAAAAGACTCCGAAATATTGTATTTTCACAGCACATCCTTCCTGTATTTTATCAGCAATCAGATCATTGTATTCTTTAATAAATGTTTTCGCCAATGAATTGGTACAATTAAGGCGCTTTGCTAATTCTCGTGCAAAAGAATTTTTATTCACTATATCACTCATAGATCATGTTTGTTTTTTATAAAATAACTTTCATTTTTTTAGTAATAACTTCATCCTTTTCAAAGTTTATAAATAAAGAACCCCGTAGCTCTTTCATTCTTTTCTGTTACTTTATGGGTAACGGAACCATGTATATCTAAAGATGCTGCCGCTAAAAAACAATGAGAAGTATCTACAAAAGACATTTTCAATATGAATCATAAGCTCATCAAAAAGCAAGTATATTTACATAAAAAAGAAGAAATAGATAATTAATGCTATCTAAAGTAGGTAGCAATTAGCTATAAATATTCAATAACTAAGATTTTAGAATCAATCTCAAAAAGTTATTTCTTGTATAAAATGATAAAAAAGAAAAAGTAATAAAAGAAAAGATTGTCCAACAAATTGTCTAAAGAATGAATTACTTCTATTTGACAAAGTAAAAATCAGAACAGATACATAAAAAAGTAAACTGTAAATAGCAAAATAGGCCATTTTGGGATGAGTAAAATGAAATTAGTCTAATTTTATTTGGTTATTTAATAAAATTATCCAATATTTGCCAAAGATAGTTTCCGTTACCCATAAAGTAACAGAAAGCTAAAAAAACATCCAATACACTTACAGAAGGTCGTCTCCTAAGAAGTACTTAGTTGATTTTTTCTTCTTAAAAAGAACTTTCGTACCCCAATTCGGGTTTCATTTCATCCCTTATATTTATTTTTAATCTTCCATTCAATTTATGACTACCTCCTGTAGATGAAGAAAAAACAAGAGCCAAGACTTTCTGATTAGCTCGCTTAAGCGTACGATTATCAAAAGAAGCAAGATAATTATAAGTAACTTTCTCCGAAGAATGGCCCAAAGACTCACTAATAACCGAAACAGGTACACCTTTATGATAAGCAGCTGTGGCCCAAGAATGACGAGCCACATACGAAGTCAGATTTTTTTTCAAACCTAACAACTTAGATAATTTACGCAAATGCATATTATATAATCTAAGTGCACTCTGATATTGTTTGTATTCATCTTCACCAATACGTGTAATGATAGGCAATAAATAGGGAGAATTTTGTACCTTCAAAGCGTACTTACGAAGAATGGCTAATGCACAAGGCTCCAAAGTAACAATCAACTGGCTTCCAGTTTTACTTCGATTGTAAGTGAGAACATTTCCTCGTATGTCACTTTTACGAAGATGAGCAAGATCTACAAAAGGAATACCCCGAAGATAAAAAGAAAGCAAGAAAAGATCTTTAGCAAAATTCAAATACAAAAAAGTACCATTCAACTCACATTCATACAATTTATGAATGATGCGGGGTGTAACGGCACGTTTATAACAAGTCTCAGTACCAGTAAAAACATAATCAAACAGACCAGAAGGAATTTCTGCCTTAATACGACTTTTAGCTTGATTACAAATAGAACGTAACATACGCATATATAAAGAAATCGTATTGCGTTTACAGCCTTCTGCCAACAAGTGCTGTTCGTACTCCATTAATAAAGAAAGATTCAAATCCGAAAAGCTTATTTCATCTCGTTTAGTAAATAAAAGTAAGCGCTTCAAGGCACTTTCATAAGAACGGGCTGTAGCATGTCTTCCAGAAGCCAATAATTCAGAACACAATTTTGTCGTAAACGCTTTTAATAAATTAGATCCTTTCATTTGTTTATTATTATTATGTTTTATTTATTTAGTATTTCTACTATCTATTTATTCACAAAACAATGAGAAGTCTAAAGTATACTAAAAAACACTTCTATAAAACAGACTTAAAATTATCCGGTTTTGTGTTTAACATTTAAAAATAAGATTATAACAAACAGTATAATCTAGTAATGTAAATTAATTAGAGCACAACAAACACTAATAATAAAGAAAAGTTATATGATTTTTTAGTGTTGCCAATCATAGAAAAGATTACAACTTCTACAGCAATCAGAGATTACATAATTTTTAGTTTACTTCATGCACTATATCAAAGAAGCTATATTTATAACAAAAGTATATTTTTTTTTGGCAAAAAACTTTTAAAAGACAAAAAAATCATCAAGATTTAAAAAAGCTGATCTCCTTTCACACCAATGAGAATATCTACAGAGTCTATTTTAAACAAAGATAAATAGATCTTTTTGGGTCAAAAAGGTTATGCTCTATCGCAAAACTTTGATCTTTTCTAAAGCTTACACAAAAGACTTCTTTTTAAAAGCCTTGATGAAAGCCCTCATCATTCATTCTTAATTCAAACAGTAGTAATTTCAAAGAAATTAATACTCCTTTTTTAGAAAAGACTTATAATTTAAATAAAATTCAAGCCTATTTCTTAGCCCTCAGAAACATTCATTGCTATAATCTCTTGTAATATACTAACTGCTGTTTCAAGATTTGAAACAGATTTCACAACCATAGAACGTTTCCCTTGTTGATCACGCAAATCACAACGGCGAGTATATGCCATCATATAGCTAATAATTTTGCCAAATGCCACACTCTGAAAGTAAGGGCTATCAGGATTAGAAACAAAGAAGAGCGTCATGCGACCAGCTTTAAGAAACACCTTCTCCGCACCAAGTTTAGCTGCCAAACGACGTAAAGGAACAATACGCAATAATTCCTCGGTTTCAGGAGGGATGGGACCAAAACGATCTTCAAGACGGGTGCGAAAGGCATTTACATCAGCGTCTAACTCTAATTTATCAAGTTCACGATAAAGTAACATACGTTCACTGCTACCCGCCACATAATCGGCAGGTAACAATAGCTCCAGATCACTCTCTACCGAACATTCTTCAACAAATTGTTCTCCACTAATGACTCCATCTGTTTGCATCTCTTGAGCATACAATTCTGAAAATTCATCCGTTCTCAATTCATGTACAGCTTCACTCAAGATCTTCTGATAAGTTTCATAACCTAAATCGGCTATAAAGCCACTTTGCTCAGCTCCTAGCATATTACCCGCCCCACGGATATCAAGATCTTGCATTGCAATATGTATGCCGCTACCCAAATCACTAAAATTTTCAATAGCCTGCAATCGTCGACGGGCTTCAGGAGTAAGACCTGATAGCGGAGGAGCTAACAGATAGCAAAAAGCTTTCTTATTACTACGCCCTACACGACCACGCATCTGATGCAAATCACTCAAACCGAAGTTCTGTGCCTGATTAATAATAATGGTATTGGCATTCGGTATATCGATACCACTTTCAATAATAGTAGTAGCAATTAGTACATCATAATCATAATTCACAAAATCAAGAATAATCTGTTCCAAAGCAGCCGGTTCCATTTGCCCATGACCGATAGCAATACGACAATCCGGTATCTGTCGGAGTATCATCATCTTCAACTCAGGTAAATTTGAGATCCGGTTATTCACAAGGAAAGCCTGACCGTTACGACTCATCTCAAAATTGATAGCATCCGCAATGACCTCTTCATTGAATGTGTGCACTTCTGTCTGTATCGGGTAGCGATTGGGAGGAGGAGTCGAAATAACGCTCAGATCACGAGCTCCCAGCAATGAGAACTGTAAAGTGCGGGGTATGGGCGTTGCCGTCATAGTTAATGTATCCACATTTACTTTTAGCTGACGGAGCTTCTCTTTCACACTAACACCAAATTTTTGTTCCTCATCTATGATAAGCAAACCTAAATCCTTAAAAACAATATCTTTACCTAATATTCGATGTGTACCTATTAGAACATTAACCTCTCCTTCTTTTAGAGACTTTATAACAGCACGAGCTTGAGCTGTTGTGCGAGCTCGACTTAAATAATCAACCCTACAGGGAAGCCCTTTTAAGCGATCGCGAAAAGTCTGAAAGTGCTGATAAGCCAACACCGTAGTGGGAACCAACACAGCAACTTGCTTATTATCAGCAACTGCTTTAAAAGCAGCACGGATAGCGATCTCCGTTTTACCAAAGCCAACATCTCCACAGACAAGACGATCCATAGGTACATTACGCTCCATATCATGCTTCACATCAGCTGTAGCTTTACTCTGATCAGGAGTGTCCTCATATATAAAACTTGCTTCCAATTCTCTCTGGAGAAAACTATCGGGACTATAAGCGAAGCCTTTTTCTTCACGCCTTTGTGAATATAGTTTTATCAAATCACGAGCTATATCTTTTATCTTAGTCTTAGTACGTTCTTTTAGTTTCTCCCACGCACCGGTGCCTAGTTTATTCAGCCGTGGAGCTTCACCCTCTTTCCCTTTATATTTTGAGACTTTATGCAACGAATGAATGGATACAAAAACCACATCATTATTTTGATAAACCAACTTAATAACTTCTTGTGTAGTATTTCCATTAGGCATACGTACCAAACCGGCAAAGCGTCCCACTCCATGATCGGTATGTACCACAAAATCTCCTGGAGTAAACTGATTAAGCTCCTTTAGTGATAAAGCCACTTTTCCGGATCTAGCTTTATCGCTTTTTAAGTTGTATTTATGAAAACGATCAAAAAGTTGATGATCAGTAAAAAAACACATCCGTAGAGTATTATCAACAAAACCCTCATGCAAAGTACGTTCTACGCCCGTAAAAGAAATATGATCTCCTCTATCTTCAAAAATAGCACGGATACGCTCAGTTTGCTTCGTGCTATCACTACAAATGTAAATAGTGTAATTATCTTGCAAATAGCTTTTAAAAGAATCTGCTACCAAGTCAAAGTTTTTATGAAAAATAGGCTGGGCAGTAATATCAAAAGAAACTTTAGCATCTGGAACTCCCGTAGGTTTATTACCAAATTCTAAACGACAAAAGTCAAGTGAACGAACAGCGAATTCGCTTCCATCAATAAATTTGCCTTCGAGACTGAACTTTGCTCCTTCCTCACTCTCTTGTGCTAAAATAGCCTGAGCAGTCAAAGCCTCATCATATACCGCTTGTATACGCTCACGCAACCAAAGAGAATCTTTCATCGCAAGAATCGTATTTTCGGGAATAAAGTTAAAAAAGATGTATTATTAGCATTGGATAAAGCCAAATTCGGCACAATCACAACATTTTTTTTCTTCTCTCTTGAAAGCTGAGTATCCACCTCAAACGCACGAATACTATCAACCTCATCACCAAAAAAATCTATGCGAAAAGGGTATTCTGATGAAAAAGAAAACACATCAATAATACTGCCCCTCACAGCATACTGACCAGGTTCATAAACATAATCTACCTGTTCAAACCCATAGCTATTCAAAACCTCTATAATAAAATCGGTACCTACTCGCTCATTAACAGCTAACTTAAGAGTTTTTTCTTTCAAGTTATCACGAGAAACCACTTTTTCTCCCAAAGCATCCGGATAAGTAACAATACAAACGGATGAGTCATTCTTCTGTACCCGACTAAGAACTTCTGTACGAAGAATTTCATTCGCTGCATCTTTTTGTCCATATTTTACAGCTCTGCGAAAAGAAGAGGGGAAAAACAATACATTCTCTCCTCCCAGTACCTGAACAAGGTCATGATAAAAATAACCGGCTTCTTCAAGATCGCCTAATACAAAGAGATAAGAATTACTGCTTCGCTGGAATAAAGCGGTCGCAAAAAAGGAGAATGCGGAAGCGCATAATCCTCCACAAAAAAGATGTTTTATAGAAGAATCTTTAAGTAATTTATTGACCGCTTCCGTATTTGGATGAGCAGCATATAATTGTTGAAGTTCGGTGATTGTCATCGTTAAATTCTATCAAAAAGCTAATTAGGGCACAAAAGTACTAAATTATACTTAGTTTTATCGCCCTATATTTCATTAGTAAGGGAAAAACAGTATTTTTGCCTGTGAATTTAACATAAGTTCTTAATATGCAAACATCGGACAGCATTGTAATTATCCCCACTTACAATGAACGGGAGAATATTGAAAGTATTATTCGTGCCGTTTTCAATCTTGAAAAAGTTTTTCATATTCTTGTAATAGAAGACGGCTCTCCGGATGGAACAGCTGAGATTGTAAAAGATCTTCAAAAAGAATTCCCCGAACGACTATTTATGATGGAAAGAAGAGGTAAGTTGGGCTTAGGAACAGCTTACATTACGGGATTCAAATGGGCATTGAAACATGACTACGAATATGTCTTTGAGATGGATGCCGATTTTTCTCATAATCCTAGCGATTTACCACGACTTTATAAAGCATGTTATGAAGATGGAGCAGATGTAGCAATCGGTTCACGTTACGTAAGTGGAGTAAATGTTGTTAATTGGCCTATGGGACGTGTATTAATGTCATATTTTGCTTCAAAGTATGTTCGCACTATCACAGGAATTCCTGTACATGATACCACAGCCGGATTTAAATGTTACCGTCGGCAAGTGCTAGAAACAATTGATCTTGATGCTATTCGCTTCAAGGGCTATGCTTTCCAAATCGAAATGAAATTTACAGCTTTTAAATACGGCTTCCATATAACAGAAGTTCCTGTTATTTTCATAAATAGAGAATTAGGAACATCCAAGATGGACAGTAGTATCTTTGGAGAAGCCGTTTTTGGAGTTATTAAATTAAAATTAAGCAGTTTATTCTGTAAATATCCTCAAAAAAAATGAAACGTACACTTATAAAAAATGCTATAATTGTAAATGAAGGCAAAAGCATAAAAGGCTCTGTCATCATTGAAAATGAAAAAATAGCGGAAATAATTACCTCTGAAAAAGATAGTAATATTACCTGTGAAGAAGTTATTGATGCAACAGGATGTTATTTATTACCTGGAATCATTGACGATCATGTACACTTCCGCGACCCAGGTCTGACGCATAAAGCCGACATATCAACAGAAAGTGCGGCAGCAGCAGCTGGTGGAGTAACTTCCATTATGGACATGCCTAATACGAGTCCTCTTGTTGTCAATTTAGATACCTTAAATGCTAAGTTTGATCTCATGGCAGAGAAATCTACAGTAAACTATTCTTGCTACTTTGGAGCAACGAATCATAATTACAGTGAATTTCCAAAACTTGATCCTCATAAAGTATGTGGGATTAAATTATTTATGGGTTCTAGCACAGGAGATATGTTAGTAGCACGCATGAACAGCCTCTTAAACATTTTTGGTGGAACAGATTTACTGATTGCTGCTCACTGTGAAAATCCCGATATAATAAAAGCTAATACCGAGAGATACAAAAAAAAATATAGTGAAGCTCAGGAAATTCCTATCCATCACCACAAAGATATCCGATCAACGCCAGCTTGTTATGAGTCCTCCAAGTTAGCTGTCAAATTAGCTCAAAAAGCAAATGCTCGTCTGCATGTACTCCACATCTCAACAAAAAGGGAACTTGCGTTGTTTGAGAATAAACCTTTGGTTGAAAAAAGAATCACAGCCGAAGCTTGTGTTCCACATCTCTTATTCATGTCAGTAGATTACAAAAGAGAGGGTGCAAGAATCAAATGTAATCCTGCCATCAAATGCGAAAGGAATAGAGACCATATAAGAGAAGCTCTGAATACCGGATTGATAGATGTTATAGCAACTGACCATGCCCCTCATTTGCTAACAGAAAAAGAAGGCGGTGCATTAAAAGCTGCATCTGGAATGCCTATGATACAGTTTTCACTGGTTAGCATGCTTCAACTCGTTGATGAAGGTGTATTCACCATCGAAAAAATGGTAGAGAAAATGTGCCATGCGCCAGCCATCATTTATGATATTAACCAACGAGGGTTTATTCGCCAGGGATATCAAGCCGATCTTGTGTTAGTAAAACCAAATTCAAGATGGCAACTAACTAAAGAGATGATTTTAAGTAAATGTCAATGGAGCCCTTTAGAAGGGAATGTTTTCAACTGGAAAGTAGAAAAGACTTTTGCTAACGGTCACTTGATCTATTCTGGAGGAGAGATAGACAATGAATACCGAGGACAACAATTAAGATTTAGATGATAATAACTTATAAAATACACCAAGTAGCTTCTTATATAAACTGGATCTACTTTTTCCACGCATGGGGATTTCAACCCAGGTATGCTGCTATAGCCGATCTTCACGGATGTGACTCTTGCCGTGCCTCATGGTTAACCTCATTTCCTGAAGACGAAAGAGAAAAAGCTTCTGAAGCTATGCAGCTTTTTAAAGAAGCTAACCGCATGCTCGACGAACTTGATGAAGATTTTGAAGTCAATACTTTATTTAAACTTTGTCCTGCAAATGGAGACGGAGACAATTTAATTATTGACGGAAAAATATTCCCTCTTTTACGCCAGCAAACCAAAAAAAAAGACAATAGCCCTTTTCTGTGCTTAAGTGACTTTGTACGCCCACTATCAGGTGGAATCACAGATACTGTAGGTGCTTTTGCTGCTTGTATTGATGCAGATATGGAAGGCTTGTATGAAAAAGACCCGTATAAACATCTTTTAGTACAAACGTTATCCGATCGCTTAGCCGAAGCAGCAACAGAAAAAATGCATGAATATGTACGAAAAGAAGCTTGGGGATATGCCAAAGAGGAAAACTTATCAATGAAAGATCTACTTGTTGAAAAGTATCAAGGCATACGTCCTGCTGTAGGCTACCCTTCTCTACCTGACCAATCTATTAATTTTCTACTTAACGATGTCCTTGATATGAGTCAGATAGGCATTAGCTTAACAGAAAATGGAGCAATGAATCCTCATGCCTCTGTCTGTGGCTTAATGTTTGCACATCCGGCTTCCCACTATTTTACAGTAGGGAAAATAGGTCAAGATCAACTAGCAGATTATGCTACTAGAAGGGGAATGAGTATTGAAAAAACGAAAAAATTTCTTGCCGCAAATTTATAATCAAGGAATAAAAGATCCTTTCGAATAATGACTCTGTGATTTTCATCATTCTCCAGCGACTAATCTACAAAAAGCAATTCGGGAAAAATGAATGAAAGTATAGAACAGGAATTCATATCTGTAATAAAAGAGTACGAGCGAGTCATCTATAAGGTCTGCTATCTCTATACTACTCAAAACGCGACCCTTAATGATCTTTATCAGGAGGTGACCATTAATATCTGGAGAGCATACCCTAAATTTCGGCATGAATGCAAAGTATCCACTTGGATCTATCGAATTGCTTTAAATACCTGCATCAGTTTTATTCGTAAAGAGAAAAATGTACCTGAAATTATAGCTCTCACTCAAAATGAGTCTGAATGGATGGTCGAAGAACAAGATGATATACATGCTATGCTCAAAGAGCTGCATCGACTCATCAATCAACTAGGACAACTCGATAAGTCTATCATTCTTCTCTATCTTGAAGAAAAAAGCTACGAAGAAATTGCTGAGATAACCGGATTAACAGTGACTAATGTTGCCACAAAGCTAAGCCGTATCAAAGACAAATTAAAAAGAATGAAGAAAAACAACGACCAATAAAAAATAAGCAATATGGAACTGGATGATTTAAAAAAATCGTGGAATATACTTGATGAGAGACTACAAAAAGATCATCTTATTAATGAAGAGAAACTTGCAAAAGCTATCTCCGAATACAAGAAGAATACCAAGAGTGGCATAAAAAGATTAGCTACTTGGCAAAAAATATCTATAACTATTGGTGTCATATTCATCCCTCTGATTATATTACTATGGGTCGTTTTGCCTTCTGCAATCTGCAGTCATGAATACAAAAAGCCAATAACTGCTTTATGCATTTTCTTTAGCCTCACTATTATTGCAGGTATTGGATGGGACTTCAAAACATATCTTTGGACACACAATACAAAAATAGATGAAATGCCCATTCTTCTCGTGGCCAAAAGAATGAATAAATTTAGTCAATGGATGAAATATGAGGTAATAGCCATATCCGTTTGGACCGTAGCATTCACGGGTTTATACTATTGGGTTATGAAGTTATATAGCCATTCCCTTGTTTTTCAAATTTTCATTGTATCTTTGTTGGCGATAATAGATATATTTATCATTTACATAGTATACAAAAAATTAATATATAACAACCTCAACAATATTAAAAAAAATATTGATGAATTGAAAGAATTAAATAGCGCAGAGATACCGAACAAAACAGAAGAAGCATAATCACTTCATTGAAAAGCGTATTTTTTACTCTTCACATTCGATTAACTCTGCGTTATTTATACTTACAAAGGAGCTCTCTCTAGATCTCAATTATGAAAAAACTCCTATTGTTAGCAATACTTCTCAGAGTCTGTCTGCTTGTCGATGCCCGAATATCATCGCATAAATTGATGGATCAATATAGTTTTTCAGCAATAACAATTAAAGATGGATTGCTGCACAACTATATTAATGCCATCTATAAAGATAGTCGCGGCTTCTTGTGGGTGTCTACACAGAATGGACTTTCCAGATATGACGGCTACAGTTTCACACAATATAATATTTCATCGAAAGGAGTTCATCTAAAGAACAATTTCATAAACCAAGTATGCGAAGATAATTTTAACCGCCTTTGGATTGCTTCTGAAGCAGGATTCGAAGTGCTCAATTTAAAGACAAACACGCTGGATAAAATTGATTTTTCAGCATTTCGAATAGATGAATTAACACAATCAGCAATTTATTTTGTAAGAAAAGATCACAAAGGGAGAATATGGTTAGCAACACAAGATAATCTTTTCATGCTTTCTTTTGATCAAGAAGGGAATTTACTTCAATTAACCCCACTCTACTCTACCTACGAAAGGCACTCTAATCCCATAACAGTTCTGAAGGAAATCGACAATGAAATGTGGATAGGCTATAACCGTGATATATATAGCGTCAAGAAAGGAAAAAATAAATTACTTCTTAAGCGGGTATTTACCAAACATATTTTTGATAGCTCTACGCGTATACATTGTTTCTGTAAAAGGAATAAAGATATTTGGGTTGGGACTAACAAAGGACTCTATCGCTATAACATTGCTAATAATACATACAAACAATATGAGTCATACGAAAATAGAACAACTTCGCTCAGTCAAAACTACATAACGGATATAACACTAACATATAGAAATGAACTCATGATAGGCACACTTAAAGGATTAAATTTCTACGATCCTTTAAATGACAATTTTATACGCATCAGCCACACGGGAGAAGTCTCTGAAAAAAGTATCAATTCAAACTTTATAAACTGTCTGTATTCAGACGGAAAGATTGTATGGATTGGCACTCGGATCGGAGGATTAAACAAAATGGTCAACCGCAATTTACAGATGCAAACCTACATACACCACTTCAATGACCCTTCTTCCTTATCCGACAATCCAGTTAATGCTATTTTTGAAGACAAGAGAGGCAATCTATGGGTAGGCAATGTAGAAGGAGGGCTTAATTTACGAAAAAAAGGGAGTGATGGTTTTATACATTTCACACATCAAACCAATAATCCAAACAGCTTGAGCCATAACTCCGTCTGTTCCTTTACAGAAGATAACCAAGACCAATTATGGATAGGAACATGGGGAAATGGAATTAACATTTTGAACACCAATAACATCTCAAAAAAATCACCATTCAAAAGATACAATACAGAAAATAGCTCTTTAAAAAACGACTTTGTGGGTGCATTGGCTTTTGACAAGCTAAATAATGGAATTTGGGTAGGAACTTCTGAAGGAATAAATTTCTTCGATCTAAAAGAGAAAAGATTTATAAACATTACTCTTCCCACGGATAAGTTTCCAAACAATCCAACAAACGGCATGTTAATTGATACAAAATCCCGTTTATGGATAGGAACTTCTCACGGAGTCATTGTTATAGACTTGTTCTCTTTTGCTAAGCGTCGTTCAGATATTCGTTATCATTACATGGAATATAAGCTTAACGATAAAGAAACGCTATTAATAGAAAAGATTAATTGCATCTTCGAAGATAAACAAGGAACAATATGGTTAGGTAGTAATGGTTATGGTCTGTATAAATTGGAATCTGACAACCAATACCCTTATAAATTTTCCAATCTAACAACCCAAAATGGCCTAGCGGATAACACTATTTTCGGAATATTAGATGATAAGAGAGGAAATCTTTGGCTCAGCACTAATTCCGGGCTCTCACATTATGATAAAACAACCCATAACTTCACTAATTACTCAGAATCAGACGGTTTACTTTCCGACCAATTCTACTGGAATGCATACTATAAATCAGCCAATGGTACTCTTTTCTTTGGCTGCCTCGATGGAATGATAGGGGTAGAAGATGTTTTACAAACTCCTAACAAAGAGAAAAACAAAGTTGTTTTTACCAATTTATCTGTTTTGAATGAAGATATAACTCAGGGTAATAACAAATATATCAAAAATGATATCAGTTGGGCTAAAAAATTGTCTTTACATGAACGTGATAAATCATTCTCCATTGAATTTTCATCTCTCAATTTTGAGACAACAGATAAAACCAGGTATCTATACCGCTTAAAAGGATTTGATAGCGAATGGATAGAGACAAACTCTAAACGACATTTTGCCAGTTATACAAACTTGAGATCGGGGCATTACACATTTGAAGTAAAAGTTTTAGATTATTTGCATCCCGAGAATAGTGAAACGACAAAATTATCAATAGAGATAGCTCCTTTTTTCTATAAAACATGGTGGTTTTTCCTCCTTATCCTATTTATTATAGGATTAGTAACAGCCTATATCTACCAACTCAGAATAGCCTCCTATAAAGAGCAAAAGCGTATTTTGACTGAAAAAGTAAAAGAAAGAACTTTAACATTAGAAGAAAAAATGAAAGTGCTTTCTCAGCAGAATGAGTTACTTATCCAACAAAAAAAACAGTTAGTTGAACTTTCAAAAAAAATACAAGAGATTACTACTGACAAAATTTCCTTCTTCACAAATATTACGCACGAATTCCGTACTCCTATCACATTGATAATCGGACCGATAGAACGTGCATTAAAGTTAAGTAAAAATCCTGTAGTAATAGAACAGCTAAATATTGTGGAAAGAAACTCAAAGTCTTTACTAGAGCTTGTTAACCAATTACTTGATTTTAGAAAAATAGAATCGGGAAAGATTACCATAAATAAGCAAAGTAACAACTTACTCTCTTTTATTAATAATCTAACCCTTCCCTTCCAAGTATTTGCCAAAGAAAGAAAGATTGAAGTACGTACGATTATCCATTTGAAACATACTCATTACTACTATGACGAAGAGTGGATACGTAAGATGCTCGTCAATTTACTATCAAATGCTGTAAAATTCACCCCTGATGGTGGGTTAGTTACTCTTTATCTATACTCTTTTCTTAATGCTGAAGGATCAGAATCAATATATATATCTATATCCGATTCAGGAGTGGGTATTCTCGAAGATGATTTAAACCGTATTTTCGATCGTTTCTATCAATCTCGCCAACATGTAAAGTTCCCGGTATACGGACAAAGTGGAACCGGTATAGGACTCTATTTGTGCAAACGAATTGTCCAACAACATGGAGGCAATATATATGCTCGCAATAATCATAAAAAGGGAGCTTCAATACGAGTCATATTACCTTTACAAGCTGATTATAATACTGAGCAAACAGCAGTAGATATGGATATAGTGCCTGAAAATAATTCAGTGCCTTCTGATACAACAGCAGAAAATAATTCGAAACAAAATCTTTTAAATATTCTAGTAGTAGAAGATAATTCTGATATGAGAACTTATATTCGTTCTATCTTATCATTAGAATACCATATTTTAGAAGCTTCTAATGGGTCTGAAGCACTAGCTATATTAGAAAAGAATACAGTTGATTTCATTATCAGTGATTTAATGATGCCGGTTATGAACGGCATTGAACTTTCCAAATGCATCAAGGAAAATCTAGCAATATCACATATTCCTTTGCTCATTCTCACCGCCAAAATATCTGAAGATAGCCGTTTGGAAAGCTATCGAATAGGAGTTGATGAATATTTGCAAAAACCTTTCGATGAAGAGCTACTAAAAGTTCGCATTAAAAACATATTCAATAATCGCAAACAAAACCAAATGCGCTTTTCTCGAGAATTTGATCCAACCACTTTACAAATAGATGAAGAATCTCGAGATAATAAATTTATGACATCTATTCTTTCTGTAATCGAAAAGAATTATAAAAATTCCGATTTTGAAGTCAGCGATTTTGCTTCAGCTATGAATATTAGCAAAACCTTACTAAATCAGAAACTACAAAACCTAGTAGGGCAACCAAGTGTAAAATTCATTAGTAGTTATCGCCTTAAAAAAGCATGGAACCTGATACAGATCAATAAAATAACGAAGAACTTAAATATTTCAGAAATAGCTTATGAAGTAGGCTTTAATGACCCAAAATATTTTTCACGTTGTTTTCAAAAAGAGTTTGGAATGCTACCTAGCGCTATCCTCTCCGCCTCTGAAGAAGTAAGTGATAATTGCTAATAATCCTCCTTTCCTTGTTTTTTTTCACCCTATATTAAAACAATTATATTTATTTTTGCCTATGAACCTATTATCAATTCTACGATGAAGAAACTTATTAATCTTTTTTCCGCTATTATCCTACTAGCTACTTCCTCTTGTGCTTTTTCTCAGGAAAAAACAAACTATGCTCAATATGTTGATCCAATGATTGGCTCCGAAGGATTGGGACGCGTTTTTATAGGTCCTTCATGCCCATTCGGAATGGTGAAACCTAGCCCGGACTGCACAACAAGTCCTAATAGCGGCTGGTTGCCCATGCCTAAAGAAGTAACAGGTTTCAGCCAAGTGCATGTTAGTGGTACAGGAGGAGGTCCCAAATATGGAAATATCCAGGTAATGCCCTTTATTGGGCCTTTAAACAAGCTAGATCAATCAGCTTTTAGAGAAGAAGAGAAAGCATCTCTAGGATATTATCAGGCTAAATTTAAAGATAGTCATATTCAAACAGAAATAACGACTGCTAATAGAGCTGCATTTTACCGCTTTACTTATCCACAAGGAACAGACAAAGCAGTAAAAATAGATCCCTCTTTTTTTCTAGGTGAAAGTCCAATACCCAACACGAGAGAAGCACAACAGTTTGTAGGATCCGAAATTGAAGTTTTATCAAACCATGAAATTAGGGGTTATAGCCGCATTCGTGGAGGATGGAACAATGGTAAAGCCTATACCGTATATTTCTATGCCATTTTTAAACAACCTTTTGATAGGTTTACTTCCTGGAAAGACAGCCTACTGATACCTCAACAAAAAGCTCAATATGATTCAGGACAAAAAACCGGAGTATTACTTTCATTCAAAGATTGCCCTCTTCAACAATTACAAATGAAAATCGGTATTTCATTCATTAGCTCTTTGAAGGCAAAAGCTAACATAGATAAAGAAATAAGCCATTGGAATTTCCAAAAAACGCACAAAGAGCTTCTAAAAAAATGGGAAGATTTATTAAGCCGTATTGAGATTGATCCAACCACCTCTCTTAGTGAAAAAAGAATGTTCTATACTGCACTCTATCATACAATGTTAATGCCTGTTGATCGAACAGGAGAAAATCCTTTATGGCTTAGCAATGAGCCCTATTATGATGATTTCTATGCTATCTGGGATACTTATCGAACATCTAACCCTCTGATTACGCTCATTTCACCAGATAGAGAAACAAAAATTATAAATTCTTTAATCAACATTTTTAAGCATGATGGCTATATGCCCGACGCACGTAGTGGCAATTCAAATGGCCGTACACAAGGAGGCTCCAATGCTGAAGTATTAATAGCTGACGCATATGTAAAAGGATTAAAAGGTATTAATTATGAAAAAGCCCTAAAAGCAATGCTAAAAGATGCCTTAATCCCCCCGGGAGGCAATGAAGAACAAGAAGGACGAGGAGGATTAGTAGAATATAATAAACTGGGATATGTACCCTATGGCATCGACCGGGCAGGTAACCGAACAGTAGAGTATGCTTATAATGATTATAATATAGCTACTGTAGCCAAAGGTTTAGGAAAAGAAGATATTTATAACCGATTCATTAAGCAGTCGAATAATTGGAAAAATTTATGGCGAGATAATTATGAAAATAATGGAGCCATTGGTTTTATCATGCCACGTGACAGCAATGGACAATGGCTAGACACCATCCCTTTTGGCAATTCAAAAATATACAAGCCTAGCTTCGTATACCACCCTCTGATTAGTGAGGCTCCATGGTATCTTCCTTGGTGGAGTGCCTTTTTCTATGAAGGGACTTCTTGGGAATATTCGCTAAGTATACCACATGACATACCAGGACTAATAATAAAGTCAGGGGGTAAAGAAGCCTTTAAGAAACGTTTGGATATTTTCTTTGATCGCAACTATTATAATGTAAACAATGAGCCATCTTTTCTCACCCCTTGTTTATATCATTGGATAGGAAAAGCTTACTTAAGTAGCGATAGAATACATCATATTATATCCAATCATTTTAATGATTCCCCCAGTGGCCTTCCGGGAAATGATGATTCCGGCGCAATGTCATCATGGCTAGCTTTTCAGATGATGGGAATTTATCCTAATGCCGGTCAAGACTACTATCTTCTCAACACTCCTTTTTTAAAAGAATCAACTCTACACCTTGATAATGGGCGTTCCTTTAAGATTAAAGCAAAAGGACTCACGAAAAAAAAGAGATATATAGGAAAAGCTTTATTAAACAACAAGCCCATAGATAGAGCATGGATCAGACATGATGAGTTAATGCAAGGGGGTGAGTTAATCCTTGAAATGGTTTCGAAACCAACCCAATGGGGAATTAACGAATTGCCTCCTCAAGAAATTAAATAATACAAAAATGAAAAAAAAGATAGGAATTATTTTACTAAGTTTTTGCCTTTTTCACCAATTAGCGGCTCAAACAGTCTCCCAATTTAGTAGTAACGACGACACACTAAATTATGTGTTTAAGTTACACGGACAGACACGTCGTTATAAAGTAGTTATAGAGCAACATGCAAAAAACACCTATTGGAAGTGGTCAATTATTCGACATATGAAGGAGCAAACAGGAAGTATCATCATTTCAAATCAGGGATTAATGAATGGAACAATGCTAAGTTTTGCTCAACCGGTTAAAGGTGATAAGCTTTTTCTAAAAAACGACGAAACATTTGCTTGTATCTCTCAGGCAGCTTTTCAATCACTCATAACCAAAGGCTATTTTATCTGTAATCATACTACTTTCAGGCGTAAAAAAGAAGAAGGTAAATTTTATTTTCATGGGAAATATTATCCTTTAATCAAAACAATAGCCGACGTTGACGGAACTGAATATTGGATTGCCAAAAACGCAATTCTCCCGTTAATTTGCAAAGTTTCAAAAAGCCCACTAGGTATTGACTGGACAATTAAATAACTGAGAAATTCATCAAAGGACTATATTTAAATAAATTATAAAAACAATTGAATAATGAGAAGGCATATTATTTACATTTTATTGACTTACTGTTTTACTCTATCTTCATTAGCCGCTAATCCCATAAAAGGATTATTGGAGCGGATTGACAAAGGGGCTTCCAATAAATTTATTATTGAAGTAGTCAATAAACAAGGAGATGATTTCTTTGAGTTAGACCAGAAAGGTTCGAAAGTAGTTGTTCGTGGTAACAATTATGTCAATATAGCAACAGGAGTAAATTGGTATCTAAAATACTATGCAGGTATCCAATTATCATGGAACGGTATGTCTGCCAAACTACCCAAAGTATTACCCCCCGTCAAAGAGAAGAAGCACTTTCAAACTCCATTAAAATTACGCTATGATTTTAATTACTGCACCTTCTCATATTCGATGGCTTTTTGGGGATGGGATCGTTGGGAAAAAGAGATCGACTGGATGGCTCTTCATGGGATAAATCTTCCTTTAGCGGTTGTAGGAGAAGAATGTGTATGGTTTAATATGCTCAAAGACCTAGGATATAGCAAAAAAGAGATTAATGAATTTATTGCAGGTCCGGCTTTTCTAGCCTGGTGGGAGATGAACAATTTAGAAGGCTGGGGCGGTCCGAATCCCGACCAATGGTACACACAACAAACCATTCTGCAAAAGAAAATAATAAAACGGATGCGCGAATATGGCATTGAGCCGGTTCTTCCTGGATATTCTGGTATGGTACCTCACAATGCTAAAAAGAAACTAGGATTAAATGTGAGTGACAGTGAACTATGGAACGGATATGTTCGCCCTGCCTTTCTACAACCCACAGATAGCCGTTTTCAAGAAATCGCAGCACTATATTACAAAGAACTCGAAAAGCTGTTTGGTAAAGCTAACTATTATTCAATGGATCCTTTTCATGAAGCAAAAGGTATTGAGAATGTTGATTTAGATGCCGCGGGAAAAGCTGTTATGAACGCAATGAAAAAAGTGAACCCGAAAGCAGTATGGGTAGTGCAAGGGTGGACGGAAAACCCTCGCGACGAGATGATTAAAAATATGAAGAATGGAGATCTGCTTATACTCGATCTTTTTAGTGAATGCCGCCCGATGTGGGGTATGCAACCTTCAATATGGTATCGAAAGAAAGGATATCTTCAACATAACTGGTTATTCTGTATGCTAGAAAACTTTGGTGCCAATGTCGGTCTTCATGGACGTATGGATCAACTATTACACAATTTCTATGCAACGAAAAACAATCCTTTAGCCAAACATCTAAAAGGAATCGGGCTTACAATGGAAGGCATTGAGAACAACCCCGTCATGTTCGAATTAATGACAGAACTTCCTTGGCGTGAGGAACGTGTCACTAAAGAAAGTTGGATAAAAGAGTACACTGCCGCCCGTTATGGTGCGACGGATAATACAATTAATGAAGCTTGGAGTATTTTAATTAATGGCATTTACAATTGTCCGCAAGGAAATAACCAACAAGGAGCACATGAATCCATATTCTGTGGGCGTCCTTCTCTCAATAATTTCCAAGCTTCCAGTTGGTCTAAGATGGAAAATTATTACGACCCTACTACAACCGAAGATGCCGCTCGCTTACTACTAAGCGTTGCCGACAAATATCATGGCAATAATAATTTTGAATATGACCTCATCGACATTGTTCGTCAAGCCATTTCTGATCGTGCTAGAATCGTTTACAACAAAACAATCGCTGATTTTAAAAGCTTTGATAAAAAAAGTTTTGAAATTGATTCTCAAGAGTTTTTAAAACTCTTACTGGCACAAGATAAGTTGCTGGGAACTCGAAAAGAATTTCGCGTAGGTAATTGGATTCAGCAAGCTCGAGCATTAGGAAAAACGCAAGAAGAGAAAGATTTATATGAGTGGAATGCGCGCGTACAAATTACAACATGGGGAAATCGCTATTCTGCAAATAAAGGTGGTCTGCGTGATTATGCTCATAAAGAGTGGAATGGTATCTTGAAAGACTTTTACTATAAAAGATGGGAAGCATACTGGCAAGTATTACGAGATGTCTTGGCAGGTAAGCCCATGATTGAATTAGACTATTACGCAATGGAAGAACCATGGACTAAGGAAACGAATGTATATTCGTCGAGCCCTGAAGGAGATTGTGTAACAACCGCCAAAGAAGTATTTCAAACAGCTTTTAATCGTTAAAACAAAAATTAATTAAAGTACATAAAATGGATCAGTCTCAAAAAAAACAAAGATTACTATCCTTAGATGTATTGCGCGGGTTAACTGTTGCAGGTATGATCTTAGTCAACAATGGTGGAGGAAACGCTTCTTACGAACCTTTACGACATTCAGCATGGAACGGTCTTTCACTTGCTGACTTGGTTTTTCCCTTCTTCCTTTTTATGGTGGGAATTTCAACTTACATATCGCTACGCAAATATCAATTTCAATGGTCACGACCTCTAATATTAAAAATACTAAAGCGTACATTGCTCATTCTCCTGATAGGATATGCAATCTATTGGTTTGAAGCATGTTGTAAAGGTGATTTTTTACCATTTGACCACTTGCGCTTTACCGGTGTTCTGCAACGCATAGCTATCTGTTATGGAATAGTATCAATCATTGCTATCACAATGAAACACAAATGGATATTGGGATTTGCTGCTTTACTATTAATAGGCTATACAGCTATTCTATATTTCGGAAACGGATACAATTGCGACGCTTCTAATATTTTAGCTGTTACAGATCGGCTAATTTTCGGACAGGCACACCTCTATCATAAAACGCCCGTTGATCCCGAAGGTCTATTAGGAATAATTCCATCCATCGCTCATACTTTAATCGGTTTCTGGTGCGGTAAACTAATAATTGAAAAGCAAGCATTAGATCAAAAGATCATGTATTTGTTGCTTTGGGGATTTATCTTTATGACCATAGGTTTGGCATTTTCCTATGGCTTACCCATGAACAAGCGAATATGGTCTCCCACCCTCGTACTTTTTACGTGCGGCATGGCGAGCAGTCTTTTGGCTTTTCTGATGTATGTTATTGACCACAAAAAACAAAAGAATCAAATATCTTTTTTTCTCTGCTTTGGTGTAAATCCATTATTCATTTATGTAATAAGTGAATTACTCTCTATTGCTTTTGGGCAATACGGAATTGCAGACTCTTTATATAATGAAATTCATTCATTTGTAGCAAATGCACAAATATCATCATTGATATACGCTATAATTTTCGTTCTCCTAAACTGGAGCATAGGATATCCTCTTTATAAAAGGAAAATATATATTAAGATTTAGAGACAAAAGGGAAAATGTTCAAAAATCCACCTTTTCTTTTTTATTTTCCCCCTTCAGAACTAACTCTAGGCATATATTTGTCCACAACAAACCAATGTTATTTAACCTTATTAAATGTAACGTTATGCAGAAAAAACTTTTTTTAACCCTACTCATCGTCTTGATGACTAGCATTTCCGCCCTTGCTCAAAGTAGCATCTCCGGAAAAGTACAAGATGAAAAAGGAGAACCACTTATCGGTGTAAATGTCCTCGTAAAAGGAACAAGTACAGGTACCATCACTGATATCAACGGTTTATTCAACATCAAGGTGACTTCAGGAAAAACCCTCTCATTTACTTATATAGGGTACATTCCTCAAGAAGTAAAAGTGACAAATCAATCATCTATGACTATCACTCTAAAAGAAGACAATAAAACATTAGATGAAGTAGTAGTTGTAGGCTACGGCAGTATGGCTCGTAAGGATGTTACCAGTTCTATCACTACAGTGAAAGCTGACAAACTGAATACTGGCGTTTATACCGATCCCGGACAATTATTGCAAGGCAAAGTTCCTGGATTAACGGTTGTTCAAAGCAGTGACCCTACAGCAGGAACAGCTTCTATCTCTCTTCGCGGTGCATCTTCTCTACGTACAGGTGAAGCAATGGAGCCCTATTATGTAATTGACGGTATTCCCGGTATGTCTCTAAGCCTTATAGCACCAGAAGACATTGAGTCAATTGATGTACTTCGTGATGCATCTGCAACTGCTATCTACGGTTCTAAGGCTGCCAATGGTGTGATTGTTATCACAACAAAGAAAGGAAGCAAAAATGATCGCTCATCCGTTTCATACAGTAGCTACGTCGGATTTGATAAAATAGCCAAACGTCTTGATATGATGTCAGCCAGTGATTTACTTTCTTATGCAGCGGCTAACAATATCACATTGCCTAATAATGAAGGCTACAATACGAATTGGAACGATGAAGTACTTCGTACAGCAGTTAGTCACAGTCATAATGTTTCTATTAACGGAGGAAACGAACGTTCCAGCTACAATGCCAGCCTGAATTATTTAAATAAAGAAGGTATTGTTCGTGGAACTGAATTTGAGCGTACTTCAGGTCGTGCTTATGCACAGACAAAATGTTTGAATGATCGTTTGGATTTATCTTTCAATGTTAACGCAGTACAAAGTAAAGGTAAAAGTGTGTCATCCGAAAGAGATGGTCAAAGTGTATTTGATGCCATGAACTATTACTCTCCTCTACTTCCTGCAAGAAATGAAGATGGAACATGGTATAATTACACATCGACAAGCCAGTATTATAACCCGCTGTCCATGATTTATGAGGACACTTACGAAACGATTAAAAAAGTTATTCAGGGAACAGGTAAAGCCACTCTGGAAATCAATAAAGATTTATTTTGGAATTTAAATCTTTCGTATGAAAACGAGCAAATCAGCTATAATAATTACAATACAAAACAGTCTCAGATCGTTACTGCTAATGGAGAAGCTTATCGTGGAACTCTTGAGAATAAAAAGAAAGTATTGGAAACCTATTTCAATTATAATCATACATTTGCTAATGTTCATAAAGTAGGTTTGATGGGTGGTTATTCTTATGAGCAAAAAGACAACAACGATGGTTTTGGTCTTAAGGTTTACGATTTCTATAGCAACGCTACTTCATACTATAACCTTGCTTTTGCTAACAAAATGGACATGAGTGGTATAACTGCTTATCCATTAGAAACTCTTCGTATGATCTCTTTCTATGGTCGTTTGAACTATTCATACAATAGTAAATATATGCTTCAGGCTACTATCCGCCGTGATGGTTCTTCCGCTTTCGGTGCGAACAATCGTTGGGGAACATTCCCTTCTGCATCTCTTGCATGGCGTATGAGTGAAGAGAAATTCATCAAAAATTTGAATATATTTGATGACTTGAAATTTCGTGTAGGTTATGGTGTCAGCGGTAACTCTTTGGGATTTGGCGCTTTCCAAGCAATTCAGACTTATGGTCCTTCCGGATGGTTTACTTATACAGACGCTAATGGAAATGCCAGTCTTTACCGTACAATAGCTGCTCAATCAAATGCAAACCCTAATTTGAAATGGGAACGAACTTCAATGCTCAATGTAGGTTTTGACTTTAGCTTCTTTGGAGGACGTCTAGGTGGTACAATCGAATATTATGATAAACGTACAAGCGATTTGATTTATTCATATAATGTATCAACAAACCGTTATCCTTATGGTACTATGTTTGCCAATGTGGGCGACATTACCAATAGAGGTATTGAATTTACAGTCAATGCAACGCCTATCACTATGAAAGATTTCACTTGGAATACAAGTTTGAACCTTTCACACAATAAAAATGAGGTAAAAAGCATTTCCAATAGTGATTATTCTGTAGATTATATTGCAACAGGTGATCCCGAAATTGCAGGTTATTCTTCAAACGCTCAAGTAGAACGTATTATGGAAGGTCACCCACTTGGAACTTTCTATACTTATGAATGGGCTGGTTATAACTCAGACGGAGTGTCAATATTCTACAAACATGATCCGGAAACAGGTGAACGCACTGGTGAAACAACTAAAGACCCTGTTGATACAGATCGTACCATTACAGGTAATGCACAGCCTAAGTTGAATTTAGGTTGGTCAAACAACTTTAAATATAAAAATTGGAATTTGGACTTGTTCTTTACAGGAGTCTTTGGAAATAAAATTTATAATGCAACTAGCGAGCAATATAGCAACGTAAGTTTCGTTACTGAAGGTAGAAATGTATTGAAATCAGTAGCTACAGAACAAAAAGCTACAGATGTTCAGTCACAAGCTCCTTCTGATCGTTGGTTAGAGAATGGCGACTATCTACGTTTATCAACCCTTTCTTTGGGTTACTCTTTCGGAAAGATAGGTAATTGGGTCAATTCACTCAAAGTATATGCAACCTGCAATAATTTGTTTGTAATTACTGGTTATTCCGGTCGTGATCCTGAAATCAATCTTGGTGGCTTGGAACCGGGAATCGATAGACGTACGAACTATTATCCCCGCACTCGTACATTTATGCTTGGTGTAAATGTTAATTTCTAATCATCTAAAAATTGAAATTACAATGAAAAGTTATATAAAAAATACCTTATTTGCAGGTTTACTGTTATCTTCAGCAACGGCCTGTACCGATTTGAATGTAGATATCAAATCTACCTATACTTCATATCCAACTTCTGAGATTGCAACTGAAGCAAAGATGGCAGACTTATACTATGGATTCCGTGGCCCTTTGGGACGTCGTTATACTGAAGCTGCATTGCTATCTTCCGATGAATTTACAGCAGTTACTTTTGGCGGTAACTGGTATGACGGAGGTAATTATGTTCACTCTTCCCTTCACATGACTAATCCGGATGATGCACATATAGATTGGCTTGGTGATATCACTGGAACCATTACCAAATGCAACCAAGCTATTGTAGACCTTGGAGGTGAGGATGCAACTGATAAGTCTATAGCAAAAGCCTTGACGATGCGTGCTTTCTATCACTTCATCTTTATGGACATGTTTGGCGATGCTCCTATATTGGATCATGTTGTTGGAGATGGTGAGGCAGTTGAACGTTCTTCACGAGCTGATGTAGCAGCCTTTATAGAAGAGGATTTACTTCGTGCTATTAATTCCGGCGGCTTATCAGAAGATGTTGATGCTTCGACTTATGGAAAACCAACAAAATGGATGGCTGAGGCTCTTCTTGTAAAACTATATCTAAACTGGGCTGTTTACACTTCCGGTGATGTTGCTAACTATGAACCCACTTTGCCAAACTCCAAACTTAATGATGCAGTGCAATACTGTGATGAAATAATTAAAAGCGGAAAGTTTAATCTAAGCGATAGTTATCGTAAGAAATTCATGCCGGATAATGGTTATCAGATTAAGGATTTCATCTATGCAATGCCCTATGATAATGCAACAGCGCAAGGTATGACATACGCTCGATTCCAATACTGGCCTAAATTTAATAACGATGGAGGAACTGGTCCTGGTTTGCTAGGTGTATCTCTTGTAAAGAATGCAGGTGGCATTTTCACTGTTACACCTGAAGCAGCCGATCGCTTCAATCTGCAAGGAGACGAACGTAATGAAATCATTTTAAAAGATGCACTTAATACTTATAACATTTCAACTTTTGCTAAAACGACAACGCCTTATATATACAATGGAAAGCGTGTAGTGCTTACCAAAAACATTACGCTACTTAAAGCAGATGATACTTCTATGAATGTAGGTGATGATTTCAAAGGTTGGACTCAGGGTTATCGCTGTATCAAATGGGCTATTCAAGCAATTGACTATAACACCTATGGCCGTAACCAAAGTAATGATGTGCCTATTTTCCGCTATGCAGACATTTTACTGATGAAAGCTGAAGCTATTCTCCGTGGTGCAACAGCTACCAATAACGATACTCCTATGAGTTTGTTCAATCAGATCCGGAGTTATGTAAAAGCGCCTACAATGACTACAGAACCTACCTTGCAAGATGTTCTTGACGAGCGTGGACGTGAATTCTTTAGTGAAATGTGGCGTCGCAATGACTTGATCCGTTTTGGTCAATTCGAAAATGACTGGGGGTTGAAACATGTTGTAAATCCAACTGCCAAGACTCAGAAATTTCGTCGTATATTCCCAATTCCTACAAATGTTATGAATTCTAATACCAACTGGGTACAGAATACCGGATACAACCAATAAAATAAGGTAAGGCCATAAGGTTAATCTTATGGCCTTCATATATCCATCATTGTGTCCACACCCTTTATGTCGGGTAATAAACAGTAAAATGCAATATTTATGAGAAAAAAGAATACGCTCCTCTTATTATTACTAGTTGGAGTCTTAGCAGCCTGTCAAAGCAATAAATCGGCAGATAGAGTCTTCAATATAGTCGATTACGGAGCTAAAGGAGATAGTTTAACCGATAATGTTGAAGCTATTCAGGAAGCAATTGATGCCTGCAACAAAGCGGGTGGCGGACAGGTGGTAATTCCATCCGGTGGTGTTTATATGACAAGTCCTATAACTCTTGCCTCTTTTGTTGATCTGCATGTCGAAGCCAATGCTATGTTATTGGCCAATCCTAATGAAAGTGCGTATACCAAAAGTGCTTTCAGAAAGAATAAAGGCGAAGGAATGATGTGGATCAGTGGTGAAAATATTAAAGACGTTAAAATCTCCGGTCAAGGAGAAATTAATGGCAACGGAGTAGCTTTTATGGGCAAAGAGCTTAGTGATTCTTATGAATTGAAACCCGTACACGAATTTGATCCCAGACCTCATTTACTCACTATTATAAGAGGTAGGAATATTCATATAGAAAATGTAAGAATTACAAATTCGGCCTATTGGGCAGTACATTTGGTTGGTTGCAATGATGTTGTAGTTCAGGGAATCACCCTTCTCAATAATCTAAAAATACGTAATGGAGACGGAATTGATATTGATCATTCTAAGAATGTACGCATTAGTGATTGCCATATTGAATCGGGAGATGACTGTATCTGCTTAAAGAACAGACGAGAATATGAAGAACTCGGTCCTTGTGAGAACATCACAGTTACGAATTGCATCATGACATCCAGATCTTGTGCTATCAAAATAGGTTCTGAAAACATGGATCGCATCAGCCATGTGATATTTGATAACTGTATAATCAGAGCAAGTAACCGTGGCATAGGTATTCAGAATCGCGATGAAGGGGTTGTAGAGAATGTTGTATTCTCGAACATAACCGTTGATTGTCAATTTTTCTCTGATGTATGGTGGGGAAAATCAGAGCCAATCTACATCACAGCTTACACACGAAAAGCCGGAGATCACAAAGATGCAGGATGGCGTTTTCCTAAAGGAATGACAGAGTGTAATGTAGGTCCTGTAACCAATATCTATTTCAGCAATATTAAGTGCGAAAGTGAAAATGGAATATTCATCGGAGGCAATTCAAAAGATAAAATCAAAAACATTTATTTTGATCAAATAGATTTATTCATCTTCAAACGTACCAATTTCACAGGAGGTATTTACGATAAACGTCCTTGCGATGGAAATCAATTTATAAAAGGCACTACAGCTGGATTTTATATTGATACCGCCTCGAACATTGTGATACGCAACTCATCTGTACGTTGGGGAGATGTTCGTCCATCCTATTTTGGAGACGTATTAGAACAACATAATACAGATCAATTACTTACATTTAATCTTATAGGGAAAAAAGCTACAGTAAAATAGAATACATTTAAATTATTGTTTCTGGAAAGGCCCCCTATCTACCAGGTATAAACAAAGCTAATAAAATTTATACTTAACACATGTAGGCACATAGCCGAGTAACGTTTGTCACACATCTGAATGATGTCCGTCACACAATTGAGTGACCAACATCATCCAATTGTGTGACGAACTATTTTATAGAACAAACAAGTTTAACTAAACAAGTCCACACAACTAAAAAAGGCTCACACTTCTTCTAGCAAACAGCTAATATCTATCTTCATAAGCTATTCTCTTCAATAAAAACCCAAGTTTATATATTTTTGTCTATTTTCCAGATAAAAATGAACAACCTCCCTCCGTATTGTGTTGTTTTTAGTTAGAAAATCAAGCATTATCTTATGATACAACGTATACTGGCCATCTTAGCCGCCGCTCTTATCATTCCTGATATTTACATTTACCGAATGTATATTATTCGCCTAACAAGCAGCATCTTTCTACGTACATTCTACTTTGTTCCTTCCTTACTGCTCTTTATAGGGATCATCTTCTTGATTTTCGCTGTAGGAGGTGCATTTATCAGTGAGCACAGTCGCTGGGTTGGCTGGTTTACACTCACCTATTTCCTGTTCGCTTTGCCTAAAATCATTTTCATGTTTTGCTCACTCATCGGATTACCTTTTAAGTATACGCTACAATGTCCTCAAACTCCTTTTGTATATACAGGCCTATTCTTAGCTATCGGTATAATAGGGATCATTCTGTACGGGTCATTGATTGGAAAAACGCGCTTTGAAGTAAAAGAAGTAAGCTACACCTCTTCCAAACTACCAAAAGCTTTCGATGGTTATCGCATCGTTCAGCTATCTGATATTCACATCGGAAGCTGGGAAGGAAATGAAAAAGCAATGCAAAATGCTGTAGAAAAAGTCAATGCATTACATCCTGATTTGATAGTCTTTACAGGAGATTTAGTAAACAACCGTGCCGATGAGCTAAACGGTTTTCAAAATATTCTTGCCAAATTAAAAGCCAAAGACGGCATTTATTCCATTTTAGGTAATCACGATTATGGTCCTTATTATCATTGGAAAACAAAATCCGATCAGGTAAAAAGTCTGCTGGAATTAGAAGAAAGACAGCAAGAGATGGGATGGAATTTATTAAATAACTCACATGACATTTTACACAAAGGCAATGACAGCATCGCGCTTATAGGTGTTGAAAATGAAGGTGAACCTCCTTTCTCACAATATGGCAATTTATCTAAAGCCATGAAAGGTACAGACGATATGTTTCAGATCTTACTCAGCCACAACCCTACCCACTGGCGACGGGAAGTTTTGCCAAAATCGAACATCGACCTGATGCTTGCTGGGCACACTCACGCCATGCAAATGGCATGGGGGCATCATTCACCCTCCTCTTTTGTTTATCCCGAATGGAGTGGAATGTACAAAGAAGGCAACCGTAGCCTATACGTCAACGTAGGTCTAGGCTTTGTCGGAATCCCCTTTCGCTTTGGGGCTTGGCCTGAGATTACAGTGATTACATTAAAAAGATGATCAAATACTGGCAAATACTCAAAAACTATAAGACAAGCCTGTTGACTTGCCCTTTTCTTGTTTTGGTATCTGTGTTATGCGAAACCATACAACCCATGTTTATGGCAAACATCATAGACAACGGAGTGATGCAAAACAATCTATCTGTGATCACCGAAGTGGGTGGATATATGTTACTAGTTTCCATTATCGGATTAAGCTTCAGTGTAGCAAATGTCTACCTCTCTTCTCGGGCATCTGTTGGGTTTGGTACAGATTTGCGTGGCGATCTATTTAACAAAATACAGCAGCTCTCCTTCTTTGATATAGACCGTTTCAGTTCCGGTTCCCTTATCACAAGACTTACCGGAGACATCAGCCGAATACAGCAAGTAGTTCTCATGTCAATGCGCCTACTGCTACGATCTCCACTAATGCTTGCTATGGCTATCTTTTTTGTGATACGTATTAATTTTGATCTGGCGCTCATATTGCTTGCTTCCATTCCGATCTTAGGTATCGGCGTATTCCTCATTCTACGTAAAGGATTTCCCTTCTTTTTAAAAGTGCAACAAAAGGTTGACCACTTGAATGAAGTAGTGAGAGAAAACTTAATCAATATTCGAGTAGTAAAATCATTTGTGCGAGAAGACTTTGAAACACAAAAATTTGTTCGCAGAAGTGAAGATTTAAGGGATATGGTCATTCGCGCTTCTAATATTATCGTTGCCATCTTCCCGTTGATGCAGCTTATTATGAATTTATCCATCATTGCCATTTTGTGGATGGGTGGACATAAAGTCATCCAAGGAGAGTTAAAAGTCGGCGAGTTGATTTCTTTCGTTAACTATCTTGCACAAGTACTAATGTCGCTGATGATACTCTCTATGATTATCATGTTCTATGCACGTGCATCAGCCTCATCCAAACGTATTCTGGAGGTACTCAACTCAGAACCCTCACTAACCAATACAGAAGAAGGCAGACTTAATAGTCAACAAATAAAGAAAGGAGAGATTATTTTTAAAGGGGTTGATTTTCGGTACGAAGGAGGAGAAAATGATGTACTCAAAAATATTAACTTCCACATAAAAGCAGGAGAAACGATTGCCATAGCAGGAGCCACAGGATCGGCCAAAAGTTCGTTGGTGCAACTCATTCCCCGTCTATACGACGTAACTGCCGGAGAAATACGGATCGACAACATTCCCTTAAAAGAATACAATCTGGACGAACTGCATAGTGGTATAGGAATGGTTCTACAGAAAAATGAATTGTTTACTGGTACGATAGCCGACAATCTCTGCTGGGGAAAGCCGAATGCAACAATGGAAGAGATCGAAGAAGCAACTCGGGCTGCCGAAGCTCACGACTTTATCCAATCTTTTACTGATGGATACAACACACTTTTAGGACGAGGAGGTGTTAATCTTTCAGGAGGACAGAAACAACGCATTTGCATTGCCCGCGCATTGCTCCGCAAACCTAAGATACTCATACTTGACGATAGTACCAGTGCTGTAGACTCCGAAACAGAACTTTTGATACGCAAAAATCTGAATACTCTGTTGCAAGAAACGACAGTAGTTATCATCACCCAGCGCATCCATACCATGCAGTCGGCAAACAGAATTATGGTGCTCGAAGATGGGGAAATAGAATCCATCGGAACTCCGGATGAACTCTTACTTCACTCTAAAGTATATCAGGAAATATATAATTCACAACAAATATTAGGCTGATTATGGGGCATAATGATTATTTAAAAGGCAACGGCAAACCCAAAGCAGGAAAAAAAACTTTTTTCAGGCTGATGTCATACCTGGCCTGTAACCGTCGACTGCTATTTGTCATCGGAGTACTTATCATCATAAGTATCGCAAGTAATCTGACGAGTTCATACATGCTTCGCCCCATTATTAATAACTACATTCTTCCCGGAGATTTACCCGGTTTGGCTCGCATCTTACTGCTCTTAGCAGCCATCTATCTGATAGGAGTAATCGCTACATATACACAGCAAGTATTGCTAAATAAAATAGGGCAACGTACAGTAGCACGCATGCGATCCGATCTTTTTGAAAAAATGGAGCGTCTGCCTATTAAATATTTCGATACCCACCAACATGGAGATCTTATGAGCCGATACACCAACGACATTGACCGTATCAGCGATGTATTAACAGATAGCTTATCTGATATACTTTCAGGCTTACTAACTTTAATAGGTATTTTCTGCCTGATGCTATTTATCAGTCCCACGCTTACAATCGTCATTGTTATCACAGTTCCTCTCATGTTTATTAGTGCCAACGGTATCGTGAAGCGTAGTAAAAAATACTTCAAATCGCAACAAGAGTCATTAGGCGTCATGAACGGATACATCGAAGAGATGATTAGCGGGCAGAAGGTTGTTAAAGTTTTCGGACATGAAAAAAAGGTAGAAGCAGACTTCAAAGCATTAAATGATAGTCTACAGGAAAAATCCCGAAAAGCACAGTTCTATTCAGGGCTGATGATGCCTGTAATGCAAAACCTGAGCACATTAAATTATGTCATCATTACCATTGTGGGAGCTTTATTAGCTATCTATCGCGGGTTTGATGTCGGAGGATTGGCAGCCTTTCTGCAATATTCAAGGCAATTCGGACGCCCTATCAATGAACTAGCTAGTTTGTATAACAGCATTCAGGCTGCCATTGCAGGAGCAGAACGGATTTTCAATATCATTGATGAAACTCCTGAAAAAAGTGATGATATAAACGCCATTAGCCTGCAAAAAACAAAAGGAGATGTGATAATGGAGGATGTTTATTTTGGATACAAAACAAATAAAACAATCTTAAAAGGAATTTCACTACATGCCCCTGCCGGACGCAAGATCGCATTAGTGGGAGCTACAGGAGCCGGAAAAACCACCATACTCAATATGCTCCCCCGCTTTTTCGATATTCAATCGGGAAAAATTACCATCGATAATCATTCCATCAGCGAAATAAAACGTGAAGAGCTCCGTCGATCAATGGCTATCGTATTACAAGACACCCATCTCTTTACAGATACCGTGCGTGAAAATATTCGATTCGGACGATTAGATGCAACAGATGAAGAGGTAGTAGAAGCAGCCCGGTTAACAGCCGCGCACTCTTTTATCAAGCGCCTGCCACAAGGATACGACACCCTGTTAGAAAATGACGGAGCAAACCTCAGTCAGGGACAACGCCAGCTTTTAAACATTGCTCGTGCAGCAGTAGCAGATCCGGCTATATTGTTACTTGATGAAGCGACTAGCAATATTGACACCCGTAGTGAAATTCTCATTCAGAGAGGTCTTGATCAACTTATGCAAGGGCGTACCAGCTTCATTATTGCCCATCGACTATCAACTGTTCAAAATGCAGATATGATCTTGGTGCTAGAGCACGGACAAATTGTAGAGCAAGGTACTCATCAGGAACTTCTTGATATGCAAGGGAAATATTACACACTAAATAAGGAACAGTTTAAATAAGATTTCTCTCCAAAATGATCAAATAGAACTCACTTTTATTGCACTCTTCCCATTAATCGATTTATGAACTTGTACTTGCACAGCTATCCGTTCGCTCATCTCCTGTACATGTGATATCACTCCAATCTTACGACCTTGCATTTGCAACATTTCCAAAGCTTCCATAGCAGTACGTAAACTATCGGCATCCAACGATCCAAATCCTTCATCTATGAACAGTGATTCTACTTGTAAATTATTGCTCGACAAAGAAGACAAACCCAATGCCAAGGCTAACGAGATAAGAAACGACTCGCCGCCTGAAAGCGAATATACCGTACGTACCTCATCACACATGTCGCCGTCCACCACTTGCAACGCAAGCGTATCAGGAACTTGTTGCAATTTATAGCGACGAGACAGATAAGAGAGATGTTTATTGGCATGTAGCAACAACAGATTGAGCGTATAACTTTGAGCTATCACCTTAAACTTATTGCCATCTGCACTACCAATCAATTTATTTAGTTTTTCCCATTTTAATGCGATTTCTTGTTTCGCTTCCAGCTCTTTCTCTATACTTTTCAGTCGGATACGATTTTGCTCCTGTTGTAACAGTTTTGCTTCTAATAAAGAATAGTTGCGATCATTCTCTTCATTTATTCTTTGCTGCTCTGTTATTGCCTCAGAAAGTTGATCAGGAAATTCAATTAACGCTTTTTTCTTTTCTAAATCTTCTATGATAAGAGATAACTGACGTATTTCACCTTGCAAACCAGAGATCATGGAGCGACAAGCATCCACTTTCTTACGTCCTTCCTCTAATAAAGTATTTAATTCATTCTCTTTCCGCTTAACAGCCAACTCCGCATCTTCAACCGTTTTACCACGCAATAAAGCTTTACGTGCCGTTTGATAACGCTGTAGATCATTCTTTGCAATAGTAAATCTCTGTTGTTCCTTTTCTTCAGATACAAGCAGCAAATTTAGTTTTTCCTTAGCCCCTCCAAGCTCTTGAAACAACAAACGAGAAGATGAAATAGCATCACGCAAAGTAATGCAATGAACACGCAACAGCTTTAACTTATCCTCTCTATCCTGCCACTCTTTATAAAGCCGTTGATACTCTTGTAGTTTTTCAGAAAGCGCTTCAAGGCTAACATTTACACTCTCTAATTGCTGTTCAAAACGAGCAAATAGAGTTTCAGATTCTTGTTTTCTGTAAGCTAAATGAACCAAATGTTCTTGCAAAATATCGCCCTGCTTCCCTTCATCACAAACGACATCATCCCCATCTATGCCCAACTTTATCAAATGCGCCGTTTTTTCATCCAAATGTCCTATCAACAGCATTGTTAGTTGCTCTTCTTCTCTGAGCCGCGAGGTAAATTGAGTTCTATTTTTATTCTCTTCCCTTTCCAAAGAAGTCAACTCACTTTTTAAAGAAATAATGCGATCATTTAGCTTCTTAGATTCCTCTAAAGCAACTCTATATTCAACTTCTATACCTTGACAAATAGTTTCAGCAACCTCTTCGTGCGTGCTATAAGGATGTTCCTTGCTCCCACAAACAGGGCAAGCCCTTCCTTCAAGAAGTCCTTTACGCAACTCCTCCACGCTTTGATTTATAGCAGCACGCGCATTATCATAAATCCGTTGCAAAGCTCTAACCTGCTCCTCTTTTCCTTGAAAATCTCGAGTGAGAATCGACATTTCTTTAGTATTATTCTCTCTACTGGCACGTAGCGTAGCTATCTGGCTAGCTAAACCCTGCAAATCTCCTAATAATCGCCCCCAATCCAATGCCGTTTGCCGAAGTTTTTGCAAAGCATTCTGTTCCTGAGCCAATCGTTTCTGCTCTTTAGCCAATTCATCAATACCAAAAGAATTTAAGCGTTTGAGTAACTCATCATCAGCTTTTTGAAGTAAAACGAGTAATTCCTCTCCTTGAGAAGATAAAAATTCAGCCTGCTGCAAAGTTGATTCTATACCGTGCGTCAATTCTTTTTTATCATCACTAGCTAATATATTTGTGGCAGAAAACTGCAAATTAGCGATAGCCTCCTTCTTTAGCAACGAAGTATCTACTGAAAGATATTTTTCTCTCCAATTAGACAAAGCAACATCAACAGGAGCAATAGAAGCTACTTCATTAGCAATGATTTTTTGTAAATCTGTAGATTGTAGTTGACCGTAATTAGTGAGTAAATGTTCTTCTTTTACCCCTACCTCTCTCCGGCCCTCTTTCGTTTTCTTTTGGGCAAGTTGTAAAACGTCATAAGCCTCTTTATAAACAACTTGCGCTGTTTGTATCTGAACATCTAATTCACGTGCTTTATGCAAATCCGGTTGTAAATCCTCCCAATGTTGACGAAACTCTTCTAAATTCTTTTTTCGTAACCCCAGTTCAACCTCTAACTCTTTAAGCCTTTCCTGCTCTACTCCCTGTTGTTTCTTCTTTGTAATAAGAGCCTCCTGCTGAAGAGTGAGAGAGTGCAAGGTAGCAAGTTGGTCTTTCAAGATGGACAAGCGCTCTACTCCTTGTTTTCGTACAGCAATGAGTTTTTCTCTTCCTTCGGTTATATGATCCACCTCCTCCTGAGGTAGTATCTCAATAAGCCCTACACTTTCTTTTACCTTTCTGAAAGATTCTTCAGCCCCTTTGCTATGAGCATATATTTCACGAGAGATCTGTGAATAAATTTCTGTGCCGGTGAGTTTTTCCAAAAGTTCAGCCTTAGCCGACTCCTTAGATTTAAGAAAAGTCGCAAAATCATTCTGAGCCAACAATACCGTGCGGGTAAACTGATCATACGTAAGCCCTACTAATGCAACCAAACGAACCAACAAATCCGTTTTAGTACCTTGTAGCTCCTCTTGAGTATCAAGATCAATCACCTGAATTACCTGAGGCTGCAAAGAGCCTGTCGGTTTATTCCTAGCTCTGCGTACTGACCAACAGGAGCGATAACGACGACCTGTCGCAGCAACAAAATCGACCTCTGCAAATCCATCTCCCGCACCACGTCGAAGGATGTTTCGTACATCCGACTGATTTATTTGATTCTCACCCACATCCTGCAACCTGACATTCTCACTAGAAGCGGCAAAACGGGGCGCATTATCATAGAGTGCCAGACATAAAGCATCTAATATAGTAGACTTCCCGGCTCCTGTAGGTCCGGATATAGCAAAAATACCAGCCGATAACAGAGGTTCAAGAGTAAAATCAACCTCAAACAAACCTTCTATAGATGCTAAATTCTTTAATCGTATGGATAATATTTTCATTAGACTTAATGTAAGTTAGATTTGTTATATATCGTATATGCGCATATTTTGGGGGAGTATCCCATATTTTGTGTAAACGTTAAAATTTACAGGTAATCGGATTAGGGTTTATACCTTAATTCGATTTTCAAAGATAGTCAAAAACTGATTAAATATCATTCTCCAGTTCCAAATTGGTTGATGCCATTTTTTTCAATCTCTGCTATAGCTAGGTAGACAGACTTCTTCAACGCAGCATCATTAGGGAAAGAAAGTTTGTTTTTGGTGTATTTTCTAATTTTACCATTCAGATTTTCAATCAAATTGGTTGTATAAATAATCTTTCTAATAAAGTTTCGTCCAATAGCTATGTATTGTTTTCATATCAACAAGAGATTTAAATTCTTATATTCTATTCAATTCTTCTTGATTAGATTTAATTTTTTCTTTTTGAAGGCTCTTCTTTCCTGAATTAAAATTGTATCTTATTCCAATGCCAAAAGATCTTCCTGCTGATTTTATACTTTCTTTGCGATAGAAATTATTGTAACGAGAACTCCCTCTTCTATACCCACCCGTGTTAATTATGTCATTAACACCTATCGTAAAGATTATCTTATCTTTTAGGCAAGTGTAATTTAAGCCAATATCCATTTTCAAATAATTACGTTCAATTTTCTCATAAAAGCCTTTACTACGAGGGTAGAATCTAAGATTAAATTCTAAATTCAAATCATCAGACAGTGTAAAATTATTATTTGAATTAAAGCTCATATTGAAACTGTTAACTGTCTCTTGATCTTGTTTATTTTCAGCAAATCCGACATTCAACGAATGATAACCATCCCAAAGTCCCCAAGAAAAAGGGATATATGCATTGAAATAATAATAATTTATTTGACTAATATTTTTTAGAGTTGAGATTGTTATGTCATCTTCTCTATATACATAATCTGAGAACGCTTTATTCTGAAAGTTTGCTTTTAAAGCAAAATAATATCGATTATTCAAGACATAGGTAGCTTCAACTATGTTCATAATAGACGGCTTTAAATAAGGATTACCTTTTTTAACAGAGAATTCGGTTAAATAGCAGATAAATGGATTAACAAAAGAATAATCAGGACGATTAATTCTTGCGCCATAATAGAATATCAAACCATGATTATCATTGATGTTATATCTTAAAAAAGTACTTGGAAATAACTTCAAGTTATTATCTTCATTTTCTTCATTCATCACAAATGAAATTCCTTCTGTGGTGGTATATTCAGCTCTTAATCCACAATTTGCTTCGACCTTTTTTCTTTTATAATTGAAATTAATATAGCCCGCATATCGTTCTTCATTATACTGAAAATTGTCAGTTTGTTGGTCATCTAAAACATAATCTTCGCTAAGTTCATCTTTAAAGAAAAACCAATAACGATATTTTGTATTTACTTTGCTATATTTAAGTCCGGCACTATAGCGAATTATAGGGTTTATTTTTTTTTCATAATCTAATTGTGCAGAATAAATCGTAATTTTTTCATCAGAATTTTGTTTCTTGGAAATTCGACTTGTCAATTTATCAAGAGAATTAAAATATTCATTGTGATAATAATATTGACAGTCATCCGAAACATCCGAATAATCAGCTACAAATTTAAGCACCTCCCCCAAACTATCTATCTTCCACACATAATTTAAATTAAATAAATCATTCCTCGACACATCTCGCATTGGGGTATTTGCTAAAATTTTACCTGAATAATTACTTTTATTATATATTTCTGTAAGACTAGTACCATAAGTGTCTTTTCTAAGGTTATCAAGACCATTATATTCTACTCCGAAATAATGATTATTATTTATATCCCAATCTATTCCGAATTTATAGGAATGATTATTCCTATATCCTTTATAAGATTCTAAATAATCATATTTAATATTTGTTTCTTTCGATAAATCACTAGTAACTTTATCTGCATAAGCTTTTCCATGAGCAAAATTGTAATTACCATATACAGTCAATTTCTTCATAGAATAGGCTAAGCCAATACCTTCATTATATTTAGAATACCTATCTCTAGCAAAGTCAGAAGATAAATATCCAGAAAAGCCATTAACCGTTTTTCTTTTGGTATTAATACGAATAACACCACCAACCCCTTCTGCATCATAATGAGATGTTGGATTAGATATAATCTCTATATTGTTTAAATCTTGTCCTTGCACTGACTTAAGATAACTAGATAATTGACTCCCAGTCATTCTTAACGTTTTGCCATTAACGACAACAGTGACTCCACTAACTCCGTTAATAGAAATTGTACCATTTTTATCTATGAAAACTCCAGGAGAAACGTTTAATATCTTATCAAGTGTTTTGCTCTTTAACAGTACACTATTTTCTATAGAAACAATAAATTTATCTGCTGTTCTTGTTATTGCTAGTCTATTTGATTTAATTACTACTTCATTCAAATTATAAGTATCATCATCCAGCTTCACATTGTTTAAGTTTAAATTCTCTTTAAGATATATATTTATATAAGATGAGATATAACCTATACTACTTAACTTTAAAATATAGTTACCCGGACTATTCTGTACACAAAACTCACCGTCTTCATCAGATGACGCTCCCGTAACCAATGTACTATCGCTAACATTTAACAATGAAACACTCGCATAAGGTAATGAAGAACTTGTTTTATCTATTATTCTACCACAAATACTATAATTTTGGGCATTCAAATCGAAAACATTCCCTAAAAAACAAAATGACAATATAGTTAACAGAACGTTTTTCATATTCATAGTTAAAATCAGTAAGGCAATAATTTGATTAATTATAGAAATAATTGAGTCTAATATCAGTAAAAAAGACACCATATATAGTCCAATAATAACGTATAAATTTAAACATTTAAATGTAAATAAAATTGTTAGCAGTGGGACGCGATATACATTATTTAAATTAAATTAGGCCAAATTCACAACACATCCAGTATTAAATCATGATTTATAATTACCAAAAATATTCAAAATTTATACAAATATACCACCTAAAAGAGATACATATATACGTATAATTTTATACGTTTAAATATGCTTTAGCCGTTAATTAAATTTAAATAGAATAAAGAAAAACAATATCAAAAGAGAAATCAAATAAGAATAAAGAAGTGATTATTTAGGGTTCACTAAATAAATAGCCTCTTTAAAGTTTAATAATTAGAGTTTACGTAAATTAGTTTTTGTATGCCCATGGCTTGATTTTAATCCTTGATTATGCAAAGAAGAACATGTAGCAAAAATACGTTCAACGAAGAAGTTAGCTCTGAGATAACATTCGTATTTGATCATTCTCATGAACTTGGCACTTCCATTGCAATGTTTCTTATCCATACCAAAACAGGTGTCCTGATACTCTTGCAGAGAATTATTCTTCAGGTGCACAAGAATAAAGAAAAGGCGTTCCGTCGCATTAGGCAAAGGGCTGTTCTTATATATGCAGGAGCTACGAAGTTGACTTCAGCGTTTGCCATTCATTTCATACTCAGACAAATAATCACCATGAGCTACCTCAAAGTAGGGAAGCAAATGGGAAAACTGAATATGAGTTAAGCCTGTCAAGGTACGGAAACTTTTGGGATTGTCTTTATGATCTTTATAATTCATGCTACACAAAATACGCGTATACGCGATATATAACAAATCAAATTTACATTAACTCTATTTATTGAGAAGTTTCATTCGTTACATATTCTCTCCTGAAGATAAAGAGTGGTAAGCCTCCTGAAAAAGAGTCACCATATCATCAGGCATTTCTGCCTGATAGATTCTTTCAAATGTAGCTTTCGCTATTTGCAAAGGATCCATTGTCTCTAAGCCTTCTGCCATTTGTTTTTCTCCAGTATCACAATTCTGATCTTTCCGATAAGCAGAAACTATTCGCGCTAAGCGAACATGCTTATCCTGCAATACTTCCTCTATTTGCTGACGAAGCATTGGTTCTGGTTCAGTTAACAGAACTTTTACTTCAAGATAAGGTGCTAACAAATTATCACTCCTTAAAGGTAGCTTTTTTAATGCTTCAAGCACCTCTTCAGGAGATGCGGAATCACTAGCTGGTACGCTTATTAAAGATACAAGAGGGTTATAAAGAAGTTTTTCAATAGAACAAAGCTTGCCATCACTCAATGTCACCAATACCACACCATGTTTATAGTTTTTTTCAGCAAACGACATCGGCAAAGGACTACCGGCGTAACGCACATTTTCCCGTCCCGAAACTCGCTGTGCTTTATGTATATGCCCTAAAGCAGTATAAGCAATCCGTTCATCAAAAGCCTCAGGAGAAACACATTCCAATCCTCCGATAATCGTTCTCTCACTATAATCGCGTTCAGCTATTTCCGAACCGGTTGCCTGCAAATGGCCAACAGCTACGACTGCTTGTTTCTCACTTTTACATAACAGAACCTGTTCCAAAAGAGATTTATAAAGTTCCTTCACCCCTGCTGCATACTGGTTTCCCGTTGTTTCAACAGAAGGATAATCCCCCTGACGTAAAAAAGGAACAGCCATACACCATGCTTCCACCTCACCCATTGCATTTCTCAACTCTACCATTAACTCATCATAAAGCAATTTTCCATCTCTTTTCGGAACAAGACCTTTAATTTCAGTACGCATTTCCTGCAACAAAGGTAACGGAGCTTCCAGACGTGCAGCAGAATCATGATTCCCGGCAACAACAACCAACTGCAAAGAAGGATTCTCTGTAGTGACACGATTCACAAAACGATAAAACATTCGTTGAGATGCTGCAGAAGGATTAGAAACATCAAATACATCACCCGCTATAATAAGCACATCAATATTTTTCCGCTTCAACTCAATAGCCAACCAATCAAGAAAATGCTGATGCTCTTCCGTACGCTCAAAGCCGAAGAAAGTCTGCCCCAAATGCCAATCGGCTGTATGTAGTATACGTATCATATCAATAAAGACTACTCGTCTTTGCGAGATATACAGTTTTTACAAAATCCTTTATAGTAATAGTGCATTTCAGTCACGTCATGCCCTTCTAAGTCAAACGGTAACACTTCTTTAGAGTCTTTTTGAGAAAACAAATCATATATATTTCCACAACTTTTACATAAGAAATGTGCATGAGTAGAAGTATCAGCATCAAAACAAGCGTTATGCTCATCAATGGTAATCATTTGAGCTGCTCCATGGTCAGTGAGTAATTTCAGAGTGGTATAAACCGTTGTTTTAGACAAAGAAACCATTGAGGGAGAAAGAGCTAGATAAATCTCATCAGCGGAAGGATGTGTTTTATGTTCTAACAAATATTTCATGATTGCCATGCGCTGAACAGACGGTCTAATACGGTGATTTATTAAATAAGTAGCTGCTTTTTCCATATAAAAAACATTATAATCATTAAATATTAACCTGACAAAGGTAAGAAATCACGGGGGTATTTAATACGTTTTAGCAAAGTTATTAAATTTTATTTTCTATTTTTGCACAACTATTAAGGTGCTATAATTTCTATGCGATTGTAGCTAAATAATTAAAAATATGATAAACCACGGATTTGTGAAAGTTGCTGCTGCAATACCTCATATAAAGGTTGCTGATTGTAAACAGAATATGCAGCAAATAAGTAATATCATCATGGAAGCGGAAGAGAAAGGTGTGCAAATGATTACCTTTCCCGAACTATGTATTACAGGATATACTTGTGGAGACCTCTTTGCTCAACAGCTGTTAATAGAAGAAGCAGAGATGGCACTGATGCAATTACTCAACAATACCCGTCAGTTAGGTATAATTGCAATTTTAGGCATGCCGATAAGCGTACATTCGATGCTACTAAATGCATCTATTGTCATTCAAAAAGGCAAAATACTAGGAGTCGTACCTAAAACCTATCTACCCAACTATAAAGAGTATTATGAACAACGTTGGTTCACTTCTTCCTCGAACGTAACAGAAACCAAAGTACGCCTCTGCGGACAAATAACCCCATTAGGAAATAATCTTCTTTTTGAGGGCTGTGACACCATCTTCGGCATTGAAATTTGCGAAGACATGTGGGCTACCATTCCACCTAGTTCCGGTCTTGCCCTTCAAGGAGCCGAAATTATTTTCAATCTATCGGCTAGTAATGAATCTATTGGCAAACATAATTATCGTTGTGCGTTGATTAGTCAGCAATCCGCCCGTTGTATCGCAGGATATGTTTATTCAGCATGTGGATTCGGAGAATCAACCACCGACATCGTATTTGGAGGAAATGGACTTATTTATGAAAATGGTTCATTGTTGGCTAAAAGCCAACGCTTTTCTTTAGACGAGCAACTCATTATCAGTGAAATAGATGTAGAACGTTTACGCAGTGAACGTCGGATGAATACCACTTTTGCCCCTAACAGAATCAACTCTAATCTAAAAGAACCTCTCCGCATACAAACAGAATTAGTCAATACAAAAGAGATGGAATTGACTCGTCAGTTTGCGAGACACCCATTTGTACCGCAAGGAGAAGCACTAAAAGAGCGCTGTGAAGAGATATTCTCTATTCAAGTGGCGGGATTGGCACAACGCATTATGCACACAAAATCACAAACAGTAGTAATAGGTATCTCCGGAGGATTAGATTCGACCTTAGCCTTACTAGTCTGTGCCAAGACGTTTGATAAACTTGGACTTTCACACGAAGGAATTCTTGGAGTTACCATGCCAGGTTTTGGCACCACTGGTCGTACCTATAACAATGCACTTGCGTTGATGAATTCGTTAGGTATCTCCATACGAGAGATAGATATCAAAGCCGCCTGCTTACAACACTTTAAAGATATAGGGCACGACATCAATTTACACGATGTGACCTACGAAAATTCTCAAGCTCGAGAACGTACGCAAATATTGATGGACATAGCTAATCAAACAAACGGAATGGTAATCGGTACAGGAGATTTATCTGAATTGGCTTTAGGATGGGCCACATACAACGGTGACCACATGTCAATGTATGGCGTCAATTCAAGCATCCCCAAAACATTAGTTAAATATTTGGTACAATGGGTGGCTAATAACGAAGTAAACGAAAAATCACGCTCTACCCTATTAGACATTATTGATACTCCTATTAGTCCCGAACTTATTCCAGCTGACGGGAATGGTGATATTGCTCAAAAAACAGAAGATCTCGTAGGTCCTTACGAACTTCACGATTTTTTCCTTTATTTCTTTATGCGATTCGGGTTCCGCCCTAGCAAAATACTCTATTTAGCCAATATCGCATTTAAAGAAAAATATAATCGTGATGTCATAAAAAGATGGTTACATACATTTTTCCGCCGCTTTTTCTCTCAACAATTTAAACGTTCTTGCCTACCCGATGGACCCAAAGTAGGAAGCATATCCATTAGTCCTCGTGGCGATTGGCGCATGCCAAGTGATGCCTCATCAGCCGCTTGGTTAGAAGAAATTGATGAATTAGAATAGATGCAAAAAAAGAAGTTGAGTAATAACCTTATAAGAAGCTATTACTCAACTTTATCCAATAAACACAAAAATAATTTATAATAAAAATCTATCTCTTAAATTAAGCTATTGTTATACTCGAATCTAAATAAACGTCCTGAATTAGATTCAGCAGTTCAGCTCCATCCTTCATTGGTTTCTGAAAAGCCTTACGTCCACTAATCAATCCCATACCACCAGCTCTTTTATTTATCACAGCCGTAACTACAGCATCTTTTAGATCAGAAGCACCATGAGATTCACCTCCAGAATTAATCAAACCAACCCGTCCCATATAGCCATTTGCTACTTGATAACGACACAAATCAATAGGATGTTCTGAACTAAGGTCACTATAAACCCTTTTATCTGTTTTAGCGAAATTAATAGCTGTAAACCCACCATTATTTGTAGGCAACTTTTGTTTCACAATATCAGCTTGAATAGTCACTCCTAAATGATTGGCTTGCCCTGTAAGATCTGCTGCAGAATGATAATCAATGCCATCTTTTTTAAAACCAGTATTTCTCAAATAGCACCATAAAATAGTTGCCATCCCCAATTCATGCGCATATTCAAATGCTTCAGATACCTCTATAAGTTGCCTCCTACTCTCTTCAGAACCAAAATAGATCGTAGCTCCAACAGCTACGGCACCCATATTCCAAGCTTCCTTAACTGTACCAAACATCACCTGATCATATGTATTAGGATACGTCAATAGTTCATTATGATTTAGCTTCACAATAAAAGGTATCTTATGGGCATATTTGCGAGCTACAGACCCCAAAACGCCATAGGTGGAAGCAACGGCATTACATCCCCCTTCTATAGCCAATTTAACGATGTTTTCTGGATCAAAATAGAGTGGATTAGGTGCAAAAGAGGCACCCGCTGTATGTTCTATCCCTTGATCAACAGGTAAAATAGATAAATAGCCCGTATTAGCCAATCTGCCATGTCCTAGCAAAGTCTGTAAACTGTTCAGAGTAGGAAGATTTCGATCTGAAGAGATCCAAACATCATCTATAATCGTGGGAGATGGAATGTGAATAAGAGATTTATCGATCGTTTTACTAACATGACCGAGATAATATTCGGCCTGATCACCTAATAAACTAACAATTTTAGTATTACTCATAATTTAAAGGTTTTAGTATTAATAAATAGAACACTACTCAATCTTTATTAGTTTAGAACCATTCTAAATATTAACAGAATTAACTATTTCTACTTGACAATAAGCGATGATATTGATTACACAAAAAGATTTTTATCGTCTTTAAACTAGAATAAACCAGAATCTAATGCTTATACTTTGTCATCCTAAACCAAGAGATAGTAAAGCCAATAAGCCTTATCACCATTCTGCATAATACCGATAAACAACCAGTTTTATTAAAAAACAAAATCAAATATTATGAAGAAAAAAAGTACAGTATTGACTGTGAAGTTAAATTCACATGGAAAGGCTTACAAAGCGCCTTTCAGACAGTGCAAATTAGGGCTATTCTCAGTAATGATCGTGGCACTATTTGCTACCCCTGCAGCATCAGCATTTGCAGAGCAAACAATAAACAATTCCCAAACGATTCAACAAGAAAGAGAAGTGCGAGGGATTATTATTGACGAAAGAGGTGAGCCTCTTATAGGAGTTTCAGTTTTAGTAAAAGGGACAAGTAGCGGTACAATCACAGATATCAACGGGCAGTTTTCGTTGAAATTAACGAATGGAAATAAAGAGTTGGTGATATCCTATATCGGTTACCATACACAAACCATAGAAGTAGGAGCAAAAACAAGTTTTAGTATTCAGATGAAACCTGATACAAAAACATTAGATGAAGTTGTTGTAATAGGATACGGAACAGTAAAAAAGAGAGATTTGACCGGAGCTGTTACTTCAATAAAAAGCTCAGATATAACTCAGACTCCTGCATCAAATCCTATGGAAGCCCTCCAAGGTAAAGTAGCCGGACTCGACATTACAAAATCTTCGGGACAGGCTGGTTCAGGAGTTAATATACAATTAAGAGGAACACGCTCTTTTACAGCGAGTGGCACCCCCACTTTCATTATAGACGGAATGCCAGGTGACTATTCCACTTTAAATCCCAATGACATCGAATCAATAGAAGTACTCAAAGATGCTTCTTCAACCGCAATATACGGATCGGCCGGTGCTAATGGAATAATAATCGTGACTACTAAAAGTGGTAAAGAGGGAAAAACAGCAGTAAACTTTAACGCCTATACAGGCTTCAACGGATGGTCTAAAACTCCTACAATGCGAAGTGGAGAAAGCTATATCCAAGCTCTCAGAGATGCAAATGCAACAACAGGAAACTGGTCATCAACTAGTGACGATGAAGCTTTATTTACATCGGCAGAAGCATATCAAGCACATTTAGCGGGACATTACATTAATTGGTCTGACTTATTGATACAAACCGGCATGACTCAGAATTATAGCATGTCTGTATCAGGTGGAACAGAAAAGACAAAAGCCTATTTCTCTTTGAATTTTTCAGATGAAAATGGACAATACAAAGGAGATGATTATAAAGTGTATTCGACCAATATACGCATTGATCATAAAATAAAAAAATGGCTATCCGCAGGTATTAACTTACAAGCCTCATACGTTTACCAAAACAAAGCTTACGCTAATTTAGAAAGTGCACTTTGTGCTGTTCCATTAGGAGAAGCATATGACTCCGATGGCAACATAAACATCAATCCAGTAGTGAATGACGGAAATGAAATCAATTTATTACTCAATACGGTAGGTGGCGTTTATAAAAATCAAAATCAGAATTTCAAAATATATGCCAACCCTTATATTCAATTAAATCCGATTAAGGGACTTACACTTATATCCCGTTTGAATGGAACTTTGGTGTATGCGCGTAATAACTATTTTCAAGGACAAGGTTCTTATCAATATTACACAACATCAGGAGCCGATGCAACCGGTACAAACTCTAATGTATATGCAGCTGTGACTCAAAATAGAAGTTACAATTACAAATGGGAGAATGTACTAACTTATGATTTCAAAATCAACAATGACCATGCTTTCACTTTAACCGGAGTGACAACATGGAACCATAACCAATCAGATAATAGTTATCTAAAACAAGATAATATCACAGAAAACAAATTCTTATGGCATGGAATAAGTTCTAATACAGCTGCAGTTGCTCAAACGTCTTACAACATGTCAAAGGGACTAGGGATTATAGGTCGAATAAATTATTCTTATCTAGGCAAGTATCTGTTCTCCGCCTCTGTCCGCTATGATGGTTCTTCAGTTTTAGCGAGGGAAAATCGTTGGGATACCTTCCCCGCAGTTTCTTTAGGCTGGAGAATCTCGGATGAGAAGTTTATGGAAGGAACTAAAGAGTGGTTGGATAATTTAAAACTTCGCATAGGTTATGGTGTGGCTGGAACAGCTTCGATAAATCCATATACATCTGTTGCCCATCTAGATCAAAGTTACTATAGCTTAGGTGGAGAAAAGGAATTAGTCTATATGTTTTCTCAGAACTATACCAATAAAAATCTTAGTTGGGAAAAATCCTATAACACAAATATCGGACTTGATATTGCCATCCTGAAAAACCGCATTGACCTAACAACCGATTTCTATTTCACCAAAACAGACGGAGTGATTTGGAAACGCTATCTGCCGGTAAATAATGGTGCATATAACGCATCGACCCAATATTACACTAACATGAATATTTGTTCGACTCAAAACAAAGGAATAGAGTTAGCCCTAAACACACGTAACATTGAGACACCAGACTTCAAATGGAAATCTACGATAACGTATACCTACAATAAGGAGAAAATAAAGTCACTTGCCGACGGTACATCTGATTATGTAACGAATGGTGATTATACTTTAGCAAAGGGATATGCAGTAAACTCATATTATCAATACAAAACCATCGGAATTTGGCAAAAAGGAGAAGAACAAGATGCAGCTGTATTTGGACAAAATCCCGGTGATATAAAAATAGAGATTCCTAATCTGAAAAAACAAAGTGATGGAGTTTATTTAGATAAAGAAGGGACAGAATATACCGCAAACAACACCTATACAATCAGTGCTAATGATTATCAAATCATAGGGCACAACTCACCAGATTGGACTTTAGGTTTTCAAAACACATTCAATTGGAAAGATTTTGATTTAAGTGTTTTCATGTATATGCGTTGGGGACAGATGATTGATTATTCAATGCTAACTCGCTATGATCCTACCGGTAAAAGTAACTTCCCTAAGTACTTTAACTATTGGACAGAATCCAATCCATCCAATGATTTCCCTGCCATCAATGCTAACATGGCCTTAAAAGATTATACAGGTTATTATGGATTATCATATGTGGACGGTTCTTTCTTCAAAATTAAGAATGTAACTTTAGGATATAACCTACCGAAAAAAATATCTAATAAACTAGGTATAGATAAGTTAAGAGTTTACGGAACTATTACCAATCCTTTCATTATCGCAAAGAGTCATCTATTAAAAGACTATGATCCGGAAATGAATGGCAGCCTTAATTATCCATTAACCAAGCAATTAGTATTTGGTCTAAACTTATCATTTTAATTAATAAAGAAAAACGATGAAAACAACAATATTCAAAATACTATCTCTAGTATTCACAATGATAATTCTATATTCTTGTTCATTAGATGAATACAACCCTACAGAGGTAACAGGTAATGAAACTCTTGCAACATTTAATGGTTGGAAAGGTATGCAAAGCTATTGCTATTCTCCACTTTATGATGAAATGTTTTCTGCGTCAGATTATCTTTCAGTATCTGAAGCAGGAACTGATATCTGGTTAACAGCGAAAAATGCAACAAATACTCAACAATTATTTTATTATGAAGGGTTAACAACAAGTACCAATGCTACTAACAAGTTATTTAAACAAGCATACGCTATTATTAATACTTGTAATGCAATTATAAATCATGCAAGCAGCTTAAGTGACGGAAACTCCAATGACATTGAAGTATTAACTGCTGAGACACATTGCTTAAGGGCATTCTATTATTTAGTGTTAGTGACCAACTATGGAAACGTAACACTCACATTAGATGATTCAAATAGCAATGCTGAGCTTGCCCCTAAAAGAAACAGTATAGAAGAAATTTATTCACAAATAATAACAGACCTAACGTATGCTTCAAAACATTTAGGAACAACTCCTTATGGAGATAATTATGCCCGTGTTACAAAGAAAACAGCACTAGGACTTTTAGCTAGAGCGTATGCACAAGGAGCAGGAGAAGGACTTAGTGAAAACGGCGTCTCTTATTGGCAGAGAGCTAAAGAAGTTGCTGAGGATATGATTGAAAACATGGGCACTTATGGCGCATATATGTATAATGATGTAGCAGATGTCTGGGCTCACGCCAATAATCGCAACAACAAAGAAGCACTATTTATAGCATCGGGGCCTCAAGCCGGAGAGAGTGATGCTTTCAACTCCGGATCGTTAAGTAACAAACTATTTACATATATGATGGCTGACCCTAATAAGTTAAGCGAAGTATATAAAACAGCCAACAAGAGAAATTACTATTATGGACGTGTAAATAACAACTTATATGCACCTTCTAAATATTTAGTGGATTGCTTCTCTGAATATGATAAGCGTTGGGAGAACTCATTTGTAACTGCATTCTCAGATTTCTCAATGGCTCAGGTAAACTGGGTACCATATAGAAAAAAAACATTAACTCTAACAACTGATATCTGTAATAAATATGGCATTAACACTGATTTTGTAGGCAAAAAAATATATCCGTATGCCGATATAAATGCTATTTCACATACATATGGTGGTAATCAATATGTAGCTTCTATCTGGCCTAAAGGAGATCATACAGGCAATACAGCCAATCTCATTACCCCTAAAAATGCGTATGTTCATCCTTATCCTTTAGATGAAGATGAAGATCGTTTTGCGATCTATCTATCAAAGAAATCATTGACAGCAACAGAGAAGGCAAAACGTGCTTATATATGTATCAATATAGATGATCTGTATGATTCGGAAGGCAAATACCATGAAGCATCTTTTGATGGGACAAATTCCTATCAACTATTTCCTTCCCTATCTAAATTCGATTGGTCATATGAAGGGTTAAATTATGGTAGCAATTTACAAGTAAAAACCGGCGATATGTTTATCATGCGAATGGCAGAAGTCTATTTAATCGCAGCTGAAGCAAATGTAGCTTTGGGAGACGGAGAAAGAGCAGCTCAATATATCAATGTGCTTCGTAAACGTGCTTGCCGAAATGAAGCTAATTATGAAGAGCATATGAAAGTTACAACTGTTAGCGAAGAAGATATTTTTGATGAATATGCTAGAGAGCTTTGCGGTGAATTTAGCAGATGGGCACTCCTAAAACGTCATAAAGCATTTGAAAGTCGCCTAGCAAAATACAATGTGCGAGCAGCTCAAAGCTTTGATAGTAGTAAAAACTATCTTCGCCCCATTTCGTATGACTTTTTGTCTCAAATAAACAATGCAGATGAATATGGAACTAACGGGTATTAAAAAATACCAATAGATATATCAAACAAATATTCGAGTATAAAAAGGTGCATTTTAAAGACCTTTTATACTCGAATATTTTATTTATATCAATATTTTCAAAAAAGAGGAAAATAGGTAAAGGGAAGCTAAAGCACCCCTTTAGAACTTGGAAGTTCAAAATGGTAAATATCCCTCTTTATAGCCATTTTAAAAGAACGAGCCAAAGCCTTAAAGATTCCTTCTATTTTATGATGTTCATTTGTTCCTTCTGCTTTAATATTAAGATTCATACGAGCAGCATCACTCAATGATTTAAAAAAATGAAGGAACATCTCAGTCGGCATCTCTCCGATTTTTTCACGTTTGAACTCTGCATCCCATACCAACCATGGACGTCCTCCAAAATCCAAGCATACCTGGCATAGGCAATCATCCATAGGCAAAGCATATCCATAACGTTCTATCCCCCGTTTGTTACCAAGAGCTTTATAAATACACTCTCCCAGAGCAATGGCCGTATCTTCAATGGTATGATGTTCATCAACTTCTAAATCTCCTTTCACTTTAATTGTAAGGTCAATGCCCGAATGTTTTCCTATTTGCTCAAGCATATGGTCAAAGAAACCAAGCCCCGTAACAATATCACACGAGGCTTCACCATCAAGATTGATTGAAACAAAAATATCCGTTTCTTTGGTAGTGCGGCGTACTTCCGCTTTCCGCTCTCCTGCAAATAAAAACTCCGCAATTTTATCCCAATCAGTCGTAGTCAAAGCACAAACCTCCGCAAGCCCTCTCTCTTCTAATTCTGCAACAGAATTTTGTAAATAGATAGCTCGACAGCCTAAGTTTTTTGCCAATTCTACATCTGTAAAACGGTCACCTATCACGAAACTTTCAGCAAGATCATACTCCGGATTAGCCATATATTTCGTCAACATTCCCGTACCTGGTTTACGAGTAGAAGCATTATCAGCGGGCATACTTCGGTCTATCAGAATATCATCAAATGAAATGCCTTCTCCTTCGAAGGTTTTCAGTATCAAATTATGTGCCGGCCAAAAAGTATCTTCCGGGAAAGAATCGGTTCCCAGACCATCTTGGTTAGTAACCATCACAAATTCAAAATCGAGTTTACTACGAATGAATCCTAGGTTACGAAACACTTTCGGATAAAACTCTAATTTTTCCAATGCATCCAATTGATAATCTACGGGCGGCTCAAGAACAAGTGTGCCGTCTCTATCTATAAATAAAACTTTCTTTTTCATCTGAATATCATTTCAAATTCCTTGTTAATTATCTTCTAACAAATAGCATAAAACAACTTCTTATCAGTTATCTCAAAAATCATCCGGCATAAGTCTTTAAAGCTTCCAGTAGTGTTTCATTTTCTTCAGGAGTACCCACTGTTACGCGTAAACAACTCCCACAGAGAGAAATAGAACTACGATTGCGCACAATAATACCTCTCTCTACCAAATAATTATAAATACGATTTGCATCAGAAACCCGAGCCAAAAAGAAATTAGCATCAGATTGAAAAATATGCCGAACACAAGATAAGCTTTCAAAAGATTGCATCAAGCGTGCGCGTTCTTTTTTCAAAGTATCCACCCAATGCTCAATTTCATCATATTTTTGAAGCATAAGAAGAGCTTGTTCTTGTGTTAGTTGGTTAACATTATAAGGATACTTTATCTTACTTAAGATAGCAATAATCTCAGCAGAAGCAAAAGCCATGCCTAAACGAATCGCAGCACATCCCCACGCTTTAGAAAATGTCTGAAAAACGATAAGATTAGGATATTGATCTAATTCTTCGAGAAAAGAAGGAAGTTCCGAGAAATCATTGTATGCTTCATCAAGAATTACTAATCCTTCAAAATTGACAAGTAGTTTAACAATTTCTGAACGGAGGAGATCATTACCGGTGGGGTTATTAGGCGAACATAGAAAAATTAATTTAGTATGCTCATCTGCAGCAGCAAGCAAACTATCGGCTGAAAATTGAAAAGAATCATCTAAACAGACTTTACGATATTCTACATCGTTTACATCAGCACACACCTGATACATACCATACGTAGGATCAATAGCTACCACATTATCTTTCCCAGGCTCACAAAAAGCCCGATAGACTAAATCAATGGCTTCATCACTTCCATTTCCTAAAAAAATTTGTTCAGCAGAAACTTTTTTTACCTTTGTCAGTTTAGCTTTTAATTCTCTCTGCACAGGGTCCGGATAACGATTATAAGGCAGATTATACGGATTCTCGTTCGCATCTAAAAATACTGATGCAGCCACTCCGCTATATTCATCGCGTGCTGAAGAGTAGGGCTTTAAAGCCCATATATTTGTTCGAGTAAGTTCTTTTAAGGGTTTCATCTTTATTTCAGAATTTCTATAATTTATTCAAAGCATCCAATCTCACTGTTACAGCATTTTTATGTGCGTGCAACTGTTCACTAGCTGCCATCACCTCAATAGCAGGACCGATAGTACGCATCCCTTCAGGCAATATCTCTTGGAAGGTAATCTTACGGATAAAACTATCCAAACTAACACCACTGTAAGCTTTAGCATAACCATTAGTAGGAAGTGTATGATTTGTTCCGGACGCATAATCACCGGCACTTTCTGGTGACAACGGACCCAAAAAGACAGAACCTGCATTGAGCACCTGCTCAGCTATCTCCGCATAATCTTTGGTTTGTATTATTAAGTGTTCCGGTGCATAAGCGTTAGTCATCTGAATAGCTTCCTTCATATTATTCACCAAAATAAGTTTGCTATTAGCTAATGACTTAGTCGCTATATCTCGACGAGGTAAAGATTCCAATTGTCGATCCACCTCAGACAGCACTTCTTTCTGCAATTTTTCGGAAGTAGTAATAAGTATGGCCTGACTATCTACTCCGTGTTCTGCTTGTGACAGTAAATCTGCGGCCACAAATATAGGATTGGCTGTTTCATCAGCCAAAACTTCTACTTCTGATGGTCCTGCCGGCATGTCAATCGCAACATCTTTCAAACTAACCAATTGCTTAGCAGCAGTAACATATTGATTTCCCGGACCAAAAATCTTATAGACTTTAGGAATACTTTCCGTACCATAAGCCATAGCTGCAATAGCTTGTACTCCTCCCGCTTTATAAATTTTATCTACCCCAGCTACAGCAGCCGCAAATAATACAGCTGGGTGTATTTTCCCGTCTTTAGCCGGAGGACTGCAAAGAACAACTTCCTTACAACCTGCTAACTTCGCGGGAACAGCCAACATTAATACAGTGGAAAACAAAGGAGCCGTTCCACCAGGAATATATAGCCCTACTTTCTCAATAGGTACTGCCTTTTGCCAGCAAGTAACTCCTGAAACCGTTTCGATCTTTTTCCCATTAAAGCGTTGAGCTGCATGAAAAATTTCTATATTTTTCTTAGCAAGATGAATTGCAGTTTTTAACTCCGCACAAACTAATTCTTCGGCTTCTTTTAATTCGGCTTCACTAACTAGCAACGAGCTTAATTGTACTTTATCATATTCAGCTTCATAAGCTAATACTGCTTTATCACCTCCTACTTTTACATGATCAATGATTTTTCTCACTGTATCAAATAAGTTTTCAGCATTAAGTGACGGCCGAGAAAGGATCTCCGGCCAAAGTGTTTTATTAGGATAATTAATAAGAATCATACTCTTTACTATTATTTATAATTTTATTGCGTATAGAATAAACTCTTATAATATCATTTTTTCTATCGGCAACACCAATATTCCTTCCGCACCAAGGGCTTTTAACTTCCCTATAATTTCCCAAAAGCATTTCTCATCAAGCACAGTATGTACAGAACACCAATTTTCTTGGGCCAATGGCATCACCGTAGGACTTTTCATTCCCGGAAGTACATCAATAATCTCCTCTAATTTATCTTTAGGAGCGTTCATTAGCACATATTTCTTATCTTCAGCAGTCTTCACGGCATCCATCCGAAAAAGCATTTCATTAAGAATCTCTTTCTTCTCCTCACTTAAACCTTTGTGAGCCAATAATAGAGCTTCAGATTTCATCAATACCTCCACCTCTTTCAAGCGATTACTTACCAAAGTAGAACCGGAACTTACGATATCAAAAATAGCATCTGCCAAACCAATACCAGGCGCCACTTCCACAGAGCCTGTGATAACATGAACTTCCGTATCAATACCATGTTCTTTCATGTATTTCTTTAGAATTACAGGATATGACGTTGCAATCTTTTTACCATTAAACCACTCTAGACCAGGATATTCAATATCCTTAGGAATAGCTAATGACAGTCGACATTTACTAAATCCTAAGCGTTTCACAAGTACAGCATTTTCTTGTTTTTCCACATACTCATTTTCTCCGACAATACCAAGATCAGCTACCCCTGTAGCAACAGACTGAGGAATATCATCATCACGAAGAAAAAGCACTTCAATAGGGAAATTAGTTGACTGAACTAGTAATGTCCGTTTATACGAGCTTAATTTAATATCAGACTCTTCGAATAGAGCCATCGTTTCTTCAAAAAGGCGACCTTTAGCCTGTACTGCAATTCTTAACATAATGCTTATTTTAATTTATTATTGATTCATGAAAACAAAAAAGGCTTACCTCATCGGTAAGCCTCGCTATATCATCTCTATACAAAATCATACATGCCCACCGAATTATTCGTCAGGAGAATGATGATGATGTGTAGTTGTACTAATCATATTTTCTGTTTTATATCGGCAAATGTAAATGATTTCCATGAAACATCCAAAGAATTATCACAAAAATCAATATTTAAACAAACAATTGTAATAAAAGAAAGCTTTACGTAACAGTTTGTTCATATTATATTAATAAATCTAACTCTTCCTCCTCTACATCACATCCAGCAAAGTGCATCTCTGTTTGTGATTTCTCTTGTGAAAAAGTAAAGTAAGTACAAAGAGCTTTTGTGCAGAGTTCACCTTGTTGATTATACAAGCCAGCTTCTACTAAAATAATATTTCGTTTCTTTTCCTGAATGTGAGCACGAAGCAATACATAATCATCTGTAGTATCAACAGATTTCAAATAGCGAGTTTCCATTTTAGATGTTACACCTGTAGTTTGCAATTTACGAAGAATCACCCATGCGCAGATCTCATCAAGTAAAACAGCTTGTATACCTCCATGTAGTGTATTAATCCAACCTTGATATTCTGATTTAAGATGCCAAAGGCTCACAATTTCCTCACCATCTTCATAAAATTCCATCTTCACACCAGCCGGATTATTCGAGGCACAACCAAAACAATAGTAACCCTTTTTATCTTTCCAAGGATTGATTATTTTCTTCATATCTTAAATCTTAATAATATTTCTTCATTATAACTGCAACACCTTCAAAGCTATCATAGCGCAAGCTTCCGCATCGGCTAAAGCATTGTGATGATTAAGTAAGTCAAAGCCACAGGCAGCCGATACAGTATGTAGTTGGTGATTAGGTAATCCTTTTCCAAACACTTTTCGAGAAGCTTGTAATGTATCATAAAAAGGATAATTAGGATAGGACATCCCGTATAATTCATACACCGCACGAAGGCAGCCTTCGTCAAAACGAGCATTGTGAGCTACTAATGAAAAACCTTCAATTTGGGGAGCAATTTCCATCCAAACTTCAGGAAAAGTTAGAGCATTTTTCGTATCCTCATAAGTCAATCCATGAACATTAGTGCAAAACCAACTGTAATAATTCGGATTTGGCTTAATGAGCCGATATAAGCTATTAACTATTTCTCCATCAACAACGAAAACAACGCCTACGGAACAAACACTAGTTCTCTTCCCATTAGCTGTTTCAAAATCTATTGCTGCGAACTTCTTCATAAATACAAAGTTAAGTAATTTATCAAATTATACTACAAAGAAAAGCTCATTTATACACACAAAAAAGTCCCGTTCACATATCAATTTATGTAACGGGACTTTCTATAAGTATATAGAAGCAAATTACTTCTTATAATTTTCTAGACCTGTCTTCAAAAAATCCACATAAGCAGGAATATCTTCATTATAAGCATACGATTTGTTCAAAGGTTTACCATCATTATCAAGTAAGACATAGAAAGGCTGTGCATTAGCTCCAAACTTCACTCGTTGTAAATAGCTCCACTTATCACCAACAGTGCGCAATGTACGTTCCTTACCATTCTCACTAACCTTAATAGACTCCGGCAATCGTTTCTTATCATCAACATACAGGCTAATAAGTACATAATCATTATTGATTATATCACCCACTTTAGAATCTGTCCATACGGCTGCTTCCATCTTACGACAATTTACACAGCCAAATCCTGTAAAATCGACCATCACCGGTTTGCCGTTTTTACGAGCATATTCCATACCAGCATCATAATCATCAAACTTAGCATGTATCTCATTGGTATATAAATTGAAATCCTGCGTATTCATAGGAGGTGAAAAAGCACTAACTGCTTTTAAAGGTGCCCCCCACAAACCGGGAATCATGTATACTGCAAACGCCAAAGAGGCTAAAGCCATAAAAAAGCGAGGAACACTTACGTGAGTATCATTATCATCATGCGGAAACTTGATTTTTCCAAGCAAGTAGAAACCCAGTAAAGCAAAGAGTACAATCCACAAAGCAAGAAAAGTTTCACGATCTAAAATGCCCCAACCATAAGCTAAATCAGCCACAGACAAAAACTTCAGAGCAAAAGCTAGTTCAAGAAAACCTAACGTTACTTTAATGACATTCATCCATCCACCCGATTTTGGCATAGATTTCAGCCAAGAAGGGAAAAGCGCAAATAATGTGAAAGGCAAAGCCAAAGCAATAGCAAAACCAAGCATACCGATAGCCGGTGCAACAATACTTCCTGTTGTAGAGACTTGAACCAGCAAAAATCCAATAATAGGACCCGTACAAGAAAAAGAAACCAATGACAGTGTAAAGGCCATAAGAAATATACTTAACAGCCCACTTGTAGCTTCTGCTTTACTATCTACTGCATTACTCCATTTAGAAGGTAACGTAAGTTCAAAAGCTCCAAAGAAAGAAGCTGCAAAAACAATTAACATCAAGCAAAACAAGATATTAAAGATTGCATTCGTAGAAAGAGCATTTAATGCACTAGCACCAAATATCAAAGTAATAGCAAGACCTAAAGCCACATAAATAACAACAATAGAAGCACCATAAGTCCAAGCATCACGAATACCTTTCTTCTTGTCTTTTGTACGTTTTAAGAAAAAACTAACTGTCATAGGAATGATAGGCCATACACATGGAGTAAACAGAGCCAGTAAACCACCCAAGAAACCAGTAATAAATATATAAATCCATGACATATCTTTTTGTGAAGTTGTTTCACCAAAAGAATGCAATTCATTTATTACCGGCGCCCATAAATCTTTCACCGAAACATTTACCAATGTCTTAGCCGTAGAATCATTCCCAATATTGTTTGTTGTATCAACAGGAGCAGCTGCAGCTACTGCTGTAACAACAGGTTTCACTGTTTTATCTGCAGTTTTCTTCACCACTTTTTTAACAGGGGTAGAATTTACACCCGATACACCTTTTCCTGAATAACTGAAAGCAACATCAGTAGGAGGCAAGCAACTTTCATCATTACATGCTCCATATTCTAAATAACCTTCTACATGATAAGTCTTACCCGTTATTTTAATTTTCTGTGCAAACTGCACAGAATGTTCAAAATAACGAAGCTTCATTTCAAATATCTTATCAAAATTAGTAATCTCTTTCCCACGAGGTTGAAGCTTACCTAAAAGTTGAGCTCCTTCTATTTTCTCTGCAGTAAAAGTAGCCGAAATAGGACCACCATCAGGAAGTCCGGTAGAATAAACATGCCACCCATTATCTATGGTAGCAGAAAAAAGAATTTCAGCTTCAGTAGCCGATAAATTCTTTAATTCAGTTTTAAACTTGACAGGTTCTTGAATCTGAGCCTGTAAATTCAAAAAAGAAAACGAAAAGAAAAATAATAATAAAGAAATCTTCTTCATAAGGTTTTGTTTATCAATTAGCACTTAAACTTCATAATCTACACAAGCACGGTTCTCTTTCACTCCAGCTAAAATTTTCCCTGCAGCCAGATGCGCAGGATGAATAGCATATGCCTTCACATCATCGAGAGAATCAAACTCACTATTAAGAACGATATCCCATACTTCAGAAGAATTCA